>CAXTOP010000043.1:0-47700 GCA_964245965.1 uncultured Chthoniobacterales bacterium
TCCGGCGTTCCAGCTTCCGGCACGCCCGGGCTGGGGCGAGGAGCAGCAGCAGCAGCAGGAGCAGATCGCCACGGCCATCCCCGCCACGGCGAGCGTCAGAGACGTTAGCGGCGAGGGCAAAATCCCCAGAAACCACCACGAGACCACGGGGAACCGAAAATAGGAGCCCACCCCCACGATGGCACCGAACGAAGTGGTCAGGAGTGCCGCCACGGTGGCTGCTCGGCGGTGGGAGGGTTGGGCGACGGCCATAGGTGCGAAAGTCCGCCTGTGTACTCTCACCATCGTTTATGCCATGGACGAGCCAGAAGGCGCGATATGGGGATAATTCCCCCAGGGTGTAGCCGCCCGGCGCGCGCTTGTGGAACATCGGAATCGCCTCGCGTGACAGGAACAAAATAAACCGCCTGCCCGGCGTGATGCCGGAGAGGCGGTCAAGAGGACCGGAAAGGAAGCGTGAACGCCTACGCGAAGCGGGCGCGGCGTCGGCGCAACGCCAGGCCGCCCACAGCGGTACTCACACCCAGCAGGGCCCAGGTCGAAGGCTCGGGCACGGCCGCGAGCGCGATCGAGTCGAAGTTCTGCGAGGCGTATGTGTGAACCTGGAGGGTGTAGGTGCCCGCGGCCAAGTTGTTGGCGGTGAAGGGATTGAGTTCCCAGTTGCCGACCGCGATCTTCGACGTGTCGCCGTAGTAGGTCGTGACGGACGCCGCGCCGAAATTGATCGGAACCGCGGCTCCTCCCGTGCCCGTGCCGGTGAGGATCTGAATGTAGCTCGTCGTCGTGTTGTTGGTGGTGCCCGAGGACGTGCCGCTCTGCCCCGCGCCTGCCGCGATGGCTGCCGTGAACAAGCCCGCCGCTGTTGCCCCGTCGCGTGCGCCCAGTTCGAAGCTGCCCGAGAGCGTGGTGGTCTGCGTCAGGGTGAAGCTCTGGCTGATGACGCTGAAATTGTTCACGTCGTTGGTCCCGTCGAAGAAGTGCGTGCCGCCCGTGTCCGTGTTGGAGTTGAACTGGGTCGTGTTGGTGCCGCCGCTGTACGCTCCGTTGTAGGGATTGAGGTTGGTCCCGGCGTTGGTCCCCGTGGCCGCGCCTTGCTGGACGTTGGCACCGCCCGAGACGAGCGTCCAGCCGGAGGGTGTGACGGTGTTGTTGCCAGCGGTGTACGTGCTGGTCTGGTACTCAAACCCACCGTTTTGGAGCAAGTCAGTGCCGGTCTGCGCCCGGGCAGTGGCCAGACAGCACAGCGCGGAAGCCGCGGCGACGATGGATGCTGTAACAAAGGTGCTGGAAGTCAATTTCACGATGGATGTTTTGGTTGTTGATTCGATGCGGACAACCTGCTTGTTGCCGGTTGCTTCAAGAGAAGCCGCTAAGATGCCACTTGATCGGAATACGAGCGTTATAAGGGATGAACCCCAGCCTGACGGTGCCGCCTTGACCAGCTGCTCCAGCGAGCGGCGGCTGACCGATTTTCTAGCTGCCGGCTATGAGTTCATCAGGGTCATATGCGTCCGTTCTGGTGATTGACCACAATCCGCCCGTCTTTGCATATCGAATTAGTCTCGAATAGGTCAGTTCTGAAGATCGACGACAACGATTTATCTTTGCTGCAAATAACCAGAACTGACTCCTTCGACTGCCGGTGAATCGGTGTTGTCATGATAGCGAGTTGTCGTTAGCAGGATGGTTTGCGGCTGTCATAGGTGCAGGTCATCGCTGCGCTCCCTCCCGGTCTTTCCGTCCGGCAAAAAGGCCGGGTTCCACAGAATCGGTTGGCGGATCTTCTGCCGATGTTCCGGCGGACAGTTAGCGGACCTTCCGCCAGTTCGTTCCGCCAAATTCCGGTAGTTTGGCGGACGGAATTTTTCTGAGCGGCCTTCGTCGCCGGGTGAGCAGCCCTCCCTTCTCCCGCAGCCAGGACATGGAATGGAACCGGTAACGGGCGACTACACCGGCACGTTGCGCGGGTCAAAGCAGGCGGTAGAACTGCCGGCTTGAAAGAGCGTGGTGGATTTTAACTCCCAAAGGCCTTGAAGCCCCAAGGCGGTGCGTCCGCGAATCCCTCACCTTTTGGAGAATGAACAGACGATGAGGCTTCTTTCACTACAGGCGTCCAAGTCTCCCCGATCAGGTAGAGCCAGCTCAGGGCCGGGAAAATCCGTCATCCGTCTAAAAGGCGCATGGCAGGCATCGCGAATGAGCCTCTCTCTCCTAACCGAAAGCAAATCGCTGCTGCGCCAAAAAAAAGCCACTCGCCCAGCTGGTACATCACGAATGACGCTTAGCCGGGGAGTGGCTGTGAAGAAGTGGCGACCGTTGATGCAATAGCTACAAATTCACCGTTGCCTACACTCAATTGTTCCCGTGGGCTTTTTTGGCACCGTTGCCGTTCGCCGCTGCTGACGTGCCGGAAGCGGCACGGGTGCTTGCCTTCGTTCCACGCTTTTTGATGGTCTCAGACAACTCCAGCACGTCGCGGCGCATGATCTTGCCGCTCTTGAACTTCACCGTCGCACGGGGCGGGATGGCGAAATTGCTGCCGGGGATGTTCGGATTCCGTCCAACGCGCGCTTTGCTCAAGCGCACCTGGAAGACACCGAAATTACGGAGCTCCACATCTTGTCCGTTGGACAGAGCAGACGTGATGTGGTCGAGCGTCTTTTGAATCACTTCGAACACCTGATGCTGCACCATGCCGGTCTCGTTGCTGATTTTGACCACGAGGTCTCTTTTGGTCAGATTTGCCATATTGATTGGTAGTAATCTAGGACTTGCACTGCCTGCTGTCCGGAAACCGGATGAGGTTGGTTGGGAAATCACCCGTTGTTTCCGTCTGCCTTCTCGTTGGGGATACCCTGCGCCCGCGAAGAGCTGCCACACTGCGCCGGCTGACGCGAAAGGCCGTCTTAGAATCAGACGCTGTCAGCCGGTTCTTGTTCAAAAAGGACGCCTGCAACTTTAATATCGTAATGAAGCAACTCGTTGGATGGCTGTAAGAAAGGGACAAACGGCCAGGTGTTGGGCAGTCCCGCGACCGTCTTTACATCAAACCGACCCCGGGGGCATCAGTTGCGCCGAATTCTTCCGGTGCGATCTCGCGCGCTGTTTTGAAGTGCGTTTTGGCGAGCTGGCGCAATAGCGACGGTCCGTTTCGCTCGGCTAGGCCACGCGCGACCGCCTTGACCTGCGCGGAGGCTCCGCGCGGCAGCGTGACCCCGTATTGCTTCCCAGTGGCCTCCAGCCAGTCGATGAAGCGCTCCCGCGCCAGGATGGAAGCGGCGGCCACCGCGATGTCGGACTCCGCCTTGGTGCGCTGGTCGAGCTGGATCCGCCGGCCCTTTTCGAGCAAAGACCGGGCGATGATCCGCGGATTGGCAAACTGGTCGCTGAGTGAGCGTGGGCAATCGGGCCGGGCGGCGAGGAGATTTTCGATCACGCGCGCGTGCCCCCAGCCGAGCAGATTATTGACGTTGCCCATCTTCTGCTGGAGCGCGTTGTAGCGGTCGGGGCCGATGGCGACGACGTTGTGCGTGGCACCCGGCGTTTCCTTGATCAGGCGGGCCAACGCCCGGATCTTGGCGTCCGAGCCGATGCGCTTGCTGTCCTGGATGCCGGCGTCCATGAGCGTGCGGGCGATGGCGGCTTCCACGTACACCCCGGCCACGACCAGCGGCCCGAAGAAATCGCCCTTGCCGCTCTCGTCGATGCCGAAGTGCGGGGTGAACTGCTCGGGGCTGTGCACCTCCTCGTAGCCAAGCTTCGCCGCGCCCAGGATCTCCGGCTCCAGGCGGAACTTCACAAAATCCTCGGTTTCCTTGCCCTGCACGAGCACCTTGGGGCCTTTCTCGTAAACGGCCACGTTGAGCTTCGCCTTTTGCGCGGCGTAGAGCGTATAGGGTTTCTCGATGAACTCGAATCCCCACTCGGGGAGGCAAACCCGCAGCTTGTCCGCTTGTGCGCCCGTGAGGGGCGAAGTAAAGGAGTGAATAGGTGGCATCGTCTTCGGCAGGAGGAAAAAGAAAAACGGGCAGTCGGACCCGGCTCAAGGAACCAGAAGATCGGCGCGCGTTCCAGTCCGCGCTGATCGAATGGTTCACCCAGCATGGCCGCGATCTGCCCTGGCGGCATACGCGCGACCCGTACGCCGTGCTGGTGAGCGAATTCATGCTCCAGCAGACCCAGGTCGTCACGGTGCTCGACTACTATCGCCGCTGGCTGGAGAAATTCCCCGACGTTCGCACCCTGGCGGACGCGCCGGAGGACGAGGTGCTGCGCGCCTGGGAAGGCCTGGGGTACTACGCGCGAGCGCGCAACCTGCACCGGGCGGCGCAGATCATCCGCGACGAACGTGGCGGAGTGTTTCCCGCGACGCTGGAGGCGATCGCGTCCCTGCCCGGCGTGGGCCGCTACACGGCGGGGGCCGTGGCGTCGTTCGCCTACGACCTGGCGGCGCCGATTGTGGACGCCAACATCGCCCGGGTGCTGGCGCGGATCACGCACCTGCGCATCCCCATCGACACCGCGCCGGGCCAGCGCGCGTTGTGGGCGGCGGCGGAGGAACTCCTGGCCACGGAAAACACGCGCCTCTACAACTCGGCGATCATGGAGCTGGGGGCGACGATTTGCCGCGTGCGGCAGCCGCAGTGCCTGCTCTGCCCGGTGTTGAACTTCTGCGCCGCCGCGCCGCACGATCCCGAGCGGCTGCCGATCAAACGCGAGCGCAAGGCGACCATCGCGCTGGCGGAGGATTGCGCGTGGATCGTCCAGGATGACCGGCTTTTGCTCCAACAGGGCGTTGGCTCGCGCTGGAAGGGTTTATGGAAGCTGCCGCCGCTACCGGACGGGATCGCTCCCGCCGGCGAGACACTGCACCAGTTGACCTACCCGTTCACGCACTACCACGTGACCCTGCGGGTGTTCGCCACGCCCGCCCCGGACACGCCGGGGATGCACCAGGCGTGGTGCCCGCTGGAGCAGTTGGAGAAGGTGGCCATGAGCGCCCCGCACCGCCGGGCGGTGCGATACCTGTTGCGGCAGCCGGCCCCGGAGGGGCCGGGCGACCGGCCGTAGCGGGACGGACGTGTTTGCTGCCGTGGACCGCGCCGGCGCAAAAGTTCACATCCTCACAGAAGCCAGGTTTGCGGCGGGTCGGTAGAGGAGTAGGTTGGCGTCATGCTGACCGAAACCATCCCCGCTCCGCAAACGTTGCCCGACGCCCACGGTTATTTCGGCCAGTACGGCGGCATGTTCGTGCCCGAAACTCTGATGACCCCCCTGCGCGAACTGGCCGAGGAATACGACCGCGCCCGCCAGGACCCCGTTTTCCAGGAGGAACTGCGCGGCTTGCTCCAGGATTTCGCCGGGCGACCGACCCCCCTCTACTTCGCCGAACGTCTGACCGGCAAACTTGGCGGTGCGAAGATTTACCTCAAGCGCGAGGATTTGCTGCACACCGGCGCGCACAAGATCAACAACGCCCTCGGCCAGATCCTGCTCGCCAGGCGCATGGGCAAAAAGCGCATCATCGCCGAAACGGGTGCCGGCCAGCACGGGGTGGCCACCGCGACGGTGGCGGCGCGCTTCGGCTGCGAGTGCGTCGTGTACATGGGTGCCGTGGACATGGAGCGGCAGGCGCTCAACGTCGCGCGCATGAAGTTCCTGGGTGCCAAGGTGGTCCCGGTGCTCGCGGGCGCGGCGACGCTCAAGGAAGCCGTCAACGAGGCCATGCGGGACTGGGTGACCAACGTGCGCAACACTTTCTATATCCTCGGCTCGACGCTCGGGGCGCATCCCTACCCGATGATGGTGCGCGATTTCCACCGCGTGATCGGCGACGAGGCCCGCCAGCAGATGCTGGAGCGCGAGGGCCGGCTGCCCGACCTGCTCGTGGCGTGTGTGGGCGGCGGCAGCAACGCGATGGGGCTTTTCCACGCCTTCCTGGGCGACGAGGACACGCGGATGGTCGGCGTGGAAGCCGGCGGCGAAGGCACAGCGCAGGGCCAGAAACACGCCGCCCGCTTCCAGGGCGGACGCCTAGGCGTGCTGCAAGGCACCAAGACCTACCTGCTGGCGGATCACGACGGGCAGATCATGCTGACGCATTCCATTTCGGCGGGCCTGGATTACGCCGCGGTCGGACCCGAGCACAGCAACCTGCGCGACATTGGCCGCGCCGAATACGAATACGCCACCGATGAGGAGGCGCTCGGCGCGTTCCACGAACTGGCGGCCACGGAGGGGATCATCCCCGCCCTGGAGTCGTCCCACGCCATCGCCCACGCCATGCGGGTGGCACCCACGATGGGCAAGGAGGACATCATTCTCGTCAATCTCTCCGGCCGCGGCGACAAGGACGTGGCGCAGGTGGCAGCAAGAGAAAACCGGCTGGATAAGTAGTTGGCAGGTGCCGATCGACATCCACTTTCTCCAGCAGGGCCTGACAAATGCGCTTGGGCCGATCTTGTCGTCTTATCAGGTCGATGATACCCTCGCGACAAATGAGCAAAGTTTCATTGGCGGACGTGCTGGAACTCAGCCCATCGGAGCGCATCCGGTTGGTCGAGGAGATTTGGAACAGTATAGAAGCACTGCCGCAACCTCTGCCTCTCACCAGCGCACAACGCGGCGAACTGGACCGCCGGTTGGAGGATTACGATCAGCACCCCGCAGAGGGTTCTTCATGGGAAGAAGTCAAAGCTGACATCTTGGGAGTAAGATGATCGAGAAGATCATCTTCCGGCCAGCGGCGAAAGCAGACTTGTGGGAAGCGTACAACTGGTACGAAGCACGCGGCGACCGTTTGGGAACCGGGTTTATCGAGTCGGTCGATGAACTCGTGCGGAGGATTTGCCTTCATCCGGAGATCTACCCGGCAACTCACAAGCAGGTCCGGCAAGGCCTGTTGAAGCGTTTTCCTTACTCGGTACTATACCTCGCTCTGCCAGAGGCGATTATCGTCGTCGCCATTTTCCATACCTCACGCGACCCGCGAATTTGGCAAAGGCGGGTGAAAGAATAGGCTCGGCCTAACCGGGAGGGTTTCCTTCGTCACACGAAAGCTGCCTGCAAAAAATTCGGGCATGACTTCACCGGCCGGGCGGTTCACATTGCCCGTCCCTATCGATATGAGCAGCCAGTACCGCAGCCACACTTGCGACCAACTCCGCGCCTCCGATGCCGGAACCTCCGCCACCCTCGCCGGCTGGGTCGCGGCGAACCGTGATCATCACGGCGTCATCTTCATCGACCTGCGCGACCGCTACGGGGTCACCCAGGTGGTTTTCCGCCCCGAAGAGAGCGCCGCGGCCGCCGAACTGGCGCACCAACTGCGCCGCGAGGATGTCGTGCAGGTGCGCGGCAAGGTGGCCAACCGCTTGCCTGGCACCGAGAACACCCGGCTGGCTTCCGGTGCCGTCGAACTGGTGGCCGACGAGCTGACCATCCTCAACAAAGCCGACGTACCCCCCTTCCCACTCGACGCCGAGGGCAGCAACGAGGACCTGCGCCTGACCTACCGCTACCTCGACATGCGCCGGACCCGCCTCGCGCGCAACCTGCGCCTGCGCCACCGCATCGCCAAGACGGTGCGCGACTACCTGGACGACGCTGGCTTTCTCGAAATCGAGACGCCCATCCTTTCCAACAGCACCCCCGAAGGCGCGCGCAGCTTCCTCGTGCCCAGCCGCCTGATGCCCGGCACCTTTTACGCGCTGCCTCAGGCCCCGCAGCAGTACAAGCAACTCCTCATGGTCGCGGGACTGGACAAGTATTTCCAGATCGCCAAGTGCTTCCGCGACGAGGACCTGCGCGCGGACCGGCAGCCGGAATTCACCCAGATCGACATCGAGGCGTCCTTCGTGGTGCCCGAGGACATCTATTCTCTGGTCGAAGGCATGGTCGCCGCCGTCTTCAAGGCGGCGCGCGGTGTGGACATTCCCCTGCCTTTGCCCCGGCTGACCTACGAGGAAGCCATGAACCGGTATGGCAGCGACAAGCCCGACACCCGCTTCGGCATGGAGTTAACCGACCTGGGCGACACGTTCGCCAAGAGCCAGTTCAAGGTGTTCGCCGGCGCGCTCGCGTCGGGCGGCGTGGTCAAGGCGATCAACGCGAAGAAACTCGCCGTCATCACCACGGGACAGATCGAGGAACTGACCAAGATGGCGCAGTCCTACGGTGCCAAGGGTCTCGCTTTCATCAAGGTCGAGAACGGTGAATGGAAATCGCCCATCGTCAAGTTCTTCAGCCCCGAGGAAAGGGTGACGCTCACCGAAAAGCTCGGCATCGAAGAGGGAGACCTGATCCTCTTCGGCGCGGACAAGAAGGAAACGGTCTGCGAGGTCCTGGGCCGCATCCGCCTGCGCGTCGCAGAGATACTCAAGCTGGTGACCGATCCCGATCAGCTCAACTTCCTGTGGGTCGTGCAGTTTCCACTGCTCGCCTTCAACGAGGAAGAGCAAAAGTGGGACGCCGTCCACCATCCCTTCACGCGGCCCATCGACGAGGACCGCGCGCTGCTCGACGCGGGCGAGTTCGCCAGGGTGCGCGCGCAGACCTACGACATGGTGCTCAACGGTGTGGAATTGGGCGGCGGTTCCATCCGCATCCACGAACCGGATTTGCAAGCGCGGATCTTCGAGATCCTCGGGGTGAACGCCGAGCAGCAGCAGATCCTCTTCGGACACCTGCTCAAGGCGTTTCGCTTCGGCGCGCCGCCCCACGGCGGCATCGCCTTTGGGTTCGACCGCCTGGTCATGCTGGCGTGCGGCGAGGAGAACATCCGCGAAGTGATGGCTTTCCCCAAGAACAACCGCGGGCAGGATTTGATGACCCAGTCGCCCGCGGAGTTGGATTTCAAGCAGTTGCGCGAGTATTACATTCAGTCCACCGCCGGCCACAAGAAGGATGCGCCCAAGCCGGTGCCACCTTTGACCCAGGAGAAGTAATGCAACCCGGAGCCGTGGGAGCTTGGATCAACTGGGAGAAGCCTCCGAGTTTCCTCCTGCTGCCGCTTTTGCTCGCGGCGATGGCTCCGGTGTCCGCCGTGGCGCAGGTGACCCTCAACGGGTCCAAGCTGCCGGGCAACCGTGCGCCGGCCAACTCGCCTGCCCTCCGTGGCGCGTCGCAAAGATCATCGGCCTCCTCCGGCACCAAGGGTTCTTCCCGGCTGCTCGCCCCGCACGCGGACACGGTGCCGTTGCCGTACAACATGGAGTGGAACGACAGTCAGCAGCGCCTGGCATCGTTGTTTGCGGGGGTCGGCGCCAAAGTGGCCGACAAGAAAGCGACCGGCCCGACCGAAGTCTGGACGGTGCAGGGTTTGATCGCACCCGACCTGCAAGCCTCGCTCTTCACGTTTCAGGCAGGTTCCCTGGTGGCGATGGAATTCGACTACGGCCAAACCGATTGGGATCTGCCGAAGTACAACGAAAAAATGGGACTGTTGCGTCGCGTGATGGAAAGCCGCTGCGGTGGCCCCGGCGAGTTGGTCAGCCGCGATACCGCCCAGGAACCCGACAGCACGGTGAAGCAAACCTTTACCGGTTACCAATGGAACCGCGGCGACACGCTGGTCGAGCTGTTCTACTTCTCCGCCGAGGATACGGCCAAGGCGCTGACATTCCGCTCCATCAGCATCCACTACCGCTACAAGGACCCCATGCAGGATCAGCCTCCGATGCCGGAATCCGGCGCGTCAGCAGCCGACCCCAACAGCAATCCCCTTTTCGGCGGTTCCGGGGGAACCGGAACGGCAAACAGCAGCCCCGCCCCGTCCCCTGCTGTAAGTAGCCCCACGCCGTCACCTGCCGTAAGCGGTCCTACCCCCCCACCTGCCGTGAAGCCCACGCCCGCCGGTCCGGAGGGCGACCCTCTGCCGGAACATTAAACTACCTTGGACTGGTGACCCACTGCTGAGTCTGGTAGTTGTAATAAGAAGAACCATTGTTGACCGCGTTTACCCCGTCGCTTCCGGCCTGTGCCGTAGGAGACTCATCCAACCGAGTGGCACCGCCAACCGGGTCGCCGGCCATGCGATGCCTGGCATCATCCATCGCCGCTTGGTCACGGAGACGCCTTTTCAATTCGGTCTGCTGAAAAATCTGCTCGGCACGAGCCTGCGAGGCGGCTGCCCGGTTCTGCGCCTCCGCGTCGCGCGCGCGTAGCTTGGCAGCAAGTTCCACGTCAACCGTCAAAGAAGTCGGGTTCACCGTGAGATCATCGATCCCATCGTTGACCACCCAGTGTCCGCTCCCCTTCTGCCGCACGAACACCGCCGTTCCCGGGGGCAATCCAATAATTCCGTTGGACCGGGTTATCGTAACATACTCACGCGCGAAAAAGGTTCCCGGCGGAGCCACGTGGCACCCGGGTACGCCAGCCGACTGCCGCGGCTGGGTCGCCACGCGGTACATCAGGAACCCCAGAGCGAGGAGCAGCAACACCGTGCAGACGGCAGCGAAAGAGTGGCTTTTCGGAACTTCCTCCTCGTTTGCGAAGGTGGAATCATTCTCCATGAAGCAGAGGAGGAAGGAAGCAGCCTCAACACAGGAAAAGATCACATAAAGCCGGCGCGCAAGCCACCCTCTTCCGCTCCCTACGCCCGCCCAGCCGTCACCCGGCGGCGCTGGCGCAAGGCGCGCTTTTTACGGATGTAAACCTGGGCGGTATTCCGGGCCAGTTCCCACACGGGACCGGGGAACTTCCGGCATCCCGCCAGCGCATCGCTGAACGCATTGACGAAAAGATCGACTTCCTTTTCACCGATCATCAGCGGCGGCAGAATCTTGATGATGTCCATGTTGTGACCGGCCACCTGCGTGAGAATGCGATGCTTGCTCAACAGCGGCACGATCACCATCTGCGGGAACAGGGATTTATCGATGCGGTGCAACAGCTTCCAGGCGACCTTAAGTTGCGGTTCGTCGGGCTCGTGGAACTCGATGGCGATCATAAGCCCTTTGCCGCGGGCTTCCTTGATGAACGGGTGCTCCGCCCGCAAGGCGTTGAGCTTTTCGATGAGCAACTCGCCCATTTTGGCGGAGTTCTCGACCAGATTTTCGTCCTCCAGCACGCGCAAACTCGCCAATCCGCAGGCCATCGCGAGGTTGTTGCGGCCGAAGGTGCTGGAATGCACCACGCAACGATCCAGCCGGCTGAAAACGCTCTGGTAGATCCAGCGCCGGGCCACGACGGCACCACAGGGCACGTAGCCGCCGCTCAGGCTCTTGGCGATGGTGATAATGTCCGGCTCCAAATCCCAATGCTCGAAGGCGAACCACTTGCCGGTTCGTCCCAGGCCGCTCTGCACCTCGTCACAGACAAAGAGCGTGCCGTATTCGCGACAGAGCGCCTGGGCCTTCTGGTAGAAGTCGTCCTGCGGGAACCTGACCCCCTTGCCTTGCACCGTTTCGATGATCAGGGCCGCGACGTCGCGCAGGGAAAGCGTCTTCTCCAAGGCCTCCAGGTCGCCCAGCGCGACCCGCTCGGTGTCCGCGAGCAGGGGGCCGAATCCTTCCTGAAAGTTTTCGATGCCGGTGATGGAAAGCGCCCCGTAGGTCAACCCGTGGTAGCTGCCTTTCAGGCTGACGATGCGCGGACGGCTCGTGGCCGCGCGCGCGAACTTCATCGCGCCTTCGATCGCTTCCGTTCCCGAGTTGCAAAAGAACACGGAATCCAGGTGCGGCGGCGTTTTCTTAAGCAGTGCTTCGCCGAGGAGTCCGCTGAGCAGCGAACAATCCATTTGCACCATGTTGGGCAGGTCCAGGTCGAGGACATCGCGGATCGCCTGGGCCACCACCGGGTGGTTGCGTCCGATGTTGAACACGCTGTAGCCGCTCAAAAAATCGAGGTAAGCCTGGCCCTCGGCGTCGTACAGATAAGCCCCCTTAGCGCTGGTGTACACCCGGTCGAAACCGATGGTGCGCTGAACCTGAACAAGCGTTGGATTGAGATGGCGGCTGTGCAGTTCGTAATTCTCGCCCATGCGAGCGGCCACGAGGGATTTTAGGTCGAAGGGCATCGAAGTGTGTTTGGCTGTGTGGATAAAATCTCTAGGGTTATTTCTGCAAGCAAGGCGGACGTCTGGTTTCGAGGATGTATTTCAGTCGTTAGTCACTCTCATCCTTCTGCGAATCGTCGCCCGCGTTGGGAGCATCATCATCGTCATCGTCGTCGTCATGCTTCTTCTTTTTGTGGCCGCCCTTGTCAGGCTTTTCCTTCTTGTAAATTTCCCGCAGAACCTTGCCGATCAGCGGCGCAGCGTAGGTGCCGCCGTGGGCGCTGACGCCGGGTTCACCCTCGTATAACGCTGCGAAAGCGTATTGCGGTTTCTCAACGGGCGCGAATCCGACAAACCAGGCCGCATACCGCTGCTTGGACTTGTCACCGCCGCCACCCCACTGAGCGGTGCCGGTCTTGCCGGCCACATCGACGCCCGGCACCCGGGCCTGCGCGGCGGTGCCGCCGGGCTCAACGACCGAAACCATCGCGTCTTTGACGGTTTCCAACACGTCGGGGCTGATGCCTACATCGCGGCGCGGGCGCACGGGGTACGCGGCCACGATGGTGTTATCGACAGACTGCACCTGCTCAACGAGACGCGTCTGATAAAACGTGCCACCGTTGGCGATGGTCGCCATCGCCTCGGCCATTTGCACCGGGGTGACCAGCAAGTCCCCCTGCCCGATGGAAAGATTGGCCACGTCGCCGTCGAGCATCCGGCGTTTGTGGACGCGTTTCATGTAGTCGTTGTCGGGCAGACGGCCGGAATCCTCGTCCTTGAGCGGCAGGCCGGTCTTCGTTCCGATGCCGAAGCGGTGCGCCCAATCCACGATCTTCTCGCTGCCCGTTTTTATGCCGACCTGATAAAACCACGTGTTGCAGCTTTGCTGGAGCGCCTGGGAAAAATTCAGGTCGCCAGCGTCCTTTTTCTTCCAGTTGTGGAAAAGCGTGTCGCCGATGTACATGCTGGCCGGGCCGCTGAACTCGTCGTCCTTGTCGATGGTACGGGTTTGCAGGGCCGCCGTGCCGACGATGACTTTGAAGGTCGAACCCGCGGGGTAGCTGGCACGGTAGGCCCGCGGGATCAGGGGATTGTTGGGATCGTTATTGAGCCGGTCGAAATCCGCTGCCGAGATCTGGGGCACAAACAGATTGGGGTCAAACGTCGGCCACGACGCCAGCGCGAGCACGTCGCCGCTGCTCGGCTCAATCATCACGATCGCCCCGCGCTTGGCTCCTTTGGCCAGCACGTCCTCGCACATCTTCTGCAATTTGAGGTCCAGAGTGGTGACCAGATTATTGCCCGGGATTGGTGGAGTAACGATGCGCTCACTCGTTTTCACATCCTTGCCGTTGAACGTCATGTTCAACACGCCGTGGTGGCCGGTGAGTTGCTCGTTGAAGGTCTTCTCCAGACCTTCGTTGCCGATCAGATCAGGCCACAGCAGTTCGTTGGGCTGCAAGGGTCCGCGCGCTTGAGCACCCGCCTTGCCGCTGTACCCGATGATGTGCGCCGCCAGCGAACCGTTGGGATAAAAGCGCACGTACACCGGGCGCAAGCCCAGGTAGCCGGAGAGTTTGGCGCGTGCCAATTCGGTCTCCTCGGGCGTCAGGTAAAGGGCGATGTCCATCGGGAGCATGCGCCGGTTGCGATAATGGTCGAGCAGATCGTTGGTGGTCACCTCCAGCGGACGCTTCAGGACACTCTGCGCCAGGACCAGTTGCTGTTTGGCAAACGCAACCACCTCCAGATCGCTCAGGTCTTTCCCCGTAGGAAAGCTCAGGTCGAGGTGGTAGCCCAACCGGGACTGCGCCAGCGGCAGACCGTTGCGGTCGGTAATCTGGCCGCGGGGTGCAGGGATCTCGAAGTAGGTCGTCCGCGCATCGGTCCGGGTTTCCCAAGTCGGCTCGATGGTGTCGGGGATACCCTTGAACTCCATCGAGGCGACCCGCGCATTATTAACGGTTTCCGCGGTCTGTACCGCAGAGGCCATCTGTTGGGCGGATGCGGGAGGCACTCCGCCGCAGGCCAAAGCAGCCAGCGGCGGCAGCAACCACAGACAGCAGCGGCGAGGAGCAAGCAGCGGGAAACGGGGGAGCATTGGGACGAGTTTGATGGAGAACGTATCCGCACGCGAGGCTATTTTCAACCGGACTCACTCACGCCCGCCGCGAAATGCAAAACGGCTTGCCGGCCCCGGATGGCTCGGGAGAGCCATCCAACACCAGCAAACCGTTTCGGCGAATCGATTGGGAACAATCCGACTTAGGGATTTTTCCGATTCTTGAGGCGGGCACCGCCGACCTTGGTCTTGCTCTTGAGAGAAGCGGCGGTCTGCTTGCGGGTCTTCTCCGTAGCGCGCTTCGCCTTGTCGGCCACCTTGCGGGAACCGAGGGTGCGCTTCTTTTTGGTCGCGGGCGAGCCGGGAGTTTGATCAGCAGCGGGCACCGCCGGCTTGGCAGGCTTCTCCTTTTTCTCGACCGGAGCTGCCACCGTCTTCGGAGCGAGTTCGTCGGCAGCCGGAGCGGCGTCCACCCACTCGATGAAAGCCATCGGGGCACTGTCGCTCAGGCGGGGCCCGAGTTTGATGATGCGCGTGTAACCACCGGCGCGGCTGGCGCTGCGGGGGGCGATCTCCTCGAACAGCTTCTTCACCAGCTTGGGCTGGTGGAGGTAGGAAATGGCGTTGCGACGGTCGTGCAGGCTGCCGCTCTTGCCGAGGGTCACCATCTTTTCCGCGAACGGACGCACCGCTTTCGCTTTAGCCAGGGTGGTCTTGATGCGGCTGTGCTCGATCAGGCTGCAAACCTGGTTGGCGAGCAACGCCTTGCGGTGCTCGGCCGTACGGCCTAGCTTGACGGTGTTCTTCTGATGTCTCATGGCGGACGGATGGAAAAAACTCTGGTTCTCTGGTAAAAACGACGCGGGCGCCGAAAAGCTGCCGGTCGGCGAAGGGCACGTACTTAACCCCTCACCGGCCCGCGAGCAAGCTTCAATCACGCATTGAAATCCACGGACACGCCGTTGTCGCCGCCGCCGATGGGAATTTCCACCAGGCCACCGTCGAACTTCTGGCCCAGGCCCAGGCCTAACTGCTGGAGCTTGTCCTTGATCTCGTTGAGCGACTTCTTGCCGAAGTTGCGGTACTTGAGCATCTCCGCCTCGGTCTTCTGCGCCAACTGGCCGACCGTGGTGATATTGGCGTTGTTGAGGCAATTCGCCGCGCGCACGCTCAACTCGATCTCGTTGACGCTCATGTTGAGGAGCTTCTTGAGCTTGGCGTTCTCCTGGCTGACGCCCTCCGGGGTCGTGTCGAACTCGACCACGTTCTCGTCGTAGTTGACGAACACATCGAGGTGGTGGCGCAGGATGGCGCTCGCTTGCAGCAGCGCGTCGTTGGGCTCCAGGCGTCCATCGGTGTAAACTTCCAGGATCAGCTTGTCGTAATCGGTGCGCTGGCCGACGCGGGTATTTTCCACCGAGTACTTGACCTTGGTCACCGGCGAAAAGATCGAGTCGATCGGGATCAGGCCGATCGGCTGGTCGGGACGCTTGTTTTCCTCACCCGTGGCAAAGCCGCGGCCCACGCGGACTTCGAACTCGGCCTCGAACTTCTGCTTTTTGTCCACGGTGCAGATGATCTGTTCGGGGTTGAGCACCTCGCACTGCGCGGTGGACTGGATGTCGCCTGCGGTGATGGCACCCTCTTTATTGGTGCTCAGGATCAGGTTGCGCAGTTCGTGGTCGTGCGCCTTGAACTTGATCTTCTTGAGGTTGAGGATGATGTCGGTCATATCATCGACCACGCCGGGAAGCGCGGTGAACTCGTGCGAGGCACCGGCAACGCGCACGGCGGTGATCGCCGCGCCTTCCAGCGAGGAGAGCAGCACGCGGCGGATCGAGTTGCCCACGGTGTGACCGTAGCCGGCCTCGAAGGGCTCGGCGGTGAAACGGGCGTAGGTCGGGGTGGCGGTGGCCTCGTCTTTGACGAGGGTCTTGGGCATTTCAAAACGCCCTAGGCGGATAGGCATAACGGAAATAAACTCCTGCGTGCACCGGGTTTCCCCTGGCGAGTCGGCTGTGTGTATGAAACACACGGCCCAGGGACCAACGGCACGATTTAATGGGCTCGCTTGAACTGGCGGACGTGCAACCAACACCATCCACGCCGGAAAACAAGCCGGAATTTACTGCGTGGCGGTTGCCGCGGTGTCCGGGCTATCGGAAAACTCGACCTGCTCGTAGATCTCCGAAAGCGGCAGCACGGCTTCGACACTGACCAGGGGCAGTTGGTGATGCGGCTCATTGTACTCGCTCATCATCCAGCGTCCGTCCGGCTGCCGGACGAAGTGCTCTATCTGCATCCTCTCCGCCGAGACCAGCACGTAGTCGGTCAACGACTCTAGAAGACGGTAGCGAGCGAACTTGCCGCCCCGGTCGAAAGCCTCAGTCGAAGGGGAAAGCACCTCGACGATGACCTGCGGATTGAGCAAGCTGTGTGGGTTTTCTGTTGTCTCGTATTTTGCTTGGCCGCAGAGGGCCATCACATCAGGATAAGTGTACATCCCGCCCGCTTTCACCCGCAGGCGCATCTCCGAAAAGTAAAGATCACAAGGCCGTCCACGGAGCCTGCTGTGCAACCCCGCGAAGATGTTACCGGCCACTTTGATGTGCCACGGCTGGTTCCCTGTCATGGCAAAAATTTCTCCATCCACGTACTGGCTCTTGTACTCGGCTGCAAGTTCAAGGGCCAAGTACTCCTCGGGAGTGTAGTATCGCAGTTTGGGCAAAGCGCTCATGGCATGGTTATCGAACACTATTGTGTGCTGCTTGGCAACGACAAATGCCAGCCTCAAGCCCGGAAGAGCGCGCCCATCTTCTTGCCGAGCAACAGGCTGGCGCCGAGGATCGTCACCCCCAGGAACACCATCGCCCACACGCCCAACGCACTCGCCAGACCTCGACCGGTGCCGAGGAGTTGGAACAACTCGTAAATGGCTTTGGTGATCGGGTAATTCTGCTGCTTCTGCGCGAGCAGCAGGGAATCGCTGACCTCCAGCATCGCGAACGAGAAAGTCAGCAACCCGCCGGCGAGCAGGTTGGCGGCGATCAAAGGCAACGTCACCCGCCACAAGGAACGCCACGGCGGACAGCCCAGGTTCTGGGCGGCCTCTTCCAGGGTCGCGCTCGTCTGCTGGTAGCCGGCGGCGGCGGAGCGCACCATGTAGGGCAGCCGCCGCACGGAGTACGCGATGATCAGCAGCGGTGTCGGGTTCTTGATCGGGTTGAGGAATGAGAAGATGCGCCCGTCCTGCGTCATGGCCAGGTAGCCGAAGGCCAGCACCAACCCCGGCACGGCCAGGGGCAGCATGGCAAGGGCGTCGAGCACCTGCCGGCCCGGCAGGGTGGTCCGCACGATGACGTAGGCGATCCCTACTCCCAGCAACGCGTCGAAGAGCGTGGACACCGCCGCGTACTTCAAGCTGTTGCCGATGGAAGGCACCGTCAGGCTGTGGCTGAGGGCGGTGCGGAAGTTATCCAGCGTCCAGTGTTCAGGCAGGACAGAGTTGTACCAGTCGCCGGAGAACGACACCAGCACGACGCCGACGTGCGGCAGCAGCGCCAGGAAGATCACCGCGCCGAACGCCGCCACGCAGCCCGCCGCCGCCCAGCCGCCAGCCGCGCGCGGACCGCCGCGGCTGGTGGCTTTTGCCATCATGGTCAGGTCGCCGGTGTGGCGGGCGAAGAGCAGTTTGCTCGCGGCGTAGATCAGCGTCGTGGCCACCAGCATCACGACGACCAGGGCATACGGAAACGGGTTGGTCCCAATGTCCTTGATGCCGTAGTAGATCTGCACGGGCGTGACGCGCGTGTAGTCGAAGATCAGCGGCACGCCCAGTTCGGTGAAGGCCCAGATGAACACGATGGTTCCTCCGGCGAACACGCCGGGCGCGATGAGCGGCAGGGTGATCTTCCTGAACTTCTTCCAGCCGGTGCAGCCGAGGTTTTCGGCGGCTTCTTCCATCGCGGGATCGATGTTGGCCAGCGCGGCGGCGAGGTTGAGGTAGAGGATCGGGTACAGGTGCAGCGCGTTGAGCGCGACGATCCCCCAAAAGCGGTTTTGTCCGAGCCAGTCGATGGCTTGATTGCCGCCGAGCAAATGCAGGTCGTGCAAGAGCGCGTTGAAGGCTCCTTCCTGTCCGAAGATCTTGCGGATGCCGATGGCACCGACAAAGGGCGGCAGGATCATCGGCACGAGCAGCAGAGCCGAGAACACTTTCTTGCCCGGGAAGTCGAAGCGATCCGCCAGCCACGCGAGGGGCAGACCGAGCGCGAACGAGGCGATCGTACTGGCTACGGCCAGCAGGAAGGCATTGCGCAACCCCTCAAGGTAGATCGGGTTGAGGAACACTTCCGCGATGTAGGCAAAGGTAAACGGCCCACCTCCTGCACCGTAGAACGCACCGCGCAACGTTTGCCCGATGGGATACAGGAAGAACGCCGCAAAGAAAGCGGCGGTCAGCGCATAGACGGAGATGGAAAGAGTGCGGGACATGGCAGGAAGGTGGTTTGACTATAGTGGTCGATTACAGGTTTCTCTCCAGCGGGGTTATCTTATCCTGCCTCTTCGTTTCTCGGTCTGTCGTTCCGGCAAGATCATCTTTTCCTGCGCCGTCGTTTCTTGGTCTGTCATCCTGAGCCGAGTCTTGCGAGGTCGAAGGACCTTCCGGCCGGCGGCAGCCACCGCCGCCATTCGGGTCAAGCTGCCAATTTATATCTTCGAAGGATGGGTTCTTTGTGCGAATCAATGCTTCCTTCTTCGCGCGAGTCCAACCTTTGAGCTTTTTCTCCCTGGCGATCGCATCTTGTATCTCTCTGAAATGTTCGCGGTAAAGAAGCCGGCAGACATTGTATTTGCATGTGAACTTGCTGCCCTCGCCAAGCAAGTGTTGCGACATGCGGGAGCGGAGATCATTGGTCACGCCGATATAGAGCACGGTGCCCGTGTAGTTCGTGGCGATGTAGACGAAGTAATCGTGATCTCTTGACATGGCGGGTTTGCCTCCGGCGGCGGAAGGTCCTTCGACCTCGCAAGACTCGGCTCAGGATGACAGAGGGTTCATTCACCATTCAATCGTTGGTTTTCGGACGAGGAACATGGTCATAGGGAGAGTACTACTTCCCTGCCCGCGCCAACTCGGCGGCATGCTGGTACTGGCGGCGGAATTGCTCGGTCATGTCCTTCGCCAAGCGCACCTCAACTAACTTGTCGGACGAACTCAGCGCCGTCTTGATTTCACCGCCGGCCCGGCCATAAGAAACTTTCGACACGTCCAGGAACGCCGCCAAGGCTTGCGGCGGCCGTCCTGCCTTGATGATCTCCGCCCAGGCCTCGCGCGCCTCCTCGTGGGAATCGATGCACATCACGCGCACGATGAAACGGATCGGGCTGAACAACGCCGCCGTCCACTCGGGATGATAGATAAACCCCTTCGCGTCCTCGTATGGAAATACATCCGGGTTGGCCCGGTACTGGTTAAGTTGCGGCGTGTACAGCTCGCGCCGGATCGGCAGCCGCCACAGCGCGTACTGGCGCGGCCCGCCGGGCGTGCCGGGCCGGAAGTTCCAGAGCTTCTGGCCGTCCACGCTCATCAGGTAATCCATGAATGCAAGCGCCAGCGCGCGGTGCGGCGCGCCCCGCATCAGCCCGATGGGGTCCACCCCGATGCTCGTGCCGTTGGGCGGGTTGAAATAATGCATCCTCGCCTTGCCCGTCGCCGGGTCGCGCGTGCTGGCCGCCTGGAAGCGGCCGTAGAAATCGATCGACATGCCGATGGCCGAGTCTCCCTCGCTCACGTCGATGGGAATCTTCGGCGAGGAGTCCGTGAAGTACCGGGTGTTGGCTCCCATTTGCAGGATCTCCTCCATGCCGTTCTTCCATCCCTGGGCCAGCTTTTCGGCGTTCACCTGGTTCGCACCCGCCGCCGGCGTCTGATCGACCTCCTGCTGGATTGCCTGTTGCAAGATCAACTCGAAGGCTTTCGCGACCGTCCCTGACTTGTTTGGGTCAGCCAGGGCAACCTGCCCGAGGTAGGCGGGATTGGCCAGGCTGTCCCAGTTCTTGGGAGTCTGAGTCACGTGCAGGCGCTCCAGTACCCCATCATTGTAGCAGACGCCAAACGCCGAGAGCACATTACCGAACCAGGTTCCCTTTTTATCGTAAAAAGGCTCGCCCGAGAGCGACTGCGGAATGCCTGTCGGTCCTTCGTTGAAAATCTCCGGGTGCGCCCGGATGAAGCCGGAATCCACCAGCCGGCCCGCCGTTGCCTGCTGGGCAAAGTCGAAGCTGCCGCCGCCAAAGAACAGGTCGATGCCGATGCCGACCTGTGAATCCAGGAACGCCTGGCGGGCCGCTTGCATCTCCGCTTCCACCGCGGGGTCTTTGTCGGGGTGACGCCGGGGATCGGACACTGCGCCGTTGTCGAAGGATTTCTCGGCCACTTCGGTCCAGGGCCGCTTCAAGACGTGCTTCCAGTAATCTTCGAACGGCGCTTCGTATTCACTCGCCAGGTAGCGGGCGATCTCCGTCGTGCCGCCAGGCACCCGCCATTCGATCCGCACCGTCTTGTGCGTCCGCGCCTGGTACCAGTCGCGGAAACCGCGGGCGAACTCTGCCCGAATGGACTCGTTGTGCGGCGTGATGACGACCAGCGTCTCGTCCGCCGGTTCCAGCAGGCTGTTCTTCGGCCGCAACGCGAAGGGCAGGCCCACGATCGCGATCAGCGCCAGGATGATGCACACGTTTCGCAACATAAACGCGGATGGACGCAGTTAGCCTTTGAGGATGATGACGTCCTCGGGCGCGGCGCGCGCGGTGAGCTCCGTGAAATCATCCACCTCGGTGAAACGCGGATTGATCTCGAAGATCCTGAGGGCCGACCCGGCCGAGGACAGCGGCTTGAACATGTATTCGGCGACCTCACCCAGGTAGGTGCTGCGGCCGATCCGCCCGCGCACGGCGTTGCCGCGGGCGTCGCTGTTGCCGGAGTGGTCGCCTCCGCCCGCGCCCGCGCCGGTCTCCCGCAGCCTCCAGCTTTCTGGCCGGATTGACAGGACCACCGGCGACTCGGCGGCGGGCTGCCAGGTCTCGTCGGCCCTCGTCCCGGTGAAATCACCCATCACCGTACGGACGCGCCACTGTCCGGGAACCCGCTCGTCCGGGCCGACCACCAGGCCTTCGATGAAGTTGGTCTCGCCGATGAAATCCGCCACGGCCTTGTTGCGGGGGCGGCGGTAGATTTCGCGCGGCGTGCCGACCTGCGCGAGCTTGCCCTTGTCCAGGATCGCCAGGCGGTCGGCGATGGAGAGCGCCTCCTTCTGGTCGTGGGTGACGTAGATCGCCGTCAGGCCGAAGTCCTTGCACACGCGGCGGATTTCCCCGCGCATCTGCAGGCGCATCTTGGCGTCGAGGTTGGAGAGCGGCTCGTCGAGCAGCAGGCAGCGCGGGCGGATGACCAGCGCCCGCGCCAGGGCCACGCGCTGCTGCTGGCCGCCGGAGAGCTGGTTGATCTTGCGGTCGGCCAGGTCCTTCATGCCCACGGAGGCCAGCGCCTCGTCCACGCGGCGGCTCATCTCGTCCTTGCGCACGTGGCGCTCCTCCAGGCCGAAGGCGACGTTCTTCGCCACGGTCAGGTGCGGCCACAGGGCATAGGACTGGAACATCATGCCCGTGCCGCGCTTGTGCGGGGGCACGCGGCTGACGTCCTGTTGATCGAAGAGGATCTGGCCGCTGTCGGGGAAGTAAAAGCCGGCGATGTGCCGCAGGAGCGTGGTCTTGCCGCAGCCACTTGGGCCCAGCAGGAAGAAGAGTTCGCCCGGTTCGATGCGCAGGTCGATGTGGTCGAGCACCACATTCTCGCCGAAGCGCTTGCTGAGGTCGCGGATGGTGACGGCGATCATGGAGCGTGCTGGGTGTGAACGGTCGGAAAGCGCTGCCGACGCACGTTCTTAGCTGCTCGTCCGGGGTTTGTCACTCAAAAGAGTGGAAGCCGCACCGCGATTAAACGGATCAGGTAATTTCCGCTCAATAACCATCCTCCTTATGCCTGATCCCATGCAACAACCATCCGACGACCGCCCGATGACTGTCGAGCCTGCCTCACGCGTGCGACGGGGCTATCCTTTCCTCGCGGAAATCAAGGAAGGAGGTTATCGGCTGGGACCAATCAGTGTGTTGTTAATCGCGGTCAGCGTCGGCGTGGCCCTCTATTCCTCTCTCGGCAGCGACACGCATCGTTTGCTGCCTTTGTTTATCAGCCTGGCTCCCGCCTCGGACCCCGCGGGTGTGCTACCGGAGATACGCCACGGTGAGGTCTGGCGGCTGCTCACACCGATGTTTGTCCATTTCGGGTTGATCCACATCCTTTTCAACATGCTTTGGGTCAAGGATATCGGCGGAGCCATCGAGCATCGCGATGGCTCGAAGCAACTGGTGGCGATGGTAGTTGCCATCGCTTTGTGCTCGAACGTCGGGCAGTACTTCGTGAACGGCCCGTTTTTCGGCGGGATGTCCGGGGTCGTCTATGGATTGTTCGGCTACGTCTGGCTGCGCAGTTTGCTCGATCCCAGGTCAGGCTACTACATGCCGGGACAGACTGTGCTGGTCATGCTGATATGGTTTGTGCTATGTCTATTGGGTATCATCCCGCACGTTGCCAACGCCGCGCACGGTTTTGGTTTGTTAGTCGGTGCCGCCTGGGGTTTCGTTGCCGTGAAAGTGGCCGCGCGCGCTTGATGCCCGTCCTGGTGATTGTTCACACGTCTCGGGAGGGACCCGCTCCGTCGGGTCTGTGCTGGTGGTCTAGCTACGGCCACGGACCCGACGGAGCGGGTCCCTCCCGAGACGTGCAACAAAAGCCCTCCTTTGGGGCGGACTGGCACTCACACCGGATTGCAGCCCGGCAAGATTAACTCTCGCCGAACAATCCCGGGGAGACCTGTTTGACACCGCTCAGACGGTAGATGCGTGCGGCCAGGTTCTTCTTCGGCTCGGGTGAATTGAAGACATATCCGTCGTTGGTTAAGCCTTCGAGGATCTCGGCCACGCGCATCGGCTTGCCGTTAGCTTGCAACACCTTCACCACCGCGGGCGCCAGTGGTCCGCCCGGTGAAGAAGCGCGCTTGCGGCTGGCCAGCGGGGAACGGCCCCGCGCGGCGCCGTTGCGCTTTCCTTTGCGTCCGCCACGTGGGGCCGGCGCTTCGGCGATCGCTTCCACCTTGGCCGGGCGTCCGACCCGACCGCGGGCCGCCGGGGATTTTCCACCCTTTGTTGCCTTCGCCGCCCGGCCACGGAGAGCCGCCGGGATTTCGGGAGCCGGCGTGCTGGCAAGTTCCTGACGCGCCTTGTTCAGGAGATCGTTCAACTGCTTGCGCAAGCCCTCGATCTTTTCCTGGAGTTTGGCGGCCTTGTGCAGCGAGGCGGAGATAGACATAATTGGCGCAAAATAGGAGCCGACTTCCCTTTTGCAAGTATTATCCAGATACAAGGGTAGAAAAATCCTATCTCTCGGTTGGCTTCTACCATTCATCTTCCCTGTTCCCGCATCATTCTTTCTATGACTCTTCTATCTTCCCACGCGCCTGGCCGTGTCGAATTGCTCGGCAACCACACCGACTACAACGAAGGCGTCGTGCTGTCCTGTGCAATCAACTACGGCGTCAGCGCGCGGGGCGGGAGAGCGAAGGCAGAAGGAGAAATCGTCCTGCGCTCGGGCCTGAACTCAGAACCGGTGCGTGCCTCGCTGGACGCTCTCACTCCTCTGTCCGGCCCGACTTCCTGGGCTAACTACCCGCTGGGCGTTGCCCAGGTGCTGCGCGCGGAAGGTCACGCCATCGGCGCCTTCGAAGCTGAATTCTCCAGCGATCTACCTGCGGGAGCGGGATTATCGAGTTCGGCCGCCTTGGAGGTCGCAACGGCTTCCCTGTTGCGCAAGCTCTTCGCGTTGGAGATTGCCCCTCTGGACATGGCGAAAGTCTGCCGCCGCGCGGAGAACGAATTTGTCGGGGTGCAGTGCGGGCTGCTCGATCAGGTGTCGTCCGTGTTCGGCAAGGCTGGTCACGCCGTCTATCTCGACTGCCGCAGCGAAGAGGTGAAAAACGTGCCGATGCCGGCGGGATTAGCCCTGTTGGTCTTTCACTGCGGAGTGGCGCATCGGTTGGTGGGAGGCGAGTACAACGAGCGCCGCATCCAGTGTTTCACCGCGGCCCGCGAACTGGGCGTGCGCGCCTTGCGCGATGTCACCGGCCCGCAGTTGGAAGCGGCCCGCGGCAAGCTGGACCCGCTGGTGTTCCGCCGCGCGGCCCACATCGTCGGCGAGGATGAACGGGTAGCCCGCGGGATCGGCTACCTCCGCTCGGGCGACGGCCCCGCCTTCGGCAAACTCATGTTTGAATCGCACGACAGTTCGCGGCTCCACTTCGAAAACAGTTCGCCCGAGCTGGACGCGCTCGTTGAGATCGCCCGTGAGACACCCGGTGTCCTCGGTTCGCGGTTGACCGGCGGCGGGTTCGGCGGAGCCACCATTTCCCTCGTGGAAGAAGACCGCGTACAAGCCGCCGCTAAACACCTGGACGAGGAATACACCCGCCGCACGGGCAACCGCGGCCACGCGTATCCCTGCCAGAGCGCCGACGGCGCAGTTTGAGCCGGGCCGTGAGGAAATCGCGCGGTTGAATAAGTCGCGCTTCTGGAGAATCTTTCTCTTTATCATGGATCAGAGTCTGCCGCGGTTGACCCACCGGTTGTTAACCTCCTACCGTCACATCGGGGGAATTAACAACATCGAGGTAGTCAACGTTCCCTCCAAGCGGGCCATCGGCATCATCTGCGAGGATCTGCTCCGGTTGCTCTTTCCGGGTTTCCACGATGAGCAGCCCATCCTTTCCAGTGAGTTGGAAGCAATCACCACCGAACGGGTTAACAGCGTCGCCGACCGCCTGGACGTGGAGGTTTGCAAGAGCCTGCGCACACGCTCTCCGGGCGAATGCCCGCACGATTTAGCGCATCAGATCGTGCTCTATTTTCTAAGCGAGCTGCCCGCGCTGCGCGAGGTGTTGCGCACCGATGTGGCCGCCGCTTACGAGGGCGACCCGGCGGCGATGAGCTACGAGGAAATCATCGTTTCCTACCCTTCGATCGAGGCCGTTTCCATCCAGCGGCTGGCGCACCTCTTGTACCGCCGGGACTTGCCGTTGATCCCGCGCATCATGACCGAATGGGCCCACGCGCGCACGGGCATCGACATTCATCCCGGCGCGCAGATCGGGCTTTATTTCTTCATCGACCACGGCACCGGAGTGGTCATCGGAGAAACCAGTGTGATCGGATCGCACGTGAAGCTTTACCAGGGTGTCTCCCTGGTGGCGCGCAGCTTCCAGAAAGACGAGCAGGGAAGGCTCGTCAAAGGCGGGAAGCGTCATCCGGATGTGGGCGACAACGTGACGATCTACGCGAATACGACGATCCTGGGAGCGGACACCAAGGTGGGTTCCCGCAGCACGATCGGCGGCAACGTTTTCCTGACGGAGAGCGTGGCGGCGGACTCGCTGGTTTTCTACGAGGAGAAGCAGCTCAAGATTTTGTCGAAGCGGGATCGCACAAAGCCCGGCAGCGCGGGCGGGGATTGGTCTTACGATATTTGAGCGCCGGATTGGTTGTAATATGCCATTCCAGTTCAACTGCCCTCTTTCCACTTCACCGCCGGTACGAAGGTGGCACCAACAAGAGTAAGCTCTGCGTCACGAGCAGACTGGTCAGGAAGAAAAATAATATCTCTTCCACCGGCAGCGGGCCGACGTGCCACCCGAGGATCTGCGCCGCGTCGAACCGCCAAATCCCCGCGCGCACGGCGAACGAATCGCACGCGCTGAAGAAAACCATCCCGATCACCGCCGGTCCGAACACCGCCCCGGCATTTCGCAGGAATACGCGCCAGCCGAGCACCCATTGCCCGAGAATCAACGGCATCGTCCAGCCGACCAGGTGCAGGAAATAATGCCACTTCATGCGCGTGGCTCCACCGGTGGACGCGGCAGGAAAAGCAGGGTCAGCAACACCACTATCATCGTCTCGATCACAAAGAAGGCGTACTCTTCCAGCGGCAGACGCCAGAGCACGCCGCCCAGGTTCACCTCCAACGGGTGGGTTCGCGGCCAGTCAAAGGTCCAGATGCCGCAGTGAACCGCCCAATTGTCCCAGGGCGTCGTCGCCGTCACGACGATGCCGCACAAAATCAGCAGCCACTTGCCGTGGACCGGACGCAGCCGCCACCGCGCCAGCCAGAGCAGGAGCAGCATGGCGGGCAGGTTGAAGAGTAAGTGAAACTGCAGGTACGTCATCGGGATTGGAACTGATGGTTCGCCGTCCTTCTCCCGCTGGCCGTACCGGTCCTAGAACAATTCTTCCGAGCCTTCGAAGCTGTTGCTGCTCTCCCGGATGGAAGCAAGCCGCTTTTTCATGCCGCGCTCGCTCTCGGGACGGTTGACGATCCGCACGATGGAATCCACCAGCCACGGCACGCTGCCCAACACTCCCACGGAAACCAGGGTGATCGCGGTGTACTGACGCGTGGTGGTGCGCTGGAAGCGGTCGGCAACGATCAGGCCGATGCCGCAGCCCAGCGCCGCCCGGGCCACGGCGCGCAGGCCGAGTGCAGGGTAGCTTTCTAGTGCTTTGGAAGGAGCGGAGGTCATAGAGGTGGTTGCCTTTGAGTATATTCGGGCGCGAGAAAAAATACATCTCGAAAAACACGCCGGGTCGTGAATGATTGCGGCACCTTTTTTTCCATGTCCAACTCGACCTACGTCCTGATCCTTGCCGGCGGCAGCGGGGAGCGCTTTTGGCCGCTGAGCCGCCGCGCCAAGCCCAAGCAGCTCCTTAAATTGCTCTCCGAGCAGACTTTGCTGGAAGACACCTTCGCCCGGCTCCAGGGGTTTGTGCCGCCCGAACAGGTGCTCATCCTCACCAACCAGGATCAGGAAGCGGCGGTCCGCGCGCTGATGACGCAACTTCCTCCGGAGAACATCGTGGCGGAACCCGCCAAACGGGACACCGCCGCGGCCATCGCGCTGGCGGTCGGCTGGGTCGCGCGGCGGGACCCTTCCGCCACGATGGTCGTGCTGCCGGCCGATCACGTCATCCGCGACGCCGAAACCTTCCGGCGCGACCTCAAGGCCGCCGCCCACGCCGCCGAGGAAACGGGCGCGCTGGTCACCATCGGCATCAAGCCGACCTGGGCCTGCCCCGGCTTCGGCTACATCGAACTGGGTGAACCAGCCACCCTCAAGCCGGCGGAAGCCGCGGGCAAGGGACCGCAACCAGCGGTGTACAATGTGCGACGCTTCCGGGAAAAACCCGCGCCGGAACTGGCGCAGGTCTTCTTCGAACAGGGCGATTACCGCTGGAACGCCGGCATGTTCGCGTGGACCCTGCCTGCCGTGCTGCGGGAGCTGAGCGCGCAGATCCCCGTGCTCGCGGATTTCGTCTCGCAGGTGCGCGGCGCAAAGGATTTCACCGCCGAAATGAACAAACGCTTTCCCACCCTCCAGAAGATCTCCATCGACTATGCCATCATGGAGAACGCCGCGCGCGTGCTCGTGCTGGAAGCCGGGTTCGATTGGGATGACGTCGGCAGTTGGACCGCAGTCGCAGCTTACCTGGAGAAAGACGCGGACCACAATGCCACCAACTGTCCGGTGACAACGCTGGACGCGCACGAGAACATCGTCTTCAGCGACCGTCCGGGGACCATCGCCCTGCTGGGTGTCAGCGACCTGATCGTGGTGCAGACGGGCGATGCCATCCTGATCTGCAATAAGCACGAGGCCGAGCGTATCAAGCAAATCGTCGGCAAGATCCCGCCCGAGTTGCAATAAGACGTGTCGGATGAAGGACCAGAGAATCCAGAAGTCGCTCGGCGTCGATCTAGGCGACGTGCGGATCGGCGTTGCATTGTCGGACAGCCTGGGCATGCTGGCGCATCCTTGTGAAACCATCCAAGTCGGCAGCGGCCAGCAGCAGCAGCAAAAGCAGCAACATCAACCGCAAGGCGCGAAGAATAAAGGAGTCGGTCCAAAACCGGGCAAGCCTGCGGGCATCCCCGCCTTGGTGGTGTCGGCCAAAGGGGTCAGCCGGGTGGCCGAGATTGCCGCGCGGGAGAAAGTGGGAGTGATCGTCGTCGGCCTGCCGCGCAACATGGACGGCAGCGACGGCCCGGCGGCGGCCAAGGCGCGGGCGTTCGCCGAGGTGTTGCGCGCGAAGACATCGTGCGAGGTACGCCTGCTCGACGAACGGCTGAGCACGGTGGCCGCGCAAAAAGCGCTCCAGGCCAGTGGGCGCAACACCAAGGACAGCCGCCAGATCATCGATCAGGTGGCCGCGCAGATGATCTTGCAGACCTACCTCGACGGCGAGGCGATGAAGCGGGAGGAATTTTGAGGGGCCGCGCTTGATGCCGCCCGCCGCCTCCGCTCCCCTCCGCCGCCTGCGGATGGTCGTGGCTTACGATGGCACTCCCTTCGCCGGTTGGCAGAGCCAGGCCAACGGCCGGGCGGTGCAGGACCACCTGGAAAAGGCGTTTACTCTACTCTGCGGGCCGCGGATCGTGGTCCATGGGTCCGGGCGCACGGACGCGGGCGTGCACGCCCGCGGCCAGGTGGCGCACGCCGATCTTCCCGACGCCAGCCGGATGACCACGGAACGCTGGCGGGGCGCGATCAACGCCCACCTGCCGCCGGAGATCCGGCTGCGGACGGTGCGATTCGTGTCGGAGGATTTTCATGCGCGCTTCGACGCGGCGGGCAAGGTGTACCTCTACCGGATTTGGAACGCGCCGGTGCTGAATCCGTTCGAGCGCAACCGCGCGTGGCACCTGCCCGGCCCGGTCGATCTGGACCGGCTGCGCGCCGGTGCAGCCGAGCTGGTAGGGCAACACGATTTCGCCGCGTTCGCCGCCAACCGGGGAGGCAAACCCAACGACAACACGGTGCGCACGGTGCGGCGCATCCAGGTTCGCCGCCGGGGAGGATTGATCACGCTGGAGTTCGAGGGCGACGGTTTCCTTTACAAGATGGTGCGTCTGCTCACCGGCACGCTGATTCGTTGCGCGCAAAAGCGGGCGGAGCTGGAGTGGATCAGCCGTTTGCTGGCCGGCGGGAAGCACGTCACCAAAACCAACTTCGCCGCCCCCGCCGAGGGTTTGTACCTCATGCGCGTCCTGTACTGATTCAGCCGCGGATGGAACGCGAATGAAACACGGATAGAAAAATCTCCATAAATTTACACCGTTTGTCATAGTTGGCCGTTCATCCCCGAAGTCTGTCATCCTGAGCCGAGTCTTGCGAAGTCGAGGGACCTTCCGCCGCCGGAGGCAAACGTCCGTCACCGGTGATACACTTCCACTCTATGACGTTCTTGGCTGCCGCCGGCCGGAAGGTCCCTCGACTTCGCAAGACTCGGCTCAGGATGACAAACATCGTGGTACTGGGTCAACCATGAGAAGCGGCATTATCCTCAATCCGCGTTCCATCCGTAGCTAAATCTCACATTCCCGCTTCGCGCACAAACTCACGGTACAGGCCGGCGTACACCCCGTTTTGAGTCAGCAGGCTTTCGTGGTTGCCACGCTCCACAATCCGCCCATCCACCAGCACGAGCGCCTGGTCCGCGTGGCGGATGGTTGACAACCGGTGCGCCACCACGAAGCTCGTCCGTCCCGCCAACAGCAGCGACAGCGCCTTCTGCAAACGCTCTTCGGTCAACGCGTCGATGGCACTGGTCGCTTCGTCCAGGATCAGGATGCGCGGATCGACCAGCAAGGCGCGCGCGAAACAGATCAATTGCCGCTGCCCGGCGCTCAACCCGCCGCCCCGCTCGCCGACCGGCGTCTGCAAACCCTGCGGCAAGCCGTCTTCCAGCAGATCGAGACAGTCCAGCCGGCGGCACACTTCGCGTAATTCTCCGTCCTCCGCCGCCGGACGGCCGAACCGGATGTTCTCGGCGACGCTGCCGCTGAACAGGAAGTTCTGCTGACTGACGATCGCCATCTGCGCGTGCAGCGACTCGGTGGTCACCGCCCGGACTTCCTGGCCATCCACGAAAATCTCGCCCGCCGTCGGCAGATAGAACTTGCTGACCAGGTTGATGATCGAACTCTTCCCGCTGCCCGTATGGCCCACGAGCGCGATGGTCTGCCCCGCTTCCGCCGTGAAATTGATCCCGCGCAACACCGGCTTGCCGGGAACGTACTCGAAGCCGACGCCGCGGAACTCGACCTGCCCACGGATGGGTCCCAGCACCCTGGCTCCCGGCGCATCTTCCCAATCGGGACGCCGGTCGAGCAGCTTGAAGACCCGCTCGGCTCCGGCCATCGCGGTGAGCGCCGAGTTGTATTGCTGGCCCAGTAGCATCACCGGCTGGAAAAACAGCGCCGCTAGGAAGAAGAACTGGATCAGGTTGCCCACCGGCATCGCGATGTGCGGATCGAGCACCCGCCACCCACCCAGCAGCAGCAGCACGGCGATGAAGAACTGGCTGTTCAATTCCAGCAACGGCAGGAACACCGCCGTCAGCCGCGCCGCGCTGAAGTTGTAGCGGAAGTGATCCGCCACCAGGTCGCGGAACAGGTCGGCGTTGACCTTCTGCCGCACGAAGCCCTGCGTCACGCGGATGCCGTTGACAGACTCGGCCAGCGTCGCTGTGATCCGGCTGAAGCTCTCCTGCTGCTCACGGTAGGCCGTGCTCAGCTGCCCACGGAAATGCCGGTTGATAAGCCACAGCAGCGGCGCGATGGCCAGCACCGCGCAGAACAGCACCCAGTCGCAGACGGCCATCATCACCGCCGACACCACCATCTGCCCGAGCAGCACGAGCGAGACGAAGAGCACATCCTGCACACCGATGCGCACGGCCTCCACGTCGGAGGTCATGCGGCTGATGATGCTACCGAGCTTCGTACGGTGGTAGAAGCTCATCGTCATCTGTTGCAGGTGCGCGAAAACCTCTGCGCGCAGGTCGTGGATCACTGCCTCGCCCAGCACCAGCGGGAAGAGCGCGCGAAAGTAGAAAATCACCGCGCTCGACAACGCGACCAACCCAAAGGCGAGTGCTCCCAGGAGCGTGCCGCGTTCGTCGCCGCGGGCGATCGGCCCCTGGATGAGGTGCCCGATCAACCACGCTCCGAGCGGAATCTGCCCTCCGCGAATCAGCACGGCGGCGATGAGCCAGTTGCGCAGCCGGGCGTAAGGCCGCGTGTAGGTGATAAGGCGGCGGATCAGGCCGAAATCGAGCGGACGCTGGTCGTATTCCTCGTTGTCACTCTCGTCCATGCCCGGGCCGGGTTTGACGCGGACCACGAGAGATGGCGCGTCCGAAGCAAGGGGGGCGGCGGGCGGCGGCGGCATAGGTCAGATGGCAGCGGCAGCCAGCAGGCTGCGGCTTAGCACGTCGGCCACTTGCAGATCGGCGACGCGGCGGTACTGGCCGCCCACACGGGTCAGCAGCTCGGCGGGTGTGCCGATTTCCACCACGCGCCCCTGGTCCATGACCATCACGAGATCCGCGCGCTGCAAGGTGCTCACCCGGTGGGCGACCAGAAAGGTGGTCCGTCCGGCGGTGGCGGTGTCGAGCGCGGAGAGGATTTCGTGTTCGGTCCCCGGGTCGATGGCGGCGGTCGGGTCGTCGAGCAGGAGGATCGGAGGTTCCAGCAGCAGCGCCCGGGCGATGGCCAGACGCTGGCGCTGCCCGCCGGAAAGATCGGCTGCGCTTTCACCCAAAACCGTCTCGTAACCGTGCGGCAGCGCGCTGATGAAATCGTGCGCCGAAGCCAGCCGCGCCGCCCGCTCGATCTGCGCCGGTGTCGCGCCAGGTTGGCCAAAGGCGATGTTGGCCGCCACGGTGTTCGAGAAAAGGAAGTTTTCCTGGAACACCAGGCCGATGTTCCGGCGCAGGTCGTCCAGGTGCAGGTCGCGCACGTCGTGGCCGTCGATCCGCACCCGCCCGCCCGCCGGATCGTAGAAGCGCGGGATCAGGCTCAGCAGCGCGCTCTTGCCCGCGCCCGTCGGCCCCAGGATCGCCACGAAGCAGCCGGGTTCGATGCGAAAGCTCACATCGTGCAGGACCCCGCGCGACTCTCCCCGGTAGTCGAAATCCACATGCTCGAAACACACCTCGCCCTGCGCCCGCGGCAGCCGGACGGCTCGCGCGGGCGGCGGGCTGATGATTTCGACCGGGGTATCCAGGACCTCGAAGACCCGGCGCGCGCCGGTGAGACTCTGCTGCACGCTGTTGGCGATGTCGGCCACCTTGAAGACCTGGTTGGAAAACTGGCTCAACAGCCCCGCAAACACGATCAGGCCCGCGCCCAGCGGCAGCTTTCCCTGCACGACCAGCGTGCCGCCGTAAGCCAGGAGCACGATCAGGTTTGCCTGACTGAGGAAGCCGAGCGACGAAACGAACGCACACAGCCGCCAGAAAATCCACCGCTGTTGATCGCGCACTCGCCCGTTGCCTTCGGCGAAGAGCCGGACCTGGTCCGCCTGGCGCGCGAAGCCCTTGATAACCTGCGCGCCCTGGACGCTTTCCGTCAGCGTGCCGGTGAGCGCATCGACCAGTTCCCGGTTGCGCGCGTAACCGGGCCGCACCACACGCGAAAACCACATCCCGCCGACCCAGAGCAGGGGGGTGCTGAGCAGGCAGGCCACGGTCAGCGGGACGTGGACCCGCAGCATGTACACGAGCGACAGGCCAAGCTGGAGCAGCAGGATGATGATCTGGATCAGGACCTGATCGACGAACATGCGTACGTTCTGCACATCGCTGGTGACGCGGTTGATGATCGACCCGCTGGCGTGGCTGTCGAAGAAGCGGAAGCTCAGGCGCTGGAGTTTATCGTAAACCTGGGTGCGCAACCGGACGACGATCTGCCCCTGCACCAGGCGCACCAGCGCGATCTGGTAGGTGTAATCGGTCCATGCCTTGGTGAGCGCAAGGATGAGCACCGCCGCGGCCAGCAGGGTGACGGTGGCCATGGGCTGCCAGTGCGCGGGCGGCGAGAGATCCAGCGGCCAGCGCGGCTCCGGGCGGCGGGGGTCGAGGCGGTGCGCGACGAAGTCGATGCCCAGGCCGGTGAGGCCGAGGCTGCCGAGATTGCTTACCAGCAAAAGGACCTGGAGAGCCAGCACCTGGAAGCAGCCGACGCGGTATTCCCAACTCAGGGCAAGCAGCCGGCGGACAAGCGTCCAGTTAGGGAGTTCGGCGGCGTCGTTTGAAGGTACCGAGGAAGGAGGGGAGGACACGAAGCTTGGAAGATTCCTGGTACGAACGCGCTAGCGTCTAAGTGACAGAGCCGCCGCGAAAATCCAGCGAATTTCGCGCGAGGCGCGTTTGTAACAAGGTAGGGATTCGCTCTCCGAGCGATCCGAATTTTCGGCGGGCCGCAGGAGACAAGGCTGCCAAAGGCCGGACCAAGCGAAACCACGGATCGCTCGGAGAGCGAATCCCTACCTTGTTACAAACGCGCCTCGCGCTTGGAATCTGTCGCACCCGGAGCGGCAACAACCAGCGTATGCTCCAACGATTTTCCTCCTTACCCATCACAAACACCCCCTTTGAAAACTGCCATCCACTGGTTCCGGCGCGACTTCCGGCTCACCGACAACACCGCCCTCAACGCCGCCGCCAAAGCGGCGGAACAGGTCGTGCCCGTTTACATCCTCAGCGAGTGGAAACAGCACCACCACTGGACGGGACCAAACCGCCAGGAATTCATCTGCGAATGCCTGCGCCTGCTGGCCGGCGACCTCCAGGCTATCGGCGGACGCCTCATCATCCGCAGCGGTCCGGCGGACCGCGAACTCGCCAAACTGGCCGCCGAAACCAAAGCCGAGGCCATCTTCTACAATCGCGACCCCGACCCGTTCGGCCGGATGGTGGAAACCAGCATCGACACCATGGCCAAAGCACAGGGCCTCGCCGTCACCGCCTGCCAGGATGTCGCCCTCCACGAACGCGACGAACTGCGCACGCAGACCGGAGCGATTTACCGGGTGTACGGCCCCTACGGCCGGGCCTGGGACAAGCTGCCCAAACCGCCCGTCGGCCCGCGCGTGGAAAAACTCAAGACGCCCATCGGCATCAAGAGCCTGCCGCTGCCGGACCTCTCGCATTGGGAGATCAAGCCGAGCGGCGCCAAGCTCATCGAGCCGGGCGAGAAGCAAGCCCGCGCCCGGCTGGACCATTTTATCACCAGCAACACCCAGCGCGACGGCTCGGTGATGCGTTACAAAGATGGCCGTGACCAGCCCGCCGGCCAGACGACTTCCCGCTTCTCGCAGGACCTCCGCTGGGGCCTGCTCTCGGTGCGCGAAATTTATCACCGCTGCCGCGAGCTGCGCGACAGCCTCCCCTCGCCCGCCGAGGGCGACAGCGTGGAAAAATTTATCCGCGAGGTCGCCTGGCGGGACTTCTACATGCAGATCCTTTTCCATTACCCCGAGGTGCTGGACACGGAGTTCAACCCCGCATTCCGCGGTTTCCCCTGGAAAAGTCCGGCGGACAAACCCGGGGAATTCCAGCTCTGGCAGGAAGGCCGCACGGGGTTTCCCATCGTCGATGCCGGCATGCGCCAGCTCGCCACCCACGGCTTCATGCACAACCGGGTGCGCATGATCGTTTCCATGTTCCTGACCAAGGACATCCACATCGGCTGGCGCGACGGCGAGGCGCATTTCAACCGCCTGCTCGTGGACGGCGAAATCGCCAACAACAACGGCGGCTGGCAATGGAGCGCCGGCACGGGGGCGGACGCGGCACCCTACTTCCGCATCCAGAACCCGTGGACGCAGGGCCTGAAGTGCGATCCCAAGGGCGAGTACATCAAGGCGCACGTGCCGGAGTTGCGCGACGTGCCCGCCGCCAAATTGCACGCGCCGCCCGCCGGCATCCCGTTGGTCAAGGGCTATCCGCTGCCAATGCTCGACCATACCGAAGAACGCGACCGGACGCTGGCCGCCTTCCGCGCGCACCTGTCCCGAGGAAAGACCAGCCCGGTCGAAGAATGAGCTTCGCAACGCTCCGCTCGTTCGTTACGCTGACGTTTTACTCACACCTATTACCCAGCGACATCGCATCATGCCAACGGACACCATTGATCAGGGAATGCAGGCGGCCATCGACGAAATGAAGAAAGGGCTGGCCGAAGGCGGCATCCCGATCGGTTCGGCGCTGGTGCGCGACGGGCAGGTCATTGCCCGGGGCCACAACAAACGGGTGCAGGACGGCGACCCGATCACCCACGCAGAGATCGACTGCCTGCGCAACGCCGGCCGGCCCGGGGCGGGTGGCTTCCGCAACGCCACACTCTACTCGACGTTGATGCCCTGCTACCTCTGCTCGGGCGCGGCGGTGCAGTTCGGCATCAAGAAAGTCGTGGTCGGCGAGAGCGTCAACTTCCCGGGCGCACCCGAGTTCATGCGCTCGCACGGGATCGAGGTCATCGACCTGAACCTGCCGGAGTGCGTCGGGATCATGGCAAAGTTCGTCCAAGACCGACCCGAATTGTGGAACGAAGACATTGGGAAGTGAGGAAATAACCAGATCTCAACGTCCAAAAACGAAAGGTCGAAAGTCATGACGCTTTTGGACGCTGGTCATTGGTCGTTTTTTTCCTTGCCTTTCGCGAAAACTTCCGACAGCATCCGCTTTGACCGCGTTTGAAAGAAAAGCAGCCCTCGGAGCGATTGGTGGATTGTCAGTGGGAGTTCCCTTCCAGTGACAGTTTGAAACCTGACGGACAGGAACAGTCACGACAGCTCTTTTCTGGTACCGGCGAGCAGAAGCAGCAGGCAGCTAAGTCCAGTGCAATACCAGAACCGTTTCGGTTTCGTTCAGTTCAATTCATAGATTCATTTCAAGACTCCCATGGGTAATCGACTTTATATCGGCAACCTCTCGTTCAATGCGACCGAGACCGACTTGATGGACCTCTTCGGTCAGGCCGGGCAGGTCAAGGATGTGGCGCTCATTCAAGATCGCGTCACCGGCAAAAGCCGCGGCTTTGCGTTCGTGACGATGAACACGGACGAGGAAGCGGCCAACGCCATCAGCCAGTTCAACGGCAAATCCGTGGAAGGCCGCACGATCTCCGTCAACGAGGCTCGTCCTCGTGAAGAACGCCCAAGCGGTGGCGGCGGCGGTCGCAGCTACTCCGGCGGTGGTGGTGGTGGCGGTGGCGGTGGTGGCTACTCCGGCGGTGGTGGCGGCGGCTACTCCGGTGGCGGCGGCTATGGCGGCGGCGGAGATCGTGGTGGTGATCGCGGCGGACGCGGCGGCAGCGGCGGCGGCTACAGCGACCGGCGCGAACGCGGCGGACGCGGTGATCGCGGCGGCGGCGGCTACGATCGCTGAACTTCCCGTCGTCTGGCGTCGGGGTATTTCAACCTTTCAACCAAGCGCCTCGGCGGAATCCCTGCCGGGGCGCTTTTTTGCTTTTCCGGGTGTAGAGGCGGTGGTGCCAAGTGCCGTAGTTGTCCTTCCGGACAGTGGGTACCATGTCTGTCAACTAGAGCACCGCTCATTTGGGTAAGCCACGCCGCTCAGGATGACAGATAGAAAAAGCGGCCCTGCTTAGTCGATTCGCGCCAGGAACTCGTTGAGTCGTTTCCCAAACGATGGCCGGGTGATCGCGCGATGACTGCGGACGCAACAGGAATCTTGCTACTCGGTCTCCGCCAGCGCCTCATCCTCTTGCGTGACCCGGACGACTTCTTCAATCGTCGTCTGTCCGCGCAACACCCGCCGCCAGCCGTCCTGCCGCAACGTCAGCATCCCGTCCGCCACTGCGGCCGCCTTCAAATCGCTGCCGTTGGCCTTCGCCATCACCAACCGCTTCAGCCGCTCGGTGATCCGGCAAATCTCGTAAATCGCCACCCGGCCCTGGTAGCCGGTCTGCCGGCAATGATCGCAGCCGGTGCCCCTCTGGATGTTGTGCAACTCCGCCGCGTGCTCACGAAAAGGAAAACCGATCTCCGCCAGGTACTCGACCGGGTAGCCGGCCGGCTCCGAGCAGTAGGAACAAATCGTCCGCACCAGCCGCTGCGCGAGGAACGCCTGCACCGTGCTCGCCAGCAGGAACGGCTCCGTGTCCATGTCCAGCAATCGCGTGATACCGCCCACGGCATCGTTGGTGTGCAGGGTGGAAAACACCAGGTGTCCCGTCATCGCGGCGCGAATGGCGATGTCCGCGGTCTCGTGATCGCGGATCTCGCCGACCATCACGACGTTCGGGTCCTGCCGCAGGATCGCGCGCAGCCCGCTGGCGAATGTCAGCCCGATCTCGGCCTTCACGTCGATCTGGCTCACCCCGGCCAGCCGGTACTCGACCGGCTCTTCCACGGTGACGATCCGCCGCTGCACGCTGTTGATGCTCGACAGAAAGCAGTAGAGCGACGTGCTCTTGCCCGAACCCGTCGGCCCGGTGACCAGGATGATGCCGTTGGGCTTGGCCAGGAGAGTTTTTACCAGATCGGTCTGGACCGATGACATATCCAGACGGTCGAAGCCGAAGGTCAGGCTCTCCGAGCGGCTCAGCAGCCGCAGGGAGATGCTTTCACCGTTTACCGTCGGGATCGTGGACACGCGCACGTCGATGCTCGCTGCCCCGGCGGACAGGTTGATGCGTCCGTCTTGCGGCAGGCGCTTCTCGGCGATGTCCATGCGCGCCATGACCTTCAAACGCGAGATGATCGCGCTTTGCAGCAGCCGGAGCTGCTGCGGCACGGCGGCTTCGTGCAGGATGCCGTCGATGCGGTAGCGGATGCGCAAGTCGTTCTCCAGCGGCTCGACGTGGATGTCCGTCGCACGCTCCGCGATGGCCTCGCGGATGATCTGGTTGACGAACTTGACCACCGAAGCCTCGGGGTCGTTGGCGTTGATGTCCGAAATGGACTCCTTGTCCGTGAAAAGCTCGTCCAGGCCGCCGCGGGCTTTGAGCAGTTCATCGAAAGTCTCCGCGCCGACGCCGTAAAGCGACTTGATGGAGCGCAGGATCTGCCCGCGCGAAGCCAGCACCCACTTCACGGATTTACCGGCGGCGAGCTGGGTGGCGAACTGCCGCCCCGCTGTGTTGAAGAGGTCGTAAGTGGCCAGCGTCATCTGCGTGTCACTGTTCTCCAGCGGGATGATGTGGTGCTGGAAGACGAAGCGGCTGGGGAACAGGTTGACGGTGGCGCGGTCGATCCGGTTGGCGTCGAAACGCACCTCGTAGGGCGTGCGGAAGATCTGGCCCAGGCCGGTCAGCAGCTTGACCTCGTCGATCTTGCCCGTGTTCAGCACCGAGTTGATCCAGGATTGCCCCGGTTCCTTGAGGTCGGCCAAACGGGCGGCTTCTTCGAGGTCCGGCGCGCCGGCCGTGACGAGGACATCGACGAGAGATTTGCGCAGCGTGGAGTTCATGGAAATGAACGCAGGAAAAGTTCTTACTTCGGGTACGTCGCCGTCTTCTTCCTGGTGGTCGTGACCGTGGTGGTAGTTTGCGTCACTGGTTTCGCGCGCGGGATGATCGGTGTCAGTTGCTCGTCCAAGTCAGGTTCCAGGTACTGATGACGCTCTTCTTCGCGGCGCTGCTGGACCAGTTCGGTCGGGGTATTGGTCACCTCGGGATGCAGCAGGATAATCAATTCGCTCCGGGAAATGTTGCGCGTTTTGGTCACGAACAACGGTCCGATAAGCGGCAGTTTGCCCAGGTAAGGAATCTCCCCGTTGGTTTTCTGGTCGCTCATGGTGATCAAGCCGCCGAGCACCGCGGTGGCCCCGTTGGGCATGGAGATCGTGGATTTGATTTCGCGCTCGGCGATGGTGGGAATCTGGTTGCCGCCGACCGTCACGCTGGCCCCGGCCACGATGCTGTTGAGCTTTTGCACGATGTCCAGGGTCACCTCGCGGTCGCTGTTGATGAGTGGCACCACTTCCAACTGCAGGGCCACGGTCTTGAACTCGACGTTGCTCGCCACGGAGGCACCATTCACGCCGGTGGTCGTGGACGTGGAAAGCGAACTGGTGGGCACGGCCACCTGCTGACCGCTGATGATCGTCGCCTTCTTGTTGTTGGAGGTGAAGAGCACCGGGCGATTCACCGTTTTGAAGCGGTTGGTCGCTTCCAGCGCGCTGAGGATGATGTCAAAGCCCTTTGTCACCGAGATGATGCCGGCGATGCCGCCCGAGAAGCCGTTTGGCAGGCCGGAAGCGAGGGCCGTCAGAGTGCTGATGGTCGAGGAGGCCGTGGATGCAGGGGTAGTAGTGACCCCGGTGGTAGGATCGGTGGTGGTAGTGCCAGTGGCGGTGTTAGTCGCAGTCGAGCCGGGAAAGGTCGTGCTGGAGGTATAGTTGCTGGCCAGCGATCCGCGACTGCGGTTGAGCAGGTAGTTGGCTCCGAACTCCTTGTCGTTACTCAGGGAAAGCTCCCCGATCACCACGCGAATGACTACCTGCGGGGCGCGGACGTCGAGCTGGTCGAGCACCTTATACACCTTGTCCTTGGCCTCGGCGCTGCCCAACAGGATGATCGTGTTGCTGCGCGGGTCGGCGATGATCTTGGTGGTGCCGACCGTCGCCTCGGTTGGCGTGGTGTCCACCGATTGGGTATTTAGTTCTTCGCCGCCGCCCAGGTCCGAGCCGGAACTGCTGCCAAAGCTGCCGCTGCTGCCGCTGCCGCTGCTCGAACTCGAGTTGCTGCCGAACAGCCCGCTGCTGCTGTTGCTGCCCGAAGTGTTCTGGCTGGGGCGGTTCTGGGTGGATTGGCCGCTCGAACCGGTGCTCGCGTTGTTGCCGCTGTTGTCCTGACCCGGTTCCGAGAGCGCCTGGATGAGAATGGGCAGCACGTCCCGCGCATTGACGAACCGCAGATTGCGCCGGACCGGTGAAGCGAAGGGCGTGTTCGCGTCGTACTCGGAAATCAGCTTCTCCACGATGGGGATGTTCACCGGGCTGGTGACGACGTGGATGCGGTTGGTCCGCACGTCGGCCGTCAACGTGATGCGCCCCTGGATGATCGAGTCGCCGTTGAGCGCCACCAGTCCGGCCATCCCGGGCAGCGTAGGCTGCCCCCCGGCCACCGGATCGGCCACCGGCTGGCCGTCCTCGCCGATGCGGCGGATCGCGCGCCGGTTGGCACCCGCACCAGGGGCTCCCCCCGCACCGGGCGCACCACCGACTGCGGTGCCGCTGGCCTTGGTTTCGAAAACACCGTTGAGGAATTCGACCGCCTTGGTGGCGTCCGCCCGCTCCAGGCGGATGAATTCCTCGGTCACCGGCGAGGCGGGCACGTCAAGCTGCGTGATCAGACTGATCAACCGGCGCACGGAACTGGCCGTTTCGGTGATGATGACCGCGCTGGATTTCGGCAGCGGGACAAACCCGGTGCTGTTGCCCGGCACGAGGTACTGGGCGAGCTGGGTGGACAGTTCCGCGGGGTCGAGGTAGCGCAGACGCAGCAGGAATGAAATGGTCTGCTCGGTGTCCGGGATGAGGCTGGCGTCGGAAAGCAGCGGCACGCCGTACGTGCGCACGATCTTGCCCTGGCCGACGACTTTGACGATGTCGCCCGCCGGCACGATCGAGAAGCCGTTGAGGGTCAGCTGCGTCTCGATGATCTTGATGGCCTCCAGACGCGGCACGGGCTCGTTGATGACGATGTTGATCGGCCCGTTGACGTTGTTGTCGGCCACGACGTGCTTGCCGGTCAGATCCTGGTAAAAACCCAGGATGTCCGTGATCTGCGCCGTGGGAAATTGGACGCGCACCAGATCCTGGCCGTTCAGGGGCCCCGGCGGGCGGTTGATCGGCGTGCCGCCGGGTGCCGCCGCCGGAGCGACCTGCACGGGCAACGGCGGTGAGGAGGCGTTGGGCTGCAATTGCGGCCCCTGGCGCGGGGGCCGTTGGGCCACGAGGGTGACGGGAGCAATGGCCAGAGCCAAGGCGGGCAGGAGGAGGCGTCGGACGAGAAACACGGCGTAGGAGGTAAAGCAGTTTTTCGGCGGGGCGTCAAACATTCCCGCCACGGCTTCCCGGCGGGGAGGAAATCGCGACAACGGTGTACCGTGCAGCCGGACCAGAACGGGAATGCGAACATAGACTCCGGGTACGTGCATCCGTTCAACCGGTTGCACGCGGAAGCTTGTACGGGTACTTTGCCGGCGATGTCTTCCTCCAGGCGCATCCGGGCGTTCACCTTGATCGAGATTATCATCGCTCTTGCTTTGATCCTGTTGATCCTGAGCGTCGGCTTGCCGAGCATGACCGGACAGACGCGGATGCGCAAACTGCAAACGGCGTACGACCGCTTCGATGCCTTCGTGGCCAAGGCCCAGCAGCAAAGCGCGCGGGACGGCAAGCCCTACGTGCTCGCCTGGACAAGCAAAGGCACCGTGCGCCTGGTCGCCGCCGCAGCGAGCGATGACACCGGCAAGAAAATCCCCCTGGTCGATACTTTCGCCCCGGAGGATGGCGGGCACTACACCTTGCAGCGCGGGGCCGCCCTTACCCGTGAACCGGCGATGCGCTGGACGTTCTGGCCCACCGGCAACTGCGAGCCGGTCAATATCAGCTACGAGGCGCCGGCCGGCACCTGGTCGGCCTCTTACAGCCCGCTGTCCGGCCGCGGCACCATCAACCGCCTGATCGCCAACTAGCATGCTCAAACCCTCCACCGAAGCGCGGCGGCAACAGGCGTTCCTGCTCCTGGAAATCATGGTCGCGGTGCTGATCTTCAGCCTGGGCGTCATCGCGCTCGGGCGTTGCATGAGCGAGTGCCTGGACACCCAGGCTTTCTGCGCGGGACAGGAGAAGGCGCTCCTGGCCCTGCAAAACCGCATGGTCGAAATCCAGGCCAGCCCCATCATGCCCGATGAGAACAAGAAGCGGGAACTCAGCGGCATGTTCGGCGGCATGACCATGATTGAACGCCGCCGCACTTTACACATCAAAAACGAGGACAACGCCGACCTGTCCAACCTGCAGGAAATGACGCTGACGGCCCAATGGCCGGTTTCGGGCGGTCAGATGCGGTCCAGTACGCTGACCTTCATCGTGCTGCGCGGCGCGCAATGAGGCGGGCAGATCGTCCTGGCGCGGGCAGGCTGGATGTCACCTTGATCCACTTTTCCATGCCAGCAATCATTCCCCATCCAGACACCCGACCCGGCGTGGGCTGCCGCGTGGCGGCCTTCACGCTGTTGGAGATCATGCTGGCGGTAATGGTGTTGGTGATCATCACCGTAGTGGTCTATGACTTCACGGACACCACCCTGGCCAGCGCGCGCTTTTCGACCGAACTGGCCGACCACGACACGGCCTACAGCGGCATGCGCCGCCTGATCGAAGCGCAACTCGCCGCTTTGCCCCTGGCCGAGGCCGGCTCGTTCGTGGGCGTGAACATCAAGAGCAAGGGCGAGGGCCGGCGCGACATGCTCCAGATGGTCTGCCCGGCGGGCAACGCGCTGCTCAGCCCGGACGCCAAAGGATTTTACCAGGTCACGCTCGGGATTCGCGAGAGCCCGCGCGGCAGCGGCAAGTTCTTCCTCGGGATGAACCGCGAACCCTGGTCCGACGATGATGACGACGAGGACGATGATGACGACAACGGCAACGCCAAGAACGTCAACAAGGCAACGTCCAACCGCGCTCCCAAGGTTAATCTTCCCTCCGACTGGATCCCGCTGATGCCGGGAATCACTGGCTTGGAGATTGCCTACTTCGACGCCCGGCTCAACGGCTGGGTCGATAAATGGACCGACCAGAGCGCTCTGCCCAACTTGGTGCGGATGCGCTTGCTGACCTCCGCCGACCAGCCTCCCTACGAGATCGTGGCGCGGGTGCCCGGCGGCGGACCGCGCCGGGTAATTCCGGTGTTTACAAACCCGTCACGTTAGCCTTGCTCAATGGCACCCACGTCTCACCCTTTTCAGTTGGCACCCTGTTTGCAACGGCGCGCGGGCGTGGCGCTCATCATGGTGATGTGCGCACTGTTTTTGTTGAGCATGGTTATCTTCGGGTTGGCTGCCCGCCTCAACCAGCAACTCTTCTTCACCCGGCAGGACAACCTTTCCTTGGAAGCCAAGGCGCTGGCCTACTCGGGTCTCCAGATTGCGCTGCACCCTCAAACCACCGTCAAGACCCCGGCCTTGCGCCGGCAGGTCGATCCCACCCACCGCTACGCGGCCCGCATTCTGGGTGAGGGCGGCAAGATCAACCTTAACTGGATCATCAGCGGGGAGGATCCCACCAAACTCCTCATTCTCCGAACGTACCTGGAGGCCAAAGGCTTGGACGTACAGCAAACGGAGGAGTTCGTGGACTGTCTGCTCGATTGGGTGGACCCGGACAACACCACTCACCTCAACGGCTCCGAGACCGGGTTGGATGGCATGCCGGCTCCCAACCGCCCGCTCCAGGATCTGGCCGAGATCCGGCGCATCCGCGGGAGCCAGCCCCTGGTCGCCATTCCCCACTGGGAGGACGATTTCACCCTGCTCAGCCGCGGCCAGATTGATCTGCAATGGGCGAGCGAAGACGTGGTCGCCGCCCTGCCCGGGGTCGGCCAGGCCCGTGCCCGGGCATTCATCCAGCAGCGGCAGGGCCCGGACAAACTCGACGGGACCGCCGACGACCGCCTCCTGGAGACCGTGCAATTCGCCGCCCAATTGCTGGGCCTCAGCCCGAACGACCTGGCGCAGCTCCAGAATCTGATCATCGTCAACGACACGACGACCCGCATCATCAGCTCCGGCCAGGCGGGTGACATCACGAAAACTTTTGAAGTTGTCGTTCGCAAGGAAGGCATGCAACCTCAGGTCCTGTCGTGGAAAGAGTATTAGCCCCCCAACTTCGCAAGGTGAGCCGTTCCGCCCCGACGCCGGTCCCCAGCCCCGTCACCGTCCTGATGCCCGGGGTCGCAGCGGGCGAATGGATCCTGCTGCGCTGGCCGGCCGGTGCGCCCGAAGGCGCGACCCGGCAGACTTTCGCCAGTCTGGAAGCGGCGGCCGTCAATCTTCTGCCGGAAGAAGAATTTCACCTGGATCTTCCCCTGGATTACGGTCTGGTCCAGCGCTTTGCCCTCCCGTCCGCCGAGCCGGACGAACTGGAAGGGATGGCGCGCATCCAGTTGGAGAAAATCCTGCCGTATCCCATCGAGGAAGTCGGCATCGCTCTCCAGACGATCCGCCGCACCGAGACCGAAGTGATCGTCTCGGCGCAGGCGGTGCATCACGACCGCCTGTTGAGTCTCTGCCAGCCGTTGACCACCCACGGTCGCTGGCCGTTGCGGGTGAGCCTGCACGCCGTGGCGATCGCGACCGGCGCGGCCCCGGGCGAGAACTCCGCCTTTCTTTACCAGGCGGCGGGCAAGGTCGTCCTGGGAGTGTGCGAGGAGGGAAGGATGAGCTATGCGCAAACCCTCGGCAGCCACACCGCCGAGGACCTGGCCGGCGAGCTGCCGGCGGTGTTCCTCGGCGCGGAGCTGGAAGGAGTGCCGACCGCCTTCCAGTTCGTACGCCTGGACGAACGCTGCGCCGACTGGCTGCCGGTCATCCAGGCCGCGGTGGATGTGCCCGTCGAACTGTTCCGGGCCGAACCCGCCCCGGCGATGGCGGCCCCCGCAAACGGCCCGGTTGAAAAGGACCTTTCGCCGTCCAGTTGGCAGGTCGAACGCCAGCGGGTGCTGCGGCGGGCGCGGCTCAAGCGCAACGTGCTGCTCGGGGTCGGGATTTATTTTGGCCTCCTGCTGCTGGCGTTTGTCGTCGTCGGGGTGATGAAGCTCCAGGTCCGCCGGCTTGACGCCAAGCTGCGTAGCACCACGCCGGTGGTCGAAAAGATCAAGGCCGCCGATGCGCGCTGGAAGTCGCTGGCTCCCGCGATCGACCCCGCCCGGTCCGTGACGGGCACCTTCGAACAGGTGTTCGAGTGCCTGCCCCCGGGCGACGCGGTACGTCTGACGCTTTTCGACCAGAAGCTCGACACCATCGAAATTCGCGGCGAAGCGACCAACCAGGCCGCGCTCGATTTCACCGAGAAGATCAAGGCGCGCCCGGAACTCCGCGGCTACACCTTCCTGGCCAGCCCGCCGGTGATCCTGCCGAGCGGCAAAGCGCAGTTCAACATCGTCGGCACGCACAAGTAACGCCCGCCATGCAGATCGACACCTTGCTCCCCTTCGCCTTCTACCAGCGCATTACCCGGCGCGAGCGCGTGCTGCTGCTGCTGGTCGTCGGCACGGCTTTTCTCCTGGGCAACCTTTACGCCCTCAGCACGGTGACGCGCTCCTTCCACACGCTGCGGCAGGATTACCGCGACAAGAGCGACGAATGGAATTTTGCCAGCCACTTCATCCAGGACAAAGCCGTCTGGGACGCGCGGACGGAATGGCTGCGCAACACGCAGCCCAAGATGACCAACCGCGATTCCGTCAGCTATGCTCTGCTGGATCAGGTGCAGGGACTGGGCCGGCAGTACAAGGTGCTCATCACCGGCTCGAAAATCCGGCCGGTCACGCCGGGCGACAAGGTTTCGCCCGATTACCAGGCGGTGACGATGGAAATCGACACCCGCAGCGACTGGTCCGACCTGGTTCACTTCCTCAATGCCTTGCAGCAAAAGCCGGACAGTTTCGTGGCCTTCGACGAAGCCCGGCTGCACAGCGAACCTTCCGATCCCGCGACCATGATCGGCAACTTCCGCCTTTCCAAATGGTACGCACCCGGCGGCAGATGATGTTTTTCCCACTGATGAAATCCTTGTGTATCTCGCGCTTCACCGTGCGGTGCGTGGCTGCCGGTCTGATCGTCTTCGGCGCGGCTGCTCCGGCTCGCGCGGATGACGCCGTTCCCAAGCCGTTTCCTCCGGGCCACTTTGACAAGATGGCGGCGCGTTCGCCCTTTTCGCCTCCCACCGCCGCACCGGTGGCGACGCCTCCCCCCCCGCCCCCGGGACCGAAGCCTTTCGAGAAGTACACGGTGACCCTGCTCATGCAGCAAGGCAGCGAATACGTGGCAACCCTGAACAACAAGGACACTTCAGAACACACGCGCGTGCGCACGGACGAGCCCAACCTGGAAGGAATCAAACTGGTCAGCGTGGATTGGGCCAACGAACCCGCGCAAACCAAGGTGACCTTGAGCAACGGCACGCAAACCGGCGTGGTCGGCTTTGACCCCAGTGCGGCCCCGCCCGCGGCCGCCCCGGCTCCCGTCCCGGCTGGCGGGGTGCGCCCGGGCCAGCGGCCGGCACAGCCAGCCAATGTTTTCCACCCGGCTCCCGGTGTTGCCGCCGGCGGGTCTCAGCCCCCGGTCATGAACGCGGCGCGGCGCCAGGCGGTGATCCGCAGCGGCATCACGCCGCCCCCGACAGTGCCCGGTGCTCCCCCCATCGGCTTGGGCCAGCGTCCTGTCCGTCCGCCGATTCCGGGAGCAGCCTCCGTCGCCGGTGGCGATGACGACGACGATTGATCGGGGAATGATCGATTTGTCACCAACCGGCGTCACGTGGCACCGAATTTTTCTTCCCTTGTCCTCACAAGAAAGCTAAAGTCTGTTCATCTATGGGAGACAAATCACCGAAAGCCACTCAGAAACAGGCGTCACAGAAGCAGGCGAAAGCCGGCTCCGAAAAAAGCAAGAAGGACCAGGCCGCTGCTTCCAAGCAGGTTGTAAAGACCCCGAAGAAGTAGTTTGCCCGACCCTGTCTAGGGTAGGTAATCTTACCAGCTGAGGGCAAACAGATCGGTTTGCGTTCCCCGGCGAGGCATGCGATTCTAGTCGCGCCCACCACGTCGGGTGAAAGTTTCACTCGCCGGAAGCATGAGCTTCTGTGGCAAACTTGCTGGCTGCCCGCTTCACTCGAATCGAAACCTTAACTTTTTTGATCTTCGGCTGGTGACGCCCTGCTGCTCCTTGAGACGGCGGGGCGTTTTTGTCTCCACATTATGATTTCCAATAAGAACTCGGAAAAAAGCATCGAGATCGAGGGTAAGATCGTCGCTGTTCTTGCCGGCACGATGTTCCGTGTCGAATTGCCCAACAAGCACCTCGTGCTCGCTCACATTTCCGGCAAGATGCGCAAACGGTTCATCCGTCTCACCGCGGGCGACCGGGTGAAAATGCAGATGTCTCCCTACGATACCGACAAGGCGCGCATCGTGTACCGCCTGGGCTGAGTACTTTTCGCTCGTCGAGACGCGGCGGAAGCGCCGATCTCCATCACCAGTCGTAGATGTACCGCTGTCGCCGCGCCTGTTGAAACGACGCCGGGACCGGTTTATTGGCGGCTGGCCGCACGGGTCCCTCTTCGACGATGGCCTCCGGAATCGTCAAGGGAGCATGGAACTGCATACCGGCGGAGGATCCCGGTGGAACGTTCGTCGGCAAAGTGTTCACCGGCAGATTTAAAGCGGACGAAAGATAATCCTCGCCAACCGGCCCGTCGTCCGGCTTTTCGGGCAGCGTCAAGGTAGATTCCGGAGCCACACTGAGACCGATGTCGTCCGAGTCGGGAGCAACCGGCAGGTTGAGGCTCAAGGTCGTAGCCGGCGGCAGCAGGGCTTTTAGAAAGTGTGTGAGAAGTGAATTTTTCAGCCAGGCTTGAGCCGGTGAAGCATCAG
>CAXTOP010000044.1:0-45474 GCA_964245965.1 uncultured Chthoniobacterales bacterium
GAGCATCGCCGCAAATTCATCCAATGGCAACGATCCTGCCACTCGACCCACTAGACGCGGTCTGCATGCCAAAAGAGGCCAAAGGTTGACGCCGCGCCGATTCAGATCGTTCAATGTCGAACTATCTTCTTTCTCCCTTCGATCTCGGCGGGATGACGCTACGCAACCGCGTGGTCATGGCACCGATGACCCGTTCCCGCGCCGGTGAGGCCGCTCTGCCCAACGCGCTGATGAAGAAATACTACAGCCAGCGCGCCAGCGCCGGGCTGACCATCACGGAAGGCACCCACATCTCCGATCAGGCGGTCGGCTGGTGGCAGGCCCCGGGCATCTACACCGACGCGATGGAAGCCGACTGGCGGCAGATCACGGACGCCGTCCACGCGAAGGGTGGACACATTTACCTGCAACTCTGGCACACGGGCCGCGCCTCGCACAGCCTGCTGCATGCGGGCCATGCCCTGCCGGTGTCCTCCTCCGCATTGCGTATAGAGGACGGCAAACAGATCCACACGCCGGACGGCAAAAAGGACTACGAAGTTCCCCGCGCGCTGGAAACCAGCGAGATGCCCGGCGTCGTGGCGCAATACGTCGATGCCGCCACACGCGCCAAGGCCGCGGGCTTCAACGGCGTGGAAATTCACTCGGCCAACGGCTATCTGCTTGACCAGTTCTTGCAGAGCAAGGTCAACCACCGCACGGACCAGTACGGAGGCTCGGTCGAAAACCGTGCCCGGCTGCTGCTCGAAGTCGCCGCGGCGGTGATCGGAGTCTGGGGGCCGGAACGGGTCGGCGTGCGCCTGTCGCCCAACGGGATCTACAACGACGTGGGTTCGCCGGACTTTCGCGAGCAGTTTCTTTACACCGCCACCGAGTTGGGCAAACTCAAGCTCGGCTACCTGCACGTCATGGACGGTCTGGGCTTCGGTTTCCACAAATTGGGCGAGCCGATGACCTTGAAGGATTTCCGCGCGGTGTTCCCGGGTGCCATCATCGGCAACGTGGGTTACGGCCACGTGACGGCGGAAAAACGCATCGCCGAGGGCGACGCGGACCTGATCGCTTTCGGCCGTCCCTTTATCACCAACCCAGATCTGGTGGAGCGTTTCGCGGAGCACGCGCCGCTGACCGCTCACGATGACCCGGCTCATTGGTACACCTTTGGTCCGGAAGGTTACGCCGATTATCCTGACCGCCACGGTGTCATCGCGGCGTAAGAAGATGTGTCCGGGAGTAACAACCCGGTGTTTGCTTCCCGGGAGGGACTCGCTCCGTCGGGTCCGAGGAGCCGGGATAATATCCCGGTGCCGTGTAGCCACGGCTCTGCGGACCCGGCGGAGCGGGTCCCTCCCAAGGCAGGAGTAAAGCCTCTAACGTTCAGTCGTCGCGATGGGTGCTGGGTGCAACGCGCCGTTGACAAACCCTGCAAAGTCCTGGCGGAACTTCTCCCGCGATGCCTTTTGCACGTAGATCATATGTCCGGCGTCGTAGTAGGTGAGCGCGATGTTATTGCGGATCGAGGGGTCGAGGTGCATTTGCTGCACGACGTGCCGCGCGGCGAAGTACGGCGTGGCCAGATCGTAGTAGCCGCAGCACACCCAGACTTTCAGGTACGGGTGGCGGCTCATGGCGTGGCCCAGGTCGTCGGCGACATCCAAGTAGGAATTCTGCACGTTGGAAAAGTTCCACGGCTCGACGCTGGTCAGGGTGTTGTAGGGCAGATCGCTCTCGTATTTGAGTTCGCGCCGCACGTAGTCGTTGAACGCGGAGGTAAACGGCCCGTTCACGGCTTCGTAGCTGGGATCGAAGTCATAATCGTCCGTGCCCGGATGATACCGGATGCCGGTGTAGCGCGCGTCGAAGCGCCCGATGCTCCGGTTCTTGTCCTTAAGCAGGTCGAGAAAGAACTGCGCGTCGGTCTCGCGCAAGCCGCGTTGCGCCAACTGCGTGGCGGGCAGGCCGGTGAAACGCGCCAGACCTTCGGCCACCTTGGCGCGCTCCTCCGGCGCGAGCGCGTCGCCGTGCGCGAGGGCCAGCAGGTAGTCGTTGTCGGCGAACTGCTCGGCCCCTTTGAGCACGTCAGCCAGCGGCTGCGCCTGAAGATCGGCGGGCAGACGCCGGTGGTACCAGGCCGCCGCCGTGTAGGTGGGCAGGTAGAGCGGGTAGGGCAGATTGTTGCCCGGGTCGAAGGATAACGTGGAGAAATCCAGCACGCTGGAAACCAGCGCGATGCCGTTGAGATAGATGCCGTGCTTTTCCTGAAGGTAGTCGCTCAGGCCGGCGGCGCGCGTGGTGCCGTAGCTTTCGCCCACGATGAACTTCGGTGACGACCAGCGCGCGTTGTGGCTCAGGTAGAGGCGGATGAATTCGCCCACGCTGGCGATGTCTTCCTTGTACCCGTGGAACTGGTTGGAACCCTCGCCGCTGGCGGCGCGGCTGTAGCCGGTGGAGACGGGGTCGATGAAGACGAGGTCGGTCAGGTCGAGCCAGGTCGATTCGTTGTCCACGAGCTGGTAGGGCGGGGGCGGGGCCTCACCCTGTTCGGTGAGCTGGGCGCGGCGGGGGCCGAGCGCGCCCATGTGCAGCCACACGGACGAGGAACCCGGCCCGCCGTTGAAGGAAAAGGTGACCGGGCGCGCGGCCAGATCAGAGGTCGGGTCGAGGGTGTAGGCCACGAAAAAAACCTCCGCCTTGGGTTTACCCTTGAGTGGGTCAAGCGGACCGTCCTTATCCTTGCCGCCTTTGGACGGAGTGTCCTTGGACTCGGTGGTGTCGCGCAGGGTCAGGTAGCCGGCGGTGGCCTTATACTTGAGCACCCGCCCGCCCGCCAAGGTGATGGTGTGATCGGTGACGACCGGAGGCGGCGGCACGTCCTTGTCCTTTTCCTTGTCGGCGGCGGCGGCGGCCTTGTCGTTGGCGTCCTTGGCGGGCTCGGCGGCGGGCACGCTGAAGGCCGAACAGCCCACGAGGGCCAGAGTGAGGAGCGAGCGGATCATGGTGGAAGCATGTAGCACCGATCATCCCGCGCCGCGAAACGAATCGAAGAGGGTTCGCTTTTCCGCTTCGACCGGCGCGGGATCGGCCGACAGCGGCGCTTGGCACAAGCGCCTCTACAACATCTGTTCAGAGCGAGTTCAGCAGCCGCGCCGTCTCCCAATCGGCGGTCGCATTGCTGTGCTGCAACTGCTTGACGCGGTTGACGTAGAACTCCAGCGGCGCGTCGTTGAGCCGCGCATCGCAGCGTGCCTGCTGGAATTTTTCCATCGCCTCCGCCAGCCGGCGTTCGCGGTAAAAGATGACCCCGGTCCAGAAGAGGTCGCGCCGGGCGAGGTCTTCGGGGGTCAATTCGTGGGGTTCGCCGAGGAGTTCGTACACCTCCAGCCAGTGGTCCCCGACCCGCCGCCGCAGCAGTTCCAGCGGACGAGCCTCGATCGTCGCTTCCGCCATGCCGTAGGTGCGCGCGCCGATCAGAATGGTCGAGCCGTAGATCAAATTCGCCGCGCACAGCCGCCGTGTGAAAGCCACCTCCTCGCCCGCCACGCCGAAGCCGCCCAGCCGCTGCGAACCGAAGTAGCCGGCCGCCATCTCGCCGCTGTTCACGCCGATGCGTACGTCGCACCTCAGCCCATCGTGTTCCCGGGCGGTTTGTTCGTTGAGGACACGCACCTGCCGCACCACCTCCAGGGCCGCGCGGCACGCGGCGCTGGCGTGGCCGGCCATCGGCAGCGGCGCGCCAAAAACCACCCGCGCCCCCTCGCCGTCGCACGCGGACAGACAGCCGCCCTTTTGCACCAGGACCTCGGTCGCGGTGTGCAGGAAACGGTTGGTCAACGCCAAGTAGGCCGCCGGGTCCAGCGTGTCCATGAGCTGCTGATGATTGAAGATCTCACACACGACGAGCGTGAGTTCCTGCAACTGCCCGCCGGCATCGAGGATGGAGCGCCCATCGACGAGCGAGCGCATCAGGGCCGGGCAAACCCGCGGGCCGAAGGCACTATCCGCAAATTGCTGCCGCCGGCCCGAGGGGCTGTGTGCGTACACGAGCCCGCAGGCAAGCGCCAGGATCGTCGCCAACGCGGGCAGCCACGGGGAGAAAAACACGCCGAAGCCCGCCAGCAGCACCACGAGGGTAAATACCTCCGCCAGCGTCACCGCCGCGACCACGATCTTTAACGCGGACCGGTTGATGTCGATGGTGGTCCAGGCGACGCCGAAGGCCAGCCCGATGTACACCAACGCTTGCGCCAGCGGGTGCGACAACGAGACGCCCGTGTCCGCCAGTCCGAGAGCCCTTGCCAGCGCGGTGTCGGCCGGACCCAACACACCCAGTGCGGCAATCAGCACCAGCAGCAGGCTAATCTGAATACCGAAGAGGAGAGTGAACTTGAACGCGCGCGACACAGCAACAAGGAACTATCCGAGATCGACGGATTTTACCAACACGGAAATTCTCGAACTTCCTTTCCGGCCCGGGTTTGTGGTAACGAAGCGCCAGGTTCCATGTAGCGAGGAATCCCGATCTTCAAGGCGGATCCCTCCGAAAGGGCAACAGCCGATTCCGCCGCCGGACTGTCGGCGAGCACAAACGCACGGGCGGACCGGCCCCGAGAATCGAAGGTAGATTATGAGTAAGACCACACCCGTCAAGCCGCTCACCCAACAACCTGCCTGGCAGGCGCTTTCCACCCACCACAAGGAACTGGAGAACACCCACCTGCGCGACCTGTTCGCCCGGGATCCGCAGCGCGGCGAGCGCCTGACGGCCGAAGCCGCCGGCCTCTACCTGGATTACTCGAAGAACCGTATCACCGACGATACCCTCAAGCTTCTGGTCCAACTAGCCAAAGACTGCGACCTGGGCGGGCGCATCGAAGCGATGTTCAGCGGGGAGAAGATCAACATCACCGAGGACCGCGCCGTTCTGCACGTGGCCCTGCGCGCACCCAGGGACGAGACCATCCTGGTGGACGGCGAGAACGTCGTGCCCGAAGTCCACGCGGTGCTCGACAAGATGGCCGCTTTTTGTGACCGCGTGCGCAGCGGCGAGTGGAAGGGTCACACGGGCAAGCGCATCAGGAACGTCGTCAACGTCGGCATCGGCGGCTCCGATCTGGGTCCCGTGATGGCCTACGAGGCGCTCAAGCATTACAGCCTGCGCGACCTGGTGTTCCGCTTCGTGTCCAACGTGGACGGCGCGGACTTCGTGGAGGCCACGCAGGACCTCGACCCGGGCGAGACGATGTTCATCATCTCCTCGAAGACTTTCACCACGTTGGAAACCATGACCAACGCGCAGAGCGCGCGCGACTGGCTGCTGGGCGGTCTGAGCGGTGACCAGGCGGCGGTGGCCAAGCATTTCGTGGCGGTGTCCACCAACGCGGAAAAGGTCGGCGCGTTCGGGATTGATCAGGCGAACATGTTCGGGTTCAAGGACTGGGTCGGCGGCCGGTATTCGATGGATTCCGCCATCGGCCTTTCCACGATGCTGGCCATCGGGCCGGACGGCTTCCGCGCGATGCTCGACGGCTTTCACCAGATGGACGTGCATTTCCGCACCACGCCCTTCGAGCAAAACCTGCCGGCGCTCATGGGTCTGCTGGGCTTGTGGTACACGGATTTCTTCGGAGCGCAGACGGTGGCGGTGCTGCCCTACGAGAATTATCTCAAACGCTTCCCGGCTTACCTCCAGCAGTTGACGATGGAGAGCAACGGCAAGCACGTCACACTAGAGGGCCAGCACGTTGACTACCAGACGGGGCCGATCTACTGGGGCGAGCCGGGCACGAACGGGCAGCACTCCTTTTACCAGTTGATCCATCAGGGCACGCGGTTGATCCCGTGCGACTTTATCGCGTTCGGCCACGCGCTCACGCCGCTGGGCCGGCACCACGACATCTTGATGGCCAACGTTTTCGCGCAGGCCGAGGCGCTGGCCTTCGGCAAAACCGCCGAGCAGGTCAAAGCCGAGGGGACCGCGGACGAGTTGGTGCCGCACCGGGTCTTCGAGGGCAACCGCCCCTCGAATGTCCTGCTCACCGACCGGTTGACGCCGGAGGTTCTCGGTAAGCTGGTCGCTTTGTATGAGCACAGCGTCTTCACCCAGGGGGTCATCTGGAACATCGATTCGTTCGACCAGTGGGGGGTCGAACTAGGCAAGGTGCTGGCGCAACGCATTATCCCGGAACTGGAGGGTAAAGGGCAACCCAAGCTCGGGCATGACAGTTCGACCAACGCCCTGATCAACCGCTACCGGGCCATGAAGTAAGTCGACTCCAGTTCACCCTTCCTGCTATGTCTATCAGTCGTTGGCTGGGCTGTCTGCTGGTAATCGGATGCACCGTGTCAGGGTTCACCGGTACGCTGATTGCCCAGGACGTGCCCGCACCGGTTTACACCGAACCGCTGGGTATTGCCTTGGAGTCGGTCGCGTACCCTCATCCGGTGCATTATCTGGCGCTGGAGATCGAAGGGCAGGCGGTGCGAATGGCCTACATGGACGTACCGCCGGCGGGCGCGGCAAACGGCCAGGCGGTGCTCCTGCTCCACGGCAAAAACTTCTACGGCGATTATTGGGAAGGCACGACCCGGGCACTCGCCTCCGCCGGCTTCCGCGTGATCGTGCCGGATCAGGTCGGATTCGGCAAGTCCTCCAAGCCGGACATCCACTATAGTTTCGACCTGCTCGCGGCCAACACGGCGAAGCTTCTGGACACGCTCGGAGTGCGGCAGGCCGCGGTGGTGGGGCACTCGACCGGCGGGATGCTGGCGGTGCGTTTCGCGCGCACGTTCCCCGGGCGTGTGGGCCGTCTCGTGCTCGAAGATTCCATCGGCCTGGAAGATTACCGCCTCCAGATCCCGCCGCAATCGGTGGACACGCTCTACCGGGCAGAACTTGCCAATACGGACCCTGTGAAGATTCGGGCGTTCTTCGCGCGTTATTTCGCGCATCCCGAGCGGATGCAATTCGAGGGCTTCGTCGAGACCCAGGTGCGTGTTACGCTCGGGGCCGAGTATCCGCGCTGGGCGAGAGCTTCGGCGCTCATGTACGAGGCGATTTACCAGCAACCGGTGCGGTACGAATACCGCCTGCTCGCGCCGCCGACCCTGCTCGTGGTGGGCGCGGAAGATCACACGGTTCCTCTCCGTCAGTACGCTGCGCCGGAAGCGGTCGCGTCCATGGGCCGCTTCCCGGACCTGGCGCGCGCGACGGCCCAGGAAATCCCGCACGCCCAGGTGACGGTGATCGACGAGTGCGGCCATATCCCGCATTGGGAGCAGCCGGAACGCTTTCAACGCATCGTCCTGGACTTTCTCCGGTAAACTTACCCAAAAAGCCTAACGCGGTCAGTTCGGAGGAAAGCGAATACCCCGCTGGAAGCGGTGGCGTTCTTCTTGCTATCCCTGGCTAGCGGGCATACGTCCTTTCCTTTCCCCTCCAGAACCTGTGAGCAGCAGCAACGATAACAACCAGCATTCGATCCTTCTCGTCACCGGCGGGGCCGGCTTCATCGGTTCGAACTTCGTGCGCCACGCACTGGCGGCCGATGCCTCGCTGCGGGTGGTCAACCTGGACAAGCTCACCTACGCGGGCAATCCGGCCACCTTAACCGATCTCGGCGGCGAGCCGCGCCACGTCTTCGTCCACGGCGACATCACCGATGCCGCGCGGCTGGCACAACTCTTTGGGACGTACCGTTTCACCGGCGTCGCCCACTTCGCCGCCGAGAGCCACGTGGACCGCTCCATCGACAGCCCCGAGGATTTTCTTTCCACCAACGTCGTGGGCACCTTCCGGCTCCTGGAAGCCGCGCGCCGCCACTGGAATAGCCTCCCGTCCGACGAGGCCGCGGCCTTCCGCTTCCTCCACGTGTCCACCGACGAGGTGTACGGCTCGCTCCTGCCCGACGACCCGGCCTTTAGCGAACAGACGCCCTACGCGCCCAACAGCCCCTACGCCGCCAGCAAGGCGGGCAGCGACCATTTCGTGCGCGCGTACTTCCACACCTTCGGCCTGCCGGTGCTCACCACCAACTGCTCGAACAACTACGGTCCGTTCCAGTTCCCCGAAAAGCTCATCCCGCTGATGATCCTCAACGCGCTGGAAGGCAAGCCGCTGCCCATCTACGGGGACGGCGGCAACGTGCGCGACTGGCTCTTCGTCGGCGACCACTGCGCGGCGCTCCGACGCGTGCTGACAGCCGGGCGGCCCGGCGAAACCTACAACGTCGGCGGCAGCCACGAACGGACCAACCTGCAGATCGTGGACACGCTGTGCGCGACTTTGGACCGGCTCTCGCCGCGCGCGGACGGCCGCTCCTACCGCGAGCAGAAGACTTTTGTCGCCGACCGTCCCGGGCACGACCGCCGCTACGCCATCGACAGCACCAAACTCCAGCGCGAACTCGCCTGGACCCCCGCCGAAAGCTTCGAAACCGGCCTGGAGAAGACCGTGGCCTGGTACCTGGCCAACCGCGAGTGGTGCGAGCGCGTGAGCGCGGACAAGTACTACCGCGAACGCCTGGGCCTGTAAGGACTTATGAGTAATTACGCGGCTTCCTACAAAGGCATCATCCTGGCCGGCGGCTCGGGCACGCGGCTTTACCCGCTGACGCGCTCGGTGAGCAAGCAGCTCATGCCCGTGTACGACAAGCCGATGATTTACTACCCCTTGAGCGTGTTGATGCTCTCGGGGATCCGCGACATCCTGATCATCAGCACGCCGGCGGATCTGCCGCAGTTCGAGCGGCTTTTCGGCGATGGCAGCCAACTCGGCCTGCGCATGCAGTACCGCGAACAGCCCGCGCCCGACGGGCTGGCCCAGGCGTTCCTGATCGGCGCGGAGTTCCTGGCGGGCTCGCCCGCGTGCCTGATCCTGGGTGACAACCTCTTCTACGGACACGACCTTTCACAGGCCTTGCAGCGCACGGTCTGCCGCACGGACGGGGCGACCATCTTCGGCTACCGCGTGGCCGACCCGACTTCGTATGGGGTCGTCGAATTCGACGCGAACGGGCGCGTGCTCAGTCTGGAAGAAAAGCCGGCGGTCCCGCGCAGCGACTACGCCGTGCCGGGCCTGTACTTCTATGATGCCCAGGTCGTCGAGATGGCGCGTCGGCTCAAGCCCAGCGCGCGCGGCGAGTTGGAGATCACGGACCTGAACCGTCTCTACCTGGAAGCGGGCAGCCTGTGCGTGGAACGGCTGGGCCGGGGCACGGCGTGGCTGGACACGGGCACGCACGACTCGCTGCTGGAAGCGGCCAACTTCGTGCAGGCCATCCAGCACCGGCAGGGCTTGAAGATCGCGTGCATCGAGGAGATCGCCTACGAGCAGGGCTGGATCGACGTGGGAGCGCTGCGGGAGTTGATTACCCGCTTAGGGCGCACGTCGTACGCCGACTACCTGCGCCGTCTGGGCGACGGGAAACTTTGAGAGTGAGCCGGCTTCCGGTGGTGGCTTAATCCGTGTTGCTCACCAAGGCGCTGCTACAGCTACTCCAGCGTGTTGCCGGCAGGCTTCGCCGGGCGCGGGACACCGGTGCGGAAAACATCCACCGGGCTCTTGTCCAGCATGTGGACCAGGAAACGGTTGCCGTTTGTCCCGGCAGCCGCAGGCTGGCCGGCGGAACCATCCGACAGATTGCCCGGAGAACTGGCCGGGCCGCCCGGCAGGAGCGGTTTCTGGATCATCGCACGCAAGACGGTGGAACCTCCCACCGCTCCATCCGAGCCGGGAGTGGACGACAAGACCGGCACGTTGGCGGCCGGGACGGCCAACTGGCTCAGGACCGCCGACGGTGAACTTTCCGCCAACGTTTGCACCACCAGTTCGCGCCCCATGCTATCGCTGCTCGTCGGCGTCGCCTCTGGTGGCGGCTCGGCTCCAGGACGAGAAACACCGTGCGCCCGGGCTTCCTGACGCTCGGCGAGCTTGTTCAGATCGCCCAGACGCTGGGCCGTCAAATAGAGAAACCAGAAAAATCCCGCGATCGCCAGCATTCCCAACAGGCTGACGGTGGCGAACAAGCGCTTGCGCTCGAACCGCGGCCGCTGTTGTGGACGCCGCTGCACGCGGTACACGCAGACTGGTTTTTCACTGAGGTACTGATAGTCGTCCAACCCGAAGCTGGCACCGTTCTCGAAGCCTTCGAGATACGTTTTCAGATCGACGTCGAGAAACTTGGCGTACGAACGCAGAAACCCCTTGGCGTACGCCACACTCGGGAAATTGGAATATTCGTCCGCCTCCAGATCAGCCAAACGCGCCGCGCCGATGCGGGTGCCGCGAGCGACATCCTCAAGGCTCAACTGGCGCAGAATCCGCATGCGCCGCAGTTTGGTGCCAGCCGTTTCTACCATGTTCGCGAGTGCTTTGAGATCTTCCGAGCATATACGGTGCAATTTCGATGCCAGTCCAGCACTAAAATGTTCCTTTTAGAGAGATTGGCCGGGATCGTCCAGATCCACCAGGATCTCGCGCCCCTTCGCCCCATTCTCGGGCCCGACAACCCCACGCGACTCCAGGATGTCCACCACCCGCGCCGCGCGGGTGTAACCCAGGCGCAGCCGGCGCTGGAGCATCGAAGTGCTGGCTTTTTTCTCCTGCCGCATGATCTCAATGCACTTTTGCACCAGTTCCTCGTCTTCGTCGCTGACTTCCTCCTCGGGCTGAGTGTTACCCTGGAGTTTATCGTGGATGGCCGCCTCGAAGGTTGGCTCGGCCTGCTGGCTGGAGAAATCCACCACGCGCTTGATCTCCTCATCGGTAACCAGCACGCCCTGGGCGCGGGTCAGCCGTGAGGTGCCCGGCGGCAGGTAAAGCATGTCGCCCTGGCCGATAAGCCGTTCCGCGCCCTTTTCGTCGAGGATGATGCGGCTGTCCAGGCCGCTGGCGACCTGGAAGGCGATGCGCGCGGGCACGTTGGCCTTGATCACTCCGGTGATGACATCGGCGCGGGGCGTCTGTGTGGCCAGGATGATGTGGATGCCCGCCGCACGGGCTTTCTGGGTGATCCGCGCGATGGCGCTTTCCACGTCCGCCGGGGCGGTCTGCATGAGGTCGGCCAACTCGTCCACGATGACCACGATGTAAGGCACCTGGTCCGGGATGATCAGGTCGTCGTCGCGCTGGTTGCGCGCGGCGGGGCGGGCCATTGGCCGTGGGGGCGGACTGTTGAGGATGGCTTCCATCCCGGTGGCCTTGACCTCGTCGTCCTCATCTTCGGCCTGGTCGGCCGTCTCGGCGTCTTCGTCGCGCTCGTCCTCGTCGAGTTCCAGGTCGCGGCTGATGTCGGTGACAAAGGCGTGCGGATTGTTTTTGGCTTCCTCGGCGTCCAGTTCGGCCTGGGTCTTGGGCTTGGGCCGGGCGTTGAAGCCGGTGATGTTGCGCACGCCGGTCTTGGCGAACATCGAATAACGCTTCTCCATCTCGTCGATGACCCAGCGCAGGGCCAGCAGTACCTTCTTCGGGTCGGTGACGACGGGAACGACCAGGTGCGGCAGATCGTTGTAGATCTGCATTTCCACCACCTTGGGGTCGATCATCACGAAGCGCAGCTGCTCCGGGGTGAACCGGTACAGGATGCTGGAAATGATGGAGTTGATGCAGACGCTCTTGCCGCTGCCCGTCGCGCCGGCCACCAGGCAGTGCGGCATGGCGGCGAGGTCGGCGATGATGGTTTTGCCGTACACGTCCTTGCCCAGGGCGATGGGGATTTTGGCGGTGGTTTCGGCCCATTCCGCGCCTTCGAGGAGTTCGCGCAGGGTCACCTTCACTTTTTTGCTGTTGGCGATCTCGATGCCCACGGTGTCCTTGCCGGGGATGGGGGCGAGGATGTTGATGCGCTCGGCGCGCGTGGCCCGGGCCAGGTCGCGCTCCAGGCTGACGATCTTGTCCACGCGCACGCCCTTGGCCGGGTACACCTCGTAACGGGTGATCGTGGGTCCCTTGGTGATGTCGCCCTTGCTGACCTTGATGCCGAACTGCTCCAGGGTCTCGATGAGTTGGTCCTGCACGCGCATCAGTTCGGCGGGATCGGCCACCGGACGGTTCTGGAGATCGGCGGTGTCGAGCAGATCGACCTCTGGCAGTTGGTAGTTGGCGAAACGCTGGTCGGCGGTCGGATCGCGCAGGCCGCCATTGCCCTTGCCGCCGGTTTTCGCGGCGGCGGCGGCGTCCTTGTTGCGGTTGAAGAGTTCGGCCAGGCTGGGCTTCTTCTTGGGCGCGGCGGCCACGGGCGACGGCACGGAATTGTCGGTGATCTTGGGCGCGGGCAGGTTGGCAAATTCGTCCTCGGCTCCTGCCGCCAAGGAGGCCGAGCCGGCCACAGCGGGGGCGCGGTCGTCGTCCACGTACTCGCCCGGCATTGGATCGACGCCCTTGCGGCGGAGTTGTTTTTCCAGGCGGCGCTGCTCGCGGGCGAGGCGCTGGGCGTCCATGTCGAGTAGTTCCTGGGCGCTGGCACGGGCCAGGCGGTCATGGTGGTAACGCTCCCGGGCAGCGGCATACCAGCGGCGCAGCCCCTCGCAGGCGCGCAGAGCCTGGGTGATCGGATGCAAGCCGGTCATGAGGATGAGCGTGCAGAGATAGCCAAAGCTCAGGAAAATCCCCGAGCCGGCCGAACCCAGCAGGCGGCGGAAAATTTGGTCCTCGAGCACTTTGCCGATCAGGCCACCGGGACCGTGGGCCTTCCATTCGGCGCTCCAGTTGTGCATGAACCAGGGCTGGAGCTGCGCCAGGCACGCCCCGCACAGCAGGAAAGCACCCATCCAGAGCAGACGGGACTTCAGCCGCAGGGTGGGCATGAAGAGCTTGGCCCCGCCGAAGCCCAGCAGCAACGCCGGGATCAGGAACGAGGCCGCTCCGAAGAAGAAGAAGTGCAGGCCGGCAATGACCGCGCCGATCGGGCCGATGAAGTTTTGCGTGGCCGAATTGGGCGAGGCGTACTGGCTGAAAGGCACCCAGGCCGGCAAGTCGCTCGGCACGTAAGAGATCAGGGCGAGATAAAGGAGGGTGCCCGTGCCCAGCATGAGCAGGGACGGAATATCACTCCAGGCGGAGGGAAGCGGAGCAGATTTTACCAGGGGCCGGGCCATACGGGAGCGGATCGTAGCGGAGAACGCGCCAATCTTAAACTACAAACACGGCAGAACCAACGCCACGAGGAGAAAAGATGGGGTTTCGGAGTATTTCCCCCACCTGGGTAGTGTTCATTTGATTCTCTCTCTTTCCCTCAGTCCGGAACACGAAAGGCGAAAACGGCTAAAGGTTTTCGACCCGCCGCTTCTTCCATTAGTCGGGTCGGCGGCTACCATGCGCAATGGCAGCGACCCAGACATGATCCGGCATCTCCAGATAGAAGATCGTAAATGGAAATCGGGCAGTGAAGCACTTATGAAATCCGTGGTCGCCATGCGTGGGCCGAATTCTTGGACTGCGGCGGATCTTGGTCACTGCCTCTTCGACCTTCGCTTGGAGATCAAGCCCAAGTCCTGCCGCGCAGTTTTCATAGTATGCCATCGCATCATCAAGTTCCGCGCGCCGCGCTATGAACAATGACTGCCTTCACGAGTACTTTTTACGCAGTTCCGCAAACACCTTCGCGGCCGGTTCACCCTGCGTATCTCCACTCTTGATCTCTTCGGCACACCGCTCCAGTTCCGCCTCCCAGGCGGAATCTGCGTCTTCATCGCGCCCATGATCAAGGGATTGAATCAAAAAGAGGGCAGGCACGGCACGTTCGACTTGGTCGAGCGCCGCCGACTCCATCCGTATTCTTTCGGCGATAATACTCATTTGGAACTCCGAACTCGGCAAAATACCCGGTGCGCGCAAGAGAGTAAACCTTAAACCTCAGGATGGACCGCCTTTCACCATCACAGCGCAAACAGCATCGCCCATCCTCGGATTCGTGATCGCAAGATCAGTTCCCTCTGCCGGCTGGCGGTTCGTCGTGCAGTGTTTCAAAGCTGACAACCCGGTCGTTTTCGAAGACCGCCTTTTTGTAGGGCACCTCCGTTTGCGGCGGCGGCAACCCGCGGTTATACACCGGCGTCACGTAGAAATCGTCCGCCCCGCTGTTGTCACCCTGGAAATGACCGCGCCCGCCGGGATAATGGAAATCGCGCGACACGCCGAAGAATCCGCCCCCCGTGCCGTAGCTGATCTGGGTGTAGAACCAGAAATCGAACGACCGCTGACGCAAGTGGTAAACCGGGGTGCGGCTCGGTGCGCCCCAGGCGATATAGACGGCATCTTTGTTCAGACCCTCGCGAATACGCCCGCTGAGCACGAGTTGCTGATCGGCAGGTGACAGCTGCCGTAGGGCCGCCGAACGTTCGCGGGCGCGGGTTTGCGGAGTGAAGCAGCCCGAGAGCAGCAAAAGAAGCGAGCCCGGCCCGGTAAAAAGCCAGAGCCAACGGAGGGTGGCGCGGAGCAGCATAAAATTCTCTTCTAGCCTACGACGCGGCGCACCATAAGCAAGGTACGTCCACGGGAGCAAACCCGCTCCCGCCTCGATCGATCCTACGGCGGCTTTGTGACAATTTTCTCACAAAATCCATTTGGACACTCCCCCCGGCACAAGACGACAACACGCTGCTCAATCGCACTTACCTCCCCGCCCGCCCATGCGCCCTACTCCCTGCCTGCTCCCCTGCCTGCTCGCCTGCGCCGGCCTGGCGACCACCCATTCCGCTCGCGGCCAATTCTCTCCCTACGGCAGCGCGACGATCAGCACCGCGACCACCGCGGCCCAGACCCTGGCCGCCGGCACCGGCACCATCGCGAGCGCTGGTTCGATCTCCGTGAGCAGCACCAGCGTCTCGCTGACCCTCAGCGGCACCAACACCACGCTGCTCAACTACGGCACGATCGCCAACACCAACGCCGGAGCCAGCGGCAATCCCCGCGCCCTGCTCGCCGACGGCACGAACATCCAGATCACCAACGAACTCGGCGGCGTCATTCAGACCGCCGGTAACGACGCCGTGCGCTCCAGCAGCGCCGGGACTTCCATCACGCTGACCAACTACGGCAACATCACGGCCAGCAACACCACGACGACCAACCCGCAGCAGGCTATCGACTGGAACAGCATCACCACCGGGGCCAATACCCTCAATAACTACGGCACCATCCAGGCCACCGGCAACGACGCCGTCCGGCCCGGCGTCAACGGCGTGATCACCAATTACACCGGCGGGAAGATCATGTCGATCAACAACGCCAGCGGCACCTCCAGCGACGGTGTGGACGCCCAGACGAACACCGGCATCCAGGTCACCAATTCCGGCACCATCGAGGGCGGCCGGCACGGCATCACCGGTGGCCTGACCACCGGCACCGGAGCTTTTACCATCTCGATCACCAACAACGCCAACTCCACCCTCCAGGGTGACAACGGCTCGGGCGTGAACATCGACGGTATCAACGGCAACGAGGTGGCCACCATCACCAACAACGGTACCATCACCGGCAACGGCTCCGCGCTCAACGCTGGCGAGACCGCACACGACGGCGACGGCGTGGACGTTGACGGCCTGGTCAGCCTGAACAACACGGGCACGATCCGCTCGCTCAGCGCCATCAACGACACCAGCGAGGGCGTCACGGTCGGCGGCGGTACCATCGTCAATTCGGGCACCATCGAGGGCGATGTCGCCAACACCGGGAACACCGGCACGGCCACGGGCAAGGGCATCACGGTCCTCGGCATCGACAGCGTCAACCCGATCACCGCGATGTACGGGAACACGACGATCACCAACAGCGGCCTGATCAAGGGACAGTCCAACTCCGGCATCACCATCGGCTACAGCAGCACCACGCCCGTCACGGCGAGCGGGTTCACCTCTACGATCAACAACCTTGCCGGCGGCATCATCGAGGGCGGCGGCGCGACGGCGGCAGCCATCCAGACCGGCGCGGACAACGACACCATCAACAACGCGGGCCGCATCGTCGCCGACACCAGCAACCTGGCCATCGACCTGGGCGGGGGCAACAACACGCTCAACATCACCGGCGGCAGCGCGTCCATCGTCGGCAACGTTTCCGGCGGTATGGGCGGCACCAACGCGCTCAACTTCAATCCCGGCAGCGGCAACACCTTTTCCTACGCTGGCAGCTTTTCCAACTTCAACACCGTACAGGTGCAAAGCGGCACGGTGTCCCTGGCGGGCAAGAGCACTTACACGGGAACCACGACCGTGATGAACGGCGGCACGCTGCTGGCCAACGACGCCGTCGGCACCGCCGGCAGCGCGACCGGCACGGGACCTGTCAGTATCCAGGGCGGCGGCACGCTCGGCGGCACGGGCCGGGTGGGCGGCGACGTGACCCTGGAGAGTGGCGGTCTGATCGCACCAAGTGCCGGCCTGAACGGCGGCAACGTGGCGACACTGACCGTGGCGGGCAGCGTCAACGTGTTCGGCGGCTCAAAGTTCACCTTCAAGCTCGGGCCAACGGCAGCGCAATCGGATTTCCTGTCCATCGGGGTGGCGCTGAATCTTTCCGAGAGCGGCCAAATCGTGATCAACATCCTGGACAATGGCGGTTTGCAGCCGGGCAGCTACGCGTTGATCGGCTTCGGCTCGGCCAGCGGCCTGACGGCGGCCAACGTGGCGTTCGGCCAGGTACCTGCCGGGTTCACGGGCTCGTTCGATCTGTCGTCGGGCACGGGGCTGTCGGTAAACGTCAACACGGTGCCGGAGCCCTCCACCTGGTTAATGCTGGCGGTGGCGCTGGCCATCGGCGCAATACTAGCCCGCCGGCGCGCCCGCGCTTGATCAACAGACGCTACGCGGCAGATCCCCCGACGACCCGCAGACCGTGCAGGGTCAGGTCCGGCTCCACGGCGGCGAACAGGGCGGGCAGAAGTCCGGCGACAAAAGGCGCGTCGCCGCCGGTGGCGATGACCTGCGCGCCGTACTGTTCGGCCCGCAGCGAGTGGAGGATTTCGCGCACCAGCCCGCGGTAGCCGAGGACGGTGCCAGCCAGCATCGCGGTGGAAGTCGAGCGGCCGATGGCCGACCGCGGCTCGCGCAAGGGACCCAGCGGCGGAAGCTGCGCCGCCCGGGCGGGCAGGTAGCCGCTCATGCTCGCCAGCCCCGGCGCGATGACTCCCCCCAGGAACCAGCCGCGCGCGTCGAGGACGTTGAACGTCGCCGCCGTGCCGAAATCCACCACGATCAACGCGCCGCGCGACCCGTGCAGCGCCCGCGCGCCGGCCATATTGGCGAGGCGGTCCGCGCCAAGGGTTTTTGCGCCGGGGTAGCCTCGCAAATCCACGCCGGTCTTCAGCTTGCGGCTGACCACCAGGACGCCCGGCAGGGTTTCCGTCACCACGCGCGAGGCTTCCGGCACCACGGAAGAGAGCACGACGCGCCCGTAGTTCCAACCAACGAGCGCCCGCCGGAGCGCGCCGGACCCGTCCGGGGCGAGCAGGTCGCCGGTCGGCAGCCGCCGGGTCTTGCCCAGCAACGCCGCCGCGCTGGCGAGCCGCAGCTTGGCCGACGTGTTGCCGACGTCGATGAGCAGAAAATCGGCGGCGTTCATCCTGCCGCGCAGGCTAATCGTCTTTGTCCCCCGGAAGCAAGCGCGGCGGGAAAATCGGCCGTCCGCTTGCGGGTCCGGGGGCGTAAAGCGTATCTTCCCCACCTGCCCATGACGATCCTGACCGACGACCGCCTCGCCCTCCCCCGCCGCCCGCGCCGGTTGCGCGCCACGGCTGCCTTGCGCGAGATGGTCCGCGAGACCACCCTGAGCTCGTCGGACCTGATCCTGCCGCTGTTCGTGAGCGCGAAGGTGAACGCCCGCCAGCCTATCGGCAGCATGCCCGGCGTGTCGCAAACCAGCGTGGCCGATCTGGTCGCCGACGCCCGCGCGGCCCGCGAACTCGGTGTGCCTGCGGTGCTGCTCTTCGGCATTCCCGCGACCAAGGACGAGCAGGCCAGCGGCGCGTACGCAGACGACGGCATCATCCAGCAGGCCGTCCGCGCGTTGAAGGCGGCGGACCCGGAGCTGGTTGTCATCACCGACGTTTGCCTGTGCGAATACATGAGCCACGGGCACTGCGGCATCACCGAGCGCGGGTCCGACGGCCATTTCCAAGTGCTCAACGACGAGAGCGTGGCGCTGCTTGCGCATACGGCGGTCTCGCACGCGGCGGCCGGGGCGGACATCGTCGCGCCCAGCGACATGATGGACGGACGCGTGCGCGCCATCCGCTCGGCGCTGGACGCGCGTGGGTTCATCGACGTGCCGGTGATGAGCTACGCGTCCAAGTTTTCCAGCAGCTTCTACGGTCCCTTTCGCGAGGCCGCCGAGGGCGCGCCGCAGTACGGCGACCGGCGCACCTACCAGATGGACAGCGGCAACGCCCGCGAGGCGTTGCGCGAGGCGGCGACCGACGTGGAGGAATCCGCCGACATGCTTATCGTTAAGCCGGGCCTGCCCTACCTGGACATCCTCTGGCGGGTCAAGGAAGCCTTCGGCCTGCCGACGGCGGTTTACAACGTCAGTGGCGAGTACGCGATGATCAAGGCGGCCACGGCCAACGGCTGGCTCGACGAGCGGGCGGCGGTCATGGAAATGATGATCGCCTTCAAGCGCGCGGGTGCGGACATGATCATCACCTACTGGGCACGCGAGGTGGCGGGATGGCTGGAAAGATAGAAGGCAGAAGGCAGAAGGTAGAAGGCGGAGCCCTGAAGGATGAAGGAGGAAAGCGCAGAGAAGCCAGCGGAGAGGAAGAGGAGGGCGAAGGTCCAGCGTCGCGAGGACGCGGCGGAAGAAGCGCTCACGGCCGAGTGCATCCCGGCGGATGCGTTGGAAGCCACGAGTCCCATCCCCGCGCCACCGCGGCGGGGGGAGACGGCCGCGCACCTGCTGCTCAAGCGGCTGTCCCTTTTCTGGGCGCAGAAGCAGGGGTACCATTCTTGTGCTTACGAGGTCAGCCTGCCGAACTGCCGCTATCGCGCCGACCTGGCGGCTTACATGCCTAGCAAGGGCCGGATCAAGGTCCGGGCGCAAGATCCCGCCCTGCCGGCTATGACCCACCGCGTGATGGTCTGCCACACGCTCGGGAGCACCGCCATTTTCGAGTGCAAACAGTCGCGTTCGGACTTCCTCAAGGATTCCCGCTCCGCGCGCGAAACCCTCACCGAGGTCAAGGACCTGCACGCCCGGCGCATCGAACTGGAACGCACGCTGCGCGTCCATTATCCCTCGCTGCGGGTGAGCGACTCGCTCTTCCAGGATTATCAGAGCCACGACTTCAACGGGCTGGAACACGAGAATTACAAAAGAGTATTGGCCCGCATCACGCTGCTGCAAAAGCGGCTCTTTCACCAGACCAAGTTCGACACGCTGATGCGCTACCGCTGCGGGAACCTATTTTACGTGGTGGCCGAGGACGGCATCTTCCAGCCGCACGAGATCCCGCTGGGCTGGGGTCTGCTCGTGCGCCGGGCCGACCGGCTGGAACTGCGCGAAAAGCCCGTCTGGCAGGATCTGGAAGACCACGAACGGCTGGCCTTGCTGCACAAGATTGCCGCGTCCGGCACCCGTTCGCTCAACCGCGAGGCGGGTATCTCTTTCGAGGACATTCTTGAATCACGGCGGCTGGGGTGAGCGGTGTTTATATTATTTTTCAAGTTCAAACGATACGGCACCTCTCAGTTTGTCATCTTGAAAGCGCGTACAGATAAAACGGTGTCGTGGCTCCTTGGTCTGTCATCCTAAGAGGGCGTGTAGATCATCCGTTCTGCTCGGTCTTTTCTGTCATCCTGAGCGCAGTGAGTCTGCGAACGCAGCCGAAGGACTTTCCGCCGCCGGAGGCAAACGGCCTTTGGGCCAGGCAGCTTGAGCCTGGGAGGGACGCTTGGCCGCCGCCGGCCGGAAGGTCCTTCGACTGCGCTCGTGCCTCGCTGCGCTCAGGATGACAAGTTGAGCGGTGCGGAGCTAACTCCGAGAGAAGACAATCGTTCCTCCTTGCTGTACCCACCAACGAGAAATAGCCGTGCTGCTAATTCGGCGAATGGCTGGCGTTATCCTCGTACCAGTTCGTGATCGTGTAGTGGTTGACGGGCCCCGCCTGACGCAACGCCTCGTCGTAGTGAACGTGCGTCTTGCTGCCCACCGTGATCGTGCGGGCGACAAACCCTCCGTACACGCCGTTGTATCCGTTCGCGTGATCGTTCATCTGCGGGGTTGTGTCGGGCAGGACGTTGCCCTGCAAAACGCTGATCTGCGACTGCAAGCCGGTGATCTGGTTCCCGTACCCTGTAATCTGGAGCTGATCCTGGGCGATACGCTGATTGTCCACCACCGTATTCGACGGGTTCTGCGCCATGTCCTTTTGCAGGTTCTGGATGTCCTTGTTCACGTTGTCGATGTTGTCGTTCAGATTTTTGATCTGATCGTTGAGGGCTTTGATCTGGTCCTTCACCGTTTTGCTCAGTTTGCTGGCGGGCGTCGTGACGGTGCCGTCCGAGTTCGTGGTCACCGCTTGCAGGGCGAGGTTCAGATCATGGTCGGGCGCGTAAATCACCCCTTGGAAATCCTGTGTGGTCCAGATGTTGATGCTCGGTGTCGCCGTGCTGCCACTGGCTGGCTGTACTCCGTTGATGAGCAGGCGGTCAGCGCTCTGGGCCATGTTCGAGACCCCCGCCCCGTAGAGGGACACGTTGCCCGTCACGTACACGATGGCGTGAACCCCATTGTCGATGATGATGGCGCTGGACCCACCGGGGTTGGCCGCGCTGTTGGTGTTGATATCGCCGTTGACGATGATTTTCGCGTACGTGTCCGAACCGTCCGCCGCGCCCTTGATCTCCACCGTGCTCGCTGAGGTGCCGCTCAGATTGATGCCGTTGAGGTAGGTCCTCGTGTAGGTGGCGCGGGTGGGCCCCGCCGTGATCTGGTAGTTGCCCGCGCCGTCGAAGGTGATGTTGCCCGAGGTGCCCGCTCCGGGCTTGTTGTTGAGCGTCTTGCCGTCGAGCGTGAAGACGGTCGCCGGCGAGGGCGCGGGTGCGGGGACCTCGAGCAATTCCTGGTAGAAGTCCGCCGACTGGGTACCGGTAATCTGTTTGCCATCTCTTACAACGCCGTCGTCAGTCATGGCGTCGCCCTTGACGATAGCCCCACCGGCGTTGATGAGCGAGCCGTTGGTGGCGATATTGCCCATGGTACCCGAGTTGGTGTACACCTTGTTGTCCGAGGGCAGGACGTACGTGGAGCCGTAGAGACCGTAGGTGGAGTTGTAGCTGTCCACGAGCACGGTCTCGCCCTGCAGATCGATGCGCTTGTCGGCCATCAGCGCGTTGCGAAACCCCGTCAGCGGCCGCACCACTACCTCGACGGCGCGCGACACCTGCGGACCTTGTTTCGCGTCTACGGGCTGATTGGAGCGCCAGTCGGTGAAGAAAGAAAAGCGGCGTAGCAGGTTGTCGCGGCTGTCGGCGCTGGGACGGGGCGGTCCGCTGACACCGGCGACGCCCACGGAGCGAATGCGGTACCACCAGTGCGAGCGCGTGTCGTAGCCGGCCGAGTCGTTCTGCTCGTTCATGAAATCGTCGATGGAAGCGGGTGGCGTGGCCGCGAAGTTGGTGCCCATGGTGGAGGGCGGCGCGGGGCTGCCGGGCACATCGACGTACACGCGAGCCCACGTCTGCAAGTTCCCCTCGCCGCTGTGCGTGCCCACCGGACCCAGGCGCAGGGCATGTCCGTTCTCGGGGTAAGTGTCGGCCATGGAGATGGGGTGCAGCAGCTTCGGGTCGCTGGCGGGATCGTAGTAGGAAGTCACCTTCGTCGGATCGACGGCGCCGCCCAGGAAACGCTTGTCGGCGGGAGTGGTGATGGTCGGCTGCGACTTGGGGTCTGTGTTATCATTGTTGCCGGATAGCCAGAAGCCGCCCTTCGACGGAGGCACAAAGGCGTTGCTGTCGCCGCCCCGCGCGCGTTTGCGCAGCTCCACCATCGCGAGGTTGACCCCGGCCTCCGCGGCCACCAAAGATTCCTGCCAGCTCGCGCTCTGGTAGGTGGTGTGATAACGCGCGCTGGCGCTCCACACCAGATTCCCCGCCACCACCGAAAGCACGGCGATGGTCAACAGCACCATGAGCAGCGTGTTGGCGCGTCGGCCCCGTTGCGGAAGGTGGAAAGAGGCCTCCATATCGACTCAGGAGTTGCGCGGGTAAACGGCGGCTTTCAACGTGATGACGTTGGAGCTCGGGGTGTTCAGTGTCTGAAAAGTGGGGGCAAACTTCACCGAGATGGCGTACCAAGGCGACGTGGTGGTGCAGGGAGTGATGTCGGGAAAACCGACCAACTGGGAGGCGACCGTGATCCAGGCGGTTTTGGTCCCGTCGCTGAGCGTTTCCTGGCGGAGCAACTGGTTGCTCGCCGGGTCGAAGCGGTACTGCACGGCGGGCGTTGTCGAGCCCCCCGAATACACCGCGCGCGCGGAACTGCTCGGGATGGTGGCCAGGGCTGGCACGGGGGCCTGGTGCGTGGTGTCCGCCGGGTCGTAGGAATAGTAGGCGGGCAGGGTGATCGTGAGCTGATTGGCCGTGCCGAGGTCCACGGCAGCGGTGGCCCGGCGCAGGTCCATCGCCAGGTAATCGAGCACGCGCATCTGGTCGGTCATGCTCAGGGCGTACTGCTCGGTGGCGGCGTAGCTTTTTTGCAGGAAAACCATGCCGGCCATCGTGATGGCGCACACCACCGATCCGATGCACATGGCCACCATCAATTCCGCCAGCGTGAAGCCGCCATAGTGCCGACGGGCGGGAAAGCGGAAGATCTTCATCTTTGCCCGATCCCCCAGGTGGAGGCCAGCGTGGTGAGAGTGCGCTCGCGGGGCCGGCCGCCCCAGCTGGACCAGTGTTCGGTGATGATGAACTGCACGCAGTCGCTGCTCCCGAGCACCGCATTGCTGCCGCCCAGCCTAGTAATCGTGCGGTCCGGCGCACGCTGGTAAATGTACGAAGGCGTGACCTGCGCCGCGGCACCGTTGGGATTATACTGGTAGTTCCCGACGGAGACTGTCTCCGTGAGCGCCGAGAGATTGTCCGCCACAAGGGGCTGGTCTCCGGCTAATAAATTGCCAGGCAGGTAATTGGCGGCGGTGACGTCCAGCCAGTTGGCCATCCGGATTTGCTCGGCCCTGGCCTGGAGCAGTTGGCTGGCGTTGGCGGTCTCGTTGCCCGAACTCAACATTCTCAAAACTAGCGAGTTGAGTAGGAACAGAGAACTGAGAAAAAGGGTGATCAGGGCAGCGGCTACTGCCGTTTCGATCAAGGTGAAACCTGCCACGGTCCCCGCGCGAAGGCACCAAGCGGGCTCCGGCACGGCTGGGTGCAGGGAGAGTTCTGGCTGGTTTGAGGTGGAAAAAGGCCGCACGGCAAACGCTTTGGATGAAGAAGATCAATCCAAAGCAGCTTTTGGACCCCACTCGCCGATCAAGCGGCGAGAGAATTATCAAAGAAGTACCTGATTTCCTCTGTGGGTACCTGCTCACTTTCCGGTGTTCAACCTTCTTCCACCAACTCTCTGAACGGGATGGATGCCGGTCGAGAAGTACTCTCCATTGGCCGGAGATTACGCTGGACAAGCACCACTTCCCAGAGCCACGCCAGGACGGCGGCCTCGCTCAGGGCGGTGTAGAAAAACAGGTTGAGCGTGTACCGGTGCTGGATCAGCGAATGGACCACCGCAACGGTCAGGCAGCTTCCGAAACAGAGGCCATAAACCAACAGGAGCACCGCACCGCCCCGCCACAAGGCGGCGCGATCCTCGCGGGGCAGCGTCGCGACGAAGCCCATCCCCGCCAGGAAGACCCCCAGCAGCGGCAGATACGTCACGGAGGCCACCAGATCCGCTGTACGCAGCCACGCCGGTGTTCGGAAGAAGGCGGCGGACGTGGTGAGTTGGCGCACCGTGTCCAGGTAGGCACGTCCTGGCGGATAGAGCACGAGTTGATTCTGGTGGGTAGGCTGGATCAGGAAATCCAGCGTCTTGCCATAGTATTTCGAGGCAAAGAGCCGGGTTGACGACACGAACGCCGGGCAATGGAACGAGTAAAATTCGCCGAGTTCCCGGCCTACTTTGGTGAGCATGGCCGCGGGATGGCGCCTCCACGCTCGACCGTAATAGTAATAACAAAAGCCGGCAATTTGCGTGGCGGGAAGTTGTCCGTAGAGCCAGCGGCAAAACGAATCCTGGTAAAGCAGGTAGTCGGGATTGTAGCCGAGCGTCGGATAAGGCAACTGCGCCGGATCGCTGGCGCGGCGGACCTCGCCGTCGAAGTAGCGGGAGGCCGGGGCCAGCCAGCGGATCGGAAAGGGGGTTTCCGCTCCCTCGCGCACGTCCTCGTTCATCTGGTCGCGGATGATTCCGGCGTGGATGGTGAGCAGCGTTTCCGGGAGGAACAGGATGGAGAACTGGTCGTTCCTGGCGAGCGATCTTTCCGGCAGCACGAGCAGGACGGCGGTCGCCAGGATGCCGGCCGCCATCGCGCCCAGCAGATGCAGGCGAGGCCGCCACGCTTCCTGCCGGCCCGGCACGAACAGCGCCAGCCCCACCGGCAGCGCCGCGAAACCTGCCGCCAGGCCGAAGCTGGGCTTGAGCTGGTAAACCAGCGCCGTGGCGAAAAGGCTCAGTCCACCGAGCAAGGCGGCCCGCCGGGTGCGGTCCTCGACGTACCAGGCTCGCACAAAGGCCAGCAGCAGACTCAGGTCCAGCGCCGCGAAGAACGGGAACACGGCTTCCGGGCGGATTTGTTCCTCGAAGAAGATCACGCTGGACGCGCCGCCGAAGAACGCGGTGAGTCCCAGCCCGAACAGCGCGTCCGCCCAGGCCGGCAGGCGCGTGGCGGTGAACCCATCGCGCCACTGCCGCCAGATGACCCACATCAGCAGGCTCGCCGCCAGACCCAGGATGTGCTGCGCCACCACGATCGCCCGGAAGTCGTCTGTGACGCGCAGGAGCAGGTAAACCCAGCCCGGATAGAGAAAATTCCGTCCGTAGGTATGCTCGAACGCTCCCCCGAGCAGCCGGGAGATCGCCGGGTGCAGGTAGCCCCAGGTGTCCGGGTCGGACACGGGCCATTGGGGCCGGATGTAACGCAGCCGCACCAGCCAGCAGAAGATCGCGCACAGGCCCAGACCCGTCAGCAAGGCAAACATCCGCCGCTGGGCGGGCGTCTGGGCAGTCAAGGGCGCGGAAAACGCGGATGGGAGCGTCATGCAGGATAAAGCATGGCCGGACGGCGGGAGCCGCACAAGAGGTTTGTCCCAACGGGCCGCGGTCGCCGGAAGTGACAAACACGCTCCCCAGCACCGTTTCGCGCGATTAAGATCGATTTATGCCCACCCACCACCAAGGTCCTCCCGAGGAAATCCGGGCTTTGGATGCCTACGTCAAACTGGTGCGCGCCTCCAATTCGCTGGCCAACCGTCTCGCCCCCACCCTGACGGACAGCGGGCTGACCGAGGGACAATTCGGCGTGCTGGAGGCTTTGTTCCACCTGGGACCGCTGCACCAGTGCGAACTGGCCCGCAAGCACCTCCAGAGCGGCGGCAACATCACCATGATCGTTGACAACCTGGAGAAAGCGGCCCTGGTGCGCCGCGAGCGTTCCGCCACCGACCGCCGGTACGTGCGCGTGTCCCTCACCGTGGAGGGCCGGCGTCTCATCAAGAAGCTTTTCCCCCGCCACGTCCAGACGATCGTGGGCCAGATGGGCGTGTTGACCGCCTCCGAACAGGAAGAGCTGGCCCGGCTTTGCCGGAAGCTCGGTCTCGGCGCCAACGCCTGTTCCGTTGCTCCGTGGCCGCTCCCCACGGCGTCGGCGGATCACGTTTTGCACGATGCGGTTGACTCCTCTCTATGAACAAAATCTACGGGCCCTTTATCGCCGGCCGTGGGGCGGCCGCTTTGTTCTTCATCCGCTTCGTCTGCGGACTCGGCATGGCCATCCACGGTTGGGGCAAGGCTCACCACGGTTACGGCTTCCATTGGGGCGACGGCCTGAACATCCCCCCTTTCTTCCAGGGCCTGGCGACCTTGAGTGAGTTGGGCGGCGGCCTCGGGCTCATCTTCGGTTTTCTCTCTCCCCTGTCGGCCCTCGGGGTGATCAGCACGATGACCTACGCCATCGCCGCGGTGCATCTCAAGGCGGGTGAACCGTTTGCCAATGCGGAGGGCGGTCCCTCCTGGGAGATGAACGCCCTGTACCTGATCATCCCGCTGGCGGTGCTGATTTGCGGTCCGGGCAGTTGGTCGTTCGACCGTTTCCTCTTTGGCCGGGGCCGTACCCTCCGTCAAACGGTGGTCTGAACCCGGGATCAACCGCATGTTCACGGCCTACCTGCTCGGCAGCCTGGTTTTCGGCGGCATCGGCTTTGTGGCGTTTGTCTATGGCAGGAAGATGGGTCTGTGGAAGACCGCCGTTATCGGCATCCTGCTCATGCTGTACACTTTGTTCGTTTACGATGCGATCTATGTGTATGGAATAGGGATAGCACTTACTATTGCGTTATTTCTCTTCAAAGATTAGCCGGGCGTGTTACCATCGCGCTTTACCATGATTGCCAGTAACTACCATCACAGCGGCAGCGGTAACAACGGAGCATCCTCGCTGAAAGAGATGGTGCTGGCAAAGAAGGCAGATCTCGAAGCGCAGCTCCGGGCGCTGGATACTTTGGACATCGAAAACCTGCTGGCCGAGCGTGAACAAACGGTTACGCGGCTCGCCGAACTGGATGATAAGATCGCGCAGGTTCGCGCCCAACTCGGGTTGCAGGCAAGCGCCAACGGTGCCCGCCGTCCCCCACGCGCCCCGGGCGAAACGCGCCCCCGGATGAACAGCCAGGAGGTGCGCAGCCGGATCCTCAGGACGCTCAGCGAAGAGAAATCTGGCCTGAGCCAGTTGCAGATTGCCGAGCGCGCCGCGATTGCCTACGGCACGGTGGCAGCCTACCTAAAGTCCAACGCCGCCAATTTCAAGACCACCGGCCGGCTCAAGAGCAAACGCTATTTCCTGAAGTAAGCTTCCTTTCGGGCCCCGGGCATTTCCGGTTTTCCCTCATTATTTAACCTTGCGTCCGCTGGAACGTGCGCGTAAACATGCTGTTCCATTCCCAGCGCGGAGAGAGCAACTGCTATCTTGCGCGGGCAATGGTGCTTGGACGGCGGACGAATGGTTCGCCTGCCGCCCCGGCTAAACCGCAGCACATACAATTGACGCAGACCCAAGCCGTTCCTCGCCACACAGACCCAGGGGACCGGCGAGACCCGAATGGCTTTTCCACAGCAGAATAATCGTATCAACGTCAACGGCCGGATTCGTGCGCGCGAAGTGCGCGTCATCCTCGCCGCGACCAAGGAGCAGCTTGGCATCATGCGCACGTCCGATGCGTTGCGCCGCGCCAATCAGATGGGTCTCGATCTCGTGGAGATCGCTCCGACCGCCAATCCACCCGTTTGCCAGATCGTCGATTTCGGCAAGTACCGCTACGAGCTTGCCAAGCAGGAGAAGGAGCGCAAGCACACCACTTCCAAGCTCAAAGAGGTCAAGTTCCGCGTCAACATCAGCGAACACGACTACACCACCAAGCTGCGCCGCGCCGAGGAGTTTCTCGACAAGAGCAACAAGGTCAAAGTGCAGCTCCAGTTCCGCGGCCGCGAGATGGCGCACAAGGAGCTAGGTGATCAGCTGATGCGTAAGATCCGCGACGATCTCACCGGCATGAGCGCCGTCGAGATGGAGCCCAAGCACGCGGGCCGCTCGATCAACATGACGCTTTCCCCCCTGCCCGCCGGACGCCGCAAGCGCCGCTTCAAAGCGATGGACGAGGAGGAAATTGCCGAGGCCGAGGCCGCCGAGGCCGCCGACGATCAGCACGACGAGGACGAGCACGACGATCAGGCCGGGGAATGATGTGGCTCGCCGTCGGCCAGGCCGATTGCGGGCGGCAGTCCACACGCACGCGGTCGCCGAGGAACGATCTATCCATTACAATTATGGCAACACCGGCGAACTCTCAGCTTGATCCCGAAATCATTGCTCTGGACGGGGAAATCGACCTCCACGAGTCCCCGCAGGTGCTCGAGCGCATCAATCCGCTGATCGCGCGCAAGCTGCCGAAGATCTACCTGGACATGAGCCGGGTGAGCTACATCGACAGTTCGGGACTCGCAGCATTTATCGACGCCATGCAGCGCGTGCAGTCCTACGGCGGTGAGTTCGCGTTGATCGCCATGCGCGAGAGTGTGCGTAAAATCTTCGAGATTTCCCGTCTGGACCAAGTGATCAAGATTCTGCCTGGTCCGGTGGGTGCCGCGCCTTCCAGTGCGGCTTGATTTCTTTCGTTCGAGTGCGCAAGAACGTCTAGATAGAGCGGGTGGCCTGTATTCTATCGCCGTGTGGTTGCTGTGATCTTGCTCCGGTTTTGAGGATCAGTCGGAGTGCTGGGTGATGGTTGTATTAGCTCAGACTGCTCTCGAAGTCCACGGGGGAGTAGTAACCGAGCGCGCCGTGGAGCCGCTGCCGGTTGGTTGAAGACCTCGATATACCAGAAGAGCTCGCTTCTGGCTTGAGCGTGGGAAGCGAAGATGCGTCCGTCGATCAACTCGGTTTTGAGTGTCGCCCAGAAGCTCTCCATTTTGGCGTTATCGTAGCAGTTGCCTGCCCGGCTCATGCTTGGAGCGGTGCTGAACGGCTGTGCTTTGCTGTAGCACATCCGCTGATCCTCAAAACCGGAGCAAGATCACAAGGCCGAGGTGATTGTGGCGTTGCAGGGAGTGAGGCAAAGGCTGCGCAAATAGCCTCCACTTCGGCGGGTGGGGTAAATATAAGCGAGGAGTCACTTTGGTGGTGAACCCTTCGATGTTTACCCCCTCTTCCTCTCTTCAAATTGGCTAAAGTCGAGCTGAGAAGCACAGTACTTCGCCAAGCGTTTTCCGCCGAACTCTCCCACCGCGAACACACCTTATGGAATCTCTGCAAGCAAGGCCCTTCACGACCACGGATCATCGCGCCGCCAACCACGAAGCGGCGCAACGCAACCCCGGCATTCCGCTCGACCTCGGCTGGGTGCAGGACGCGCGGGTGAACCGCAGCGCGGTGGAACGGCGGACGGCCTCCCTGCCCGGCCGGCGTTCCGTGAAGAAGCAGTGGCAATCCGCGTGGATGCTCAAGGCCATCACCTGCATGGACCTCACCACCCTGGCCGGCGACGACACCGCCGGCCGCGTGGCCCGGCTCTGCGCCAAGGCCCGCCAACCGCTGCGCCACGACCTGCTCGAAGCGATGGGCGTCGCCGACCTGGGGCTGACGGTGGGCGCGGTGTGCGTGTACCCCACGATGGTGCCCCACGCCGTCAAAGCTCTCGAAGGCAGCGGCATCCCGGTCGCCTCCGTGGCCACCGGGTTCCCGGCCGGGTTGATGCCCATGCGCCAGCGGCTGGACGAGATCCGCTACGCCGTGGAAGCGGGTGCCGAGGAGATCGACATCGTCATTACCCGCGGATGGGCCTTGACGGGCAATTGGCAGGCGCTCTACGAGGAGATCGCCGCCTTCCGCGAAGCCTGCGGCCACGCGCACCTCAAGGCGATCCTCGCCACGGGTGAACTGGCCACCTTGCGCACCGTTTACCGTGCGAGCCTCGTCGCCATGATGGCGGGCGCGGACTTCGTGAAAACTTCCACCGGCAAGGAGACGGAAAACGCCACCCTGCCGGTCAGCCTCGTCATGGTGCGTGCCGTGCGAGACTACCTGGAGCGCACGGCATATCGCGTCGGCTTCAAACCGGCCGGCGGTATCCGCACGGCCAAGGATGCCCTGTTGTGGCTGTCGTTGATGAAAGAAGAATTGGGCCGCGGCTGGCTGGAGCCCGAATTGTTCCGCTTCGGCGCCTCCACCCTGCTTTCCGACCTCGAGCGCCAACTCGAACATTCCGTCACGGGCCGCTATTCCGCCCTGCACCGCCATCCGGCCGCTTGAACCACGCCGCCCCCGCTTCTCCTCTCTCCGCACATGAACACGATCAAGGAAATCTTTGCCACGATGGACTATGGCCCCGCCCCCGAAAGCGCCACGCCCGCCCTCGATTGGATCAAACGGCACGACGGGAAATTCCATCCCTTCATCGACGGGCAGTTCGTGGCGCCCGCCGCCGACGAGTACTTAGAGACGAACAACCCGGCGACGGGTGAGACCCTGGGCCGGGTAGCGCAGTGCAGCGAGCCGGAGGTAAACGCCGCGGTGGAAGCCGCCCGCCGCGCCTACTCCCAGTGGTCGGGCCTCACGGGGCATGCCCGGGCGCGTTACCTCTACGCCGTGGCGCGTCAGTTGCAGAAGCACGCTCGCCTGTTTGCGGTCCTCGAAACGCTCGACAACGGCAAACCCATCCGCGAGACCCGCGACCTGGACGTTCCGCTGGCGATCCGCCACTTCTATCATCACGCGGGTTGGGCGCAGCTCATCGAAGGCGAGCTGCCCGGGTACGAACCGCTCGGGGTGTGCGCGCAGGTGATCCCATGGAATTTTCCTCTGCTGATGCTGGCCTGGAAAATCGCCCCCGCGCTGGCGGCGGGCAACACGGTGGTGCTCAAGCCCGCGGAGTACACGCCGCTGACCGCCCTGCTGTTCGCCGAGATCACGCGCGAGATCGGGCTGCCGCCCGGCGTGGTCAACATCGTGACCGGCGATGGGCGGACCGGCGAAAAGCTTGTGAATCACCCCGACGTGAACAAGGTGGCTTTCACCGGCTCTACGGAAGTGGGAAAACTCATCCGCCAATCCACGGCGGGCAGCGGCAAAAAGCTCTCGCTCGAACTGGGCGGAAAATCTCCCTTTATCGTCTTCGAGGATTCCGATCTGGACAGCGTGGTGGAAGGCGTCGTGGATGCCATCTGGTTCAACCAGGGGCAGGTGTGCTGCGCCGGCAGCCGGCTGCTCGTGCAGGAGGGCATCGCCCAGCGGCTCTACACCAAGCTGCAGGCCCGCATGGAAAATCTCCGGGTCGCCGATCCGCTGGACAAGGTCTGCGACATGGGTGCCATCGTGGCCCCGGTCCAGTGGCAAAAGATCGCGCGCATCGTGGCGGAGGCCAAAGCCGATGGGGCCACCTGCTGGCAGCCGTCCTGGGACGTGCCGGGAAACGGGCTTTTCTTTCCGCCCACGCTGTTCACGGACGTGGAGCCGGCGTCCACGCTGGCCCAGGTGGAAATTTTCGGCCCGGTCATGGTCGCCATGACCTTCCGCACTCCGGCCGAGGCGGTCGAACTGGCCAACAATACACCCTACGGACTGGCGGCGTCGGTCTGGACGGAAAACATCAACCTGGCGCTCGACGTCGCGCCCCAGCTTCAGGCCGGGGTGGTCTGGATCAACTGCACCAACCAGTTCGATGCCGCCGCCGGCTTCGGCGGCTATCGTGAAAGCGGCTACGGCCGCGAAGGAGGGCGCGAGGGCTTGTTCGAGTACCTGCAACCCGGCTGGGAAAAATCGCTGCCCTCCTACGAGCCGACGGCGGTGATGGAAGCACCGGCCCGCCACGGTCACACCGCGGCCGGTGTGCCAGGATTGCCGCCCATCGACCGGACACCCAAACTCTTCATCGGCGGCAAGCAGGTGCGGCCCGACGGCGGCTACAGCGACCCCGTTTTCGGACGCGAGGGCGGGCGCTTGGCGGAGGTCGGCCAGGGGAACCGCAAGGACATCCGCAACGCCGTGGAAGCGGCGCGCAAGGCGTCCGGCTGGACCCGCTCCACCGCGCACAACCGCGCGCAGATTCTCTACTATCTGGCCGAAAATCTCGCCGGGCGGGCGGACGAGTTCCGCGGTCGTTTACGGAGCCTTGCCGGAGCCGACGAACGCGAGGTGGAGCTTGCCATCGAGCGGCTGTTCTACTACGCGGCGTGGGCGGACAAGCACGACGGCCAGGTGCACCGCGCCCCGATCCGGGCCGTGACGCTGGCGATGCCCGAACCGTGGCAGGTCATGGGTTTGCTCTGCCCGGACGAAGCGCCGCTGCTGGCCCTGGTTTCGCTGGTCGCTCCGGCCATCGCGGTGGGCAACCGGGTGATCGTGGTTCCCTCGCCCGTGTCTCCCTTGATGGCGACCGACCTTTATCAGGTGCTGGAAACGAGCGACGTGCCGGCCGGGGTCGTCAACATCGTTCCAGGGTCGCGCGACGAATTAGCCGAGGTGCTGGCCAAGCACGATGAGGTGGCCGCGCTGTGGTACTTCGGTCCGGCCGCCGGCAGCACGCTCGTTGAACGCGCTTCCGTCGGCAATCTCAAGGCCATCTGGACCAACTACGGCAAACGGCGCGATTGGTTGAACCCGAAACAGGGTCAGGGGGAAGAATATGTCCGACGTGCGACCCAGATCAAAAATATCTGGGTGCCTTATGGCGAGTGAAGAGCGTGAATGACGGCACGCCGAGAGGGTAAGCGATGGCGTCTGCCACCGCGTTTCCGGGTAATGATGAACTTGGTGTTGGTGTGCCGGGAGGGACCCGCTCCGTCGGGTCCGCCTCTGGTAGAGTGACTACCGCCACGATGGACCCGACGGAGCGGGTCCCTCCCGGCACACCAACACTGCTATGATTACCACCCGTTTCTGGCTGCTTGGCATTTGCAACGGGTGGGCGAAGCTTACGTCCGGTACTCCTTGATGCGTGGCCAGAAACCGCCGCACACCAACAAAGCCGTCACCACCGCAAACCCGGGGATCAGCCAATCGAAGACGTGCAGAGCACCCGTCCCTTCTTCGGCCAGACGATGGAAGAAGGTCACGTTGATGCCGAGAACCTTGTCCAGCGCGGCGTCGAAGCGCGCGAAGGCGGCGTTGGAACCTCCCGGCGCGTCACTCAGGCAGAGCGCCACCGCCCGTCCGTGCTGCCCGGCATTTTCGAGGCGGCGGATTTCCTTGTCCACTTCCAGGTAGTCACCGAAGGTTTTGACCGCCGCCGCCGCCGCCGCCAGTTCTCCCTCGTACGTGATGTTGCCGAGTTCCTGGGCGAGCAGCCCCTGGAAGCCGTCGGTCAGCGGATGGTCGGGCTGGGCCAGCGCCCGGGCGGCGACCTCGGCCAGCGAGACGTGGGTTGGGGCCTGCGCGATGCGGGCGGCCTGTTCCACGAAGTCCCGTTCGGAGGCTGCCGCCTGCGCCCGGTCGTAGAGCCAGCGGCTTTCCGTGGCGTTGGCCACGTAGGCCTCGGCCCGCGCCCGCCACAGGAAGCGGACGGAATCGAAGGCGTCCTTCGTGGTCTCTTTTAATTTCCGGCCGGAGTTGGCCGAAGCCACCAGCCCGTACAACGCGAAGCAGACCGTCAAAACGGTCGCGGCGAGCAGGCCGGGGTTGACCCTCCGCCGGGTGGCCCGCCACAGGACCCACTGCGCGCCCCCCAAGGTCGCCAGGGCCAGCAGCCCGGCCGCTGCCGTCCAACCCAGGGCCCGCCAGGAGGCGCTTTGCTGCGCGTCGTACGTGCGGTCGAGCACTTGGCTGTTGGCCGCGTCGAGCGCGTCCGCGGCGGGCAGGATCGTGGCGCGCATCAGCCCCGAACCCCCGCGGCTGGCCGCCACCGCGCCGGCGGCGTCGCCTTTTGCCTGGAGGGTTTGCGCCCGGGCCATGAGCGCCTCGTAGTTGCCGAGTTCGTTGAGCATGGTGGTGATCGGTCCGCGCTCGGCGTCGCCGAAGGTGATGTTCGCCGCCGCCCGGAGCAGATTTTCGGTGAACTCGTGGCGGCGCGCGCTCGCTCCCTTCACGGCGGCTTCCAGCTCGGGCGACCCGGCGGCGCAAAGGAGTTCGTCGGTAAGATGGGTGTCGTAGTCCGCCAGGCTGGTGCGGATGTGCTGCGCGGCGATGATGGACGGAGCGCAATCCGCCGCGATGCTCTGGAACGCGGCCTGCCTTTGGGTCACCGCGTGGCGGGCGGCCAGCACGAAGAGCAACCCGGTCAGGAGGACGGTGCCCCACCACCATGCCCATCGCACGGGGGTGGTCCAGGAAAAGCGCGACGGCACGCCCATGACGCGGGACGGGAGCGTCCGGTTCGGAGCGAGGAGCGTCGAGGTTTGAAACGGGGCAACCGTGGTCTTCATGGGGCAGGCGGGGTGGCCGGGGCTGGGGCCGCCTGATCGGCGGGTGGTTCCTGCCGGCGGAGGGTGAGGCTCGTCCAGCGGCCCAGGGCAATGCGGTCGCCGGCCTGCAAAGTGACCGCGACACCGGGCTTTACTTCGGTGCCGTTGACGGTCGTTCCGTTGCTCGATCCGAGGTCCTCCAGCGCGAAATCCCCCCCCGGCAGCCTGGTCAACCGGGCATGACGATGGGAAACCCCGTCGTCATGGTCGAGCGAAATGTCCGGGTAGATCTGGCGGCGCGCCGAGCGGCGGCCAACGAAAAGGGCGGCGGCGGCGAGCGGATGCGCCTGCTCGGCCATTGCGGGCGGCGGCGCGTCGTCCGGCATGCCCACGTGCGGGTTGGGAGCGACGGCGACGACCAACTCCCATGGGGGCGGGAGCGAGGCCGGCACCAACCCGGATACCTCCGCGGCCTGCGGAACCGGCTCCGGCTCCGGCGGCGCGGCCACGGGCGGCACGCCCGTTTTGAAGTTGTACCCGCAGACCTCGCAGAAAACGCCCACGCTGGCGTCGTGCTCCGCGTGGCAGGCGGGGCAGATTTCCCGGTCGCCGCCGGCTGGCGCGGCCGGGGGCGCGTCCGCCGACGCCGGCATCTCGACGCCGCAGACCTCGCAGAAATCGGCGGTGCGGGACTCGTGCTGGTTCGGACAAAGGGGCATGGGGATGTCTTGGAAAAAGGGTTACGCCGCCGGGGACGCCCGCCGGGTGGTCTTGGTGGAACGGGTGTCCAGCATCATCGCATCCGCCTGGCTGACGTTGCGCCGGAGCTTGACCGTGCCTTCCTTTTCGTCGAGCACCTCGACCACGTTGCGCAGCAGCTTGGTCGTCGCCTCGTTGCCGGACGCGGCGGCAAGCTGCACGGCGCGGCCCAGCTTGCGGGTGGCGGTGTCCTCGTCGCCGGTTTGCCGGGCGCTGAGTCCCTCCTGGATCACCTGCGCCAGCTCGCCCTGGCCGGTGTAATGCGCCACCTCGCGGTCGATGACCGCCGAGCGGGCCTCGTCGTCGGTCCAGACCGCCAGCACCTGCCCCTCGGCGGCTTTGTCGTCCTTCGCTCCCACGAGCAAACTGACGCGGCCCGCGAGCATCTTTTGGCCCACGGCACCCGGCTTGACCTTGATGCACAGGTGGTAATCGCGCGCCTCCCTGCCCCAGGCTCCGGTGGGATAGTCGCGCACCTGCGGACTGGCCGGGTCAATCCGGGCGCGGTCGGTCAGGTCAACGATCTCGGGGGACACCTGCTTGCAGTATTGCACCACGGCGCCCTGCGGCGTCCACAGGCGCAGCGTGGCCTCGCTGACGGCGCGGCCCATCGCCTTTTCGAGGATCGCCTGGAAGTCCGCCGCGATGCCCGCCGGTTCGGGGATGATGTCCACCGTACCCAGCAGCTTGCCGCTGATCCGGCGGAGCTGCTCCGGCTGCCAGTCCACGCCGACGCCCCGGGCGTCGCACTGGAAGCGGCCCTCGCACGCGGTCAGGGTTTGATCCAGACTGCCGGTGTCGTTGGGGTCGTTCTTGCCGTCGGTCAGCAAGAGCGCGTGGCGCACCGTGTTGGCCCCGGTCGGGAACTGCCGGAACGCTTCCGCCAGCCAGCACGACATCTTTGTCCCGCCGCCCGCTTGCAAGCCGGCCACGCTCGCGTCCGCCATCGTCTTGCTCGCCGCGTCGGCCGACATGAGCGGACAGAGGAGCGTCGCCTCGTCGGAGCCTGCCACGACGAAGAACGAACAATCCTCGCGCAGCAGGCGGAGCAGGTGCCGCACGGCGCTTTTGGCGTGGTGCATGCGCTCGCCGCCGTGTTCGCCCATCGAACCGGAACAATCGATCAGGATGCCGAGCACGAGGTGGGCGTGTGCGGAGACGGCGCTACCCGCCGCCTCGCCGGAGGAGGACTCGCCACTGGACACGTTGACGATGGCGTGGACCTCGTCGGCTCCCTGCGGGAGAAACTGGTTCTGGAAGATTTTGGCGCTGAAGGCGGTGTTCATACGGTGGTGGAGGTAAAAGGAAGAAGGACAGGGAAATTTACACGGCCAAGGCGACCACGGTCACGTTGTCGTTTCCGCCCTGGCGCAAAGCTTCCGCGACGAGCGCGCGGCAGAGTGCCAGCGCTCCCGCCTCGGCCGGAGCGAGGCGGCGCACCCAACCGGCGAGTTCGGGAGCTTCGGGCGCGTAGTTCCACAAGCCGTCCGTGCAGAGGAGGAGCCAACCCGTCTCCGAGAGCGTCACACGCACCGTGGACGGCACGTCCGGCCGGCCATCTTCGCCCGGCGTGCCGCCGAGGGTCTTCGTCACGGTGTGCGCGTGGCGGCTGCGCAGGGCTTCCGTGCGGTTGATCCGCCCGGCGTCCACGGCCTCGTTGATCCAAGAGTGGTCCCGCGTCAGGAGGCGCGCGCCGCCCCGGGCGTCCACGAAATACGCCCGGCTGTCGCCCAGCCAGCCCAGCACGGCTTCGCGGGTATTGTCGCCGGGCGTCGATGCCGGGGTGGCTCGCACCAGGGCGGCGACAACGGTGGTGGCCGGGGTGTCTACACGCCCGCCTTCCGCCGCGGCGTGGCGGCCTGCCAGGGCCAAGACCACCTCGTGCGCACCCGTAAGGGCAGATGCCATCAGACCAGTTTCGTCCGGGGTACCATTTTCCAGCCCGGCGGCAAGCGCGTCGGAAATGGACCGGGCGGCGGCGGCGCTGGCCTCATCCGCGCGGGGTGAATTGGAAACCCCGTCGCACAGGACGGCGGCGGTCCAGCCATCGCGCTGGACGACCGCGAAGGCATCCTCGTTTTGGAAATGCCGCGTGCCCCGGTCGCTCACTCCCGCCGCCTTGGGGCCGCCGTCCCATTCCACGTGGTCACCTGGCGGTGGCCGGCGCTGGTGGCCGCATTGGAGGCAAAAACCCGCTGGGTCCACGGCTTCCGGCGCGGCCCCGCAGTTGGGGCACGCCCCCGCCGTTCCTCGATCTGTCGGAGCGGGCGACGGCGGTGGTGCGGTCCGACCCGGGAGCAGCTTGGCACCGCACTCCTCGCAGAAGTTAGCGGTGTCGGCCACGGCGGCGCGGCATTGCGGACAGATCACGGCATCAACATAGCATGTTCACCCGCTGAGGTCTAAGCGAGCGGGAGAATGTTCCGGGGTGGATGGTGCGCTCCGCCGCGCCATTGGTCGTATTGCGGCGCAGCCGCCCGATCTCTCTGGGCGGCGTTGCCGCAAAAGGAAGCAATGGCGCGGCGGAGCGCACCATCCACCCCGGAGCTTTTGCACCGAGGCACTTTGTTACGGACACTTAAAACCAGGTTTTGGGCCGGACCTGGTTAGCGAGATCAACCAGGCGGATTTTCTCCGCCCGGTCCGTGGCCAGGCGAGCCATCCCACGCAATGCCTTCTCGATCCCCTCGCGGAGCGAGGCGTTAGCCAGGGGCTGACCCAGCACGCGCACCTGCGGGGCGTCCGGCAGCGCGTGCGCTTCCATCAACTCCAGCGCGCGCCCCTGGACCTCCGCGGCGAAGCGGTGCCGTTCCATGACGTCGAGCGTCAGCGCCTCCAATGCCTGGGAGGCCCGCTCCAGTTCCGCCGCGCCCGGCTCGGCCCCGGCCCCGCCGCCCAGCCAGGCTCGCGCGAGGGAAACCTGCGCCCGCGTGTAAAAGCGCGAGGCGGCCGGCACCCGCCCGTAGGCGGCTACCGCTTCCTCGCGTTTGCCCCCGGCGGCCAGACAACGCGCGAGTCCGAAGGTCGCCGTCACGAAGCTCGGGTCCGTGCGCGACACCGTGTCGTAGAGCCGGGCCGCGCGGCTGGTTTCGCCCGCCGCCTCCGCGGCGAGGGCCAGCGCGAGTTTCGGGGCCAGTTCGCCCGGCTGTTCCGCGTAAACCGCGTCGAAGAACCGGCCAGCCCCGGCGAAATCCCCCTGGAGAAAAGCCGCCCGTCCCCGCTGCCAGGCGACGCGCCACTCGAACGGGTCAGCCGCTTCCAGCTCCTGCAACCGGGTTTCCGCCTCGTCGTGGCGTCCGGCGCTGGCCAAGCTATCCGCCCAACGCAGCCGCACCTCCGCCGACTGCGGGAACCGGACGGCACCGTTCTCGAACAAGGCGGCCTGTTGCTCGGGCGAGGCGGCCAGCCCCGCGTTGGTGAGGACGAACGACGCGCCCGGGTCCTGCGGGTCCAGTTTGAGCGGCGGCAGGAGGTCCGCCGTTAGTGACAACGCCGCGAAGCCGTCGGCGTCGTTGGAGCGCATCACGTCGCCGCCGAAAAGGCTGCTCTCGCCGGGACGCGGCTGGCCGCTTTCCGCCGCCACGATCTCACGCAGGACGCCCGCCAACTGCTCGGCCATTTCGTCGGCGCTCTGGAACCGCTCGTCGGGATCGGCGCGGGTGGACTTGGTCAGCCAGCGGTAGAGCGACTCCTGCCCGCCGAGCGTGGGCAGGTCGATCAACGGCGGCAGCGTGAACTCGTAGGTGCTCTGGAACCCGCGAAAATCGGCGATGAGCACCGCCAGGGTGCGCGCCACCGTGAACAGGTCGGAGGCCGGCGTGGGTCCGTCGCCGGCCTCCGGCGCGCTGTAACCCTTGGTGCCGTAGATGTCGCCGCCCTCGTCGTCCACCCGGCGCACACCGCCCATGTCGATGAGCTTCACGTCGTCGCCTTCCACCATGAAGTTGTCCGGCTTGAAGTCGCAGTACACCAGCGGCGGCTCCTGCCGGTGGAGGTAGGCGAACGCGCCGAGGATGCGGTGGACGTAGGCGATGGCCTCGGCGACCGGCAGCGGGCCGCGCTCCTTGCGGATGGCGCGCAGCGTCTTGCCGCCGACGTACTCCATGACGATGTAGCCCTCGCTGCCGCGTTGCGCGAAGTTGTACACGCCGACGATGTTCGCGTGCTTGACCGCGGCGAGAAACTGGCGCTCCGCCACCGCCGCCGCCGCGCCCGCCTCGTCCTGCGCGTTGAGCAAGCCCTTGAGCACGACCCAGCGCGAGAGCAGCGAATCCTTGGCGAGGTAAATCCAGCCCAACCCGCCGAAGGCCAGCGGCCCGGCGACCTCGTACTGATCAGCCACCACGTCGCCGGCTTTCAGCGTGGGGACGAAGGAATAGGGTTTGCCGCACTTGGGACAAAACCCTTTCTCGCGTTTGAGCGCCTCGTTGCAGTGCGTGCAAAAGCGTTTGCCTACCGGCACGACCGGCTCGGCCATGAGGACCGACGCGGGATCGAGCGGCGGCAGTTCGGGCACCTGCACCAGCCCGAGGCCGAGTTGACGGCGGCTGCTCGCCCGCGTGCGGCTGCTGCCGGTGCGCCGGGAAGTGCCGCGCGTGCCCCGCCCCGTGCCGGTGGTGCCGGTGGCAGTGCCCGCGCGAGTGCCGGCGGCGGACACCACGGCGGTCCCCGGTGCTTGCCCGCCGGTGTCTGCGTTCAAGGGTTCCAGGCCGCAGACGTTGCAAAAGCCTCCTTCGATGACACCGGTGCAACCGGCGTGCCGACAGGGCTGACCATCCAGGATTTCGGGCATAGAGTAATTTACCGGAATTTGGGCCGACGGCAAAACTCAGGTTCGGGCGGCGGCGATCCGCGCATTCAACCCATTCTGGTAGCGGGCAACCAGATCCCGTGCCTGCGCCAGCGGGGTAGGCCGCCGGTAGAGCAATGCGCGCGCGGCCCGGGCGTCGTCCGCCAGCCGAGCGTCTTCGGCCAGCCCCGAGCCGGCGGCCTTGGCGTTCAGGGCATCCAGGCGGCCACGGAGTTCCTGCCGTTCGTCGAGCAATGCCTGGCCCGCGCGTAGGACGGCCCGGTCGTGGTCGAGGTGCCGGCGCGCGGCCTCCAGCCAGCGCCGCACTCCCACCTTCACGGTCGGCCGGGTCGCGGCCTGTGCCATCATGGCGTCGAGTTGAGCCAGCCAGCCGTTGGCGTCTTCGACCTGGCCGGCGGTCAAGGGCAACGCGGGTGAGCCGGACGCCGCCACCATGACCTTCTCCCGGCAATCGCCGGCCACGGCCACAGCCCGGGCGTGTGTTTCCGTCAGTTCGCGTTGCAGGGCGTGGGCCTGCGCCAGATCCGCCTGCGCCTGCCGCAAGTCAGCCACCATGGTCTCGATCCCCGCGCGGACCTTCGCCAGGGTGGGCGAAAGTTCCTGTTCCAGCGTCCGGGTTGCGCCCAGGGGATCAAGGTTCACCGTGGAACGTGCCGCCGCGATTTTTCGCTGGAGAGCAAGCAACTCCGGCATCTCGCCGAGGCCATTGGTTTGACCGGCCTCGCGCAGACGGGCAAGTTCGGCGTCGGCGGCGTCGAGGCGGATGAGCAAGGTGGACCAGGCCTGATCCACCTCGAAAATCGTGCGTTTGGCCGCCTCGAAGGCCGGGACCATCGTGTCGAGCATCTCCTGGAGGCTCAGGGCACGCCCGCTGGCCATGGTCTCCGAGAGCAGACCACGCTGCGTCAATGGCACGTCGGTGCCGGGCAGCCGGATGGTTGGACCGTCGAGCAGGCGCTCGATTTCCTGCATCTTCTCCTCGCGGAAGAGCCGCGGCAGCCGTTCGCGCAGGCCGCACGCCCGTTCCACGACGGCCTGCATCTCGTTGCCGCAAAGCAGCAGGTGCCGGACGGTTTCGCAGGCTTGTGCCACCTCCGACGGGCTTTCTCCCGTCACCGCGGCGTGGACGCCTCGTACCGGATTCGCCAGCGCGCGGTAAACGGGATGTTCGTAAAGCTCGTAAACGTTGGCGATGGCCACCTCCACGGCCTTCTGCCAACGGCTGAGGTGTCGATCTAGCTCTTCGAGGGTAATCACCGGACTAGGGGACAGGGATGCGGTTGGGAACGATAATCCACGTCACGGCCATCCTGCCACCAAATTCGGCTCCGCCCCGGTGGCAGTTCAGCCAGGGAATTTTTGGGTGGATGGCGCGCTCCGCCGCGCCGTTGGTGCCACTGGCAACACCGCTGCTTGGAGGGAGCAAAAGGCGGCTGCGCCGCATCGAAGCAATGGCGCGGCGGAGCGCGCCATCCACCCCCGGGACGTTTTCCCGCTTGCCCGCGTCATGGAAGACGCTACAGGTGAGCGCAGTTCTTTGTCGGCTGAATGGTCCGGTGTCCTCCGGGCCAATGGGAAACGAATTTTAAAAGCGGCCTTCCCAACCTCGAGGTGATGTACCTTCATTTCCCGGGCAAAGGATGAAAGTGCCGGCTTTTTCCGCAGAGAAGTCGAATAGATTTGGCAGAACATGATCGTCGGTAACGAAACCAGCCGTCCGCGCAACGTGGACGCTCCCAGGGCCGCAGCCATCCTCTACGGGGATTGGGGCACCTCCAAGGCTTACGTCATCGGTCTGGCCTTCGCGGTGGCCGGGTACAGTTCCTTCTGGCTGATCGCCGCGATGTGCCTGCTCACGGGACTCGTGGGCCTGAACTACATCATCATCTGCAAACACTACCCGGACGGCGGCGGCGTGTACGCCAGCGTGCGCCACCGTTCGGAGGTGGTCAGCATCGTCGGCGCTTTTCTGCTCATCGCCGACTACATCGTCACGGCGGCGATCTCGGCGCTTTCTGCCTTTCAATACCTCGGCACTCCGCACCCGGAGATCTTTGCCGCCGCCGCCATCGCGGCCATCGGCGCGCTCAACCTGCTCGGACCCAAGCACACCGGGGCGCTGGCGGTGGTTATCTCGGTGCTGACGGCCGCCGTCGTGCTGATCCTGGGCGCGTTTGTGGTCCCGCACTTGGGGCAGGCCTTCCACAACGTCCATCCCTTGACCGGCGGCATCGGAAAGAATTGGAACGGGTTCGTTTCCATCGTCCTGGCGCTCTCCGGGGTGGAGGCGATCGCGAACGCCACGGGCGTGATGAAGCTCGATCCCGGCAGCACCAGCGAAAAGCCCAGCGTCACCCGCACCGCGACGCCTGCCATCCTCTGGGTGGCTCTCGAAGTCTGCTTCTTCACCGCTCTCCTGGGTTTGGGCATGCACGCGCTGGGCGGTCTGCACACGGTGTCCGGGGATTCGAGCGGTCTGGACGTGGATGGACCCGGCGCGCACGGTGTCCGGGACTATATGCTCAAGTACATGGGCCAGGTGTTCGTCGGCCACGCCCTCGGACCCTGGTGGGGCACGATGTTCGGCTACGCCGTGGCGGGGGTGTTCGGGTTGCTGCTGCTCTCGGCGGTGAACACGGCCATCGGCGACCTGATCACCATCCAGTTCCTCATGTCGCGCGACGGCGAGATGCCGCCGGTATTCAAGAATCTCAACCGGTTCGGCGTGCCTCTGCTCGGCGCGGTGCTCGCCACGGTCATCCCGGTGGGCCTCGTGCTGGTGGTGAGCGACATGTCAGGCCTGGCCGACCTGTACGCCGTGGGGGTTGTCGGAGCCATCGCCACCAACCTGGGCGCGACCTCCACCGACCGCAAAATGGTGCTCACCCGTTGGGAGCGCGGTTTAATGTTTGTGACCTTTCTGGTCATGGCGGGCATCGAAATCTCGTTGCTCATCGACAAGCCCAACGCGCGGTACTTCGCGTTGACGATCCTGGCCGTGGGCCTCGTCATGCGCGAACTGGCCAAAGAACGGGCGGCGCGCAAAAAGCTGCGCGAGGGAGAAGCAGGTCTGGCGGCACCGGCGGCAAACACCGCCCGCTCGCTCGCCACGGTCGCCGTGGAGACCGACGGCGAACCGATGCTCGTCGCCGTGCGCGGGATGGGCCGCACCCTGGATTTCTCGCTCAAGGAAGCCGAACTGCTGCGGCGTCCGCTGTACCTGTTGTTCGTGCGCGAGCAGACGGTGATCACGACCGAGGATCGCCGGCGCAAGTGGGCCGGCGACGAGGAGGCCAGTGTCATCTTCCACTACGCCAAGGAGAAGATGGACGGCAAGGCGACCGTGCTGCCGTGTTACGCCGTCAGCGACTCGGCCGCCGGGACGATCGTGGATGTGGCGGCCACCGTGGGAGCGTCACGGCTCATCCTGGGCGCGCCGAAGCGCAGCACGCTTCTCAACCTGCTGCGCGGGAACATCGTGCGGGACGTGTCCGATCTGCTGCCCGAGGAGATCGAACTGCTCGTGTTCGCCTGAGCGGATCACGTCCGGGTAGGTGCCAGGAAGCAGTTACCACCCCATGGAAAGATGCTCCAGCAGCGGCCCGAGCGCGAGGGCGGGCAGGAAATTCAACGCGCCGACCAGCAGCGCGGTAGCGGCGAGCAACACGCCAAACTGGACGCCGTCCGAAGGCACCGTGCCGACGCTGGCCGGCCGCCGCGACTTGGCCGCGAAACGGCCCGCCAGCGCCAACGCCAAAATGGCCAATCCCCAACGGCCAACCAGCATGGCAACGACCGTGGTCACGTTGTAGAAGACGCTGTTGGCGTTCAAACCCGCCATGTTCTGGCCGTTGTTCGCCAGGGCGCTGGCGTATGCGAAGAAGATCTCGGTGAAGCCGTGGGTCCCGGTGTTGGTCATGAGTCCGTCCAGGCCGGCTTGCGTCAACACGGCGAGGGCGGTCAGCGCCAGGACCGTCGCCGGCCCGAGCAGCGTGTAAACCGCGATGATCTTCATTTCCGGCGGACCGATGCGGCGTCCAAGGTGTTCGGGGGTACGGCCCACCATCAGACCACCGATGAAGAGCGCCACCAGCGCCACAAACACCATGCTGTAAAGCCCCGTGCCCAGGCCGCCATAGACGATCTCGCCCAGCAGCATGTTGAGCAGCGGCACCAGGACGCCGAGCGGTTGGAAACTGTCGTGCATCGCGTTGTAGGAGCCGGTGGCACCGTTCGAAGTTACGACCGCTCCCAGCACCGAGCCACCCACACCGAAACGCACTTCCTTGCCTTCCAGGTTGCCGCCGCTGAGCGTGTGCGCCAGCGCGGGCTGCACGTGGCTCTCCGCCCAGCCGCACAGCCACAACCCGCCCACGAAGAGGGCCGTCATCGTCCAGAAGATCACCCAACCGTCGCGGGGCCGACCCGCCATGCGCCCGAAGGTGTGCGTGAACGCCGCGGGAATCACGGCGATGGCGAGCAGTTCGATGAGGTTGGCCAGCGGGGTCGGGTTCTCGAAAGGATGCGCGCCGTTGACGTTGAAGAAGCCGCCGCCGTTCGTCCCCAGGTTCTTGATAAATTCCAGGGCGGCAACCGGCCCCTGGGCAATGGTTTGCACTTCCCCTCCGACCGTGTGAACGACCGTGTACGGCAGAAAGTTCATCGGTACGCCCTGCGCGACCAGGAACACGCTTCCCACGAGCGATATGGGCAGGAGCACCCACAGCAGCGCGCGGACGAGATCGGCCCAGAAGTTGCCCAAGCCCGCCGCCCGCTCGCGGGCGTAACCGCGCACGAACGCGATGCCGACCGCCAGGCCCGCCGCGCCGCCCAGGAAGTTTTGTCCGACCAGCAGAAGCTGGCTGAAGTAACTCATCGTGTTCTCACCGGCGTAAGCCTGCCAGGTGGTCGTGGTGACAAAGCTCACCGCCGTGTTGGCGGCGAGATCCGGGGTCATCGGAGTGGTCGTTACATCGGGAAAGAACCACGGCAGCCACGCCTGCCAGCGCAGCAGAGCGTACAGCGCCACCATGTTGACGGCCCCAAAAAGAACGAATGCCAGCGAGTAGTGCTTCCAGTCCATCTCGCGCTCGGGGTGGACGCGCAAAAAACGGTGGAGGAGCCGCTCGATGGGCAGGAACACCGGGTCCAGGAAAGTCGGCTGGCGCTCGAAGAGCCGCTCCAGATACGCGCCGACCGGCTTGACCAGCAGAACAACGATCAACAGGAAGACTATCCATTGAGCGGCTGCAAATACATTCATGGATGGAAGCGGAGATTATGCGGTAGAGCAATGATAGCGGCGACTGGTGCAGTTCTAAAACTCAATGCTTTAGCTGTTCTGATGCCAGGGTTTGTATCGACCGGATTAACCGCTGCATCATAGAGGCTTGCGTGAACTCAGACTCCAGGTTCCAACCGGGATGGCAGGGCAGAATGCACGAAATGCAGGGAGGCAGACTGCAATCTGCACGACAAGCCGTCGAGGATCATGCTACGCGGGCGCTCCCCTCCTGTGAGAAGATACACAGACGAAGGCATGACTTCTCTTATCTGTCATCCTGAGCGCAGTGAGTCTGCGAACGGAGTCGAAGGACCTTCCGGCCGGCGACAGCCAAAGCTCCCTCCCGGGCTCGAGCCACCCCGCTGGAAACACACTTGCCTCCGGCGGCGGAAGGTTCTTCGACTCTCGCTCGCAGACTCACTGCGCTCAGGATGACAAACAGGGCGGCAGAGTGGATTGTTTAATCTATACGCCCTCTGAGCGCAGCGAGGAACGAACGCCTCCGAAGGGCTCTAACAAACGGGTTCCAGT
>CAXTOP010000045.1:0-45459 GCA_964245965.1 uncultured Chthoniobacterales bacterium
CCCGCCGGAAACTTGCCCGCCTCTACCCAGCACCTTCAGCATGACGAAGCACTAGCAGTGGCCGCCACCGAAGCATCTCTGACCATTGTTGGGGCCGAGTTGATAAAGTGGATATCGTTATCTAAGCCTTTGAGCGCGACATCAACTGATTCGTCGAAGATACCACCCACAACATCAACCAGCAGGTCAATAACATGCTGGTGAGCCACTGCTACAACATCGGCATTTATTGCGATGGAGCACGCTGCAGCGCCGTGACCAACTGCCGGGTAAGCTCGATCGGTGAGGGCAGCACCGATGCTTACGGCATCGTCTTAGAGGGCCAAGGCGGCACGGTCACAGGCTGCACCGTCACCGATGTGCAAGCTTCCTCAACGAACACTGTTGGGATTGACGGAGCCACCTTTGCGGTGGGTAACTTCGTGTCCGGCGCGTACTACGGCCTCATCTACTGCACCAAGTACAAGGACAACCTGACGAGTGGCTGCACAACCCCTTTTGCCACCGGCACCGACGCGGGCGGCAACAACTGAGAGCGGCGGTAGCAGCAGTTTTGCAGGTGAGAACGCCTGACGGGTGATAGATCAACGGTCAACCCCGCCCCAGAAAGCCGGCGGCGGGGTTTGCTGTTTACTGACATCTTCAAACAACAGCGACAATCTTGCCGGTGTGGTGAGTGGTGTTGAGAGTTCAACGGGCTTTCTGCTATAAATCCCTCGTTCTGAGGGGTGTCGGGGTGACAGGATTTGAACCTGCGACCTCCTGGTCCCAAACCAGGCGCTCTACCAAGCTAAGCTACACCCCGAAATGATCCAATCCGCCAAACTTCAAGAGTCATTCGCAGACCACTCAGAAACGGCTTCGCCTGCCTATTTTGTACGGCCGTTGCATCGATGTAATCGAGCATCAAGCCAAACGGACAAAACCAGCCTGGAGAAAGACCCCTTCGGAAAGGCAGGCGCACCCCATGGCGGCAACGCTCCCGAGTCAGACCACTATGCACCCGTTGGGGAGGGAAGCAAGGAGGTTCGTGAGAGTTGGCTCCTAGCGTGTCCCCGATATTCTCTGCGGCCCCCTGCACCATAAATTCTCGCCCTGTGGCTGGAATTCACCTCGTCGTACCTCCAGCGTTGATTGTTCCCTTTCAAAGATGAAACCGCCCACAACCGGATGATCCATGGCGTTGCCCGGAGCGGTGATATGTCCTTTCTCCGGGACCGAGAATCAGCTGAACAAGTGCTGCCGTAGAACTACCTACCCGGACTTTGACGGAAAGAATAGGGCGTTCGTTTGCAAGAAACGCCGCTCCTGACCTTGAAACGAAGAAAGCTTTTTGTTCATCCTGCCCAAAAGGCGACAGCATTTTATTCCATCAACATCGTCCTGACGCGTTTGTTTACCCTCCAAGGACGCGCTTTTCATGGAGCCTCGAAAAGATTCGCACCGCCTGGACCCGTCGCGCCAAGTCTCACAGGCGCTCTACTGCGGGCGTGGCACCGGATGAATGAAGATTTTTCATCGACCGCATGAAATCAATGAGCGTCTTTCTTTGTGGTTAGTTCAAGCTTGGCACGAACCCCGCTAAAGCGGCTCCAGTTACCAGGGAATCAGGGCTTATGGCTACAAGGGAGCTAACATCGTCGGGTCGGTCGCAAGCCGCGATCCGCCGCTTTCCGCCGGCCACTTCTCCATCCTTTTGTCGCGCTTTCTGGTTTTCTTCCGCCGCTCATCCTACATCCGCTAGCATCTCATGACTGATCCCACACCGTCCCCCGCCGCTCCGGTGGCGATCGATCGCCGCCAGTTTCTCTCGACCACCGTCAAGGGCGTCGGGTTGGCCACGCTGCTCACAGCTATGCCCCGCGGGTGGGTTGGCGGCGTGTACGCCAGCGACGCGCCGGAAATGGCCGACATGAGGTTTGGCTTCATCGCGCTGACGGACTGCTCACCCATCGTCATCGCGGCGGAAAAAGGCTACTTCAAGGAGTTCGGCATCAACCCCACTGTGACCAAGGGCGCGAATTGGGCGGCCATCCGTGACTCGCTCGGCAGCGGCGACATCCAGGCCTCGCACCTGCTCTTCGGCATCCCGTTCGCTTCTACGATGGGCCTCGGCGGCGCGCCCAAGAAGCCCATGGTGATCCCGTGGATCATGAACCGCAATGGCCAGGCCATCACGCTGAGCAATACGTTCAAGGGCAAGGTGGCCGCGGACCCCAAGGCGCTCAAATCCTTCGTGGACGACGCCAAGAAAAAAGGCACGCCGCTGACCTTCGCGATGACCTTCCCGCCAGGCACGCACGCCATGTGGATTCGTTATTACCTCGCAACCGGCGGCATCAACCCGGACACCGACGTCTCGCTCATCACCGTGCCGCCGCCGCAGATGGTGGCGAACATGAAGGTGGGCAAGATGGACGGCTTCTCCGTGGGCGAGCCGTGGGGCGCGCAATCCATCGCGCAGGGGATCGGCTACACCAGCGTGACGACCCAGGACATCTGGAAGGATCACCCCGAAAAGGTGTGCGGCTTCCTGGCCGAGTTCGCCGACAAAAATCCGAAGACCGTCAAGGCCGTGCTCAAGGCTCTCAACAAGGCAAGCCTGTTCCTGGCTGACATCAACAACCGCAAGGAAGCATGCGATCTGGTCGGCAAAACGACCTACATCAACTGCCCGCCCGACCAGATCCTCGGGCGCATGCAGGGCCACATCGACTACGGCGATGGCCGCAAGGTCGAAGACCAGGAATACTGCATGACCTTCTCCAAGCGCAACTGCAACTACCCGCAGACCATGTACGGCAAGTGGTGGCTGACCCAGTTCCGCCGCTGGGGCATGGTGACCGGCGCACCGGACTACGAGGGCGTCGTCAAGCAGGTCATGCGTCCCGACATCTACGAGGATGCCATGAAGGAGGTTTCCTACAAACACGGCGGCGCGGACAACACCCCCTTCACCCTGTTCGACGGCAAGACCTTCGATCCGGCCAAGCCGCCGGAGGAGTACGCCAAATCCTTCGCCATCAACAGCCTGAAGGGCTAACCGGCCTTCGCCCCACCCGCCCTATGTCAAAGGTGTTCAAACTCGACTGGCTCTTCCTGCCGTTCATCGGTATCGCGTGTGTAATCGGCTTGTGGGCCGTGCTGCCGCACGTGAGCTACCACGGCCAGTTGCAGTTCAAAGACCTCCCCTCGCCGAGCGCCACGTGGGAGGCCAGCCGGCCGTTCGTCGTGGAACCGTTCGCCAAACGGGGTGAACTCGACCAAGGCATCCTGCGCTTCGCGTGGGCGTCTCTGGTGCTCGTGGCGCAGGGCTACGCGCTGGCTCTGGTTATCGGCACGCCGCTGGGTTTCACCCTCGGTGCGTCGAAGGTGTTCACCAAGACGTTCGACCCGCTGATCCAGATCCTGCGTCCGGTGTCGCCGCTGGCGTGGCTGCCGCTGGGCCTGGTGCTCTTCCAGAAACCGATCCCGAGCGCGCTGTTCACCATCGCGCTCTGTTCGATGTGGCCGACGGTCATCAACACCGCCGCGGGCGTGCGCGCCATCCCGCAGGACTACCTCAACGTGGCCAAGGTGCTGCGGCTTTCGCCGATGGCGACGCTCTTCAAGGTCATGCTCCCGGCGACCCTGCCCTACATGTTCACCGGCTTCCGGCTGAGCCTGGGCATCGCGTGGCTGGTCATCGTGGCGGTGGAAATGCTCACCGGCATGCCGGGCGTGGGCAACTTCCTCTGGCAGGAGTACAACGCCAACATCCAGGGGCACATCATCCTTTGCATCATCACCATCGGCCTGATCGGCTTCGTGCTCGACAAGCTCATGAGCCTGGTGGAAGGCCGCTTCCGGCAGGCCGTCTGAGGCACCAAAAAGGGCACGCATGGCGTACATCGAGATCAACGGCGTCGACAAGAGTTTCCAGGGCCGGGACGGCAAGCCCTTCGACGCGCTGGCCAACGTCAACTTGCAGATCCAGGAGGGCGAGTTCGTGTCCATCATCGGGCACTCAGGCTGCGGTAAATCGACCCTGCTCAATATGGTCGGCGGGTTTATCCCGGTGACGCGCGGCCAGATCCTCGTCGCCGGCAAACCCGTCGCCGGGCCGGGTCCGGACCGGATGTTCGTTTTCCAGAACCATTCGCTGCTCCCATGGCTGACGGTGCGCCAGAATGTCCGGCTCGCGGTGGACGCCGTGTTCCCCGCCATGAAGCCCGCGGAGCGCGCGAGCCTGGTCAGTGAGCATTTGAAGATGGTCAGCCTCGAACCGGCGGCGGAAAAGCTGCCCGGCGAGATTTCCGGCGGGATGAAGCAGCGCGTGGGCATCGCGCGCGCCCTGGCCACCCGGCCCAAGGTGTTGATGCTCGACGAACCCTTCGGTGCCTTGGACGCTCTGACGCGCGGGCGCTTGCAGGAGCAGGTGCTGGCGATCTGGGAGGCGCACCGCATCACCGTGATGATGGTCACGCACGATGTCGAGGAAGCCCTGCTGCTCTCCGACCGTGTGGTGATGATGGCCAACGGCCCGCGCGCCACCGTCGGCGAGATCATGCAGGTGGACCTGCCGCGCCCGCGCACCCGGGCGGAGGCGATCAACCACCCGGCCTACTACCGGCAGCGCAACGAGATGCTGTACTTCCTCAACAAGGCCAAGGGACACAAGAAGGTGGCGAGCGCGGCGAGCGTTAAAGAAAAGGGCGTGCTGACGCTCGGGTTCATCCCGCTGTCGGATTGCGCCCCGCTGGTCATGGCGCAGGAAAAAGGATTCTTTGCCAGGCACGGCTTGCAGGTAAAACTCTCGCGCGAGGGAAGCTGGAAGTCGGTGGCCGACGGCGTCTCCGACGGCCGGCTCGACGCGGCGATGATGGTCACCGGGATGCCGCTGGGCCGCACCCTGGGCAGCGGCGGAACGGTCCCCGTGCCCATGACCGCCGCCATGACGCTCAGCCGCAACGGCAACGCGATCACGCTCGCGCGCGGCTTCCACGAGCGCGGCGTGCGCAACGCCGCCGACCTGCGGGCCGACTTGGCGCGCCGCCGGCCGGACGAGCGCAAACCCGTCTTTGGGATGGTCCATCCCACCTCGATGCACAACCTCCTGCTGCGCCATTGGCTGCACGGCGGCGGCATCGACCCGGACCGCGACGTGGAGATCATCGCGGTGCCGCCGCCGCAGATGGCCGCCAACCTCGCGGCGGGCAACCTCGACGGGTACTGCGTGGGCGAGCCGTGGAACGCGCGCGCCGTCCACGACGGCATCGGCTTCGTCGTCGCCACCGACCTGGACATCTATCCCGGCCACCCGGAAAAACTGCTCGGCACGACCCGCGCGTGGTCGCAGGCGAACCCGGACGCGCACACGGCCCTGGTGCGCGCGCTGTTGGAATCGTGCCGCTTCTGCGACGAGCCGTCGAACCGCGAGGAGGTCATCCAGACGATTTCGCGCAAGACCTTCGTCAACGCTGACCCCATCTACAGTGCGCTGGGTTTGAGCGGGTCTTATGATTATGGCTTTGGCCGCACCGCGCAGGTACCGGACTTCAACGTGTTCTTCCGCGACGGCTCGACGCGCTGCGACCGCGGCGAATCGACCTGGCTCCTCGGGCAGATGGTGCGCTGGGGGCTGGTCGCCGCGCCGGCCGACCCGGACGCGGTCCTCGACCAGGTCTATCCGACGGACATTCACGCGCGGGCGTGCGGCGAGTTGGGCAGCGCGTTTTCACCCGGCCAGCACGCGCCGGCGGTGATGCCTCCCGGCGGTGCGGATTTGACCGTCGCGCCGAGCATTGCTTCCGAAAAGACGGAGGCAGGTCTGGCAACTGTCTGAGTCGAGACGCTTCTACTTCCATCCATGCGCCCTTTTCTCGAATTGAGTCAGATCACGAAAACCTTTCCCGTGCGCGGTGGCCGGCGCGGAGAGCAATTCTGCGTGCTCAAGGACGTGAGTCTGCGCGTGGAGGAAGGAGAATTTATCGTTCTGCTCGGACACTCCGGCTGCGGCAAATCCACCTTGCTCAACATGGTGGCGGGACTCAGCCAGGCCAGCACCGGCGGCGTCATCCTGGAAGGCCGCGAGGTGAACACCCCGGGGCCGGACCGGATGCTAGTCTTCCAGAATTATTGCCTGCTGCCGTGGTTGTCCGTGTACGGCAACGTCCACCTGGCGGTCAACGCCGCGCTGCCGAAACTCTCCGCCCAGGACAAGCGCCGGGTGACGTGCGAACACCTGGAAATGGTCGGCCTCGGGCAGGCCGCCGACAAGCGTCCGGGCGAGTTGAGCGGCGGCATGAAGCAGCGGGTCGCCATCGCGCGCGCCCTGGCCATCCGGCCCAGGGTGCTCCTGCTCGACGAACCTTTCGGTGCGCTCGACGCCCTGACTCGCGAAGAGATGCAGGACGAACTCCTCAAAATTTGGGAGGCGCACCGCACCACCGTCGTCATGATCACCCACGACATCGACGAGGCGATTCTGCTGGCGGACCGCATCGTGATGCTCACCAACGGCCCGGCGGCGACCATCGGCGACGTGTACACCGTGCCTTTTGCCCGGCCCCGCTCCCGGGCCGAGATTGCGGAGGACCCGTTTTACTACACCTTGCGCAACCAGATCCTCGGCTTCCTCTACGACCGCTTCGGTCACCCGGAACTGGCCGACGCTTGAAGGTTCATTGAGACTGACGCCCTGTTCCCAGCTTCTGCCAAGCTCCTAGCCCGGCAGAAGCTGGGAACAGGGCGTCAGTCTTGTCAGGTGTTCCGAGCGACATCAGGTGAGATCGTGACCGGCAAAGGCAAGGATTGAAAATGTTGGACGGGCGCAAAAAGTGCCAGCATACTTGACCTTCCATCCGGTTTCCTTTATCTCCGCTTCCGCTTATGTCCGCGTCCGCCACTTTCCTCTCGCTCTCCAACGTGCTCGCCCAAGCTGCGGCTGCCCCCGGCCCGAAACCGGTTGGCGGCGGCCTTCTGGACACCCTGCCGCTGTTCCTCTTTATGGGCGTGATCTTTTATTTCATGCTGATCCGCCCCCAGCAGAAACGCCAGAAGGAACAAGCCAGTCTGATCTCCTCCATCAAATCCGGCGACCGCATCATCACCTCCGGCGGGCTCCACGGCATCGTGGCCAACGCCCGTGACGCCAGCGATAAGACCGTTTTGGTCAAATTCGCCGAGAACGTCAAAATCGAGGTGGAGAAGTCGAATATTACCACCGTTGCCAAAGCGAGCACCGACAGCGAGGCCCGCGCCCTCCCCGTCAAATCTGGCAACTAATCTGCCGCTCCTTTCTTTTTCTGTAACCTCGCCGCCTCTTCGTTTTCCATGTCACCCGCACTGACCTTCTTCACCGGCCTGCTGATTCTTATCCTCTTCGGATGGTATCTGGGTACCGAACTCTCCGCGCGCAAACGCGGCCTCGGCCTGGCGCTGATCATCGTGTTGACTGGCCTGTGCGTTGCTTCCGCTTCGCGCGGAATCGCGCTGGGCCTGGACCTGGAGGGCGGTGTTTCCTTCCTCGTGCGCCTGGTCAAGGAGAACCCGGAAACGCGGATCACCCAGTCCATGCAGGATCAGGCGACCGAGGTCATCCGCAGCCGCATTGACTCCGGCGGCGTCGGCGAACCGGTCATCAGCCCGGTCGGAGCCGACCAGATCCTGGTGCAAGTGCCGGGCCTCACCCCGGACAAGATCGCCGCCACGCGCGACCAACTTCAACAGGTTGCCAAGCTTGAATTCCGTCTGGTTCACCCGCAAAGCGCCGCGTTGATCCCGCAGATCGAAGCCGGCATGGCCATCGTGCCGCCCGGCTACCAGATCATGACCGAGGAAGCGGTCGAAGCGAAGCCCCTGGCCACGAACAACAACAGCCGCATCAACCCCTTGATGGGCACCGTCGCGCCCACTCCGCTGCCGCCGGGGGCCAAGAAAAAGGAAGGCCGCAAGGAGCTCGTCAAGGTCCGCCCCGACATGACGGGTGAACACATCACCGGGGCGGGGGCTCGCGCCGAGACGCACGGGATGGAAGTCAGCTTGCAATTCGACTCCGTGGGTGCCAAGCAGTTCGGCGATCTGACCGCCGCACACGTCAAAGAGCAACTCGGCATCGTCCTGGACGGCAAGCTGCTCTCCGCCCCGGTGCTGCAAACGGCCATCTACGGCGGCACGGCGCAGATCACCGGCAACTACAGCGACGCGGAAGCGCGCGGCTTGGCCAGTTCGCTGGAGAACCCGCTTTCCACCCCCGTCCACATCGACGAGGAACGCAGTGTTTCACCCACGCTGGGTAAGGACTACGTCCGGCGCGGCGTGTTGAGCGGGATCATCGGCCTGGTACTCACTTTCCTCTTCGTCTTGTACTACTACCGTTTGGCCGGGGTGCTGGCGAGCATTTCGCTGTTCATCAACATCGCCCTGCTGCTGGGCTTGATGGCCATGTTCGGCTTCGTGCTCACCCTGCCAGGCATCGCGGGTGTGATCCTCACCATCGGCCTGGCCATCGACGCCAACGTGCTGGTTTACGAGCGTCTGCGCGAAGAACTCGCCGCCGGCAAGCCGCTTCGCGCGGCGGTCGAAGGCGCTTACAACAAGGCGTTTTCCTCCATCTTCGACGCCAACGTCACCACGCTGATCACCAGCGTCATCCTCTTCTGGCAGGCCGCTGGACCGGTGAAGGGTTTCGCGGTCGCCCTGACGCTGGGCATCATCGCTTCGCTGTTCTCCGCGCTGGTCGTGACGCGCAACGGCTTCGCCTGGTCCATCGAGAAGTTCGGCCTCCAGAAGATTCACATGCGCAATTTGCTCGGTGCGATGCACGTGGACTTCATGAAGTACGCCCGAGTGTGCGTCTTCGGTTCGCTGGCGGTGATCCTCCTGAGCATGGGCGTTTTCGCCGTGCGCGGGAAGAAGAACTTCGGCATCGACTTCCGCGGCGGTGAGCTTTCCATTCTTTCCACCGCCAAGCGGCTGGAAACCTCGCAGGTCCGCACCGCCTTGCAGCCTCTCGGGCTGGAGGAGAGCGTGATCCAGAGCGAGGAAAAGAACGGCCAGCAACTCCTGACCGTCCGCAGCCCGGTCGATACGGGCCTCAAGGTGCAAAAGCGTTTGCAGGAAGCTTTCCCGCAGAATGGCATCAACGTGGCGCAGTACGACAAGGTCGGCGCGCTGGTCGGCAAACGCCTCGCGTATCAGTCGCTCTTCGCCATGCTGCTGGGCATCGGCGGCGTATTGATCTACATTTCCCTGCGCTTCGAGTTCTCGTTCGCGGTTGGCGCGGTCGTGGCACTCCTACACGATGTGATCATCACTATCGGCGTGTTCTCGATCATCGGCCGCGAACTGTCGCTGGTGCTGGTCGGCGCGGTGCTGACGATTGCCGGTTACTCCATCAACGACACCATTGTCGTGTATGACCGCATTCGCAGCGGGCTGCGTGAAGGCCGCAAGGGCAGCGTGCGCGACATTATGAATGCCAGCATCAACGAGACGCTCGGCCGCACGGTGCTGACCGGCGGCGCGACGCTGGTCACCGTGCTGGCGTTGCTCATCGGCGGCGGGTCGGTGCTGAACGATTTTGCTTTGACCCTGCTCATCGGCGTTTTGGTCGGCACTTATTCTTCCGTGTTCATCGCCGCACCGATCGTGCTATGGCTGTCCAAGGGCGAGAAGGGCCGCCTGCGCCAGGAAGTCGTCAAGGAGGACAAAACCCAGCCGATCATCACGCCTGTCCGGGCGTGATGGATGTCCCTGTTGACCAGGCTTTGATCCGCGGCTAGGATGTCAGCCCCGCATGCGGGGTATCTGTCGCCATTTTCAGTTTATTCTAACGTAGTTCCGACCACACTTTAATCATCCAAGCCGCTATGCCAGAAGTCATTGTCCGCAAAGGAGAGCCCGTTGACCGGGCCCTGAAACGCCTCAAGAACAAGCTCGATTCCGAGGGGATCATGGAAGAAGTGCGCCGCTTGCGCGCCTTTGAAACTCCGACGCAGAAGACCAAGCGCAAAGCCAAGGCCAACGCCAAGCGCGGCAAGGTCAAATTCCGGTTCAACCCGAATCTCAACAAGGACAAGGACGCCAACGCTACCACCGCTGGTGCGACTGCTCCCGGCGGACCTGTTCCCGTGGTGAGCTAGACTCCTAGCTTAGTCACCCTGCCGATCCTCAAGCACTGTTCAACTCCGGCCGCGGACCAGATTTCATTCTGGCCTGCCGCCGGAGTTTACTGTTGGCGGATGGTGCTATTTCCGCGTAGCGGCTTCGTGACAAGGTAGGGATTCGCTCTCCGAGCGATCCGACTTTTCAGTGTCTGATAAGACACGAAGCCGCCCTTAGAGAAGACCGGATTAGGCGAAGCCACGGACCGCTCGGAGAGCGAGTCCCTACCTTGTCACGAGGCGCTTCGCGCCGGAAAAATCCCTTTTGTGTTATGGAAGAAGAATCCAATCGGCTGTTCGCCGACCGCCGCAAGAAACTCGAAGCCTTGCGCGCCCACGGCATCGAACCTTTCGGGGCACGTTTCGACAACGCCGGCTCCATCGCGCAGGTCCGCGAAAAGTTCGCTGATGGCACCGTCCTCCGCGCGGCCGGACGCATCACCGCACACCGCGACATGGGCAAGTCGCACTTTCTCGATCTCAGCGACCTGACCGGGCGCATCCAATTCTACGTCAACCTCAAAAGTCTCACGCCCGAGCAAGCGCAAGTCTTTGCCCTGCTCGACATCGGCGATTTTGTAGGCATTGAAGGGGAGTGTTTCACCAGCAAGAGCGGTGAGCCGACCATCCGCATAGCGCAGTTTGTGCCTCTGTCCAAGGCGTTGCGTCCCATGCCGAGCCAGCATTACGGAATCGCGGACAAGGAGATGCGCCATCGTCAACGTTACCTCGACCTGATGGCCAACGAACGGGCCCGCGCGACCTTCCAGGCACGCAGCCGCGTGCTGCACGGTGTCCGCACCTTCTTCCACGAGCGCGGCTTCATGGAAGTCGAGACGCCCATGATGCAAACCGTGGCTGGCGGAGCCGCCGCCGAACCGTTCAAGACGCACCACAACGCGTTGGGTATCGATCTTTATTTGCGCATTGCGCCGGAACTATATCTCAAGCGGCTGCTGGTCGGCGGGTTCCCGAAGGTGTTTGAGTTGAACCGTAATTTTCGCAACGAGGGGCTTTCGCGTCGGCACAACCCGGAATTCACCATGCTGGAAGCGTACTGGGCCTACGCTGACTTCGAGCAGATGGCCGATATGATGGAAGCGCTGATCTGCCAACTCGCTGGCGACGCGCCGCAGATCGAGCATCGCGACGAGGAAGGAACCATCACGCGCACAATCAATTTGCAGCGTCCGTGGCGGCGGGCCCGCTACCGCGACTTGATCCGCGAGATCGATGCCCGATGGTTCGACTATACACCCGCCGAAAGGGTCGGACGCGCCGGTGCTCTAGACGTGGAGGTTCACGCGGGCATGGCGGATTTCGAGGTGACCCAGCAGATTTTCGAGAAGCTGATCGAGGAAAAAACCTTCGATCCATTGTTCGTCACGCACGTGCCGAAGGAGCTGGTACCTCTGGCCAAGCAGAATGTGGAAGACCCTTCCCTGGTCGATGTCTTCGAATTGGTCATCAACGGCATGGAGTTCGCGCCGGGTTATTCCGAATTGAACGACCCCGACGTACAACGCGAACGCCTGCTCCAGCAGGCCGGCGAGGAAACGATGAAGCTGGACGAGGAATTTCTCCTCGCCCTGGAACACGGCATGCCGCCCGCAGGCGGCATCGGTCTGGGCATCGACCGCCTGATGATGCTGCTCACCGGCTCGGACAGTATCCGCGACGTGATCCTCTTCCCGCACCTGCGACCCAAGGAATGATGCTACCTTCCCCGACGATGGATGCTCTTTCCGTTCCGCGCCTGCCCTTTGGTCCGTTCCTGGCGATGCGCTACCTCAAGCCGCGCCGCACGTTTGTCTCCATCATCACGCTAATCTCGGTGCTCGGCGTCACGCTGGGCATCGCGGTGATGATCGTCGTCATCTCGGTGATGACCGGCTTCGACCGCGACCTCAAGAGCAAGGTCCTCGGGTTCGATCCGCACATCACCGTCACCAACAACGCTCTGATGGATAACTGGCGCGAGGTACGCGAACAGGTGCTCAAGGCCAAGCCCGAAGGGGTGCTGCGCGTTTCCCCGTTCATGATGGGGCCGGTGCTGGCGGAATTCCAAAACAAGCGGGTGGCCCCCAAAATTCGCGGCATCGACCCGAACCTGGAGCCGCCGGAAACCCTGGCGGGCCTGATAAAGGGCGGCGAGGGCCGCCATGCGTCGGGCAAGTTCGATCTGAATGGCCAATCCGCCGTGGTGGGATACGAACTGGCGAAAACCCTGGGATTGCAGGTGGGCGACAAGTTCACCATCTGGTCGCCGCACAACCTGGAAGTCGTTTCGGATCTGCTCAAGAACCTCCAAGACGACGGGGCCAACAAAGCAAAGGTTGCGGAGGTGCGCGATGCCATCGTGCCAACCCAAGTGACGGTCACGGGCATCTTCGACTCCGGACGTTACCTTTACGATTCCGAGTTCATTTTCGTGCCGCTCTATCTCGGACAGGAAATCTACGAACTCGAGGATTCCGTCCATGGCCTGGCCGTCGAGGTCGCTGATCCTTATCATCCGGAAGCGGTCAAGCAGGCGCTTCTGACGAAGTACCTGGAACCATCGACTACCGCGCTGACCTGGATGGATCTCAACTCGCAGTTTTTCGATGCCGTAAAGGTGGAACGCTCCACGATGTTTGTGATTTTGTTCGTGGTGCTGATCGTGGCGGCGTTTTGCGTGATGAACACGCTGATCACCGTGACCGTGCAGAAGACGCGCGAGATCGGCATCATGAAGGCGATCGGCGCGGACGTGTGGCAGGTGGTCCGCGTGTTCGTGTCCCAAGGGATGGTGGTCGGGACTTTTGGGGTCGCCAGTGGACTGGCGTTGGGTCTGGGCATCCTGGCGGCCCTGAATCCTTTCAAATACTGGATGCAAGCGCAGTTCGGCATCGTCCTGTTCCCCAAGGAAGTGTACGGCTTGGGTCAGGTCCCCTACTGGACCAAGCCCGCGGACGTGGCCTTCATCTGCCTCGGCGCGTTCCTGATCTGCTCGCTGGCGGCACTGATCCCCGCCTACTTCGCCGCCCGCCTCGATCCGGTGAAGGCGTTGCGTTTCGAGTAGCGTTCTCCGAGCTGTCGGCCGCTTACCCAGCAAAAGCTGTCAGGGGCAGATTGCTCTGCCTGATGATCGACTTCAAAGTGCCTACTCGCAATTCTTTGTGGTTTGGCACGGGCACCGTCACGGTTGACGTACCGGTACGTAGCTGCATGATCATGTGACTGCCTCGCTGTCGGACGAGAGCAAATCCGTGGTGCTGAAGGATACGGCAAACATCGCTCCCCGACAGCAGTGGAAGTTTAGGCAACTTTGACCTCCAGCGACGACACAAACGATTCGGAGGAAAGACGCTCTTCGATTTCCTGTGGGGAAGCACACTCGAAAAACAGCTCGACTGCTTCTTGCAGGTTCTTCTTGGCATCTTCCACGCTGTCACCTTGGCTGGCTACATCCACTTCGGGGCAGAGAGCGACAAACCCATTATCTTCCCGGATCAAAACGGCAGTGAGTGAGCGGGTCATAGGATGATTATGGCGAGAGTCATCCCGAAGCGCAACCTTGGCGTCCGACGTGTCACCCGTTGGAGCTTGCCTGGATCCTGCGCTTTTCACTCGATGCCTGTCTGCTGCCAGCGGGGAGCATTAGCCGCGGGGATGCCCATGTGGTCCAGGATGCGGAAGACCACCGTGTCGGCCACTTCCTCAACCGTCTGCGGCCGGTGGTAAAACGCCGGGATGGCCGGCAGCACCAAGGCACCGGCTTCCATCACCGTCACGACGTTGCGCGCCTGAATCAAGTTCCACGGCGTTTCCCGCGGCACCAAGATCAGCTTCCTCCGTTCCTTCAAGAAAACATCGGCAGCACGCAGGATGTTCGTCTCGCTCGTGCCAGCGGCGATCCGCCCGAGCGTGCCCATCGAACACGGCACAATCGCCATCGCATCGAAACGCGCCGATCCGCTGGTGAACGGGACGTGCATCGAACGATCCTCGTGCTGCCGCACCCCGTCCGGCACCACCAAGGGGCCGCCCAGTTCCTCGTTGGCAACCTGCCGGGCGTAGCCGCTCATGACCAGATGCACCTCGTGCGCCGCCGGGTCAATCTGCTGCAACAAGCGCTGCAAATAGATCGAACCGCTCGCGCCGGTGGCCGCCAGGACAAATTTCATCGCCCTACAGGTAACCCCCGCCCTGCAAGCGGCGAGTCATTTCCGTCTGGCGCAGAAGCAGATCCTGGTAGAGCTGGCGCGATGTCCCCTTCGGCTCCGCCCGGGTCGACGCGTCCGGACGCACCACGCGGTCCGTCAGGTCGCGTAGATTCATCATCTTGCCCTGGATCAGATGATCGGTCCACGCCGCCTGCAGAGCCGCACCCAGCGCCGCGCCTTCCGCCGTTTCCAAACCGAAAACCGGCAGGTTGAACACGTCCGCGCAAATCTGCCGCCACACCGGACTGTGGCTGCCGCCGCCCGTTAGCCGGATCTCGGCCGGCTTGACCCCCAACTGCCGGAAGCGGCTCAAGCCGTAGGCCAAGCCGAGGGTCACACCCTCCATCACGGCCCGAGCCAGATGCGCAGGCGTCATGTTGCGCGTGGTCATGCCGTGCATCACGCCGCTGCCCCGGGGGAGGTTCGGGGTGCGCTCACCGTTGAGGTAGGGCAGGAACAACAACCCGTCCGCGCCGGGCGCCAGACTGGTGATGGCAGCTTCCATCTTCGCGTGGTCCCAATTGAAAAGCGCCCGCGCCTGTTCGGTGGCGACGGTCACATTCATCGTGCAGGCCAGCGGCAGCCAGCCGTCCGTGCTGTCGCAAAAGCCCGCGATCTCGCCCTCTTCGTCCACCACCGGCTCGGGACTGTAGGCGTACAAGGTGCCGCTGGTGCCGAGGCTGGCGGTCAGCGCCCCGCCCGGGGCGATGTTGCCCGTGCCGATGGCTCCCATCATGTTGTCGCCGCCACCCGCGCTGACCAGGACCGCGCCGCTCAGGCCCCAGGCCGAGCGCAGCGTCTCCCGCAGTAAGCCCGCCGGCCGACGCGAGCTTTCGACCTCCGGCAGGCGGTCCAGCAGAGATTTGTCGATGAAATCGATGATCGGCTCGCACCATTGGCGGGTGCGCACGTCGAACATCGCCGTACCCGAGGCGTCGCCGTATTCCATGCGCTTCTCGCCGGTGAGCCAGAAGTTGAGATAGTCGTGCGGCAGCAGGATGGTCTTGGTCTGGCGGAAGTGGCTGGGCTCGTTTTGTTTGAGCCACAGGATCTTCGAGGCGGTGTAGCCGGGCAGCATGACGTTGCCCGTCATGGCGATGATCTCGTCACTGCCGCCGAACTCGTTGGTGATCTGCTCGCACTGCGCCGTGGTCGAGGTGTCGCACCACAGCTTGGCTGGCCGGACCGGTTCGTCGGCGTCGTTGAGGGTCACCAGACCGTGTTGCTGACCGCTGACCCCGATGGCTCGAACCAGCTTGCGCCGGTCGCCAAGCTGCTCCAGACACTGGAGGATGGCCGCCGTGGTGGCTTCCACCCACGTCTCGGGAGCCTGCTCCATGTGCCCGGGCGGCAGGCCGGGGATCAACCCGTAGGCACTTTGCGCGCTGGCCACCATCTGCCCCGTTGACCACTCCAGGACGATGCATTTGGTGCTTTGCGTCCCGCTATCAATCCCCAGGTAGAACATTTTTGAATTTGGGTTTCCCGTTTTTCGCCGTAAGTTAGTCGGCCCCAGCTTGGCTGAAACCCGCTGGGCAGCAATCCAAAAATATCTCCTCGTGATGATCAAGAAACTGCTTCATACCCGCTATCGTGTTGCCGACCTGGATAAGACCGTCTCCTTTTACAAGGAAGTGCTTGGCTTGGAAGAAGTTCGGCGCAGCACCTCGGGACGCGGCTCAAAACTTGTGTTCCTGAAAACCCCGGGCAGTGAAGAAGAGATCGAACTGTGTGAATTCAACGAGAGCGGTCCCGTGCAGGTCGGCTCGGACCTGACGCACCTCGCCTTCGAGGTGGATGACATGGAAGCCTTCGGCAAGCACGCCGCCAGGAAGGGTTATCCCTTCAGCGATGGACCGCACAAGAACGGCGACAGTGGCAGTTCCATCGCCTTCATCGACGCCCCTGAGGGTTACGAGATCGAGCTGATCCAGAAGGCAAAGCAGTAGAGGCCACGCATGCTGGTCCGTTTGCCGGCTGCCTGGCTCCGGCACGAGCTTAGAAATTTCATGCGAAGGAATGGTACGCACACCATCCACTTGAGCGGCTAACGTAATCGCGCCATCACAGCCCACGAAGCATGGTCAAGCAATGGCGAACGAGCGGCTGGAAGAGAAATCCAAACCCGGCTTGAGCAAGCCAGTTCTGCGCCCTGCCCTACAAAGGAAAACAGCCTGACTGGCCCCGTTGAAATTCCCCCCAGATTTTCAACTCTCTACCCTCCAGTCAGGCTGCCCTTTGGTTTTTTCCCCGTTCGCGATAACGAACGATGTCACTCATAAGCATTCAGTATGCCAGAGAGAATAAGGAAGGTGTTCACCTTCGATTCCGTAGGAAATGTTTCCTCGTAAATACCTCTAAAATCTAAATTTATGTTCAAGCGAGAAAACTCCTCACTGACGGACTTTTCTTCCAAGGTGCCGCCGGAAGCACTGGCGAATTTTGTTCATCCTGCTCGAAAACTCCGGTGCATCAATGCTTGATGATTGATGCTACAACCCAGAAGGAGATGCCGCTCGTTTCTACCTCTTTGCCTTATGACGAACAGCGACAAAAGCTCCGCCATAAAAAACCAGTCTGCCCTACACGCGAAGGCTTTGCGTCGGGAACTTGCCGAGCACAACCAGCGTTACTACCAGGACGCCGCCCCGACGATCACCGATCAGGAATACGACGCGCTCTACCGTGAACTTGCCGACCTGGAGGCAGCGCACCCGGAACTGCTGACCCCAGATTCGCCGACCCAGCGTGTCGGCGGCGCGCCACTGGAAGAGTTCGTCCAGATTCGGCATCAAGTGCCGATGCTCAGTCTGGACAACACCTATTCAGAGGCGGAAGTCGTCGAGTTTTACCGGCGCGTCCAGAAGCTCCTGCCCGGACGCGAGGTACCGGTGATCATCGAACCGAAGGTTGACGGCGTGGCGGTCTCCCTCTTCTACGTGAAGGGCGCGCTGCAATATGCCGCCACCCGTGGCGATGGCGTGACGGGCGACGACATCACGCAAAACGCGCGCACCATCCGCACCATCCCTACCCGGCTGCACGGCAAATCGCTCCCGGAGAAGATGGAAGTCCGCGGCGAGGTGTATATGCCCAAGAGCGGCTTCGCCAAACTCAACCAGGAGCGTGTTGCCGCGGGTCTGCCCCTCTTCGCCAATCCGCGCAACGCCACTGCGGGTTCGCTCAAGCAACTGGACCCGGCCACTGTTGCCACGCGGCCCCTGGCGTTCATCGCGCACAGCTTCGGTCTGCTGGAAGGCGCGGAACTGCAATCGCAGAGCGAGATGTTCAAGCTGCTGCAAACCTGCGGCCTCAAGATCAGTGAGAAACTCTGGAGCGCGACCACGAGCGAGGAAATCATCCAAGCCATCCGCGAGATGGACACCGTGCGGCGTTCCTTCGAGTACGAAACGGATGGCGCGGTGGTGAAGGTGGATAATTTCGCGCAACGAAACCGTCTGGGCTTCAACTCCAAAGCGCCGCGCTGGGCGATGGCTTACAAGTACGCCGCCGAGCGGGTGGAAACGCGCCTGCTGGACATCGTGATCCAGATCGGCCGCACCGGTGTGCTGACACCCGTCGCCATCCTGGAACCGGTGCTCGTGAGTGGTTCCACGGTGGCACGCGCCACCTTGCACAACGCCGAGGAAATCGCGCGCAAGGACATCCGTATCGGCGACATGGTGGCGATCGAGAAAGCAGGTGAGATCATCCCTGCGGTGATCTCGGTGCGCACGGACCGGCGGACCGGCGCGGAGAAAGTTTTCCAGATGCCCACAACCTGCCCTTCGTGTGGCGGTCCGGTCGAGCAGGATCCTGGCGGGGTTGCCGTGCGCTGCCAGAACATCGCCTGTCCTACGCAGTTCAAGCGGCGCTTGCAGCATTTCGCTTCGCGGGGAGCGATGGACATCGAAGGCTTGGGCGAGGCGATGGTCGAACAGCTTGTGACCAGCCACTTGGTCGGTTCGATTCCGGACATCTACGAACTGACCAGTGAAAAACTGCTCACCTTGGAGCGCACGGGTGAGCGCAGTGCCGCCAACCTGCTGTGCGGCATTGAAGCCAGCAAAGGACAGCCGCTCTGGCGATTAATCTTCGGCTTAGGCATTCTGCACGTCGGCGCGACGGCGGCGCGGACGCTGGCGGCTCGTTTTGGCACCCTGGATACGCTACAGGGAACACCGCTCGAAGAAATCAAGCGGGTGTCTGATATCGGCGAGGTAGTCGGCTTGAGCGTACACGAATTTTTTCAGAACCCAGCCAACCAGGAAAGTTTGGGCAAGCTGCGCGCGACGGGGCTGAACCTGGGCGAGCGCGACCCGAAACCAGTGGTCAGCGCGGGCGGCAAATCGGCTATCGCCGGCACCCGCTGGGTGATCACGGGCACGCTTAGCCGGCCCCGGGAAGAGATCGCCGAACAGATCCTGGAAAAAGGCGGCAAAGTCAGCGGTAGCCTGAGTAATAAGACCGACTATCTGCTAGTCGGTGCCGATGCCGGGAGCAAGCTGGCGAAGGCCAAATCGCTCGGAGTGAAGACGCTGACCGAAGAGGAATCCCAAATGCTCATAGCAGGAGGTGTTTTGAATACATCATCAGCGCAAGCCAAAGATGAGCTGGAACTCCCTCTGGATGAGTAGTAACCAAGAGGCTTTACTAGAGCTCGCTCTGCTTCCAAAAAGCACCCGAAAGCAGAGGGAGAGAGTAGGACAGTGGAACGCCCGCTTTGGTCAAAGCACCGTCTTCTTGTCTTCCTTGGGATGCTCCAACGTACCCGCCTCATAATTCTGGTCGGGATCGTGGTGATGAGCCGGCTGGTGCTTCTCTTCGGCGGCGGCGGTCTTCTTGCCGGGCTGGGGTACGTGAACCGCGCCGGTCTTAAGATCTTCACCTTTGTGGATCTTGTCGTTAATGACTTTCTTGTCGTGCTGAACGTTTCGAGGATCGGACATAGTCCCATTTATCCGTTTGTCAGCGCTCCGGTGGCTGTAGGCTGCGCCCGTTGGTCCAGTTGCTCCAGGATAAATCGGGCGTTGTCCCGCGCGGCGTCCGGGCGGCTGAGCCGGCCGATGTTGCCGGCCCACTCGCGGTAAACTCTGGCGTCGTCGGCAAACGCGTTCTGTACCGCCGCTGCGATGGCCTCAGGCGTCAGGGCCAGACAACCGGCACGGTTGTCCACGAGCAACTGCGCGTTGCCCTCTTCCTGGCCCGGCGCAATCTGGCTCACGATCATCGGACACCGCGCGGCAATGGCTTCCTGCGTGGTTGCCCCGCCCGCTTTGCTGATGAGCAAATGGTGGCTCGCCAGCAGAGCGGGCACCTCGTTCGACCAGCCGATGACCTGCACCGGGTGGAGCGTCCGTGCGTGCGCGCCGATTAGGCGCTCCACCACCGCACGCAGTTTGGGGTCCCGCCCCACTCCGATGGTCAGCGCAACATCCTCCAGGCTCAAGAGGCGGCGTACGACCTCGGGTGCCATCTGCCTGCCGGCGTTGATCATGTATAGGACCCGCCGCCCCTCCGATCCGGTGACCTCGGGCCGCTCCGGCAGCGCGCCGGGCTGCGCGAAACACGCGTTCACCGGGAACCCCAACACGCGGACTTGACCAGTCGGCACGCCCTGCCGGCGCAACACGGCCGCCGTATCCTCGTTGGTCACGGAAAAGAAATCGGTGCTGCAACGGTGCCACACGGTGTTGATGGAGATGGAATCCGTCACCACCATCACCCGTAAAAAGGTGCTGTAACCGCCCCGCCGCGCGATGTCGTTGAGCAGGTAGCCGTAGAGCGGGTAGGTCGAGATCACGGCTACCGGGCGCTCGCGCTCCAACAGGGCGGCCAGTTCTTTTCGGAGCGTCACGAAGACCGACAGGTTCATTTCCATCAACGAGGTGGAATCGAACATCTTGTACACCGCCGCCCACAGGCGTGGGGCGCGGTTCATCATCGTCGCGTACCCCCGGCGCAGCATCCGGTCAGTCCGGGGGTGGCGCGTGGCCAGAATATCGGTAAACTGCGGCTCCACCTCGCCGAGAGCCAGCGACTCCAGCGCGGCGCAGAGATTGCGCGCGGCGGTGTGGTGCCCCTCGCCGAACCCGGCGGAGCAGACAAGAATTTTTCGGGGGGCGCGGCGGGTCATCGGGCTCCGGTCTCAAAACACACGACAGATTTTATTTATTGCAGATTCCCGCGCGATGAAAACTTTCATTTGGGGTTGGCGGCTGATGTGCCGCTGGCTGGTCGAAGCGTACTTCGACAACACGACCGGCTTTGCCGCGATGATGGCCTACGAGCTGACGTTTATCGTCGCCGCTCCCGGCTTGCTGCTGCTCTCGGCGGCTTTGTCGCTCTTCGGCACGGACCCAACCGTGCTGCACAACATCATCGAGCTGCTCAAGGGCTTCCTGCCCGAGATTTCGCATGGCATCATCGAGCAGCAGGTCGTGGCGCTGGTCATCGCGGGGCCGAGCAGCCACGTGGCGCTGCTGGGCATCCCGCTGGCGTTGTACCTGGGCATCAACCTGATCAACACGATCTCACGTACGCTCAACCACTGCCTTGGCATCAAGGACCCGCAACGGTCCTGGTGGAACCGGCTCATCATCGCCGTCCTGCTCCTATTCTGGTTCGGAGTGACGATCCTTTTCTCCTTCAACGCAATTGTCTTCGGCGAACAGGTCGCGGCGGCGTTCGAGGCCACTTTCCATCTGCACATCAACTTGCAGGCCCTGGTGACGATTCTCAAATACCCGATCATCTGGCTGATGCTCACCGTGCTGGCACTAGCGCTCTACCTCCTGACGCCCGAGGTGTTCCAGACGGTGCGCCAGGGGTTGCCGGGCGCGATTTTCTTCTCCTCGCTCTGGCTGGCGAGCACCGCGCTGCTTTCGTTCTACGTCAAGCACTCGCGCTACAGCGAGACGTACCTGTCGCTGGCGAGCCTGATCGTCCTGTTGACCTGGGCGTGGGTGACGTGCCTGCTGCTGCTGCTCGGCGGGCGGCTCAACGCCGTGATCGTGCGCAAGTGGCCCACGCGGCCCAGCGCCCACCGGGGACATCACCCTCTGTTAGGTGCCGGCACCGGCGGGACCAGCATGGCGGAAGGCTAATCCCTTGCTCCCGACAAGCTGGTGGCAGTATAAAGCCCCCTTTCATGCGTCGTTCGCCTTTCGTTTCCCGCCCCGGTCCCGTCCTGTGGACTCTTTTACTCATCAGTGCCACCACCCATTTTGCTCAGGGACAGAATGAGCCAAGCTCGGGCTCCATCATCGACAACGACTGGAAGCACCGGCGTGATGCTTTTTTGAAAGCGCGCGAGGAAATGCGTACTCTCCCGGCCAAACCTCCCAGCCGGCCGACCGCCAAACCCACCCCGGCCCCCCAGCCGACGGCTGCACCGGCTTCCACCGACGAGGCCACCCCCACTCCGCCGGGCAGAGCCACGCCGGCTGCGGACAATCCGGCTCCTCCGCCCGCGGCGGCGCAGCCGACCCCCCGGCCCAGGGCCACTCCGACGGAAACTCCCGAGGAGGCCCCGGTCGTCGTGCAGAAATCCGGCGGCGACGAGGAAAACACCGACTACGCTCCGCCGCCCCCGCGCAAACGCGGCTTCTGGGCGCGCCTCTTCAGCAGCGCCAGCGAGCCACAGTACCGTTATTTAACACGCTCAGTGCTCGACGAGATCGATCGCGCCAAGGTGCGCGGCGGCCGCTGGAAATACACCGTGGTCCATAACAGCGGCACCCGGCAGGGCAACGCGCAGATTTTCGACTACTACCATCTTCACACCCGGCACATGCCCAACGGGCTGGCGTACCATTTCGTCATCGGCAACGGCACCAGCACGGGCGACGGCCAGATCGAGATCGGCAACCGCTGGAAGCGCCAGATCAACGGTGGGCACGTCCACAGCGATTACCTCAACAACATCGCCATTGGCATCTGCCTGGTGGGCGATTTCAACCGCGACGTACCCACCCGCGCCCAGTACGCCGCCCTGGACGAATTGATCACCTACCTGCGCAAACGCGTCGGCCGCGTGGGCCGCCGCCTGTCCATCGTCAAGGCGCACCGTGAGATCAACCCCGTGCCGACCGACTGCCCCGGGGATCGGTTCTCATACACCTGGCTGCACCGCAAGTTCGACTGAGCCCGCCAGAATCCACCACAAAGGACACGGAGACCACAGAGCAAGAGCTTGACCGATTCTCTCCCAAAAACCTTCTTTTCTCTCTGTGCTCTCTGTGTCCTCTGTGGTTAACTTCCGACCGCCTTTGTCATGGAATTGTCCCATCGTTACGCCGACCTGCTGACCGCGCCGGAGGGCATGCTGCGGGAGACGCCGGAAAGCGAGGTGTCCGACATCAAGGACGAACTCGAACTCCAGGCGCACTGGTTCGCGGGCGATTTCGGCTCCAGCTTTCTGACCGCCACGACGGGCGAGCGGGTCGAGATCGTGCAATTCGGCGTGTGGAACCGGGAGGCCGGGCCGGATTTTTCCAACGCCGCCGTCCGCTTCGACGATCAACCCGGCGCGCCGGTGCGGCGCGGCTCCATCGAGCTCGACATGCACGCCGACAGTTGGGAACACCACGGGCACGGCTCCAACCCGGCCTTCGACGACGTGGTGATGCACCTGTATTTGCAGCGCGGTACCAAGCAGCCGTTCACCCGCACCTCGCAGCACCGCCAGGTGGCGCAGGTCCAGCTCGACCTGCGCCAGATCGATCACCGCCCCTCTCCTCTGCCCGGGCTGCCGCTCGCCAAATCCGGACGCTGCCAGGGTCCGCTGGCCGCGATGGACCCGGCCCGGGTCAACGCCGTGCTGACCGCCGCCGCGCAGTACCGCCTGGAGGCGAAGAACCGCCGCTGGCAACGGCTGGCCGCCGTGCGCGGCTACGACGAGGCCCTTTTCCAGTCGCTCGCCGCCACCCTGGGCTACAAGGAAAACAAACTGCCTTTCGCCCTGCTCGCGCAACGCCTGACCCTCAAACGTCTCCGCGCGGCCGGAAGTGAGGGCGGCACGGCGCTCCTGCTGGGCCTGGGCGGCTTCCTCCAGGGCGACGGCTTCGAAAGCCCGGCCGCGGCCGAACCGGAAACCCGCGCTTACCTGCGCCAGTGTTGGGAGCACTGGTGGCCGCTGCGCGGCGAGTCGGAACGCCTGGTTCTTCCCCCTGTCTCGTGGAAACTGGGTGGGCAGCGCCCCGCCAACCATCCGCAACGCCGTCTCGCCGCCCTGGCCCAGCTCGCCCGCCGCTGGCCGGAAGTACGCCGCCTGATCGAACGCGGCGGCGATGATCTCACCCGCGATGTGCTGCAATTCCTGGAAACTTTGCAGGACCCATATTGGAACCATCACTACACACTGACTTCCACGCGGTCCACCCGCCCGATTGCACTCATCGGGGCCACGCGCGCGACCGAGATGCTTGCCAACGTGTTCTTCCCGCTGAGCGTTTCGGCTCATCCCGAACTCTGGGCGCAGTACGAAAAGCTGGCCGCCGCCATGACCAACCGCCGCGTGGAAACCGCCGCCACCCGGCTCTTCGGAGACCAGCCGGACGCGGTCGAGCCGGATGAGCCCTCGTCCGACAACGACGCCGCGGTCGCACCAGACTCCAAACTGCCGATCCGGCGGCAACGCTGGCTCAAACGGGCGTCGCACCAGCAAGGCCTCCTCCAAATCTACGAGGATTTTTGCCTCCAGGATGATTCGGATTGTGAACGCTGCACCTTTCCCGAACGCGTCCAATGTTTCCGCGCAGGCGGAGGCTGACGCCTCCCGCTTCCTCTCGGATAAAAGCATTGTCAGCACTAGCCGACCTCACCTATCTAGAACATCTCCGTCTGCGAACCCCATGCCTTATGCGTCCTCCTTCCCACCATCTCCTTCCTCGTACGGTTGCCACTCGGGCGTTTACGCTGATCGAACTGCTCGTCGTCATTTCCATCATCGCCATCCTCGCCGGTTTGCTCCTGCCCGTTGGCGCCAAAGTGATCGAGAACAGCAAAAAAGTGAGTGCCAAATCCACGATGATGCAGATCGTGGCTGCCGTGAAAAACTATCAGACGGAGTACGGCACGTACCCGGTGGGAACTCCGGCGGGGGCTGCTGCGGGGGCTGCCACAGATACTACTTACTCTGATGGTGCGTCCGGAAGCCCTTCGGGCCCTCATAACAACCCTCTTTTTACCACGCTGCGCGCACAAAACTCCACTTCCGCCGACGCCACGATCGCCTCCCTCAATCCGCGCCGGATCATTTACTTCGAGTACAAGGATGCAAAAAACCCGGCCTTGCCAAGAGACGGGTTTGTTCCAGCTGGTGCGACGACCATCAATCCTACGGGCGGTGTCACTCCGGCATCGGGAGATTTGGTTGATCCATGGGGCAACCTTTATGATGTGCGGATCGACACCGGCTACTCAGACAAAGTTGTCGATCCTACCTTGGACTCTGGTGATGATGATGCCGCTGTTACAGATGAGAAGAAACTGGTGCATACCTCCGTCATCGCCTGGTCCATCGGGAAGGACAGCAAGTTGTATCAAACCGGCACTTCGACCGGTCCTTACGAGGCGTCCGGCAACGTTTGCACCTGGAAGTAAAGTCTGCCGCGCCACCGCTGTCTTGGCTTGCACGTGAAAGATTTGAGTAGTATTCTGCGAATCGCCAGTCGTTTTTGCGGGTGTAGTTCAATGGTAGAACGCCAGCTTCCCAAGCTGGACACGAGGGTTCGATTCCCTTCACCCGCTTATCTACCTCATTCACAACAGTTTAGAAGAAAATACCTTTCGGGATTTGCCTCTTTAACAACACAAGTAACAACACGTCCACCTTTGTCGGATGTGTTATCGGTGTTCGCAAGGCGTGGAAACTGGGAGGTTCTTGGCTTCCAGATCTCGCCCGGGATCCGAACAGAATAAGGGCTTCCGCACCCTCATTGCTCGGCTTGCGATGAGGGCAAGTTTCCTCCCGCTCGGCTAACGGCTTGTCCTTAGCACCGTGACTCCCGCAATCGAGCGACCAAGTAGTTCAAGTGCACAAGCATGTAGGTGCTCGATAGAACAAACCGCCTGACGCACCTGTACCAACCCAGACAAGCCCTTTCTGCCATACTGCTTGTGACACTCGTGACAGACGTCACAAAATCATCGCCTTCAGCATGCGCCCTTCTTGTGCTCGGGGTGCTTTTATGCGCTTTTGGTGGGTAAACCAGAGCCAAAGCTTCCGACAGGAGATTGCTTGCGGCTACATCCGGTCGCCAAAGCGTAATGCCAACGGGGCAGGCAACCCCTTCTACGAAACGATGAGGGAGGTGGCTCCAGGTGATGTCGTTTTCTCGTTCGTCGACACTTTGATTAAGACAGTCGGTGTCGCCTGTTCCTACTGCTACGAATGTCCCAAGCCGATTGAATTTGGCAACGTCGGCTGGAATTGGGAAAAGGTGGGCTGGCGCGTCGAAGTCGCCTGGACCGAATTGATCCATCGGATCCGACCCAAAGCGCACATCGATTTGCTCGCGTCCTGCCTCCCGAGCAAATACTCCCCCTTGCGCGAGACTGGCGATGGCCTCCAATCCGTGTATTTAGCGGAGGTGTCAGGAGCGCTGGCCGACAAACTCGGCGCGTTGATCGGACCGGAGTTTGAAGCGCTGCTGACTTCCGTGAAGGCGAAGGGCTTCAGCGAGCTCGTGACTCAGGATTTGTCCGGAGTGGACCAATGGGAAGATCACCTCCAACAAACCATCTTGGACAAGCCGGAGCTGCCTGAGACCACGAAGCTGCAGTTGGTCCATGCGCGACGCGGCCAAGGATTGTACCGCAAGCGGGTTGCCGCGATCGAAAGAGCCTGCCGTATCACAGGGGTCACCCACCCGGCCCACCTGGTCGCCAGCCACTGCAAACCTTGGCGCGATGCCGACGACGACGAGGGTCTCGACGGCGAGAACGGATTACTGCTGACCCCGAGCATCGATCACCTCTTCGACCGGGGCTTCCTTGCCTTCGAGGATGACGGCGCTTGCTCATCTCGCCGGTGGCGGACCTCTCCTCGTTGAGTTGCATGGGGTGGACGTTGAGCGCAACATCAACGTCGGCGGCTTCTCCGGTGGCCAAAAACGCTACCTGGAATACCACCGCAACAGCGTGTTTTTAGAGCGACGTTAAATCGTGAAGTTCTTGCAACGACAGGCAGACCAGACCGATCCCTTGCATGTTCTCGAAGCGGGTCCATCCTACCGCTTCCACGACCGGCCTAATCCACTACTGCCGGAGGTATCGGCTGGGGTGTACACCATCTGGCGGGAAGGCACGTTGATTTATGCCGGCATGGCGGATCGCGGATTCACAGCCGAGATCATCACCGAGCACCGGGCAGCAAACACCAAGAAAAAGGGTCTGCGCTCCCGCCTGGCCTCCCACTGGTCGGGCCGACGGAGCGGCGATCAGTTTTGCGTGTACGTGGCGGATCGTTTGGTGTTGTCCACCCTGGGAAGTGAAGAGATCGTCGCCATCGCCGCGGGAAAGCTCAAGTTGGACACTCTGGTCAGAATCTACGTGCACGAACATCTGGCGTACCGGTTCTGCGAGTTGCGTGATGCCAAGAGTGCCGAAGCACTTGAGCGCCAGATTCGGCGGGGCATACTACGTGCCGGCAAACCGGTCTTAAACCCGCTCGGGAACGAATGATTCCTTTGGTGTAACGGCCTGCCGCGCCTCCGCCACAAACAGCGCGGGCACTTCCGAGTGGCAGATCGCCAAGAAGTCTTCGGCTCGTGTCAGTCCCACGTAGAACAGGCGACGTTCCGCATCCACGGCATCGGGCTCCAACAAGGGGCCGGCAGGTCGCCTGCCCAGAGCAGCACAACCGCGCGGTATTGCAGCTCTTTGGCCGAATGGATGGTCTCCACCTTGATGGCAGAACGGGCGACCTGCGTGCGCGCCGCCCGGTTGTCCGGGTCGGAGAGCCACACCGTTGGCGCAAGTTTGCCCAAACCCGTCACGAAACGGCGCAGGATGGGTGCCTGCACGGCTTTCTTGCCCAACCGGGCGTAGAGCACCCCGATTTCTGCTAGGGCCAGGGGCGGCACGACTTGTTTTCCCCGACGTCCACGCAGAAGGCGCGCACCAGCGTCCACGCCCGGCGACATTCTTCCAACCGGTCCGCTGCCTCGACAAACAGCGGCGTAATCCCGGTCGCGCGGCGGCATTTTACCAAGTCCAGTGCCGGGATGCCGATCCCATCTTCCGAGAGGGGGCTAACAACCGGGCATGCGCGATCAAGAGAACAGTCTTCCTACTACCGGCCACGCCGAAAACTAGCCGGTGCCCGCTATCAATCTGGCGCGCGTGTCGTTCCTGACACAGATCCAGCACCTTTAACTGCGAGCAACGAGTCGGAGTCACCGTCATGCCCGAGTCGGTACCCGGACCGGTTACGACACTTTCATCGTTCGCTGCCTCGAAGCCCAACAGCGTGGGTGTGAGTACGATCTCAGGATGGATGATCGCCCGCAGGGAGTTTACCTGCCCTTGAGTGAGTGGCGCAAAAAACCCGCTCGGATCAAAACAGGCCTGGAAGGATGCGAGCATCTCGGCGGGAGTGGCGTTTTCTAGGTGCAAGAGCGCCTCACGAGGAAGCACCCGCTGGGAGGGGAAGACCTCCGTCAGATCGCCCGCAGGATGATTCTTTAATTGCTCGGTGCCGACGTTGGCCAGCATCGCCACGTGGCTGAAGGGAAAGCAGAAGCAGCCCTGATGCGTACCTTCGGCCTGTAGTAGCCCCACCGCATGACGGTGCTGGCAGCAGCGGTCCATCAGAGAGAACATGTACTCGCGCGCCTGGCGTACCGGATGGTCGCGTCGGGTGATCGTCTCGGCACCTCCCGCTCGGGAAGGCTCCCGCAGTAGCACGGCCTGAGAATCAGCCCCGACGATGTCGCCCGCCCGCCAGCCTTTGAGTTCGATGGTCAACGCCCCAAGAGCGGGAGCGATGACGATAAAGTCAGGGTACCGGTTGGCGACGACCGGCTCGTAGTAAACCAAACAGTCATCCGGCAACCGTTCCAGGGCAGCAAAGAGCCGGCGTTCGCTGGCGGTCGCGCGGGCGGGCAGTTGGTCGCCCGCGGCACGAGTGGTTTCTACAGGCTTACCGTTGGAAGTCAAACAACAAAGGCGGGAGCCACTTTCCGCGCGAATATGCTTTATCGACGGAACGAGGTGCGGTAAACCAAACGCCGTCATGACCCCTCTGAGCCTCCATTTTCTACACTTCTCCCGGTTGGCGGCGTCACGCTTTGCCTTTCTTGTTCTGGCTGCGGCTTGCTTGTGGACCACGGCCGCCTTGGGAGGTAGCGGCGCGGCGGGCTCGCTGCTGCACTATCGCACCTTCGGCCACGGTCTCAGCCAGGAGCTGCCCGAGGAAGTCACGGTCACCAGCGCGGCTGACGGAGACTTCTCTTCCGGTGGCACCTACACTGGCGGTTTGGTGATCGACGTTTCCGCTGACATCACCAACGACGACTACAGCGTGGATTTCCCCGGCACCAACCACCAGGTGCAACCAGGCAGCTACACCGGGGGAAAGACCATCAACGATGGGTTCTTCTTCGACGGCCCGACCAACTACTACCTCCAGTACGCGAGCACGGACTGGCAGATCCTGGAAGCCGTTTACGCTCCCGATGGCACACTGATCCAACTGGCGGCGAACTTCGAGTGGCTGACCGCCGACGGGCAACGCGCCATGCAGGGAGAGGTGCGCTACCACTCCGACTACCCGTTGCGCAGCAACCTGGTCTTCGCCAGCAACGGCTTCGCCGCCAGCCAGTCAGACGATAATTTGACGGTTAGCGTCGCCCGCAACGGCGACGCCTCCGCGGCCACCAGCGTGGACTACCACACGAAGGACTACGGTGCCCACTCTGGCCGTGACTACAGCGCGACCCAAGGCACGCTGACCTGGGCGGCGGGGGACGGCGCGCCGAAGACCTTCACCGTGCCGCTGCTCCATCGCACGGCGGTCGGAGACCGCGTCTTCTTCGTCCATTTGGACGGAAGCACCACCGGGGATCTGGTCACCGCCGCGGCGACCATCACAGATGACACCCGGCCACCCGCGGCCAGCCTGCCGGCACCGAGCGGCACCGTGGACGCGACTTATCCCCTTTTCCTGACCAACTCCTCTGTCGTCACGCTCAGCCAGGTCGTCCCCACGGGGGACGGCAGCGTGTTCATCGTGGGCAACTTCAACTCGGTCAACGGACAGTTCGTCCCCGGGTTGGTGCGGTTGAACCCGCAAGGGGCGGTGGACCCGGCTTTCTACGCCCACCTGCCCAGTAAATTCAGCGCTTCCAACTTAGCGCTGCAGCCTGACGGCAAACTCATCGTTGGCGGACTGGCGGGTACCATGCCCACCACCAACTCTTTGGTTCGTCTCAACGCGGACGGCAGCCCGGACGCGAGCTTCCAGGCAGCGAGCCTGCACAGCGGAGGCATCTTCCATCTGACCTTGCAGCAGGACGGCCGCCTCGTGGCAAACGGGGGTTTCCAAGAAGGCAACGGCTTGCTGCGCTTGAACACGGACGGGTCGGTGGACACAAGCTTCGTGCGGCCCACTACCAACGTCCTTTCCGAGGTCGAGTTCGCCCTGCTGCAGCCCGACGGCAAGCTGCTGGTCAGCAACGAGTACGGCAAAGTCACGCGCCTGAACTCCGACGCCAGCGTGGACGGTTCCTTCCAGGCGGCGGTCGACATCGCCACTGGCCAGTACGCTAGCACCGTAGCACTGCAACCCGACGGCAAGCTTCTTGCCTCGACCTACTATCTCAACAACACCAAGCTTAGCCGCTTCAACCACGACGGCACCTTGGACCCCGGCTTTTCCTTCGACAGCACGACGATTAACAAAGGTGCCATGCTCAACGCGATGGCACTGCAGCCCGACGGCAAGGTGCTCGTGGGGCTCAAGGCCGGGGATTCGAATGCGACTCCGGCGAATTCGCTCGTGCGCCTGAACGCGGACGGCACCCTGGACCCCACCTTCCAGGCCGGACCGGAACTGCCGGTCAGCATCGGAACACTGGCCTTCAACCCCAACGGAACGCTCTTTGTGAGCGGCGGCTACTATTCCGTCTCCCTGGGCAACGTGGTACACACCATCTTCGCGCGTCTGGCGGCTTACCCGGGTGGCGTCGAGCCGACCGTGACGATGACCGACAGCGGCTCCACGGCCTCCCGGAGCACGGGGGAAGCAGTGACGGTGACCCTCACCCGTGACGGCGATCTCTCGGGCCCGCTGGTGGTGAACTACGAGGTTAAAGGCAAGGCGGCGGCCGGCACGGACTACCAGTTGTTGTCGGGGCACAAAAAGATCAAAGCGGGCCAGAGCAGTGCCACCTTCAAGATCAGGCCGCTAACGAGTGGACTAGGACGCGGGTCACTGAACGCGAAGGTGCTTCTGCCAGCCAGCGGAGTCTATCGGGTGGGAACAACCTCGCCGCTCAAAATCAAGATTGTTGACCAGGCGGGACAGTAAAGTGTCTGCTCCGAGGTGAAGCTGCCGACGTTCAACGCGCGAAGCCCAACTTGGCTATGACTGACCATCCCGATGGAAGGTGTCACAGGGGATTGGGCACCTCTCACTCAAGTAGTTCATCGTCGTGAAAATAGTTCACGGATGCTTGCATGTTGGCACGCTCTAGGCTCTTCCGTCCTTCATGAACGCCGCCCGCCTGCTAGCTTACCCCGCCGCGCCCTTTCCCCGGCTGCGAGTGGCCATCCCGCTGGTGGAGGGATCAGTCTGCGCTGGCTCTCCCTCGCCTGCTGATGATTACAAGCAGCGGCTCATCGACCTCAACGAACTGCTGGTCGATAACCCGCCTGCCACCTTCTTCATCCGTGCCAGCGGCGAGAGCATGATCCACGCGCCCATCAACGACGGGGATCTGATCGTGGTGGACAAGTCTCTCACCGCACAGAACGGCGGCATCGTCGTGGCCATCATCGACGGCGAATTTACGGTCAAGACCCTGCGCAAAAAAGGGCGGGTGTCTGGCTTCAGCCCGAGAACCCAGCTTTTCCGGACATCCAGTTGCACGAGGAGCAGGACTGCACGGTGTGGGGCGTCATTGTCGGCTGCATGCGAAAGTTTCAGCGGGGGTAAGTCCGTCTTTGTCCGTGGCCCTGGTGCAGGCTCCCTGCCGTGGCAACTTTTGCGCTCTGTGACTGCAACTCGTTTTATTGTAGCTGTGAGCGGATGTTCCAGCCGCGGCTGCAAGCGCGGCCGGTTGTGGTTTTAGCAACAACGACGGCTGCGCGATCGCCCGGACATCGGAAGCGAATGCGCTTGGTATCCCCATGGGCGCGCCGGCCTTCCAGTGGCGCGAACGCTTCAAGGAATAGGGCGTGGAAGTGTTCTCCTCGAACTATGCGCTCTACGGCGACATGAGCCGGCGGGTGATGGAGATCCTGGGCCAGCGCGCCGCAGCTGTTGAGGTGTATTCAATCGGCGAGGCTTTCTTGGACCTTTCGAGCGTCGCCTTCGGCTGCCTGGAGAGCTACGGGCGAAGTGCGCAACACCGTGCTGCAATGGACCGGTCTGCCGATCGGTGCAGGCATCGGGGCCACGAAGGTGCTGGCCAAGGTGGCACGATCTGCCGCGCGAGATGAACGGCGGCAGCGGGACGGACGGCGGCAGCGGGACGGCGTGCTGGGTGCGTTTGCACGAGTGGCACAAAGCCGGCATCTGGCGGGCACTGCACCTGGTGCTGCTGGCCAAGTTGCGCCATGCCGACAAGATCGACTGGAGCCGTGCGGCGGTGGACTCCACGACCATCCGAGCTCTGCGGGGCGGGGACAAGACGGGCAAAACGCCCACCGGCCGGGGCAGAAGCGGCACCAAGGATCATCTCATCACCCAAGGGAGCGGCATCCCCCCGGCTGCCCGCGTGACGGGTGCCAACCGCCACGATGTCACCCAACTTCTCCCGCTGGTGGAGGCGATCGCGCCCATCGGCGGCAAACCCGGCCCGGCGCGCTGGCGACCCGAGGCGGTGTTGGGTGAGCGCGCCTACGACAGCGAAGCCCGCCGTGCAGGGTTGCGAGCGCGCGGCATCAAGCCCCAACTCGCCAAACGTAACGCCGCCCACAGCAGCGGCCTGGGCGTGTACCGCTGGGTAGTGGAACGCACCTTCGTCTGGCTCAAAGGCTTTCGCCGTCGGCGCCTGCGCTACGAACGCACAGCCTTCCTGCACGAAGCCACTCTTGAACTTGCCATGTGGATGGTCTGCTTCCGTCATTTGTAAACAAGCTCTTATTACTTTCAATCACCGTAAAAGCGGCTGTATATCAGTCGGGTCCTCAACTTCAAATGTTTTGTCAACTCGCACACTTTGACACATCATATGCGTTGGTGAAGGCGATTCATGGTGCATTGAGAGGAGAAGGAAGCCCCTTCCGAACGACCCATTGGACGGTCGTATTGCACGCCGCCCAAGGTCAGTCACCAGAAACAGGCCAGGCGGCCCTAGCGAGTTTTTGTCAGGATTATTGGCCGCCGCTTTACACGTTCCTGCGGCGGCGTGGCTACGCGCCCACAGATGCTCAGGACCTCGTCCAGGGGTTTTTCGAGCATCTGCTCACAGAGAATACCTTGAGCCGCGTCCAACGCGAAAGAGGCCGGCTGCGCACTTTTCTACTCAACTCGCTCGAATATTTCATAGCCAACGACCTGGCGCGGGGCCGAGCTTTCAAACGCGGGGGGGAATGGAAGTTTGTTTCCCTGGACGATCCCACCATTGAGGCAGGAGCGGCGAGGATTTCCGTCGGTGGGAACGGGTCGGCCGGCTCCTATGACCGGCTGTGGGCCAGCGCCTTGATGGAACATGCTTGGCGCAACCTGGAAACCGCGCTCAACGCCGAGGGCAAGGCGCAATGGTTCCAGGTGATCAAGCCGCTCCTCGTTGGCGGGGGTGAGACCCCGCCGCCGTCGGAAACCGTCGCCGCAAGGCTCGAAATGTCCGTCGAAAATCTTCGCACCACGTTGCATCGCCTGCGACGGCGGTTCCGGGAGACCCTGCGGGCGGAAGTGGCGCGCACGGTATCCACCTCCAAAGAAATCGACGAGGAAATGAACTACATTTATCATCTGCTGAAAGCTTGATGCCGAACGTGGTTGGAGGCTCTCGCCTCACCGATGGAAACCGACCCGTCAACCAACGACATCTTCCAGGGAGCCGACGTTGAGTCGGCGTCGGCGCGAGTGTCCGTCGAACCGGGCGTGTGTGCATCCTGTCGCCTGCCGATGATCGATTGTGGTCCCGGTGGCGAATGCTTGCGTTGTCTGGTGGAGTTCGTCTTTTCACCGGAAGGTGACGACGACCGGGTCGGCCCAGACGGTGATCCATCGCCGTCCGGGCGGCCACCGTGGCGCTACGGACACTTCGAGATCCTCGCCGGAGCCGATGGCTGCCCGCTGGAATTGGGCTGCGGTGCCATGGGCACCACCTATCGGGCATATGACACCGTGCTACACACCGCCGTCGCATTGAAGATCATCCGGCAAGACCTCGCGGCAAGCTCCGAAGCACGCGCCCGCTTTTTGCACGAGGCGCGTGCCGCCGCTCGGCTGCACCATCCCAACGTAGCCAGCGTCTTTCATTACGGCGAGCAAGGCGACGAGTGTTTCTACGCGATGGAATTGGTCGAAGGCGAAACCCTTGAGCAGCGTGTGCAACGGGTGGGACCGCTGCCGTTGGCGACCGGATGGGAGATTGCGATCCAGGTGGCCCGCGCCCTGTCCGCAGCCGAAGCCCATGCGATGGTGCATCGAGACCTCAAGCCATCTAACATCATGCTGGAAGCGGCGAAAAGCCCGGGCGGCGATGACCTGTTCAACGTCAAAGTCATTGACTTCGGTCTGGCCCGGGCCGTTGCCGACCACGCGGGAGGGATGTCGGCCGGCATCGACCACGAGGGTTTCGCGGGGACACCGGCCTTTGCCAGCCCCGAGCAGTTTGTCCGCGATCCCCCGGGGCGGATCGACACGCGCTCGGACATTTACTCTCTGGGGGTGACCCTCTGGTATTTGCTGACCGGCCTCCTGCCCTTGCGCGAAGGCACCTTGTCGGAAATCAGGGCTCGGCACCATCCCGGTCCATCGGTTCTGCCGGTCGCTCAACTCAAAGCGGCCTGCGTCCCGCCGGATTGCGCGAAGCTGCTCGTCTCCATGCTGGCGGTCGCCCCGGAAGCAAGACCGCAAACCGCCGGTGAGTTGTACGATGCGCTCCGCCGCTGTCAGCGGCGTCCGCGCCTTCATCTTCTGGCAGGCTCCGTGGCGATCCTCCTGACCACCATCGGAGTTTTCGCGTGGCGGTGGCCTGCCACGCCGACTTCGTTGGCGGACCGATCCATTGCGGTTCTGTCCTTCGACGATCTGCGTGCCGACGCGGCCGATCGTCTTTTTTCAGCGGGTGCCAGAGACGGGATCATTGCCGACTTGATTCACATTGCCGACCTGAATGTCGTGGGCGCGGAGAGTGCGCGATCTTACGGTCCGAAACGCTGGGACGCTTTGAAAATCAACCGGGAATTAGGCGTGCGCTATCTGTTGGAAGGAGAGGTGCAGCGCCGCGGATCGCGCGCTCTCATCAAGGTCTCCCTTCTGGACACGAGCCACCAAGCTCCGCCTTGGACCCTCCAATATGATCGCCCGCTCGCGGATTTGTTCGCGGTGGAAGGAGACATCTCGCGCACGGTGGCGGCGCGGCTCGGGGCCAGGGTTACCGTTCAAGAGAGGGAAGAGATCGAGCGACCAACGACGCGCGATCTGGCCGCTTATGATCTCTATCTCCGTGCCAGGGAGGCGGAACGCGCGGTCTTCAACACTCAATCAGAAGCATACCGCCATTATGCGAGCGTGGTTCCCTTGCTCGAAGAGGCGATCGCGCGCGACCCGAATTTTGCGCTCGCCTACTGTGAATTGGCCACCTTGCAGGATAATCTTTACCACTACCGGTACTCCGCTCCGGCGGACCAGCCCGCGATTGACCACCGTGGAAAGGCGGACGCCGCCCTCGCCCAGGCGCGGCGGTTGCAGCCCGAAAGCGGCGAGTTGCACCTCGCCCAAGCCACGCATTTCCTGCGGACCAGCCTGGAAAATGAACAGGCGCGCATCGAGGTCGATCTGGCGAGGAAGGCGCTGCCTAACGATGCCAAGGTTGAGGAACTGGCCGGCGAAATCTCCCGGCGCACGAACCATTGGAAGGAAGCCGTCCTGCACCTGGAAAAGGCCGTGAGACTGGAACCGTGCGAGAAGGTCAGCCGCTTTACCTTGGCCAACACCTATCGTCTTCTGCGCCGTTACGACGAGTCCAGGGACCAGCTTGATCAATTGATCGCCATCCTGCCGGAGAACGAGTCCGCCACGTACCGGCTCTTTCGCCAGTTGGTCACGCTGGAACAGCGGGCGGACGTGAACCAGTTCGGGGCCGCCATCGACGAAATCAGCCGCCGGCAGCCCGGCGCGGACGTGGTGGGAACGTACCATCTCATCCAGGCCTTCGGCGCGCGCGACACCGAGAAGGTAGCCAAGGTGCTCGCCGCCACGGACCGGGCGATGTTTCTGATCGACGGCGCTTCTTACCCCAGGGAGTGGTTTGAAGCGCTCTCGTCGCGGATGCGCGGAGATCAAGCCGGTGCGCGGGCAGCTTTTCTCGCCGCCCGCGCCGAAGTGGAAAAAGTGGTCCAGGCGAACGCGGGCGACGGCAGAATGCTCGGTCTGCTCGCCATGATCGACGCTGGTCTCGGCAACCGGGAGGTGGCCCTGCGCGAGGCACAACGCGCGTGTGAACAATGGTCACCCGAAAGAATGTCCACGGGCGCGCCGGTTGTGGCCATGAACCTGGCGGTGGTGTATGCCTGGACGGAGCAACCGGAACTCGCCTGCCGGGTGATCGGTGAGCGGATCGGACAGCCCGCCGGCATGAACCTGCCGGCGCAACCGACCTACGGCGACCTGAAGCTGAACCCTGTCTGGGATCCGATCCGCGACCAGCCGGATTTTATCGCGCTGATCGAGCGGCTTGCCCCCGGCCGCGCGCGCTGACAGGATGCCGCTGGCACGCCCTGCGAGGCGAAAAGGCGTCCAGGGCTTTGGTGGCGGTCACGTCGTGATCTGGGGCGGAGCGTTTGACGGTCCAGCGCCGTGGACATGAGAAAAATCAAACTTTTCTTGAAATGTTTCCCCAGAAAAACTGGTTCCACGAGTAAGCCATCATCGTGCAGCCATCCTGCCAGAGGGTGAGCTCCCGAAAAAGAGAAGGAATCGAACCACAACCATCCGTTGAGCAATCGTTAAAACATGAAGACAAACACCAACCGCCGGCAAACCACCTTGTCGATTGCTAACTCACGCTGGCTCACCTACACAACCGCGGCCGCTGCCACCGCGCTCGGCAGCGCGGTGTCCGCCGAAGCTTCGATCGTTGTGATCAACGTCAACCAAACCATCAGCGCCGATCCTGCCAACGGGTCTTCCTTCGTGGGGGCGGAGTTCCTGTTGCCCGCCGGGAACGATTTTATTCTCAACAACCTCCGGAGCGGTTCCGGCGTCGGCGCGGGTGGGATCGGCATGCAGGGCGGCGCGGAGTTCATTGGCAAGTCCTTTGCCACCAGCGGCAACTACAACGGTGTTTTCGCCTATCCTTCCAAGCTGGCCTTGGGCGCCAACATCGCCGGGGGGCCGTTTGCCCCGAAAGGATTTGGCACTCTTGCTTTTGGAACCTATGGCAATCCGAACTCCAAATGGATACAAGCCGGTGAAGGCTATATCGGGATCAAATTCACCGACGACGCCGGCACGGAATACGGCTGGATCGATCTCTCCACGGTCGGCGCGGCGGCCGGCGAGGCCTTGACTCTGAACTCCTACGCCTACACCACCGCTGGCGAAGAGATCACCGCGGGACAGACTGCAGTTCCCGAACCCGGTTCCCTGGCACTGCTGGCGGCGGGCGGCGCGGGACTGCTCGCGTGGCGTCAGCGCCGTGCCAGATCGGCCGCTCTCCCCTGCTAACGCAGAACTTCGCCAACGCTTGGAACTGTCTGCTTTGCCTCGGTGCCGCTCAACGGTTGCCGGGTATCTGCACAGAGGTGCCTAGGGATCGTTTAGCCATCGGGTCATATGGTTCAACCACCTGCCAAAAGAAAAGTGTTGCTCATCGGCTGGGACGGCGCCGATTGGGAGCACATCAATCCGCTGTTGGAAGAAGGCTTGCTGCCCACGCTCGAAGCGTTGATCAACCGCGGCGTCATGGGCAACCTGGCCACGCTCCAGCCGGTGCTCTCGCCAATGCTCTGGAACTCGGTGGCCACAGGCAAGTTCGCCGACAAGCACGGCATCCACGGCTTCATTGAGCCCGACCCGATCAACGGCGGCGCGCGGCCCTACACCAGCACCTCACGCAAGACCAAAGCGCTCTGGAACATCCTGACCCAAAGCGGGCTCAAGAGCAACGTCGTCGGCTGGTGGGCCAGCCACCCAGCCGAGCCGATCAACGGCGTCGTGGTGACCAACGCCTTCGGCGGCGTCAATTTTCACCCGGAGAAGGGCTGGCAGGTGCCGGCCGGCGCGGTGCATCCCGCCGAGAAAGGCCCTTTGCTGGCTCCGTTCAAGGTGTTTCCCTCGGAGCTGACCGAGGCGCACATCCTGCCCTTTATTCCCCAGGCGGCCAAGATCGATCAGCAGAAGAACCAATCACTCCTCGCTTTCACCAAAATCCTCAGCGACAACGCCACCATTCACGCCGCCGCCACGGCCATCATGGAATGCGAGCCGTGGGACTTCATGGCCATCTACTACGATGGCATCGACCACTTTTCCCACGCCTTCATGCCCTTCCATCCGCCTCGCCTGGACTGGGTGAAGGAAGAGGATTTCGAGCTTTTCCGGGGGGTGATCCGGGGCGCTTACCGGTTTCACGACCTGATGCTGGCGCGCCTGCTCCAGCTCGCCGGGCCGGAGACGACGGTGATCCTGTGCTCGGACCACGGCTTCGAGTCCGGGACGCAGCGCCCGCGCGGCGTCCCGCGCGAGCCGGCCGGACCCGCCGCCTGGCACCGGCAATACGGCATTTTCGTGATGGCGGGCGAGGGCATCAAGCAGGATGAACGCATCTCCGGAGCGAGCCTGATCGATCTGGCACCCACCGTGCTTTCGCTCTTCGGCCTGCCGATTGGCCAGGACATGGATGGACGGCCGCTGCTGGAAGCGTTTGAGACCGCTCCGCCGGTGGCGACGATCCCGAGTTGGGATGCGGTGCCCGGCGACTGCGGGATGCATGCCGCCGGCCAGGGCATCGACCGGGACCAAGCCCAGGAGTTGATGCAGCAATTCGCAGCGCTGGGCTACATCGAAGACCCGGGGGCCGACAAGGAAAAGCAGGCGGCGTCGGCCGGGATCGAGGCGAAATACAATCTTGCGAGCACGCTCCTGTGGCAGGGCAAATCGGACGAGGCGCTGTCGCTCTTGGAGGACATTACCCGGCAACGGCCCTGGGAAGATCGTTTCCTCATCCAACTGGTCAACGCTTACTTCCAGGCGGGCTACCTGCGCCAGGCCGAGCGGGTGCTCGCCGCCGCCTACGATTTTGAGGAGGTGCGCAATCCCAGCCTGCTGTTGCTCTGGGCGCGGCTGAAGCTGGCGCTGGGCGATCTGGCGGCTGGATTGGCAGCCTTGCAGGCCGCCGGCGGACTTTCCCCGGGCAAGGCGCTGGTGCACACGCATCTGGGCGATACCTACGCTCAATTAGGCCGCTGGACCGACGCCCGACTGGCCTACGAGCGGGCCGTCCACCTCGACGCCGAAGACGCCTTCGCTTACCAGGGACTTTCCAATGCCTTTCGGCGAGAGGGCGACATGGGAAAAACCGCCGACGCGGCGATGCGCGCCGTCAGCCTGCGGCACCGTCTGCCGCAAGCGCACTTCAATCTTGGCGTGGCCTTGGCGCGTTCCGGGGAGTTGGACAAGGCCCGGGTGGCCTTCGAGACGGCGTTGCGCTTCCAGCCCGGCTTCTTCAATGCGCATCGCTACCTGGGGGCACTCTACGGCGCGCTGCCCGGGGGAACGGAGAAGGCGCGCTTCCACAGGGAGGAAGCACGCCGGCTGCGGGGGCGGCGCGGGGCGGCCGGGCGCAAGGGCGACGCCCGGCGCGAGACGATCTTCGACCTGCCCGACATCCCCGGCCGCAAGGAACGCAAAGAAATTGTGCTCCGCGAGCGGCCGGACCCGAAGCCAGTGGAGGAAGGGTCGGGCAAGACCTTCGTGCTGGTCTCCGGGCTGCCGCGATCGGGCACGTCGCTGATGATGCAGCTCCTGCAAGCTGGCGGCTTGGAACCGATGACCGACGGCGAACGGGCGGCCGACGTGGACAATCCGCGCGGCTACTACGAATGGGAAGCGATTAAGCAAGTGGCCATCCGCCCGGAGATCCTTGACGACGAGGCGGTCAACGGCAAAGCCATCAAATGCATCTCCATGCTGTTGCCGAAGCTGCCGCCGCAGCACCGCTATAAGGTCGTCTTCATGGTGCGGCCCCTTGAGGAGATCGTCGCTTCACAGAGGGAGATGACGACGCGTCTGGGCACCAGGGGCGCTGCGCTTGACACCGAGCAGTTGGCGCGCGGATTGCACGCTCACCGTGACAACACGCTCCAATGGCTTGCCCGGACTCCGCACATGGAGCACCTCGAGGTGAGCTACCCGATGCTGGTGCGTGATCCCGCGCCGTACATCGCTCGGCTGGCGGCATTTCTCGGAGCCGACATGCTGCCGCACGTGGAGCGGATGCAGACAGTGGTCGATTCGGCTCTGCATCGCAAGAGGGGGTAAAAGGAAGGCCCACCGGCGGTCCAAGCACGGCTGCAGGGTGAGATTGCCCCGGCTTCCAGCCGTTTTCACCTACCACCGCCGCTCCCGGGCGCCGCCAGCGCTTGCAGCCTTACGCACCATCAGCCCCGCTGATGCCCGCGGCTACCTCGCTCACGGCGGCTACTGCTAAGGCTTGATCAAGCGGGATGCGCTCTAACATCCAACTTCTCGGCCACCTCAGGCACAGGCTTGCCGATGGTCAAATTCCAACGGCCTGAGTTTTGGATCTGGGTGTATCGCTTTCCGGTCATGGGATCATTGTCGCTTGTCTCCTCGTTCCGTAGTTCAGAATCCTCGCGCATCTCAACCCTGTAACTACATCGGTCTGAGACTACTCCGATTTTATCCTCGCAAGGGACTGATTAGTCTCCTGAGCCAATCGACTCATCGCCTCTTTTGCCGGACGATCCTTGAGAACGATGTCTTGTAGGGTAGCCGCCCAGATGGTTGTCGTCTGGAAGAAGAAGGGTTGCGGGCTGAACTGGATGGCCACCACGGGACTGACTTGCTTGATCATGTCAAGATAACCTGGACATTCTGCTTCCATGCGTTGAGCAAACTCAGGGCTATCCAGCACTGAACGACGCGCTGGATCCACCACTTGTCCTTCCAAGGCTCCCCAGCGTTCGTGCTCCTTGCCGGTGAAATACTGGATGAAGAGCCAAGCCGCAGCCTTGTGCTGGGACGCATGGTTCATGCCGAGCGACCATACCCATAAATTAGATTTTATCGGGTCGCCCTCACGCGCCGTTGGCGGTGGCGCGTAGCCCAGACTACCGGCCAGTGGTGAACCGCCCTTGACGCCAGCGAAGAAGCCGGAACTCGTGGCCTCCACCATCATGGCGGCTTTGCCAGTGCCCACGCTCGCCTTCACTCCATACCAGGTATAATCCGTCCAGTCAGGCGGTCCAGCCCGGCGCACCAGCTCCGCGAAGTTGTTCGTCACTTCGACACTCTCCGGTGAATCCAGCGCACAGATGAACTTGCCGCCCCGCACCACGAAATCCTTGGCCCCCCGGCTAGCGAAGAGCGTCATGTAACCCGGATGGATGGTCGCCCACGAGAGGGTGCCCCGCACGGCAACCCCGAAGGAGCCGGGACCGTTCCACCCGTTGAGCTCGGCGCCGGTTTTGGCCATCTCCACTAAAGTGGTCGGCGGCCGCAATCCGCGGTCCTTGAGCGCCTTCTTGTTGTATGTGAGGCAGTAACCTTCCCAGCCCAGCGGAAGTAGATACTGAGACCCAGAACCCACCGGATCGCCGACCCGCAATGACCAACGTCCGCTGGCCAAGACGCCGGGAACAAAGTCAGCCAGATCGTAGTCGTCATGATCTGTCAAGCGAGTGTTCTTAAGGTATGGATCAAGCGCTTCCATGTAACCTAAAGAGGCGTAGTCCCACATCTGGTAAACACCACTCATGAAAACGTCTGGACTGCCTGATTTGGTGAATAAAGAGGTGGTTATCTTATCAAAATAACCTTCCTCTGGAGTGACCGAGTAATGGACCTGGATCCCGGTTTTTTCCTGAAAGGCGTTGAGCCGGTCGATGATCCCTTGGGAATAGGGATGCTGGTCGAGCGCCACCTCAATGGTGGTGCCAGCCGCTTGTTTCCAATCGACCGCCAAGGCGGGGTTGGCCAGAACACCCGTCGCCGCAAAGGCCAACAGCAGGGAATAATTGAGCTTCATAAGATGGTCGGGGCGGGCAGTGGGAAGAAGGTCGCAATCAGATCGAAACTGGGTGCAGGTCGTTGGCAGGAAAATCGCATTCCGGCCTGGTGGGAACCGTGGCCAAATTCTCGTCTAATACTTCCAAGAACTCTTTCATCTCAAAGGGCTTGGTGAGATAGTCCTTCGCACCAAGCCGAACTTCCGCGCGCCGCATCGCGACGACGTCGGCCGTAAGTATCACCACCGGGATGTCGCGAACCATTGGCTCGGCCTTGAGCCGGGCCAGCACCACGTCACCGGTCATCCCCGGCAGTTGCCAATCGAGCAGGATAAGTTCCGGGCGGTGCTGGTGTGCCATGTCTAAACCCACTTCCCCGTTCTCAGCGCAGAGCAGCCGTAATTCCGGGCGGTACGAGGCGAACAGCTTCTTCACTAATTGCTGGTTCGACGGATTGTCTTCCACATAGAGGACCGTAGCCGTAGGTTGTTCCTCCGGATCGGCGGCAAGTTTACGTTGGATTTGAACTGGTAGCGGCGACGGAAAAGGTGGCGCATCCTGCAGGCTGCTTTCCGACGGCGCTTGCGGCAGCTCCAACCAAAAGGCACTACCCGTTCCAGGCGTACTTTCCACGCCGATAGTACCACCCATCGCCTCGATCAGCCGCTTGGAGATAGCGAGGCCCAACCCGGTACCTTCCACTTCGCTCCTTTCCGCCCCCAGCCGCTCGAAAGGTACGAAGAGTTGCTCGTATTGTTCTGGAGCAATTCCAAGACCGGTATCGATCACGCGCAAACACAGACGACCCTCCTTGGCAAAGCTTTCACACTCCACGATGATCTGGCCCCCTTCCCGGTTGTACTTGGTGGCGTTGGAAAGCAGATTGATAAGCACCTGGCGCAGCCGTTGACGATCCCCCAACACGCGCGCGAGACTGCCGCCACCTACCGTTCTCACCGCACAGTTGACCCCACGTTCCTTCGCCAGGCGGCCGATCATGGCGACGCATTCTTCTACCAGCGGGACAACGTCGATAGGTTCGAGGTTCAGCGAGATCCGCCCGGTATCGATCCGGGCAATATCGAGTACCTCGTCCACCAAGGACAGAAGGTGTCGGCCGGCTCTGAGAATATGCGCGACGCCCTCCTGCTCCAACGTACTGGCCGCATCGAGTTCCAGAAGCTGGCCAAAACCCAGGATGGCGTTCAGTGGGGTCCTGAGTTCGTGACTCATGCGTGAGAGAAACTCGCTTTTGGCGGCGTTGGCCCGTTCGGCTTGCGCGCGGGCAATCCTTGTCTCACCTAGCGCGTTTTGAAGTTGTTGCTCGACGGTTTTCAGGGGCGTGATGTTTGTAGTCACTCCGTCCCACAGGACGCTGCCGTCCGGCAGCCGCTCGGGACGTGCGGCCGCATGGATCCACTTGGTGGGACTTGAGGTGTTGGAGAGCAGGGAACCTTCCCATTCGAAGGGGGACAGATCCGCGGCGGAACGCTCCATCGCCTGGCGCATGGCGGTTAATTCACTTGGGGAAACCGCCCGGAACGTCAACTCAGGGTCGGCATGAATCTCCTCGGGTCCCACGCCGTAGATTTCCCGGCAGCCCTCACTGATGAACGGCCAATGGATGGTTCCATCCGGCCGAAGGACAAATTGGTAAACCATCCCCGGCGTGTTGGCGGCAATTCGCTGGTAACGCGCTTCCACGACCCGCAATGCTTCCTCACCACGATGGCGCACGATCGCTGTAGCCAACACGTTGGCGATGGACTGTAGGAAGAGGACTTCTTCGGGAGTGAACTCACGCAGCTGCAACGAGTAGGCGCAAAGCACCCCAAAGGGCGAAGTACCACTGCCGTCATCACCGACCGTGACGCCCACCCCGCTGCGGACGCCTGCTTCCTCAAGCCAAGGGGTCAAACGGAAGCGCTGTTCTTGCGCAGAATCGACAATGATGACAGGCCGCCCCGCCCGTAAAACGTAGCCTGCCGAGAACCGCGCATCATCGCTCATCGTGCGGATACCTGTCCGGGCGGCGTGTTCGTCCAGGCCCGTGCGCAGGCGAAATTCGCCGCGTTCCGACAGATGCTCAAGCACTCCGGAAAGCTCCACGTTCAAAGTGTCCTTGATCAACGAAACCGTTTCGCCGAGTAGGGTGTCCACGTCTTGGTGCTCGCCTAAGGCACGTCGGCCCAATTCTGCAATGGCTTGTTGCTGGCGAACGTGGGCGTAGAGAAGAGTTTCTGCTTGCACGCGTGCCGCGTTGTCCATGCGCAGTTGTTGATTGGCATCTTCCAACCCGCGCGCCAAGCTGCCGATTTCATCCTCCGCAAGTGGCAACGGCAACAAGGGTTGCCTACCCGCCAGCCTGAGAGTATTCTCCTTCAGCCGTTGGATGCGGCGAACGATGCCGCGGCTAAAGAGCAGCACGGCCAAGGTCCCACCGACCAGACCAGAGGCGGCGCTACCGGCGTAAACCATGAGTGTTGAACGATCGGCTCGATCCGCAACCGCCAACCAGTTGTTGAGAGTTTGTTCCTCTTCGATCTCCATGTCGTCGAGTTCACTCCGCAAGCTTTTGATGGCGTCCCGAGCTTCCATCAAAACAGCGGTAGTGTCGATCGGAGCGAAGCTATCTTCCGAGTGGTTGCCGAGGGTTTGTACCAGCAGGGAGAGTTTTTCGAAGGCAGAGGCCGCGAGTGCACCAGCACGCTGGGCGCGCGCCACCTGCACCGGCTTCTCCTTCGCCAGGTCGGATAGATGAGCGGTCGAGCTCAGCCAGTTGGTCTTACCAACCGTGTAGTTTGGCTCCAGGAAATCTCGGCGTTTTGTGAGCAGATAACCGCGGACGCCGGTTTCAGCGCTGAGCGTGTCCACGGTCATCCTCCTGATCTCAGAGAGCACCTCCTGGCTGTGCTGAATTTCCAGCCGGGTTTGCCGCTGCTGGCGAGTGACAGCGAGGTCAAAAAAGAAGTTGCCGATCAACGCTGCCAGCGGGATTGCCAGGACCACTTGCCCCTTCGCGCGCAAGGACAAATCGGTCCACCACCGGGCTACCAGGCTTGGTGAAGTAAAGCGCATCTTTTAATGAGAGCAGAGGACAGATAGTTTGCCAGCAACCCGGGCCAGATATAAAGCAAGACAGATGCCTGATCGAAGAACCAATTGGTGTTGCCTGTCAACGGATGCCTTGCTAAGGGGAACCGCTGAACAAAGGCGTGTTTTACTGGAACAAGGGGTACCGTTTCATCCCTTCACTGCTGGCGGTTCATCTAATTAGGTTCCACTTGCGCCTCTCGGCGCTGACGCCCAGCCATTTCGTCCCTTACACGGGATCTTCGAAAGCACTGTTGGCCTTTGTTTAGAGCACTGCTCGATTGACTTCGCCGCACCGGATTCTGGTTGTAGGGCGATCGTCCCGGTTGCCAGAGAGGACATACTCCACGGCAACGGGGACCGTCGCCCCAATGGCGTTTAGTTAAGGTGCAAGTGGTTTAGAAGACGTGTTTTCGTTT
>CAXTOP010000046.1:0-43715 GCA_964245965.1 uncultured Chthoniobacterales bacterium
CTAAACATCCATCAACCCCGCACTCCGACGTGTCCATCCTCTCGGGGGAAGATCAGTTCAAGGATTTTGACGAGTACCTGCTCTCGGCCGGAGCCTTCACGGCGCTCAAGACGGGCGGCGCGCCGTCGCTGGCCGTGGCCACCGACGGCGAAGAGTACCTCTCCGAGCGGATGGCTCTGCTCACCGCACGCCTGGAGACGGTCAACCGTCTGGCGGCGTCCAACGCCCTGCCCGATGCCATCCTCACCGAGGCAGGCTTGAAAATCACGCCGCTGGACACGGTGGCACCCGTCGCGGCCCAGACGCTGATCGACCAAGCGGCGAGGCTGCTGCCGCGCGTCAAGATCACCGAACTGCTCCTGGATGTCGATGAGTGGACGGGCTTCACCCGGCATTTTACCCACCTCAAGACGGGCGGCCCCGCCAGGGACCGCACCCTGCTCTTGACGGCGATCCTGGCCGACGCGCTCAACCTCGGGTTGACCAAGATGGCCGAGTCCTGCCCCGGGGCGACCTTAGCCCGGCTCTCCTGGCTGCAAGCTTGGCACGTGCGCGACGAGACCTATTCGGGCGCGCTGGCCGAACTGGTCAACGCCCAGTTCCGCCAGCCCTTCGCCGCGCACTGGGGTGATGGCACCACCTCGTCATCGGACGGCCAGCGCTTCCGCGCCGGCGGCCCGGCCGAGAGCACCGGCCACGTCAATCCGAAGTACGGCACAGAACCCGGGCGCACGTTCTACACCCACGTCTCCGACCAGTCGCCCCTTTCAGCACCCGGGTCATCAACGTGGGCGTGCGCGATGCCACCTACGTGCTCGACGGCCTGCTCTACCACGAGAGCGACCTGCGCATCGAGGAGCACTACACCGACACGGCGGGCTTTACCGATCACGTCTTCGCGCTCATGCACCTGCTGGGCTTCCGCTTCGCCCCGCGCATCCGCGACCTGGGCGACACCAAGCTCTACGTGCCGAAAGGCCATGCCGCGCACGACGCGCTCAAGCCCCTGGTCGGCGGCCCACTCAACCTAAAATTGATCCGCGCCCACTGGGAGGAAATCCTGCGCCTGGCCGCTTCCATCAAAGCGGGCACCGTGACGGCCTCGCTCATGCTCAGAAAACTGGGCAGCTACCCACGCCAGAACGGGCTGGCGCTCGCGTTGCGTGAACTGGGACGCATTGAGCGCACGCTCTTCATCCTCGACTGGCTCCAGAGCGTGGAACTGCGCCGCCGCGTCCACGCGGGCCTCAACAAAGGCGAGGCGCGCAACGCCCTGGCTCGCGCCGTGTTCTTCCACCGGCTCGGGGAAATCCGCGACCGCCGCTTCGAGGCGCAACGCTACCGCGCCAGCGGCCTGAACCTGGTCACCGCCGCCATCGCGCTCTGGAACACGGTGTACCTGGAACGGGCCACCCAGGCTCTGCGTGACCACGGCCTGCCAGTCGATGACGCGCTGCTGCCCCACCTTTCACCACTGGGCTGGGAACACATCAACCTGACCGACGATTACCTCTGGCGCAGCCGCGTCACGCCGGGCGCGGGAAAGTTCCGGCCCCTTCGACCGGTGGCCGCCAATCCTTAACGTACAGTTTTTTCCGTTTCCTAAGAGGACCCCTTCAAGAGCTATCCCACCCAGGAGGTCATGGGGGTTTTCTTTGGCGTGAGCCAGCCGCAGGTCTGCGAGTGGGTCAAGCGGCTTACTCCTTTGTTGAGTGCGGTGCTCGGACGCGAGTTGCTCCTGCCAGCGAGAAAGCCCGCCGACATGACCAAGCTTTTGGCTGACGCCCCGGAGTTGCTTTTGCTCATCATCGACGGCACCGAGCGGCCCATCCGCCGACCCAAGGACAAGGACAAGGACGAGCAGAAGACCCACTACAGCGGCAAGAAGAAGGCCCACCGCAAGAAGAACCTGCTGGTAACCACCGGGGATAAACGCGTGGTCTACGCGGGACCAACGCGCCCCGGCAGCGTGCATGACAAGAAGTTGGCCGACCGAGAGCGGGCTCTCCTTTCCCGCCCGGTGCCGTAGTCCTCCAGGACAGCGGCTTGCAGGGCTACCAGGCACCGGGAGCCAAGCAGACGCTCCTGCCCAAGAAAAAGCCTCGCCGCCGTGAACTCTTCAAGAGCGAGAAAGCACGCAACCGCCGCCTCTTGGCCCACTACCGCGTGGGTGTGGAGCACGCCATCGCCGGCATCAAAAGGTGCCGCAGCGTCTTTGACACCTTCCGCAACCTGCGCACGGGTCTTGTGGACACGGTCATGGAAGTGGCCAGCGGCTTGCACAACCTGCGCGTCACCACCCGCGGCTGCACGCTGGCGTGATCGTAAGAAAAACATCCCGGCCACCGCTTGCACTCACTTAAATATTATACACGATAGAGTCTATCGCTCGCGGCCGTGAAAATGATCACGAAACTCGCTGATCATGACTTTCATCTGACCTGACTCATCCATGCCTTGGCGGTAGGCTTCGTCTGTCAGCAGATTTGCCTACACACTGTAGGCAAAGTAGAGCAGAACCAGAACAAGGATCGCGCTCACGAGTGTCCTCGCCGCAATGCCAGTGATTCGCCAACCGAGGGGCGCTTTGTTTTGGCTTGAGAGGGTCTGTGTCACTTATCCAAGGGGCGTAACTTTGAAGCCTAACGCCCCAAGCTCAGCGACAGCGGGAGAAAAGGCAAGGAACTCGGCACCGACGCACCCCGCCGTTCGCTGCAGCGCGAGACCGTGTGAAAACTCTTGACGGACAGCGTGTGGGTTGGGCTCATCAAGCACTTACAAAAGATTTTGTTTGACTTACGTAAGCTGTTCCGAGTTTTCACACAGCCTCGCGCCTTGTTAGGCCGCGCGAATTCACAGGGTAAGTGCAACACCTTGGTGGCGTCGAGCCTGCACGCAGGTCGGGTTCGTCTTACGGGTGAACGTGGCGGAAAGGAGAGGCCAATGAGCTACGTCCAACTCAGCGTCGAAGAGCGCGTGATCATCGCCACCCTGCACGGCCAGGGCTTTTCGGACGGGAAGATCGGCAAAGGGCTCGGCCGCCACCGCAGCACCGTCTGGCGGGAGGTGCAGCGCAACCGTGCCCCTTACGACGGCTTCTACCGGACACGGCGCGCACACGAACGCACCGTGGCCCGACGGCGGCGCTCGCGGCGCAACACCCACTTTGGTCCCGTGGAAATGGCGCGCGTCGATGGGCTGCTGCGTGGACAATGGAGGCTCGAGCGAGTCAGCGGACGCTGACGGCGGGTGGGTGAGTTGTCCATCAGCCACGAAACGATCTACCGACACGTATGGCGAGAATGGCGAGCCGGCGGTCGTTTGTACCCGCACCTGCGCGGGGCCCGCAAACTTACTGACAATTGCAGAAAAAAGTTATCACCTCGGCTTTGAAGCATGCGCTACGTTGAGCGGTGAAGCAACGTTCGCAGCCCAGACCATCAACGTGGCGTGAAGGACGAGCCAACGCGCTTTGGAGTTGCATGCGCAAGGCTGAAGCCAGCGCCGGGTCGCACAGGCACTCGGCACCTCGCAGGCCGCCGTTAGCGGCTGGCTGAGGGCGGGTGGCTGGCAGGGAAGCGTGCAGGAACGACGTGGAACCAAACCGGAACTGGACGCCAAGCACCGGTGGCTACTGCCCGATCTTTTGAGCCACGGAGCGGAAGTGTGGGGGGTTCGTGGAGAACTCTGGACCTGTGCGCGCGTGGCCGCGGTGATCAAAGAAAAGTTCGGCGTTACCTACAGGTGCTCGCACGTCTCGCGTCTGCTCAAGGGATCGAGCGACAACAACGTAACAAATCCGCTAATCCCCGTACGCGCTTCTGAAAGCAACCATCTATCCTTTTACCGGTTTAGCGGTTACGCGTGGAGGCAGGTTCTTCTGCTTCATGCTCTCCCCCGCCTCCGGGTCCGAAAGTGTAGGAAAACACCGCAAACGCCTGCACCCGCGGAGCGTCGAAGGTCACCCCGAAGAGTGGTGAAAGGTCCAGCCGCGTGTTCCGGGTAGGTTTGAAGGCAATCGTTGGCCCGATCACAAACCCTTGAGAAGGATCGCTGCGTGAATCCTTGTCGGTGAAATTGCGGTACTGCATCTCCAGGCCGAGCTTGAGCCGCTCCTGTGACAGCAAAACGGGCGTCAGGAAACTCTGCGCGAATCCCCACTCACGGCCGCGGTCTCCTTCGTCCTCCTGCTCGAAGAAGAGGTTGAACGCCCATTCATAACGATCGAAGAAATCCTGGGCCAGCAGCAGGCGAACTTCCACCGCGTCTGGAGTGTGCGCGGAAGTCTGGTGGGCCTGCGCCTTGCCTTCTCCCTTGTCCAGCCGCATGGGGATACCCTCATCGTGCAAGATGTTGCCGATGCCGAAACGGTATTCCGCGAACAACGTGGGGTTAAGAGGGATTTTGTTCCAGTCGGCTAGGGCATAGCGTAACTCGACGCTGAGACTGGACTCTTGCCCAACCCGGCGGTAGATCTCCTGCTCATTTTCGATGGCGACTCCAAAGCGGTGCGGGAGGCCGACCTCGATCTCCTCCGTGAAGAGATGGTCCGGATGGTCGTAGCGCAAGGCGTCACCTTCGTAGATCAAACCCGCGTAGACACCGAAAGGAGGCAGCACGTAAGCATTCGTCAGACTAGAGAACCGGCTGCGCGAGAAAGCGGCCGGGGCACCGTAGGCACTCGGGACTCCTTCGTCGGTGACGACTACATGGTCGCCCGGAGACGTGGCGTCGCGCATGGTCTGGCGATCCATCATCTGCGCTTCAAGCACTGGCGCGGCATAGACCCAGCCAAGTGCCATCCCCATCGCGCCGATCAAAACGCGCCGAGTTCCGAAGGTAAAACCGAACGAATGCCCTAAAATGTGCCCCATGGGGGCCGACGATTACAGCATCCGCGTTTTGGAACAAAGAAAAAAACCTTTGAGTAAATTTCTTTTGTTCCACGCCAGGAGTCCTCGTTATACCCAACTCAATCTGCTTTGCCCTCGTCCTTCTCGTCGCGCCGGGAAACATTCGCCGGTGATTTTTGGCCTATCACAGAAAGCATGATGGTTCCGGCCTTGCCTTCCGCTCCTTTTGCGAGCACCCGGCATAGCGGTTGCCCGAGCCGCAGGACATCCCAGACGGCCGCATGACTGTCGTGGACGGGGGCCTTAGCGACTTCGCCCACCTGGTCGAAGGGCACCTCCTTTCCGGGGCGGAGGATACCCGTGATCGACGTCAAACGTTCCTTGTCGTCCGCCGTGACGTAAACCGCCAGGTAGTCGGTGCCGCCAAGCTGCCACAAGACTTTTCTTCCTTCCTCTTCGTCCGCCGCCGGTTTGACCTTCGGCTCCATCGCTACGCAGGAGCCGGTAGTGATCAGCATCTTGTCGTCTGTCTTCCCGGCTTTTTCGTCCCGGCGTTCCTCTTCCTCCCCGCCGCCTTCCGTTTTCGGGAGGATGCCCGGCGCGCACAGCGGGTCGAGCTTTTCGTGGGCCTCGTCCAGTTCGGAGCCAAGCTTGATGCCGAGGATCGAATCCATCACCTTGACGGATCGCGCCGCGGCAACTCGCTCCTCCAGAGAGGCGGTGACGACTTTAGCCAGCACGGGGCCAGCGGGCAATGCCTCAGCCGTCTGCTGCGCCCCGCTCTGACCCGCCGCGCACAGTGCTAAGGCCGCCACCAGCATCGGCAGACTGGCATTTCTCGTCCGGATCGCTTCCATCGCCGGGTGCCTCTTCAAAACGTCGGATTCTGGATCGTGAACTCCGTGCCGCCGCGCGTCGCATCTTCCAACGCCGCGCCGCTGACCGTCCCCGCCGTCTGGGCTCGCAGACCGCAGAAGGTCGACCCCTGGCCAACCGTGGGGTGGCCGATCCCGGTGAGATAAGTGTTCAGCTTGCTCGTGGACAAACGAACGCTGAGCGTATTGTTGAGCTGGTTGACGTACACGTGGTCCACCGTTCCCTGCGGCGTGGTTGTCAAGCTGCCGTCGAAGTTGCGCACCACCGTCCCCCAGGTGCCCGTCCGCGCGCCGCTGGCGCTGGTGGCCAGTTGGACGTAGAACTGGTCACCCCGGTCGGATAACCCCTTCGAATACTGGTTGCCTGCGATGGTTACCAGACCCATTTCCGGGGCGTTGGCGGTAAAGTACATCGTCCAGCTGGAACTCGGCGGTACCGTGCTCAGGTTGGAGACGGTCATGGTCGCGGTGATCACAGGCCCCTGGTTGGAATCCTGCGAGGTGTAGAGCACACTTAAGATGTCGATCGGGCTGGTCGTGGGCGTCACGGCCACCAGGCCGCTGTCCTGATCCATGGCGTAGTCCGTCACCTGCTCGCCGTTGGGGCCGGGCTGGATGGGCTGCGTCGCGGAAACGGCGGGCAGGGTGGAACCCTCCGTCGGGGTCGGGATCGTGGCCGCCTTGTTGTTGATGGAGGGGCCGCTGATCTGGCGGGTCACGTACACGTTGCCGCTGAAATCGCTGTGATCGTCCGTGTAGCCGATGACGGCGGCTCCGGTGGGATCGAAGTTGATCTGGAAGTAATCGATGAGGTTGCGGTTGGGCGACACACCGGTGGTCGAAAGGCCACTCTCGGAGATGTTGGCCGCGTGGTTGCTGTGGTCGCTCGCTTGGACGATGCGGAAGGTGGGCGAAGCGCTGTTGGCGTCGAAGCTCTGCGCGTAGTACACGCGCCAGCGGGCGTTGTCGTCGTTGGTGGCGCTGTCGCTCCCGTACCAGACCACACCGATGGAACCCGGCGTCGGCCCGGTGGCCAGCCAGGGCAGCAGGTTGGTCTTCGTGGCGGGATCCGTCGGGTCGTTGACCTGCACGGGTGCGCTCCAGGTCTGGGCTTTGTCGGCGGAGGAAACCAGAAAGATGCCGTGTCCGTCGGAATAGACGCCGTACACCGTGCCGTTGCGCACGAGGGTCCCGGCGGCGTTGCGCTGGTCGCCCGCCACACGGATCGGGAAGAAGATATTCGCCGGGTTTGTCCCCACGGGGGTCGCCTGGGTCTTCGTGTAAGTGGCCGGGAAGGTCGTCGGGGTCAGGGGAGTGCCCGTCGACACGGAGCCGTCGTTGCCGCTGATGTAAACGCTGCCGTCAAACTGGTCCACATCCAGGGCACCGGTCTGTGGGATCATGCCGACCGGGATCGCGGGGCCGTAAGTCGCTCCGCCGTCCACGGATTGCTGCACGAAAGCGATGCCTTCCGCGAAGTTGCGGTATTCCAGGTAAACCGTGTTGTTGCCGAAGGTGCCCATCCACTGGCGGTCGTTGACGGGGACGCCCCCGAGGGCGTTACCGGCGGCGTTGAACACGAAAGACTTCCCCAGATCGAGGGAGTTGCCGACCGTCACGTTCGCTGCTGTCAAGCTGGCGTAAGCGAGCACCGGCTGCGGCGCGGTCGTAGAGGCGCCCAGGCCGGTGTAGTTGCCGAAGCCCACCGCGAGATCGATGTCGCCTCCGCCCAAGCCGCCCGCGGCGTAGGCACCACCCGACACTGCCCCGGGGATTACAGCGTCAGGCATTCCGCGGTAGATAGGCACCCGCAGGTTGGGATCGTAGTTCGGGTTGGCGACGCCGTTGATCGTGGGCCGCAGGTCGAAGTACCAGAGGTCTACCCCGGCAGGGACGCCGCGGATGCCGCAGACATAGTAGTTGCCAAACGCATCGACGCGGCTGCTCGGTTCGCCGTCGGCGGCGGCGGTGGGCGTCCTGACGGGCGCGTTGGGCGAGAAGGTGATGCCCCCTTTGACGTAACTGGCCGTGCGGGCGGTCGGCGAGGAGATGATGCTGGCGCCGCCTTTGTACTGGTCCACGTTCGCGGCACCCACCCCGGTCGTGAAGTAAACGGCAATGACATTGTATGCGCCCGTACCGGTGGAGGTCGGGCTGAAGCTCACGGACTCGGAGGTGCCCGGCGCGCCGTTGGCCGAACTGCCCACGGCGGCACCGTTGGTGCCGTCTGCGTTGCGCGCGAAGATATAGAGGTCGTAATCGTCCACCGGGACGGTCCAACTGATGGTGACCGAGACGGACTTACCCGTGTAAGTGCCGGGTGCCACGGTGAGGACAAAGGTATCCTGGTTGAAGCCCTCACCCCCGGTGGCGGTGCCTACCGTCGGATCGGTTGCGCCCATGCCGCCGGTGCCCGTGGCGGTCCCAGTCCAGGTTAGAGGGGTTGTGGTCGTCGGCAGGATGGTGCCCGAGCCGGGAGAAGATTCCGGCTGTGGAGCCGGTTTCCCGCGGAGCGGAGCCACCGGCTGCGGCGCGACGTGATGCGTGGTCGCCGCGCCAAGAGCGGCCTGACCGCAGAGCGTTGCCGAAGCGAAGGCGACGAGGAAGGCTGGGATGGTTTTCATGGAAAGAACGTGCTCCACCATGGGGCGGAGACAAACGGTGGTAGACAAGCTTTGGGTAAAGTCATGGCCCTGCGAGGCAACAAGAGGAGAAGATTCCGCTTCCGAATCGCGGACTTTAGCTAGGCGCGGCGGCGGCGATGGCCGAGGTAGACGAGAACGGCCCCGCCGGTCGCCAGCCAGAACACGGCTGCCGGTTCGGGCACCGTACCGGTGATGGAGAGGGTGGCATTGAGCGGGGTCGTATGGTCGATGAGCGTGTTGGGCAGCTCGAACCCATTGGAATTGGCCACCCCGGTGGAATCGTAGATGAGAGCGGTCAGCGACCCGGTGTTGAACGCGGCCAGCAAGGCTGCCGCGTTATCCGGGGTACCGGTGACAGTGATCGTCACGAAATCGCTGGCCGCCACGGGCGCGCTGTTATCGTAGGAATTTAGGCCGTTGAGCAGCAAGTTCCGGCCGAGGTCGATGTTGTTGAGCCGCAGCGAGAGGGAATTCACGTCGAAATCGTCGTCGCCGAACTGCGTGCCGTCACCCGGAGGTGGGTAAGGCGTGTCGACCACGCCGTTTGGCCCCAGTCCCGTGTCGCCGTCAATCGCGGTGAGAGTGATCGAAACGGAAAGGATGCTCGTGTAAGCGGGCCGCATGGTGAACGTGAACGGCTGCGCGGCGATAGGAGCGGTCTGCCCCGCGCCGGTCGCCCCGTTGAAGTTGCTCTGCAACTGGGTGTTCGTCACGGTCACGGTAGATTGCGCGCGCAACCCGGCCGGCGCGGCCCAGAGCAGCCCGAGCAAACCCGTGCGCAGAAGAAGCGGCGGCGTTTTCATTGGGAGCGCGCTGTGCGGCGATCAGGCGCGGCGAACGCGTTGCAGTCCGGCCAAAGCCAGCAGGGAAAGACCCACGTAGGCCCACGTACTCGGCTCCGGGACGCCGGAGATACTCAGGGTCGTCGTCGCGTTGTTCTGGTCGTTGCCAAGATAGACCTCGTTCGGCGCGGTGATGGTATCGTTGGGATTGTCGGTGGTGATGGTGCCAACGAGTTTGCCGTCCGTCTTGAGCGAAGCGAGAATCGTCGCCGCGTTCGTCGGCACTCCGGTGAACGTAAAGGTATCTTGGAGCCCGTTGCCCCGGAAGCCGTTGAGCGTGAGCCCCGTGGCAGTGCCGTCGAGCGAGAGATGCAAATGATTGTAATCGAAGCCCTGCGAGTCGTTCGCCGAATTGCCGTCCTGGACGGTGAGCGTGATGCTGATCGACGTGATGTTCGTCAGCGTCATGTACATCGTGGCCGTGAAATCATACCCGCCAGCCGTGGTGATGTTGGCCGTCCCCGCCGTGGGAGTGGAGTAAAGGTTCTGGTTGCCGTCCAACCCATTCGAGGTAGCCCCGTTGTCCTCCAGTACGCCGGATGTGATGGTCTGCGCCTGTGCGGTGCCTAGGCAGCCACAAACGGCCGCCACGAGAGCGGCCGCCAAGACGCGCTTGCCGGCTTTCGAGTTTCCATGCCAGACAATGAACTTTCTGAGGCCCGTATTTCCCATGCGCCCAGATTAGCGGCGCACTGCACGCTGTCGACCGAATTTACCACTTCAGAAATGACAGTTTTGTCACAACACGAAACGAGCTTCAAAATCGTCTCATTTCTGATCATTGCGACTCATCCTCGGCCGAGCGCGCTTCGATTCCCTGGGCTACGCTGGCATGAAAGGGTTGCTTTCCTTTGGTTTCGCCGTAGCTGAGTTCAACCGTGTATTCCCCGGTAGGCACGAGCTTCTTGGGGTCGTCGCCGCCGTACTTGACGAGAACGTCGGGCGTTGGGCGTAGGTCCCAGGTGAGCCGGTTCAATCCCGGCGCACCGGGGGCTTTGAGGTTAGCCACCGTCTGGCCGGCGGAGTTGGTGACCCTTAACTTGATCTCGTCGCCCGTGAACTCCTTGATCCAAACCGTGAAGAGCGCACCCTCGGCCGGGTTGTCGCCGTGGTAATCACCCTTGCCGTTCCAATCCGAGAAGCCGGGCAGGCGGTAGGCGCCTTCCACCGGTCGCACGCTGAAGAGGTGCGCCGGCTGCGAGGCGACCTCGGCGGTCAATTCCCGCAGGGGGCGGGAGTCGTCGAGGACGAAGAGGCTCAGACCGTGGGTGGCGATGACCAGATCCGCCGTGCGCTTCTGGATGTTCAGGTCATCCACCTCGACGGCGGGCAGGCCACCGACCTTCACCCAGTGCCCGCCCTGATCGAAGGAGGCGAACAGGCCGGCCTCCGTGCCCGCGTAGAGCAGACGCAGGTTTTCCGGGTCCTCGCAGACGACCTGCACGGGCGCGTCCTTCGGCAAGCCCTCGCCGACCACGGACTGCCATGTTTTGCCGAGGTCGGCAGTGCGGTAGATCATCGGCTCGTCGTCACCTAGACGGTAGGCGCTGAACACCGCGTAAGCGACGTTGGGATCCTTGGCGCTAGGCACGAGACGGTGGACCCACTTACCGTGGGCCAGAGCAGGCAAGTTGTCGGTGCGTTCGGTCCACTGGCCGCCCTCGTTCTCGGTGACCCAGAGCCGTCCGTCGTCCGTGCCAGCCCAGAGCAGGTCGGCCTTGGCGGGTGACTCCGCGAGCGAGTAAATGATGCCGTAGTTCTCCGCGCCGCTGCCGACCGCGGTTGTTTTGGCGGGCTCGTCCTTGGTCAGGTCCGGGCTGATAACAGCAGAATGCTCCCCTTTGTCGGTCAGCTTGAAGACACGGTTGCCTGCTTGATAAAACGTCCCCTCATGGTGGACGCTGGCGAAGAACGGCGTGTTCCAGCCGAAGCGGTAGCGGGCCTGACCCTCGGCCGGGGCGGGATGAAGCTCCTTGCCCTCGCCCGTGCGCAGGTTGACCCGGAAGACGATGCCCTCCTGGGCCTCGGCGTACACGACTTCCTTGTCCGTGGGATCGAACGCCGTGTAGAAGCCGTCCGCGCCGGTGAGTCCCATCCAATCGGTGTTGAGGATGCCGTCCTTGGTGTTGGTGGCGCTGGGTCCGACGAAGTTGCTGTTGTCCTGCAAGCCGCCCGCGATGCGGTAGAACGGCTGACTGTCATCGGTGGTCACACGGTAATATTGTCCGCAGGCGAAGTGGTTGACGTGGTCCCAGTTGCGCCCGGCCTGGAAGCTCTGGTACACGCCGCCATCCGTGCCGAGCAGCAGACGGGCGGAGACCGGCGGCTTGGGCTGGTCGTCCTTGTCGCCGGGCTTGGATGGATGCGGGGGCGGCGCGCTGCCCGGTTCAATCACCAGCGCGTGGCAATCGGGGTGAACTTTTTCAAAGAGGTCCTCGCGGAAGTTCTTGCCGCCGTCGTCCGAGGCGAGCATCGCCATGCCAAGCACGTACACGCGCTGGTCGTTGGCGGGATCAATGCGGATCTGGCTGAAGTAGAAGGGGCGAGGGTCGATGTTGTTCTGGCGGGTCCAGTGCTCGCCGCCGTCTTCCGAACGGAAGACGCCGCCGGCCAGCGAGTGGATGTCGCGGAAATCCGTGGGTCCGTTGGCGTCGCTCTGCACAATGGCCATGACCACGCCGGGCTTGCTCGCGGAGACCGCCAGGCCGATGCGGCCGGTGCCCCCGGGCAGACCACCAGCGAGTTTTTTCCAGGTCGCGCCGCCGTCGGTGCTCTTGAAAATGCCGCCCACGTCGTCCCTGCCGCTGGCGTTCGGTCCGTAGGTGAAGGACCAGGGCGTGCGCCGCCGGGCGTAGAGTGCGGCGTAAACGGTATCCGGGTTGGTGGGGTCGAGGGCCACGTCGCCGCAGCCCGCCTGGCTGTCGTGCGGCGGTGGGGCCTGGAGGAGGTTCTTCCACGTCTTGCCGCCGTCTGCCGTTTTGAAGAGGCCGCGTTCCGGGGTTTCGACCCACAGATCGCCCACGGCGGCGACGTAGGCCACGTCAGCGTTGCGCGGATCGACCACGACGCGGTTGATGGCTCGGCTGTTGTCCAGGCCGAGGTGCTGCCACGTCCCCCCGCCGTCGGTGGAGCGGTACACGCCGTTGCCCCAACCGGAGGAATTGCGATCGTTCGCCTCGCCCGTGCCCACCCAGAGCACCTCGGGATTGGATGGCGCAAGGGCCAGCGCGCCGATGGAGAGCATGGGTTGCTTGCTGAAGATCGGCTCGAAGGTGATGCCATCATTGGCCGTCTTGACGATGCCACCGGTTGCCAGACCCGCGTAAAACACGTGCGGGTTCTTCGGGTCGAGCGCGATGTCCGAGATGCGGCCGCCCATGACGGCGGGTCCGATGGAGCGGGCCTTGAGGCCCTTGAGTTGCGCTTCAGATGGAGCCAGGCCCGGGGGCGTGTCCTGTGCGGAGAGGTGGGTAAAGGCCGCCGTCAGCAGACCGGCACGGCAAAGGAAAACAAGGCGGGAACGCATCAGAGCCATAACGATAGTCTTCGCATGCCAGCCAGCGCAGGGCGTCACCAAACTGCCCGGTGCCGCGGGAGAACACGGTTTTCGTACAGCGAAATAACCCTCGCTCTCCCGCATGTCACTGTGTGCCAACGACAAAAGCCCTCAGATGACAGTTTTGTCATTTTACTAGCCGGACTGACCACAGGTCTGACCCGCCAATGCTTCGACCAGCAAATCCCCGTCAACGGGCAGCGTGACGGTGAACACCGAGCCTAGCTCAACCGTACTCTGCGCTTCCACTTTTCCGCTGTGCGCCTCGACGATGGCCTTGACTAGACTCAGCCCCAATCCGCTGCCCCGGCGGGTACGGCTGTGATCCCCCCGGTAGAGGCGCTCCCAGATCCGCGGCAAATCGTGGGCGGGGATGCCCAGCCCCTCGTCCCGGAGGCTGATCCAGGCGGTGCTTCCCCCGTCCGCGGTGCCGGCGGTCAAGAGAATTTCACCGCCGGGTCGACTGTATTTCACCGCGTTGTCGAACAGGTTGGCGACGACCTGCTGAAGGCGCACCCGGTCGGCGCACACCCACAGATCCGCGTCCACCTCTACGCGCAAGCGCACCCCGCGCTCCTCCGCGCTGTACTCGTAGAGGTCGGCGACGGCTAGCGCCAGTTCCTTGACGCCAACGGTTTCTGCATGCAGGCGCATCGTGCCGTGCTCGGCCTCGGAGATATCGGTGAGCATGCGCAGGACGCCCAGGGTGTTCTCGGCTTCCTCGATGGCGTCGCCCAGGGCCTCGCCACGGGCGTGCGCGCTGGCGTCCCGGTCACGCAGGCCGGCCTCGGCGGAGTTACGCAGCCGTGTCAGCGGGGTGCGCAGGTCGTGGGCGACGTTGTCGAGCGCCTCGCGCATTCCCCGGATCAGCGCTTCGTTGCGCGCAAGCATCTGGTTGAAGAGCACGCTGAGTTCGTCGAGTTCGTTGCCGTGCGCGGCGCGGACCGGCACCCGGGCCGTCAGGTCGCCGCTGCGGATGACGCGGCGGGTCGTGTCGATGAGCCGGTGGACCGGGCGCAGGATGCTCAGCGTCAGCAACCCCGCCCCACCCACTCCTACGAGGAGCACGCAACTGACGACGGGCAGCAGTCCCTCCTGGAGGCGCTCCCGGGTTTCCCGCCAATGGTGGTCGCTTTTGCCCACCTGCAGCCAGGCACTGCCCGGCATCGGCTCGGAGTACACCTGCCAGGTTCGATCGCGCTCCGCGGACGATCGGAGCGTCTGCCAGCCGGAACGCCGCTCCGGGGAAAGCAGGGCCGCCACCCGCCGGGTTTCCTCTGCCGTTTCCGAAAACGCGGGCACCAGGAGCAGGGTCTGGCCCGCTCCATCCGTCAGCAGCAGCATGGTGTTCTCCACTTCCGCCGGTTCCCGGGCGTCGCCGGTGGCGAACAGCGCCGTGCCCAGACGTCGGCACCGTGCGGCGTTTTGCTCAAACTCCTCTTTGATCTCCTCCCGGTCGCCGCGTAGGTCGCCCTCCTTGGTGACGTGCACAGCAAGCGCGCCCACGAGCAGAAACCCGCCGGTAAACCCAAAGATGTACCACAGGCTGATGCTCCAGCCCAACGAACGCCGTAGGCGTCTAGTCAGCGCGGAGAACATAACCGATGCCGTGCAACGTGTGGATGAGTTTGGGTTCGCCTTGGAGGTCGATTTTGCCGCGCAGCCGCCGCACGAGCACGTCCACGACGTTGGTTTGCGGATCGAAGGTCCAGCGCCAGACTTCTTCGAGGATCATGGCGCGCGTGAGGGGGCGGCCCACGTGGCCGAGAAAACATTCCAGCAACGCGAACTCCTTGGGTTGAAGTTCGATGCTTCTGGACGCTCGGCGCACCTGCCGATGCAAGCGGTCCATGGTCAGATCGGCCAGGGCGAGGACGGTTTGCGCGGCTGCCGTCTCGTGGGCGGGTCGCACGCGACGGGTGAGCGCGACTAGACGAGCGGTCAGTTCGTCAAAGGCGAACGGTTTGACGAGGTAATCGTCGGCTCCCGCTCGCAGTCCGCGCACGCGGTCGTCCACGGAGCCCAGCACGCTAAGCATGAGCACCGGGGTGGCGATGCCACTGGCACGCAAGGATTGCAACACACTAAAGCCGTTGAGTCGTGGCAACATCAGGTCCAGCACCAGCGCGTCGTAGGGCGTGGGCGATTGTATTGCGCGCTCAAGCGCCGTTTCGCCGTCGCCAGCGACGGCGACCTCGTGCCCTTCCTGCCGTAGACCGTTGAGGATGAAACCGGCTATCTTCGGGTCATCTTCGACGATAAGGAAGCGCACGGCTGGATTGAGAACTAATCTGCTGGAACCGTCAAGCGCTTCAGCTTCCTATGCAGGGCGAACGCATCTAAGATGTGGCAGCCGATTGATGCGCTTCGCAGATTGGAAGCATGGAGATGCTTCAACCTTAGCCACCAGGCCGCCTGTTCGCCGGCGTCACTGATCCGCGCGTGGAGCGCACGCGCCGTCACCTGCTCTGCGACATCTTGTTGATGGCTTTAAGTGCGACCTTGGCCGGAGCCGAAGGTTTTTGCGACATGGCCGAGTGGGCCAAGACTAAGGAGGGATGGCTGCGCACGTTTTTAGAACTGCCTGGCGGCATTCCCAGCCACGACACCTCCCTAGCGCGTGTTCCGCCGCCTTAACCCCGAGGAGTTGCACGCCTGCTTTCTGCGCTGGATTAACTCGCGTTGGGAGCAAGCGACAACTCCCAGACAGATCGCCGTTGACGGCAAAACGTTGCGCCGTAGTTTCGATGGCGCAGAGGGCAGACGGGCCTTGCACGTGGTGAGCGCCTTTGTCAGCGAAGGGCTCGATCTGGTGCTCGGCCAGGTGGCGGTGGACGAAAAGAGCAACGAGATCAGGGCCATTCCAGAGTTGCTCCGCCTGCTGGATCTGCGCGGGGCGACGGTGACCATTGATGCCATGGGCACCCACAAGGAGGTCGTCGCGCAGATCACCGCGCAAGCAAGGCCACTACGTCCTGGCGCTGAAAGCTAACCACGCCGACGCGCAAAAACTCTTTGGCGACGCGGCGACGCTGGCCGCTTTAAACAAGGAAGCTAGCCGCGCCGAGACCATCGAGAAGGATCACGGACGCATCGAAGAGCGCCGCTGCGTGGCTCTGTCGGCAGAGGGGCTCCTAGGCGGCTTGCGCGGACTGGCTGCCTGGCCGGGTGTGCGCTCGCTCTGCCGGGTTGAGTGTCTCCGACAGCCGGCCCGCGGCGGGAAGCAAAGCAGGCAGGAGCGTTACTTTCCGAGCAGTCTGCCCGCAGACGCTTAACGCTTGCTCGCCGCGGTACGCGGCCACTGGGCCATTGAGAACAAGCTCCCCTGGAGGCTCGATGTCCATTTTGACGAAGACCGCCGCCGGGTCAGGAAGGAACACGCACCGCTCAACCTGGCTACGGTGCGACGGGTAGCTCTGAGCTTGGCCAAGCGTGACCTTCAGACCAAGAGCAGCGTACGCCTGCGCCTCAAACGTGCGGGCTGGGACGACGCTTACCTCTTCAACTTGCTCAATCTTAGAGCCTGTTATGAACCTGATGAAGACCGCTCTTAAGTGCCTCTCGCTGAGCAATCGAATTTCCTAGAAAATGGCCAGTTCGGAAATCTGTCTATCGTAAGTCCCTCATCATCAGCGCAGGCTTTTAAGTTCATAACAGGCTCTAGGTGATACCACAGCCCGGTCTGACACGAGTGCCGCACACTTCTTGGACACAAATGCTGTGATCACCTTGATGCGGCGCGGTGAGAAAGAGTGGGCTTCGATAACTGCTGCCTTTCACCATAGTCGCCGAGTTAAACGTCGGCGGGTTGCGTGCGCGAGAGTAGTGCCCTCTGGTGACAAGCCGTGATATTTATCGGCTGGTTTTTGTTCCGGATCATAGGGCGTCTACCACCATCACCTTGGCGGTAGACGGCGAACCAAGGCGGTACTTGGCCGCCGCTTGCACCTTGATCTTCACCTTGTGCGGACCGCGGCCTGTCTCGTCTGGCAGTGGGTCGATCTCAATGGCGACAGTGCTTTCACCTGCCGGGAATTTTGCGCGGCCTGAGAGAGCGGCGTAGTCCAAGCCCGCCGTTGCGCTGCCCCCGGCACTGTAGTGCACGGCCAGCGGCGCGGACAAATCGCCGCCTGTGCGTGTGAGCACTAGCCGGCCCGGTTGCCCGCTAGTCTTTACAGCCGCAGAGCCGTCGCTTGCGATGCTCACCACTGGTAATGTGGGATCAACTTCCATCAACCGGGTCACCAAAGGCTGTGCTGTCTCGGAGCGCGCGTAGGAAAAAGCCGATCCCACCAGCAGGCCGCCGGAGGCATCTAACGCCAGCACCAGGGGGGTCAGCGGCACCGCCGCCGCCGTGTGGAAGCTAGTGTCCAAGGTGCCGTCCGTGTTCAGGCGCAGGAGGTTGACCGGCGAACCGTCGACTGGACTATACCGCGCCCCAACGAGCAGCTTACCGTCAGGCTGCAGGGCGAGGGGAGCGCTGCTGTAGGGTGCTCGGGCGTCAGCAAAACCTACAAAGCTAGTATCAAGGCTGCCGTCGTGGTTGAGGCGTGCAATCAGCACACTGGCCATTGTGTTGGCAAGGATGATCTTGCCATTCGGTTGCAGAACCAAGTTATTGGTGTCCCCAACGGGGAAGGGGTAGGTGAAAAAGGAGTCGTCCACGCTGCCATCGGCGTGCAGGCGCATGACTTCGCCGTCCTCCGTGCTGACGAGCAGACACCCGTCCGGCTGGATTCGCACGATCCGGCCCGTGCTGTACGATTGGAAAGGCGGCGGGTTAAAGCCGCTGTCCGGCGTGCCGTCGGGGTGAAACCGCGCAGCCCGGGTACGATTGTTGTCCAGCGCTCCGGCTACCACCACGCCGCCATCGGGCTGGAGCGCCATGGCGTACACGTTCGCAGAATAGTCCGCGTTCAGATAGGCGTGGAACCCGGCGTCCAGGCTGCCGTCGGGATTGAGGCGCGCTAGGAGCGCGCGCTTGCCGGTATCGGCCAGTAGAAATTCACCGGCGACGAGCACCTTGCCGTCTGGCTGCACCGCGATAGCTCGGACGCTGGAGCTGCTGCCGCTGTCCTGTGCGCCGCCCACCACCAGCGGCGACTGGAACCCGAAGTCGGGTACACCCTGCGCGTCCACCTTCAGGATGCCGGGCTGCGTGCGCCCGGCGACCGTGTAGAAGCTGCCGCCGACGTACACGCTGCCGTCGGCTTGGGGAGCGAGCGAGCCGACGCTGGCCGGCACCACGTCGCCGGTCAGGGGGGCGTAAACGCTGTCGATGCTGCCGTCCGGCACGGGGCGGAGCGCAGCCGGCCGCTGGCGGTCATCAATGATCGTCACGGCGGCGTTGGCGATGGTACCGACGCCGTCTCCTTTGAGGCTGGCGAAAAGCACGCGGTCACCAACGGTGTCGCCAGCGGGCAAGACCGGCACGGCGAAAGTCTTGGAGGAAGCGTCACCGGCGGCCCAGGTCAAGGTACCTTTGGTCTTGGCGTAGTCGCGGTTCTTGACCGCGCTGTAGGGAGTGGTGCGGTACTGCACGGAGGCCGCTGCGGAGGTGTTGCCCGTACGCGCCACGGTGACCACCACACTCCCGGACGATCTGGCCTTTTGAAATGCATCGGCGGCAAAGGTGACGAGGCCGCGCAAGAGCACGGTGGAATGAAAGCGGATCTCTCCGCGCAACAATAACTGGCCATCCTCGCCTAGCGCTTCGAAGTCGGCCGCGAGCTGGATCAGGCTCCCGTTGCTGGTGTAGGCAACTTCAAGGATCTGCCAGTTCTTACTGCCGACGCTGACTGCCGGGGGATGCTCGCCGAAGTACACGCCGCCGCTACCGGACGGGCTGGTGAAGCTGCCCACGACGAGGTGATGGTCTGCGGGAGCATCAAAGCCCACGCTGTAGGAAGGCGCTGCCAGGTTAGTGTTCACGAAGATCTCCGCCGGTGAGTCCGAGAAGGCAGGAAAGGAGGTGAACGTGTAGTGGCCGGAAGTGCTAGTGGCGGTCACATCCGCAGGACCACCGCCGTAGTTGTAGGGATTACTACCGAAAATCTGGAAGTGCAGAATCGAATCAGCGGGCAGTGGGGCGTCGTCTGCGGAGGCAAGGCCGGCCGACAGAAAGACGGCCAGAACGGTGAACAGCAAGAGGACGTAGGGACGGATCATGAACGTCCAGTTTTAGGGTAATCTGCACAGTCGGGTAAAGAACATTGTAGGGGCCATTAACAGCATGTGGATAGCCGCGGTGGCTCTCGAGTGGTTTCTGGCGTTTTCAACCAACGACGGGCATTTTTCGCTCATCCCCGGCCTGGAGCTTGTGCGCCCTCAGCGTAGGCGACTCGGGGTGTCCAGCGCAGCCGTTGCCCGCCCACTGCTCTCCATTTCTGTAGCAGCTCCAGAAGGTATTACGGCATGCCAGTAGTATGGTAGTACCGTAATGCTGCGGGAGGCAGGATGCACAGTGGGTCTCTACCCAGACCTTGCGACGCTGCACGAAGAGTTTTGGCGGCAAGGCTGGTGATTACACTGGCAGGTGGACAACTGCCCCACCAGGACGCAACGACACTTACTTTGAGCTTGTTCAGCGAATTCCGGAGCCACTAGCTTGGGGCATCATGCGCCCCCTGCTTTTCTACTTTGCCTCGCTTCTTGTGCTCGCGCCGTCGGCAAGCGCTCAGATCGGGGAGACGCCTCAACAGTGCACCGCGAGGTATGGCGCTCCGATCCAGTCCGAACCAAACGCGATGATGTTCACAGCGTCGGGGCTGACGGTGGCAATCGTCTTTCACGAGGACAAAGCAGAGAGCGCCACCTTCCAGAGAACGAAGCCGGCCTTGGCGCAAGACGAAGAACTCTCGGACGAGGAGATTTTACATTTACTCCAAGCCAACGTGGGCGGGAGCGGCTGGGTTAAACTGGGCATGACCTCTGACGAGCGGTCTTGGCACACCTTGGACGACCAACTTCTTGCTCTATACGACCTGAAAGCCCGCGAGCTGCTTATCACCACCCGAAAGGGCGTGAAGCGCCAGGCGGAACAATCGAAGGAGGACACGCGCAAGTAAGCGCAGGGGCTTCTAATACTACTCCGTCATGTGATGTAAGCGCCTCATCCACAAGCTCTGTTTTGCTGGCGGTTTTTGCTCATTCCGACTTTTTTCCCAACAGTTTCCGCTGGAAACATGGGCCAAATTTCGCAAGGCCCGGAGCACATAATGGGGTACTACCAAGAAAAGGGTTGTTTGCAAAAACGTGAAAAAATCTCGGCTTGCCAAGCGGCCATCGACGCGACAGTATGGAGCTTCTGGTGCCAGGAGCACGCCTGGCCGCGAGTGGGCGAAGGGTTATCAAGGGTTGGCTTCTTGCGCAAAAAACATGCTTCTTTTTCCTGGTTGGAATCGGCCTTGGTCGGTTTTTGAGTGTTGACCGATGAACGTCGCTTTGGCTTCCAAACCCGTCAGCGTTCGTCCCGCCGTGCAGATCGAGCAGGTGGGCAAACGCTTTGGTTCCGTGCAGGTACTGGATGGCATCTCCATAGAAGTGGCGGCGGGTGAGTTTGTTGCCCTGCTCGGACCGTCGGGTTGCGGCAAGACCACGCTATTGCGCTTGCTGGCGGGGTTGGAAACCATGACCATCGGGACGATCTTAATCGGGGGCACCTCGGCGCTGGAGGCGCGACGCCGCCAGGAGATCGGCGTCGCCTTTCAGCGGCCAGCCCTGGTCCCGGCGCGCACGGCGTTGGGCAACGTCGAGTTGACGCTGGAAATTTGCCGGCGTGCCGAAGTGCTCTCGCCGCGCCGGTTGTTGCAGGAATTTGGACTCGGGCAATTCATGCAGCACTACCCGCATCAGCTATCGGGCGGGATGCAGCAGAGGGTCAACATCGCGTGTGCGTTAGTCCACCATCCACAATTATTACTGCTGGACGAACCTTTCGGCGCGCTCGACGAGTTGACCCGCGAAGCGATGTGTGAATGGCTCGGGGGCGTCCTGGCCAAGTCGCGGCAAACGGTGGTGCTGGTGACCCACAGCGTGGAGGAAGCGGTGACGCTCGCAGATCGCGTGGTGGTGCTATCGCCGCATCCAGGCCGCATCCACGAGATCATCACCGTCGAGCTGGAGCGGCCGCGGGTGGCGTGGGTCGGCGCGGAGTTCCTCGAGGAAGTGTCCAGGGTGCGGCGGGTGTTGCGCGAGACGGTGAGCGCGGAGGTGCGGTCATGAGCCGCTGGCGGCCGGTGCAGGCGTACGCGCTGATGCTGGTGACCGGGACCCTGCTCTGGCTGCTGCTCATCCGGGTCAGCAACCTGCCCCCCATGCTCCTGCCGCCGCCCCTGAAGGTGTGGTCGGTCCTCGCCAACGAGCAGAGCGAACTCTGGTATCACCTTGGCATCACGCTCTACGAGGCGCTCATCGGCTACGCCGTGGCGAACGTGCTGGCCGTGGGCCTGGCGGCGCTCTTTATCTACGTGCCGTGGACCGAGGAGTTCATGTCGCCTTGGACGGTGGTGATCCGGAACGCGCCCTTCGTCACCGTCGCGAGCATCCTGGTGGTCACGTTCGGCGACACCCTGACGCCGAAGGTCATCGTGGTGGTGGTGGTCTCCTTTTTCCCGTTGCTGGCCAACCTCGTCAAGGGCCTGCGCTCGGCGGACCCGGTGCTGCTGGACCGCCTGGAAACCCTCAACGCCTCCCGCTGGGAAATCTTCGCCAAGGTGCGCTGGCCCGCGGCGCTGCCTTACTACGTGGCGGCGCACGAGATCGCGTTCACCGGCAGCATCATCGCGGCCATCGTGGCGGAGTGGTTTTTTGCCCGCAAAGGGCTCGGGTTCCTGATCGTGCAGGCCACGGTGGAATACCGCGCGGACCGCCTCTACGCCGTCAGCATCATTTCCTGCGGTCTCGCCCTGGCCGTGTACGGCCTGTGCAAGGCGTGGGAACACTGGATTTTCCGTTGGAAAAGAGACCTGCGTTCGTGAAGCCGCTCGCTACTTTATGATGACCATCACCGAGACCAAAACCGTGGAGGATATTCCGATTTACCGCGCCGGCGCCACCGACGCAGAATCCGACCAGGCGTTCCAAAACGACCCGATGGATTTCCATCTGCGGGCCTACCGCCAGATGGGTCCGGTGTACCGCACCTGGTTCCGCAACCGCCACTATGTTGTCTTGGCGGGCGTGGAGGCGAACGACTTTATCTGGCGCAACGGCAAACTGTGGGGGTACGCCCACGCCAACGCTCCCTTCCTTGACGAGATGGGGCCGGACCACGTCACCGCTCTCGACGGGGAGCACCACCGGCAAAAGCGCATCATCCTCAAACCGGCTTTCGACCAGATCCCGGCCATGCGCTACCTGCCGGACTTCAATCGTTGGTTCGAACACGACATCGCCACCGCCGCGGCAAGAGGGCCGATCGAACTCATCACGTTCTGGGGCGAACTCATCACCAAGATCAACAGCAAAACCGTGGCGCAAGCCGAGATCGCCGAGGACCTGATCCCCGGCCTCGCCCGCTGGGAGTTCCTCATGCTGCGCGGGCTCTTTCTCGACGAAAACCGCCAGGATTACATTGCCCAGGAAAACTACCGCAAGCTGAAGGCGGCGGCATTCGGCGTGATGGGGCGCATCGTGGACGAGCGCCTGGCCAATCCCGACCTGGTTGACGACAATTTTGGCCGCACGCTCAAGGCCCGCATGAAGGTCGAGGGCGATTCGCCCGACCGTGATAACCTGATCAACGATCTGTACCTGATCCTGCTCGCCGGGACGGACAACACTTCCAATCTGATCAACTGGGCGCTGATCTTTACTTACCACACGCCCGGGTGGCTGGCGGCGTTGCGCGAAGAGGTGGACGGCTGGGACGGCAAGGATGTCATGGCCCTGGCCGGGATGCCGCGGCTGAAGGCGACCATCCTCGAAACCCAGCGCGTGCGCCCCGGCGTCTTCACGCTGACGAAACACCCGGTCGAAGCGTTCGAGTTCGGCGGCTACCACATTCCGGCCGGGACGCCGTTGCTGCATCCGAACACGATGACGCATTACCTGGAGGAGTTTTACCCCGAGCCGTTCCGCTTCGACCCGGCGCGCTTCGTCGAGAACGGCGCGTTTGCCCCGAAGACCAACGGAACCTTCGGCGGCGGCACGCACGTCTGCCTCGGTCGCAACCACAGCATGATGCAAAGTCCGGTCGCGCTCGCCCGGGTCGTGCGCGACTACGATCTGACCTTCGTCCAAGAGCAGGATTTCGGGGTGAAGGTGGGCTACGGCGGCGGCCGGCTGGACAGCGAACTCTGGGCGCGGCTGGAGCCAAGACGCCGATGAAAATTCCGACCACTCGCCACTCCCGGTGGCCGTGGGTTGGCGGGACGCTGGCGGCCGCGCTGGCGCTAGGAGGGATCACGGGTTGCAAACCGCCCGCCACCACTTCTGCCGGCAATCACCCGTATTCCCTGGCCGAGGCGGAGGCCGCGGTGCAGTCGCGCTTCGACGTAGCCCGCTACCTGACGAACGAGTTCATCCCCGTGCCCGGCGCGCCTGCGCCCGCGCCTTTGAGCCCTGGGCGGCCGTTGCGCTTGGGCCTGAACTGGATCGCGAACGATCAGGTGTCGCCCTGGTTGCTGGGCCGGGAGAAAGGATTTTTCTCCGACGTAGGCATCGACCTGCAAATCGTGGAGGGCGGCCCGGGCCGGGATCACCTCAACACGCTCTTTGCCGGGCACGTGGATGTTTATGTCGGCTTTGCCGAGCCGTTGTTCCAGATGATTACCAGTCCCACCGGTTCGCCGCTGAAGATGATCTGCGCGAACATGAAAACGTCGCCTCTGTGCTGGTTGATGCTGGATAAAGCGGTGCCGCACGAGCAGCATTCGCCGAAGCGACTCGGGGTGGACGACCTGCGCGGACGCACGTTCGGCGTGCAGCCCGGCGGCGCGTATTATCTCGGCTATGTGCTGGGTCAGATGGGCATGTCGATCGACGACGTGAAGGTCATCAACGCGGGTGCCGGACCCGACGCGCTGATCGCCGGGGCGATGGATTATTACCAGGGATGGCTCGACAACCAGCCGCGGCTTCTGGAGCGAAACGGGTACCGCAACTGGGTGGCACTTAACTTCGCGGAAGTCGGCTACCCGGACTACGGCGACGTCTCGACGGTGACCCCGGCCTTTTACGGCGCGGAGAAGGAGCTGTTGAGGCGGTACGTCTATGCTTTGGACCGCTCGATGCGTTACCTTATCGAGCACCCGGAGGAGAGCTCGGAAATCGTTGCCCACACGCCGGAGGTGTCGTCTTACCAGCTCAGCGCCGCGGATGTCCTCTGGCGAATCAAGCGCGACACGCCCCTTTTCCAGGGCACCGGCACGCAGCCCTTGCTGGCACTCGACGTGGGAGAACTGCACGACACCGCCGTACAGATGTATCGTTACCATTCCTTGGAACTTCCCGCGGCCCTAAAACCTTAGCGCCCCGTCTGCTCCGTCATGCGAATCGATGCCCACCACCATTTCTGGAAGTACGAGAAAGCCGACTTTCCCTGGATCGATGATACTTGCCCGCAACTCGCCCGGAATTTCACCGCCGGGGAATTTGCCGGCGTCATGGCTGCCGCAGGCGTTGATGGCTCGGTCCTCATCCAATGTCTCCAGAGCACGGCCGAGAACTCCATGATGTTTGACCTGGCCAGCCGCCACGATTGGATCCGCGGCGTTGTCGGCTGGTTTGCGCTCACTGCACCAAACGTCGGCGACGTGTTGGACGCCGCCCTGGCGAGCGAACCGAAGCTGTGCGGTGCCCGCATCATCATGCAGGGAACTCCGGCGGGCGACTTTTTCGAGAACCCGGCCTTTCACGCCGGGCTCGATGCGCTGGCAGCGCGCTCTCTGGTTTACGATCTGCTGGTCAACGAGCCGCAATTGCCGTACACGGTCGGGTTGGTGGACGCGCATCCCGAACTCCATTTCGTGCTGGACCATCTCGGCAAGCCCGACGTGCGCGCATCCGACCCGGCCCCGTGGCTTGGGCCCTTCCGGGAACTCGCCCAGAGACCCAACGTAGTCGCGGCCAAACTTTCCGGCCTGCCGATGGAGGCCGATTGGGCAAATTGGACCCCGGAGGGTTTGCGGCCCTATTTCGACGCGGCGATGGAACATTTCGGCCCGGCGCGGTTGATGTTCGCCTCCGACTGGCCGCCCTGCCTGAGCGCCACGAGTTACCAGCGCTGGATCGATGTCGTCGAGGCGTGGGTCTCGCCGCTGGCGGCGTCGGAGCAGGCCGATGTCTGGAGCGGTACGGCGACTCGCGCGTACCGGCTCAAGCCAGACTGACCCCGTCGGTTTCCTGTCCGCGCGTTCCTACTTCTCCGGGAACACTCCGGGGAAGTTGTGCTCGGCGTAGAAGGTGCGTGCCACGGCGTCAACCGGTGGCAGCGCCGCCGTCCAATCGTCGCGCGCATACTTCGCTTCGAAGGCAGCCACGCGCCGGTCGTAGTCGGCGAGGAGAGCGCGCTTTTTCTCGGGCTGCATGAAGCCGTAAGCCAGCGAGTTGCGCCCCAGCGCGACGGTCTCCGGCCAGGTCAGGTGGTACAAAGGAACGGCGGTATAATATTCGTCGGTCATGTCCGAGCCGAACATGCCCCGGTCGTCAGTGTTCAGGCACACCGGGATGCCGAAGCGCAGGTATTCGGGAAAAGGATGCTTGTTCAGATCCGACACGTACTCGAGCAGCCGGTTGGAGATGAGGTTGATCTCCACGAGGTATTGCTGCTGGCGCATGAGCAGCATCGTCTCGGGATCGTCGATCAGGTTGACCCCGTGGCCGATGCGCGTCGCGCCGAGCAGCAAGGTCTCGCGCACGTGGCGGTCCGGTTCGTCGGTCTCGCCGGCGTGGATGGAAACGTTGATGCCGCTGTAAGCGCGGCGTTCCTTGCGGTAGATCCCCAGAAAACGCGACGGATGGCCGATCTGCCGGTCCTCGCGCCCGGCCATGTTGATGCCGACCCACCAGTCGCGGTGTTTGTCCAGAAAGGCGTAGGTCCGTTCCACGTCTGCCTCGGCGTCCGGCAGGAAGCGGATCACACAGTACTGAAAGCGCACGGTCACACCCGTCGCGAGGGCATCGGGACGGGTGAGCCTTTCCTCGAAAATCTGCTCGACCTGCTCGCCGTCCAGCGGGTGGCCCGCGTGATCCACCTCACGGAAGGGGAGTGCCTGAATTTCCAGGTAGCGCACGCCTTCGGCTCCGAAGCGGCGCATGTTGACAGCCGTGAGTTCCGCCAAGACATGCGGGTCGATGAGCAGCGCGCCCAGGCGAGGCCAGAGGTTCTCGAAAAACTCGTCCCGACCCTCATCCGGGCGATCGAGCAGCACGGAGGATTGCCAGGCCGCGCGCTCTTCGGGCGAGAGTTCGGCCATCGCCCTGTAGTCCTCCCGCTTGGCCGCCGGCAGCGCATCGAAGGCGGACTGCTGGATGGTTTGGAACAGGAGAGGGGGAGCATGCTCATCCGCGTCGTAGTGCGTGAGGCGCAGCCGGGTATAAAACGTGTTGCCGCCGTTGCGCGCGGGATCGATGGCGATGGCGTACCAGTCTTCCGGCAGCCCGTCGCCGGCGAGGTGATGGTGGAGATCGCCGCCCTTGGGCAGATCATAGAGCAGAGCGTAGAGCTGCGCAGCGGTGGCGGTGGCTTTGAGGTGCTCGAAGCGCGACATGAAAGTTTCGGGGGTTGGCTCCGACCGTGCAGAGCCGGCAACGGCCACGAGCAGCAGACAGATAAGGGCAATGAGCAAACGGAAGGACGAAATGAAGGCGGCAGGACGAGCGAGGTTCCAGATGATAGGCATCACCCGTTCTCAATAGGGCAATGTGTATCCTCCGTCAACGCATTCACATGCCACGACTTACGTTCGGTCCCTACGCAACGCCCGCGTGCTATGGTGGGCAGTGTTGCAAGGCTCGGGCCGAGGTTTAGTAGAGTGTCCAGATGACCTCGGCATCAACGATCCGTTCCCCGGTTCAAGTGGCGGCACTTTGCTCCTGAAATCATCCCGGTGGTGGTGGGGCGCTGGTCTTGAGGTAAGCGCTCTTTTTGCGCGACGTGGAGGAACTGCTCGCCGAGCGAGGCCTAGAAATAGATCACACCACCATCTGGCGCTGGGGGCAGCCGTTGTCCACCCGAGTTGGAGCAGTAGTTGCGCTCACACCGCCGACTCACCAACGCCTCCTGGTAAAGATGGCGATGATCAAACAACTGATGGGGGAGCACGCGGTGCGAAAACTCTGCCGGGTGCTCGGTGTGGCACGCAGCGCCCACTACGCCGCGCAGAAGAAAGCCGAGCGTCCGCGCGCCCGGGACAACACACGATTGGGTACGAAGGCGCGCGAGCTTTTCGAGGCGAGCGGGCGCATCTACGGCAGCCCGCGTTTGGCGTTGGCGTTGCGGCGTGCGGGCCAACCGTGTGGCCGTCACCGGGTGGCTAGGCTGATGCGTAACGCAGGGCTGTGCGCCCGGCAAAAACGCCGCTTCCGGCCCCGGACGACCGACAGCCGTCACCTCTGTCCCATTGCCCCCAACCACCTGGCCGAGCGGGTCGAGCTGCCCGCCCGGCCCGGTGAGGTGTGGCAGGCCGACATCACGCATGCGGCCGCCAAAGAGGGCTGGCTCTACGTGGCAAGTGTGCTCGACGCCCACAGCCGCAAGAGCGTGGGCTCTAGCGGCGGATGACACGATGCCTGCCGCCTTGGTCGCCCGCGCCTTCGAGCGTGCCGTCCAGGCGCACCGGCCCGCACATGGATTGCTCCATCATTCGGGCCGCGGCAGCCAGTACGCCAGCGATGCGTACCGTGCACTGCTGCGCTCCCACGGCGTGGTGGCCAGCATGAGCCCTAGTATTTCTTCAGGGTAGAACGGTAGGGTAGAGGTACTTGAGTTTGATGCGGGCGTCTTTCGTCGTAAAGCGCCAGTCGACGCGCACGGCGGCCTGATTATGCTTTTGCTCCCAAGCCGCTACGGCGCAAGTGAGCCGTTCCTGGCTCGCCATGCGATCATCAAGGCACCGGCGAGCCAGGACCGAGAGTTCGAGCCACTTGGGCATCGGCCAAGCCCGCCGGGTCGCCGGCGGCCAGGAGAATGCGCGCCCGTAACCGCTCGCGCGGGGAGTTCTTGTTCGAGCGCGCGGCGCGCTCGACCTGCTGACGCTCTTCGGCGTTGAGACGGACAAAATGCTGCTTGACGGAAATGCCGCCACGCTAACATACTTCCAACCTACCCTGAAGAAGCACTAGCTCAGAGGACCCCAATATTGAAGCTGCATGCGATCTGGGACGATCTTCGCGGTGATCCACGCTTTGAGTAACTGGTGACCCACTTTGCAGGGCTGGCCGTGTTGCCGTAGCCGTCTTTGGGATCTGGACCGATTCTTTTCTCCGTCTTGAAGATCGTCTTCGCGACGCAAGCACACGGGAATATCTTGCTGCTCCAGGGGTTATTCTGACAGTCTGACCAAACAGGATCGGAATACGCCCGGCCATTGACGCATCACGGAGACTTTTCGCGTGGGAACCATCCGCAAACCTTTTTTATTCGTTGCCATCTTCGCGGCGTTGCTGGTCGTGTTGCTGGAAACAGGGTCGGCGGCAAAAATAGGGCTGCACAGCCATGCGTCAGTCCAATTCGACGGCCCGCAACCGGGCAAGGGCATCCCCTATCTGGCTTTGCTCGATGGCCTCGTGCTCTACACGGCGTTGTTGCTGGGCGCGTCCGTGGTGGTCCCAGACCGCATTCAGGGCCGGGTGCAAGGCATCGTCAGTCTAATCGTGGGGCTGCTGACGCTGCTCACCGCAATCTTGTTGGCGTTGGGCGCGTTGGAATTGCTCGCCTTGATGCTTTCGCTGCTGGTCGCCGCGCCCTTTGGCACCATCGTTTATCTTGCGATGTTCGGCGATTTCGACACAAAGAGCGCCGCGATTGTACTGAGTTTAATCATGACGTGCAAGCTGGCTTTCGCGGGTTGTCTGGTGTTCGCGCACCAGCGATTTCTGCAAAACAAAGGGTTGGTCGTCATCATCGTATTTTCGCTGCTGACGAATGTGCTCATCGCTTTTTTGCACGGCATGGTCCCTGGTTTTCTGGTGAGCATCACCGACACGGTAGGGGCATTGGTCCTGGCGGTCATCGCCGCAATTTGGGGGTTGGTTTTCCTGCTGGGTTCGATCAGTTCGGTCTTTAAGGCCGTGTTTTGAACCGGCGTCACGACAACGCAGAGAGTCACTGAAACTCTACGGCGCAAGTTCCCCGCGCGCCGGGTGGAAGCGTGAATTTCAAAACGCCGCCTCCGCGCAGGATGATGAACGATCCTTTGTGCGGGTCCTTGGTTTTTTCGTTCGGCCAGCGTTGCTCGCGCAACGAGGCATCTGCCTCGGCGATGGGCGGTGTGGCGGGCGGTTCGTAAACCACACTGACGGCGGCAGCGCCGCTCACCGTGAAATTCGCCTTGCGGTGGTCGTCGTTCCCCGGCGGCAGCTTGACGATGGCCGACCGGGCGAGAGGGGTAAGCTTGTAGAGGGCGGGCTGGGGCTTGACCTTGGGAGCCAATGGGTCGAGCGCCGCGCCTAACAGATCGGTCCAGGCGGGCATGGGGTGATTCTGCACGTAGGCTTTTGGGTCTGCTTTGGCTTGATCGTCGTCCTGACCTTTCGACCTCAAGCACAGGCCGAGCACGAACAACGCCGCGATCACGGCCAAGACGATGAGCGGTACTTTCATGACGTCAGACGATTTCGCTTGGGGGTGATCGCCGGACGGCGAGGTTTGGGTTTCAATCGTTGTCGTGGTTCACCCGCAATTCCCTGTTCAGGATGTCCGCGCGCACATTCGGGATTAACGGCCGCGCTGCGCCGGGCATTTGGATAGCGACCTTGGTCCCAACGGGCACCAGGGTCGCCTCGGTCGGCATGGTGCTCACGACCAGTCCGGCCATGTCGTCGCCAAGCAGGTCTCCCACCTCAAGTTTGCAGTCGTGGAGAGCTTTCACCGCCTCGGAAAGAAAAAATCGCCGAGTTCGCCCATAGCCTCGGTCTCTCGGATTAATGCGGCGGGAAGTCGTCATCAGGGGAACTTTCGCCCCTTCCTTCGATACGATAAGACCCATGTTGGCTCCTGGCGCGACCGTTTTGCCTTCCCCCGGCATAGATTGGATGACTTGACTTGGCCCCTCGCGCAAATCGTTCTCTACCACTTCGGTTTTTACCCGACTGGCAGATATGCCGACTTTTTCCAAAGCGACAAGCGCCTCACTGACGGTAAGATCAGCCAGCCTGGGGATGGTTTGTGTCTTCCCGGCAGGCCGCAAAAACAACCACGCAGCCACTCCGCCGATCACGCCAAGCGCCACGACGGCGATGATCCACCAAGGGAACGGCTTCTTCAGCGGCGGAGGCGGAGGCGGCTTGATCTCAAACCCAATCGTCGGCCCTTCGGCGAACAACTCGTCCGACTCTTCGGTCGCTGCCGTATCGAGCCGGAAGCTCGGCTTGCCCGGCGGCGTCCCCGGCGACACGGCGACCCGCACGGTGAATTGCTGCGTGCCGTCGATAGGGAAATCCCGTTCGGCGGCTCCGTCGAGGGTGAACCATTCGGCTTTGGCGTCGGACAACGGAATCACCCGCGCGCGACCCCGCAACGCGCGTTTACTGAGGTTGGAAACGGTAAACGCGGCCTCTCCATGGCCTTGCGCGTCTAGATTGAGCGTGTTGTTCGCGGCAGTGATGCTGAAAGCGTTCGGCATAGGATCAATGTCGGTTTAAACGCGGGAATACCTTGCTGTTTTTACACTTTCTCGTATTCTTTTCAAGCGCTTGGCTCCGCAAACTCACCGTAGTCCAAGCTTCGCAAGGATTTCATTTTTGTCTTTCGGGCGGGTGGCGGTCGCTTGCAGCTTTCCGTTCCGATATAAATAGACATCAACCATGTATTGGTCCCAATGGGCTTTTTCGTAGCCGTAAGGCATCCCGACTCCGGAGGGCACGGTTCCATTGACGTCGATTCTGGCAACCTTGACGACTCCAGCCTTTTCATTTGCGATGTTCGCCATGATCGGGTCCAGACTTCTGGCCGGCACTATCCGAGAGTCCCAATAATACAACAACACGGGTAGCTTTGATTTGATGACCTCCTGCTCGAAGTTGCCTTGGTCCACATCGAGTTGCTTCTGCCTGGCTGTGGTCTTCGGCGCGAGGAGCCAGGCCGTCAAGCCGCCGATTGCCAAAATCGCCGCCATCACGATGACGATCCACCAGGGAAACGGCTTCTTCGGCGGCGGGGGCGGCGGCGCTTTGATCTCGAAGCCAACGGTCGGCCCCTCGGCAAACCACTCGTCGGGGTTGTCGGTCGCCGCGGCGTCTAATCGGAAGCTCGACCTGCCCGCCGGGGTTCCCGGCGGTGCCGTCATCCGCACCGTAAAGCGGTGGGTGCCGTCCATCGGGAAGTCGCGCTCGGCCTCGCCCTCCAGATTGAACCACGCCGCCGAGGAGCCGTTCAAAGGAATCACGCGCGCGCGGCCTCGCAACTGACGCTTGCTCACGTTGGAGACGGTGAAGGTAGCCTCGCCTCGCCCTTGCTCGTCCAAGCTCAGCGTGCTGTTCGCCGCCGTGATGACAAAGGTTTCCATGTTCATGAAGCCAAGACTCTTGGTTTCGGTCAGCGAGTTAAATCCGGAACGGCGTCCATCTGCAGGATTTCCAAATCATACGTGACGTAGGCGGGCTTTTCCCGTTCGATGATGCGTTCGAGCAACGCCCGGTGCGGCTCGGCGGCGGCAGGCGCCACGACGCGCAAATGGAAAGACTGGCCGGTCGCGTCCGCTTCTTCGATTTTGTAACCGCCAAGACCCGTCGCCGTTTCCAGAAAAAGCCGCAATCCTCGCGCCGTGCCCCGCCAGCGCGCCAGTTCGGCGGCGCGGGAGATCAATTCACGCACCCGGCCGAGGCCGGCAGAAATCGGGTCACCAAAATTTGGGTCTCTCAAGAAGGATTCGTCGAAAAGCCGGTCCAGATCAACCCAGCGCGCCAGCAATGGGACGAAACGGTCGTCAGCCCGGCGCGGGTCGAAAAAGGCGTCCAGGCGGCCCAATGCGCGCTCGCTGGGTTCGTGCAACCCTTCCATGACTTCCAGCGCGGCGGTCAGGAAGTTGCCCGGTGCCAGCGTCTGCTGGTAAATGGCGGGCAGCAGGCGTTCAATTTCCTTGCGCTTCATCGTCGCTTCGCACTTCCAGAGTGTGTTCGCCCGAGCAGAACAGCCATGTCGGCGGCAAGGTCACTTTTTCATGAAACTCAAGCGCGGAACAGTTTTCATAAACCCCGCCCGCGTCGGTTCCTCGTAAAATCCCTTTGTCACCGGCAGCCAGAATGCGGTCCCCGGCAGGCGAGGCGGCCACCGCTTTGACCGGCTCGAACAGCCGGTCGGCGTCGCGGGCCGCGCCTAGAATGGGCAGCCCGCTCTTGGCGGAGGGTGTTTGCCAAACGGCGTCACTGCTGCCCGCGTCCAGCCAAGCCACGCCCGCGTGGTGCGTGGCGGCCAGCACGCGCGCGCCTTGAAACGCCAGCGCCAGACAACTTCCGCCCGCCCAGCCGCGCGAAAACGGTTGCCAGCCCTCCGGCGGGTCCTGCTCGCCGCGCAATTCCCAGCGCAGGCAGCCCCGACCCGCCTCGTTGCCGGGCACGGCCACGCCTGACCAGAGAAACGCGCGCGCGCCGTCCGTCTGGATTTCCAGCGTGCGAACGTCGTTGTTCTGGACGCGCGGATCGTTGCCCTGCAAGCCGATGGAAACAAAAGAATTTTCCCGCCCGCCCTGCTTGGAGAGCAACACGCCCCCCGCGCCGCTCACCGCCACGGCGACGCTCACCACTCCACGAACGGGTTTCGACACCGCCACGGCGCGCAGGCTCAGTTCCTTGCCGCCCGCGCCGAGAGGAACTGGCAGCGGCGTGGCGCCGCGCTGCATGGGCAGCGCGTAGAGGCCGCCATCCGTCGCCAGCAGCAGCACCGCGACGTTCTCGCGCAACGTCCAAGCGAGGTCTTTGACTGAGAACCCGGTGCGCGCCGTCACCACCCAGCTTTCGCCGCCATCCGCCGAGAGATACACCCCGGAGCCGCCCTGGGCGTCCGGGATCGAGGTGGCAACGGCCAGCGCGCCGGGCCGTTCCGGGTGTGCGCGGATGACGGTGATCTTCTCCCCCTCGAACCGCCGAATGAGTTCCCAGCCTTCGCCGTCGTTCCCGGAGCGAAACAGCGCTTCGTCTGCCCCGCCATGCCAGGTGCGTTCTTGGAAAGCATCCGCCGCCAGCGCGCCGACGCCCTTGGCGGGCGCATCGTCCACGGCGAAACTGACTTCCTCAATGTAGCTAACCCCCGGTTCGGAGAGGAAAAGGCCGTCCACGTGCGAACGCCGCAACGGCTGTCCGAAGCGCCAGCCCAGCGGTTGCAAGGACGTCGGCAGCGGATTGATCAACTGGTGCAATCGCTCCAATCCTCGCGCACGCACCGCCTGCGGGTTTTCCCCGCGCCGCACGACCAGTTTCGCCTCCACGCGCACCGTTTTGTAACGCACCCAATTCACGCGGCAGACCGTGCCCAGCGGACGACGTTCGTCGAGCGATTGCTGGATGTCGGCGCGGGCTTCTTCCGTCTCGCGCGCTTGCAGCGCCGCCGCCGTGGCCTGTCCGCCGCCGCGTTCCGCTTCGGGCAGGTCGGGCACGAGCAGCACCCCCACTGCGCCTGGCGCGGCGTACCGCCAGAGGCTCGCCGAAGTAAACGCCTTCGCCCGCGCCACCGCCCCTGAGCGCAGAGCCAGCAACTCGAAATCGTCCGCCGTCACGGCCCGTTGCAACGAGTGCAGTTCGAGCGGACCGCGCTTCAGCGCGTTGGACAATTCTTCCGACGCGCGTCCGCCCGCCGCCGCTTGCGGATTGGTGACCGCCACGCCGGGAATCGGGTCCTTGAGCACGGTCAATGCCCCGGCGGGGACGTTGCCCTCCGGCCCGCCGCCGCGCGCGTACCAGAACCGGATTTGCCGACCGGCGGATGGGATTTCTCCCACGGCGGACGCCGGAAAGGACAACGTGCCGTCCGCTTGCGTCAACCGCGCGGCGGGCGCAAAGGCGATCGTGCCCGCCCGGCGATCCGCGACGTACACGCAGCGGTCCGCGCCTAAATTGGTAAAACTCTCGACCTCGCGCCAGATGCGAAACGCTTTGCCGACGGCCTCGATGCGCTCTCCCACTTCGTCCGGCGCGGCTTCCACGCCGACGATCCAATCCAGTTCCTCGCTCGTGCGCGCGACCACCGGGGGCCGCTTGGCCTGGAGGAAAAGTCCGGGCCGCCCCGTGCCTACACCCGCGATTTCCGCCTCTGCCCACTCGCAGTGATACGCGGTTGTCTGCGCCTCGGTGCCGCCCAGCGGGATGGTCACCGCCCTCGCCGTGGCGAAAACCGGCGGCTCGGCCCCGCCGCTGCCCGCCCCGTTGGCGCGGGCAACCGTCACCCGCGTGCCACGAGGGATTTCCACCGCTTTCTCGGTGGGTTGCGCGAGCGTGAAAACCAGGTTGACGCTCGCGGCGGCGGGCGGATGAAGCGTCACGCCGATCAGGCGCAGAAATTCGACGTACGCTTTTTCCGGCAGCCGGTTGAGCTGGTAAATCATCGCCTCCGTCAGGTAGGCGAAGAGTTCCAGCAGCGTGATGCCAGGGTCGCCCGGCGAATGGTCCGTCCACGCCGGACAATGGAGCTTTGCCCGCTCGACGGCCTCGCGCAGAAGCTGGTCGAACGTACGGTTGTCCAGGTTAGGAGAAGACAGCGGCATCAGGCGAGAGGACCGGTGAGGTCGATGGAAAACGTCAGCGGATAAGTTTGCCGCCCCGCCGCGCGCAAGCGGTATTCGAGCAGGACGACGAGGCGCGTTGGGACCAGTTCGTCGTGGGTGGCGTCCAGACGGACGATTTGCGCGCGGGGTTCCCATCGCTCGATGGCGCGGCGAACGTAATGGATGGCCAAACCCTTGGTGGTATCATCGTTGGGCGAAAAAATCAGCCGATGCAAATCACAACCATAACCGGGCCGCATCACGCGCTCGCCGGGCATGGTGGAGAGCAGCAACCGGATGGACTGGCGCACCGCCGCCGCACCCTCGACCATTTCCACCGCGCCGGCTGGCGCGATGCACAGTCCAGCCAGCTCCTCCGCCGCCTCCACGGCGGGATGCAGGAATCGCCATCCTCGATCCGGTCTTTCGGTCATCGTAGCGCGGCCTCCGTCACCCAAATTTGTCCCGCATCCTCCACCTCGTATTCCACCAACCCCGGCGGGGTGCCATCGGTCAGGCCGCGAATGGAATCGAGACAAATGCGCTGACCGTCGATTCGCACGAACTCGGAATACCCTTTGCCGACTTTCAGCGTCAGCGTGCAGGATTTGATCGTCGGCCCCACGTTGGGGCAGCCGCCGATGGCGCGGCCTTCGACATCGGGTTCCACGAGCACTTTGCGGCCCTCGACCGTCACCCACTCCTGGCTGGTCACTGCCGTCACACGCCCATTGATGTGGGTGCAGCGCAACTTGGCGTCTTCGGTGAGCAAAAGCATGGAAGGCAGATCGAAAAATTAGCCGCGCTGGAAGTCGATGGTATCCCCGCGAAACACCACGGCGTGGCCGGGCGCCGCGATTTCCAGGTTGGTCGCCGCGTGAATCCGCACTCCCCCAGGAGAGAGTTCCACGAAGCTGCCCGCCGCATTCGCCATGCGCGCCAAGCCGCCCGCATCGTTGAACTGGACGGACTGACCCCCCGGCGTTGTGAAACTGAAGCGCCGCGCCGCGCCACCTTCCACGCCCCAATCCGGCGAGCCGTGCGCCCCCGCGAGTCCGCCGAGCACCACGCCCTGCGCCGGGTCGCCCTGGGCGAAAAGCAGCAGCACGCGGTCGCCCACCCCCGGCAGCATGATGAGTCCTTTGCCCTTGCCCGCGCCCATCGCCAACACGCTCATCCAGCCCGTTTCAACCTCCTGATACGCGGGCAGAGAGACTTTCACGCGGCCCAGGCGTTCGGGGTCATCCAGGCGCGTGACCACACCCAACGCCGCGACCGCCGCCCGGCTGCGGGGTAGGGGCGCGGGCGGCACGGTGGATATTTTCGAGACGAAGCCGTTTTCCGGGTCAACCGTGTGATCCACGGCGGTCAGCGTGTAACGCCCGTTCAGCGAGCCGACCGCGCCGCTGAGCAGGATGGAAACGCCGGGCCGCAACAACGGGTCGCCCTGCGCGACGCCGCGCAACGTCACCTCTTGCCCCGCCCGACGGTCGAGGTCCGCCTGTGCGAGCGCCTCGGCTTGCGCGTCGTCCTGCACGATCTCGTCGGCCAGCGTGCGTTCGCCCGTGCCGCCGACCGTCTCCGCAGCCGCTCCGGCATAATTGCCGGATTTCACGCGCGGCGCGCTCGCGCGGGCGGCGTGACCGGCGATTCGCAACGGGTCCCAACCCACCGCCGCCACCGTGCGGCAGGACGCATCGGCGTTGACGGCCAAACGCGCTTCCAGCAGCGAGTCACCCAACGCTAGCGGCAGCGCGGGTTCATCTGTGCCGTTGAGCGGCAGCACGCGCAACGTCTGACCCTGCAGCGTGAAATACAATCCGCAACGCTCGCCGGACTCCTGCAAGAGTTCCAGGTCGGTTTGATGATGCTGGATGAGTTGCGCCCGCAACGGTCCGTTTTCAACGGCTTCCACCGCGATGCCCAAGTCATTCACCAGTTCGCGGGCCAGCCCGGCGAAGTCCACTTGCACCAGGGCGCGCACGGGTTGGCGCTTTCGCAGCCGGTGCAGCCGGTCATAGCCGCGCAAGCGCACGACGTGCCCGCCGCCCGGTTCGTAATCGTACTCGGCGGCGGTCAGTTCGCCCTCGAACAGCGGCGTCGAGCCGTCCTCCAACGCCACGCGCAACGCTGCCCCCACCCGCGCGTCGGCGGTAAACGCCAGCGTCCCGGCTGGCTCGGAAAACGTCAACTCGCAGAGCGTCGGCAGGGAAAGCCGCTGCTGGACTCGGATATGGGTTAACGCGCTGGCGTCGCTCGCCGGAAGCGCGGCTTCATCCAGTTCGACGACCAGCTGGGGCAGGGTCAGCAGCGGGTTCATGCCGTTCATTGGAAATCCGCTAAGGGTGGAATCTGCAACCGTCCGCCGGGCGGCAGTCGCAGGGGATCGTCCAGATCGTTGTAGGCCGCCAGCAATCGCCATAGCGTAGGGTCACCGTAGTAGCGTTGAGCCAGTTCGTCGAGCCGCTCACCCGCCGCGCCGCTGTCGTCTTCCTGGCCCGGATCGCCGCCGATGATTTCGTGAACCAAGGCGGATTCCGAAGGCAGACCGTCTTCCGGCGGCGTCAAATCCAGGGAGGAAAGATCGAGATCGGCGGATGTGTCCGGCGAAGGGTGCAGCGGCGGTTCGGCCACGCGGCGCAGACGCATCCGCAGCCACGACCGGCGCGGGGCGCCGCCGTCGGTGAAATGCTCGAACCGTTCGGCGACCGCCGTGACGACCCCCGGCAGATTCCACGTCTTGCCCCAGAGAAAGCGCACGGCCGGCGGGCGGCTGGCGTTCGTGGAGGCATCCGTCGCGTTTTCGGCCAAAGCCCAGAGTGGCCCGGTCAGTTCGCGCACGTCTTCGGTTTCGATGGTCGATCCGGCGATGGACACGTCAAAAAGCAGGTCGAACTGCCACTCGGTCGAGCCGCCGCCGGTGTAAAGCAGCGGATCATCGGCCAGCCCCGCGCCTGTCAGCGCGCCGCTCAGCGAACGCCGGGGCCGCACGCCTGCCGTCCGTTGCATGACGACACTCGCCGGATTCAACAAACAACCCAGCCGCTCCCCGGTGTTTTCGAGCAAAAACGTCACGCGCTCCATCGGCGTTCTCCTTTCTGCTCAAGGTCAGTTTCCTGAAGGCGCAGTTGCTCGCGCAGCAGGCTTGCCATCTCCCACTCCAGCGACAACGCGGGCGGCAGGGTCGGCCAGGGGTCACCCTCCGTCTCAGGCGCGGCGTCTGGTTCGGGAAACGCGGAGCGCACCGGCGGATCGGGATAACGGAAAAACGGTTTGTGTTCCGGGTAGGCTGGCCGCGCGGCGGGATGGTCCGTTGCTGATTTGTCGTCGTGCCCCAGATGGCTCAACGGGATTTTACCAAAAACTTCATCCCAACGCGCAGAAGCTGGGGGTGGAGGCAACACCGCCGGAGAGGGCGGCGAAAAACGGGTGGGTTTCTCGTCGCGGCGGTCAGAATCGGACGGCCAGGCTGCGGACGCGGGCGTTTCAGGCAACGGGAGCGCGGCGCTTTCCATCAAGGGAGCGGCGGGCATTTCATTCTGATGGAGGGATTCCACTGGCTCAGGGTGAAAGGCGATCAGGCAACGGCGCGGCTTTGGCGGCGGTGAGGGATAGACGAATCGTGCGGGCAGCAATCCGGGCGGCGCCATTTCTGGAAAAGCGGAAGCCTGACCCAGCGATGGACCCTTGGGAGCAAACTCCGGCGCGGCGCTTGGCGTTTGGACCGCCGTCGCGGCAGCTGGTTGCGCCCGGCGCACGTCGCGCAGCCAATGGGCGGGAGGGCCGATGGGGTCCTCTGGCGGCAGGATGCCCACGAGCGATTCCGAAGGCTTTCCGCCAGCAAAGGAAAGGGGCAACCTCCCGTTCGGCAGTCCTGCCGGTTGCCCTGCTTTGGGCATGGCAGGCGACGAAGATTCGCCGGATACCGGCGCCGCAGTCGCAAGCCGCCGGGAGCCAACCCAGCGCAGTGCGCCGCGCCCGGCGATGTCCCGCAGCCAGTGGGCCGGACCCCGCAACGTCAGCGGCGGTTCATCCGTCGATGACCCAATTGACGGATCGCTGGCGTCGTCCGCCTTGTCCGGGTACCGACCCATCACCCGTTCCGACCACACTCGCGCCCGCCGTGCCACCAGGAGCAGCAGTCTTTTTTTTATCTGGAAGGCGCGCATGGCAAAATCAACGCACGCACTCGCTCAAGCCCGTTCCAGGGACTCGAACACGATGGTTAGCGACTCAATGGCTGCCTCGTGGTTCAAGGCGTTGAGCACCGCCCCGCGCCATTCCGTCGGCCAGGCGTCGATCAGGTTCCAGCGGGTTGCTTCCGCCACGCCTTCGTTGTCCATCAACACGATGGAAATGTTGCGCCGTTCGACCGTCCCGTTCACCGCGCTCAGGAACCACTCCCAGAGGTCGAGCGAACTGGTCAAGCCGTAGCGCAGCGTCACGTCCGCGTATTCCACCGGCCCCGGCAATCGACGCACCACCTGCCCCCCGCCGCCCTCGCGGTACGCGATGGATTTCACCCGCACGCCCAGGCCGCTGCACTCGGTGAAATGGCCTTCGGTAACGCCCTGGATTTCCAGCTTGAAGTTATACGCGCGGAAAGGATCGACGCGTCCGCCCGTCTGGGTCGATGAATCAGGATTTGGCATGGTAAATCAGCGGTTCTCAGGCTTCGACGGCAGTCCCGCCCGCCTGCTGGCTGAGGCGGAAGATGACGAACTCGGCGGGCTTGACCGGTGCCATGCCGATCAGGATGGTTACGCGCCCCAGGTCCACGTCCTCCGGCGGGTTGGTCTCGGCGTCGCACTTGACGAAAAACGCCTCTGGCGGAGTGCGGCCCATCAAGGCGCCTTGCCGCCAGATCGTGGTGAGAAAGGCGTTCACGTCGCGGCGGATGGATTTCCACAGCGACTCGTCGTTCGGCTCGAACACCGTCCAGCGCGTGCTGCGTCCGATGGATTCCTCCACCATATTGAACAGGCGCCGCACGTTGACGTATTTCCACTCGCTGCTCCCGTCGGCCAGCGTGCGCGCTCCCCAGACGCGGATGCCTTCGCTGGCGAAAAGCCGGATGACGTTGACGCCTCGGACGTTTAATTCGCCCTGTTCCTGCTGGGTGACGCGGTACGGCAGGTCCAGCGCGCCGCGCAGCACCTCATTGGCTGGAGCCTTGTGTACGCCGCGCATGGCGTCGGACCGCGCATAAACGCCCGCGATGTGTCCGCTGGGCGCCACCGTCGGATTTTCTTCGGGCTTGAGCGGGTCTTTCACCGCAGGCTTGAGCGGGTCTTGCACCTTGATCCAAGGGAAATACAGCGCCCCATAGCCGCCCTCGGACTGCCGGGGCCGCAACCCGTCCGCCCCCGCGTCTCCGCTGGCGGCGGGGGGGTCAGCGGGATCACCCGCTTTCTTGGTTTTCTTCGCGGCCTGCCCTGTGCCCACTTTTTTCAACAGGTCGATGTTCGCCACGTCTGGCGCGCTGTCCAGCACCGCCACGCGGTCTTTCAACAGCTCGCACTGGCTGAGCAGCGCGTCATACGAGGCCGGATCGCTAAATCCCGGTGCCGCAAGAATGGCGATTTCGTCGATTTCCTCCAGCAACGCCAGACCTTTGCGTCCCTGTCCGTCGCCGAGCAAAGTGGTGTCGGCGCCGATATTCACGACGTAGCAACGGCTGCCGCCGTTGAGGAAAAACCCGTACACCGCGTGGCTCAGCGGCGTGCTGGCGCTGCCCGGCGGCGCGAAAATCTTGACAAATTGCGTCCAACTGTTGACCGCCGTGGCCGAGTGCAGTTGCGCCGCCGGATCGGGTGCGGTGCCGACAAAACCCGCCGTGCTCGTGCCCACTGGCTCGATGGGCCGCGCGCCCCCGGCGACTTCTTCAATGTAAATTCCCGGCGATTGGTAGGTTGGCATGATGTTACTTCTCCGCGGTGAATTCCTAACGTGAGCCAACCGGTGCGGGCGGCTTTTCCCCTGCCCCGCCGCCGACTGCCGTCGGACGCGGCAACTTCATCGCCTCTGCCGCAGACCGATTCAGCGGCGCGCTGACGATCACCGGTGCCGTCTTCACCACCGGTGCCGTGCGTTCCAGGCGATCCTGTTGGACGGCGTATCGCAAAATAAACGCCGGGCGCGGGCTGATGCCCAACGCCCGCCAGAGCGGCAGCGACGGCGGCTCGGCCTCGATTTGCAGGTCGGAGGTTTCGGCGGCGATCAGCATCATTTTTTCCAGCAATTCGTGCGCTTCATCCGTTTGAGCCGACCACGCGGTGACCAGATAACGTAACGTCAGTTGTAACCGCTGATTTCGCTCTTGGTGGGTCACTACGGGGCGCGCCATCTCCATCAGGTACAGACTGACCCCCGCGCCGTCTTCCCGTTGACTCGGAAGTGACATGGAAATGGCGATGCCGTCACCCGCTAAGGCAGCGATCCAACCGCGCAACTTTTGGTGGGCTGCCGCAATCATTCCACCGCAGTATTGCACCCTGCACGGTCAGAGTGTCAATGCAAACCAAAGGTTTTTTCTTCCATAAACGCTTGTCTCACAGTTTTATGGCTGAAATTGGGCGATCTGGATGCGGGAGGCGTTTTAGTGGATTTGGCACGGAAAGATCAATTGCTGCGCGTGCCAAGGTTGACGCATCAAAGATTTAGGAGGCTGGCAAGATAGTCCGCGTCGAAGGCGGCGCGGCGTTGTTTGCGCTTGAGGGAGCGGCCCGGGGTTTTGTCCTGGTGCAGGAGGTTCAAGGCCAGGCGGCGGGCCACGCCCAGGTTGGCCACCGCAAAGCCCGTGCGAGCGCGGCTCTGGTCCTCGCCAAAGACCACGTCGAGGATCCAGTGCACGTTGTTTTCCATTGCCCAGTGGCCGCGCACGGCGCGGGCAAAAAGATGCACGTCCACGGGCAGGCTGCTCAGATAGTAGCGCCGCTCGGTGCTGGCTTTGCCAGCCACGTCACGGGTGGCCTCCACCACGCCGACGCTGGCCAAGCCCTCCCACTCGCCCCGGTCGGTAAACCAGTTGATCTGCGCGCTCTGCCAGTAGCGGCGCGTTCCGATGCGTCCGTGGCCTTTCTCGATGGTTTCCAAGGTGGCCAGCTTCGGGTCGGCCCGCGCGATGGCATCATCCAATGCGTCCTTGATCTCCTAGTGCGCGGTGCCCTGGTTACCCTTTGAGGGCGAGCACGTAGTCGGCATCCGCTTCCTTGATCTCGCGGGCGATGGTCTTTTGCGTGTTGAGCGCGTCCACGGTCACGATGCAGCCCGCCAGTTCGAGCTGGCGCAGGAGCAGCGGCACGGCGGTGATCTCGTTGCTCTTTTCGCTCGTTTGCTCCTGGCCCAGGCACAGGCCGTTGTCCACCGCCCAGGCGTTGACCAGGTGCAGGGCGGCCTTGGCCCCTTTGGCGACACTGCGCCGTGCGCTCTTGCCGTCAATGGCCACAATCTCGGGCCGGCCCAGCTTCTCGCGCACGCCTTCGCTCCAGTCGATGAGGGCTTGAGGGAGCTGTTTGCTCTCCAGGGCCGGGAGCACGGTGCGAAACGTGTCGTGGCTGGGGATGCCAGAGGGAAGTTCCAGAAAGCCGCGCAACCACGCTTCTTTGGCCACCCCGAAGTGCTCCATGGCCGTAAACTCCTCCTGGCCGCAAAGCACTGTGCAGAAGGCGATGACCAGGATGTCGCAGAGCCGGTGCCGCTGCCCATCGGCTACGCGCGAATCATCCAACTGACCAAACACCGCCACCAAACTGCGGCGGCTGTCTGCTTGCTTGTCTTTCATGCTGACTATCTTGCCAGCCACCGCAAGCCCCTCCTGTTTTCATGCGTAGGCCCTGTTGCAAACTGATGCGCCGATTGCGTTTCGTCGGAGAAACGGAGATGATCTGCTGACGAGTGGGCGACGTGAAGGGCAAAGCGTTGCCTTCGCTCCCTTGTTACCGATGCTGATTAGCCGGCACCAGGACACCCTGCCGAGATACTTCGATCGGGAACTGTGTGATGTACCCGCCGGGGAAATTTCTGCCGATCATTTCGATGACGCCCTGTCTTTCACCTGTCACCTGCACGATGATACCCACACGTTGGTCGCGCAGCAGGCCGACTCCGACGCCCAGCACGCCCGGCAAAGCGCAAACTGCGGCTTTGACTTGGCGCTTAGCTTCTTGTGCGTTCATAAAATGGCTGTCAGCCGGAGATTTTCTATCAATTCGTCGATGGGATTGACGTAGGTCACCCAGCCATCTGGCGCGTCCTCTTCAGGTGGAGAGTGAGCAAACACTATTCCCACGGCCTGCTTAGTTTCATGATCGAGTACTAAAGACCCGGAATCGCCGCAGAGCGAGTAGGGAATTTGCGGATCGTTGCCTCGAACCACGATCTGTTCGCGGAAACCGGTGTATCCTCCCCGAAACGGAAACCGATGCTTGAGGATGTCGAACCCGGCGGCGGCGATGATCCCTTCCGTCGGCGGGCTGGAGCGTCCGCGCATCAGCACGCGCCGCCCGACGAGCTGCTCTAGTGTTTCTTCAGAGTAGGATAGAGGTGTGATAGGTTGGCGGCATGTCTGCCAAGCAACACTTTGTGAGTCTCAGCGAGGACGAGCGCGCGCAAGTGGAACGCGCGGTGCGTTCCAACAAGAACCCGGTAGGCGAGCGGATGCGCGCCCGCCTTCTTTTGGCGGCCGGCGATCCTGCCGGTTGGACGGATAAACAGGTGGCCGAGCAGGCGGGGGCAAGCGGCTTGACGGTGTGGCGGGTGCGCCAACGCTTCGCCGAGCATGGCCCGCAGGGGGCACTCCACCACGCCGGGCAGCCAGAGCGCAAGGAGCGGCGTCTGGACGGACCGGGCCGAGGCGCACCTGGTGGCCCTGGTGTGCTCGGCTCCGCCCGAGGACCGCAAGGTCTGGAGCCTGCACCTGCTTGCGGGCAAGCTGGCGGCGGCTGAGGGGTGGAGAGCGTCAGCCACGAGACCGTGCGCCGGACACTCAAAAAAACGTGCTTAAACCCTGGCTGAAGAAGGGTTGGTGCATCCCGCCACGCGCCAGCGCCGAGTTCGTGGCCACGATGGAAGACGGGCTGGCAGTGT
>CAXTOP010000047.1:0-42026 GCA_964245965.1 uncultured Chthoniobacterales bacterium
CCCGCCGGAAACTTGCCCGCCTCTACCCAGCACCTTCAGCATGACGAAGCACTAGGAAAGAAGCTCCTGGCGAGTCGATCGGCCGCATTGTTGCTTTGGTGGCAGCGCACTACGGTCTGCCAAGTCAACGGATCACCGACGCCAAAGCGGGACGGGGCTTGGAAGCGCGTAGCGTGGCCATGGTGTTGGTGCGCGAGAAAACGCCGTGGAGCTACCGGGAGATTGGCGAGCACTTTGGCGGGGTGGACTATGCTGCCGTCGCGCAACGCATCACCCGTGTTTACACGCGAGAGCGCAGCGGCCATTCTGGTCTGAGAACTTTGACTTTACTGCGCGAGCAATGTCAAAGAGTTTAGATGTGACCCCAAACATACTCCCAAGAGATTACGAAGTAAACATCCGCTGGAGCACAGTCGATGGGTTTTATATCGCCCACGTCGCCGAAATGCCTGCCGTCATGGCCGACGGCCCCACTCGCGAGGATGCGGCGCGAGAAATCGGCGACGCACTTGTGGCTGTCATTGAGGCCGCGCAGGCCCACGGCCACGCGCTCCCCAAACCCCGCCGCGCCGTCGCCGCATGAGCGCGCAGGACATCAAGGCGCTCCGCGAACGCCTCGGATTGACGCAAGCTCAATTCGGCACCGCGCTCGGCTTCACCACTGCGCCCCAGGTGCGGATTAGCGAACTGGAGCGCGGCAAAGTCAATCCCTCGCCGATGGTGAGCCGATTGTGCGCCTACATCGCCCGCTACGGTGTGCTACCCGAGTTTGCTACGGCGTGACCGCGCCGGCGCCCACCAGCGCGAGCAGGAGCGATGTGGCACACGGATCGCTTTTCTCCTGGCATGACCCGTATCCTATTTGCGGCCCTGCTCTTCTTGCCGCCCGTTGCAGTTGCGCAACAGCCGGCAGCACCGCCGGATTACAAGGCGCTTTTCGAGCAAGCCAATGCTGTCGCCGCACCGTGGAAAACTCAGGCAGAGCAGTTGCAGAAGGATGATGCCGGACTCAAGGATAGGATTGAGATGATCACGGACACCTTCCAGCAAGATGCCGAGCAAGAGGGGCAGGCAACGTCTTTTGACAGCCTCAACCGCTAGTCGACATTGAACGCAAAAGGGGCAGGCAACGTCTCTTGACAGCATCAACCGCCAGCCGACAGACGTTGACTGACCCGCAAGCGCATTCATGCGTGCGCGGTCGCTCAGACATCCGCCGCCACCGGCCAGTGGAACCAGACGACGAAATGGTTGTTGGCAGTCAGTTGCGCGCCCAAATAGTCGCCTTCCAGTGCTCGCTCCCGTCCCGACAATCCATAAGCGTTGGACACGAAGTCCAGTGCCACCGTCATGCCAAAGCCCGATCCCGTGCTGGAAACCGCCGGCTGGAACAACGCCCGCAAGTTCCCCGTGTCCAGCAGGCGCTGCCGATCGGCGGAATCCACCGGGTTGCGCACCTCAAAACGCAGGTCGTCCGGCTGTTCCACGCCCGCCGGAAAGCTGCGGATCGTTAGCGTGACCTTGCCCGAGGCGGTATGCCGGCAGGCGTTGTTCACTAGATTGTAAAGGACGCGGTCCAGCGCGCCGAACTCCACGCAGCACTCCGCGATGTTGCCATGGAAATTGCAGTCCACCTCCAAACTGGTCTGCCGATCCGCCCCTTGCACCAGCGCGTGCTGCCACTTCTCGACGATCAGGTCAATGCTGTGCATCCGGGTTTCCAGGTCCGCCTGGCGCTTGGCGTCGTTCAACCCGACCAGCGCGTTGCGCATGATCTTGAGGTGGTCCCGGACCAGAAAAAAAAGCTGCCGCAGCTCGAGTTCGTCCGGTGCGTGCATGGCGGCGAGTTGCAAATGCCCGAACAGCGCGTTCAGGGCGCCGCCGCGCAGGTCGTGCATCGTTTTGCACATCAACTCCGAGGGGCTTCCGGCCAGACTCGACACGCCCAGGCCACGCACCATCTTCACCACCGCGCTCGTTTCCTGCGCATCGAGCCAAGCCAGCGCCGCTGACCGGTTGGCAGGCGTGTTGCTGTCGTGTTGCCGTTTCAGGACGGCAAACAGGTCTTCCAGGAACCGATAGAGCGTCAGAAGGTGGACTTGGTCGGGCTCCGCGAAGTCCGAGAGCGGCAGGCAAAAGTCGTCCCCGCGATAGCGGCCTTTGCGAAAGTTCTTCAGGGACGACGACGTATCAGCAACTGAAGAGGCGGGGAGCGCGACAACCTGGGGCATAATGATGTGCAAGCAATGTCCATACCAATAAGGCAGTGCGAAATCGATCTTTTCCTCGGTCGGTTCCTGTTCGGAGCTTACTCAACCTTGGCGTACGGAGTCGGAAGCTCCGTTGGGTCGGCCCGTGCAGACGTGCGGGATAGTCCCCTGGCAGGTATGCACCGACTGAACCCGTCTCCGCGCGGAAGTCAGCAAAGGACATCTCTGCTCACGGAGACCCGCCTCGCATCTTGCCTTCCCTCTGGGCCGCGCTAAATTTGGATGATGCGACAACTCACCGCCCTTTTGCACAAAGGCGACCCTGACGAAGGTGGTTACTGGGCTACCTGTTTGGAGGTGCTTGGAGCGAGCGGCCAGGGCGAAACGGAAGCAGAGTGTCTGCGTGACCTGGCTTCCGCCGTGCAACTCATCCTCGAGTTGAACGAAGAGGCAGCACTGCGCGAAGATCCTGCTGCAGTGAAAACGGTGCTGGCGATTTCGTGAAGCGACGCGAGTTGGTGCGACCTCTGGAAGCAGGCGGTTGTATCCTGCTCCGCGAGGGTGGGAGTCACTCTATTTACTCGAATCCTACGACGGGTGCCCACGAAGCTGTCTCCCGTCACACCGAAGTAAAACGGCATCTGGCACGCAGCATCTGCCGGCGTCTTGGCGTGGAAGTTCCCAAGGGAGCGTAAAGACACGAGTGAGCAAAGGCCGGGCATCAAAGGAGTCACGGATGAGTATTGACAACTCCTTTGCCCGGCGGGTTCAACGCCGTCCGCGCAGATACCGAACCGCCGATCACAGACCTGCGAACCGCAACTTCGGATCGACGTCATGTGCGATCACGTAGAAGGCAAAATATAGTACGCGCGGCAATAGCTCCACGCGCAGATGATTAGCAGCAGCGCATCGTCGAGCGTCGGGTGCGCGGCCAGCAGCAAGCCTCCCGCCAGCCCACCCGCCACCGGGTAAAACAGCCCCTTCGCTTTCAGCCAGCGTAGATCGGTGAAGTCTCCCAGCAAGTTTATCGGGAGCTGGACACCGGAACTCCCAACGCGCTCAACCGGCAACGCGCAAAACCGCATGCCGGCGAGCGGTGATCCTGCCTTGGGTGCCAAAGCACTTTAGTTCCGGCCCGTCTCACCCGTTTGCGGTGCAGGATAGGTACCATTCTCTGCGACCGAAGCTCGCGTGAAAGCACCTCCTGCCTACCGCGTTTCCCGGCACCATTTTCCCCGCCAGCCACGACTTTGCCGAAGATTGGAAAAAGTTGCGAAAATGAGGATTGACACCGGTAAATATTTTTATTCAAGTGCCACTCTAGCTGTTGCTTACCGACGCTTCGCGAGTCGGATTTCCCGCTTCGTTCCGTGTCGGCTACCTCCATCATCCCACTCCAAAACGCTTGAACCATCTATACCAACATGAACAAGAAACATGGTACGCCATTACGTGGACTCAATGTAGAAGCCGTTGATCAAACCGCCGGGACAATGCCCGCGCCCTGGACGAGCAGGTTCGGCCGCATGTTCCGGGATCTTCCAGCCGCCAAGTACGGCGATACCCCCGAGGAGGAACACAAGGCGCTGGCCAAACTCGCCAGAGCTATGGTCGCATCCTTCGACGGACCCAAAGATGGTGCCGACGATGAGGAAAGCGCCATTCCTGCGTTGTACACCTACTTCGGTCAGTTCATCGATCACGACCTGACCTTTGATCCGGACGGAAGCTTTCAGAAACAGAAGGACCCCGATGCAGTCGTGGATTTCAGAACTCCGGCTTTCGACCTGGACAACGTCTATGGACGCGGCCCCGGCGACCAGCCCTACCTCTACGACGAGGACGGCAAGAGCTTTTTGCTGGGCGACCCGCTGACGCTGGGTTCGCACGGTGCGCGCGACTTGCCGCGCAACTTCCAGGGACGCGCCTTGATCGGCGATCCGCGCAACGACGAGAACGCCATCGTCTCCCAGCTCCAGGGCTTGGCTTTGAGGTTTCACAACCGCGCGGTCCAGGAGCATCCGCACCTCGACTTCCAGGAAGTCCAGGCGTTCGTGCGCAGGCGCTACCAGTACGTCGTGGTGAACGATTTTCTCTCGCGCATTATCAGCGCGTCGGTGCTGGACGCGTTGAAGAGCAACGGCGTTTACGACCGGGCCAAGCTGGAGTTCTTCAAGCCGCAGTTATTCCCGTTCATGCCGGTGGAGTTCTCCGTGGCGGCCTACCGGCTGGGCCACTCGATGGTTCGCCCCGGCTACCGCTTGAACGGTGCGACCCTGCTCCCCATTTTCCCGAATCCACCCAAGGCCACGAACGAATTTCCGGAAGGGCTGACCGGCTTCCGCCGGCTCAGTCCCAACTGGGGCATTGATTGGGCGCGCCTCATTGACATCGAGATTCGCCCCTACGACGGCGTCGTGGGGGAAGAGGGTAACATCACTCGTCAGCGGCGGCTGCAGTTTGCCTACCGGATCGACACGTCCATGGTGGACCCGCTCAGCAATCTGCCGATGTCGGTGGCGGGTAACTTTCCTCTCTCCCTGGCGTTGCGCAACCTGGAGCGCGGCGTGCAATTCGGCCTGCCCAGTGGGCAGGCCGTCGCCGACAGGTTGGGCGTTCCCCGCCTGGACAACGACAAGGTGCTGCTCGGCCAGGGAACCACCGTTCCCAGCAAGGATGCCAAGCCGATTTTGGAAGTGGATGAAGTCTTCAAGGACAATTGTCCACTGTGGACCTACGTCCTGGCGGAAGCCATGCAGCACATGGTCACGAGCGAAATCCCGGTGACCATCATCCCTGGCATCCCCATCTCGCTTCCGGTCAAGGACGGCGTGGCCACCAACACCACGCCGCAACTCGGGCCGGTCGGCGGGCGCATCGTGGCGGAAGTCTTCCTTGGCCTGCTGTTCAGCGACCCTGATTCCTACTTGAGCCAGGACGCCGGGTGGCACCCGGAGAGCGGAGCGGATTACCGGCTGAAAGATTTCGTGAAGTACGCGCTCGGCAAATAGCTGCCACCGCCAGCCTGAAAGCCTACCCGGAGTGAGAGGTCAATCGGATGGGCAATTAGCGGCTGGCGTGTTCGAGATCGGTCGGGCGTCCGGCCGGAAAGCCGTTCCTGCCTGCCGCCGGCGCGCCGGTCTCCGTACCGTTCACGTTGCCGGCCATCACCCGGCCCACCGCTTCGCGCAGGGCGTTGCAGGTCGTCGGCTTGTCCAGGATCAGGTCCACGCAGGAGGCTTCGGGCGGCAGGTCGCTGATCGGACCGTAGCCGGTGAGCATGATCACCCGCGTCCGCGCCGAGAGCGCCTTGGCTTGCAGGGCCAGTTGCTCGCCGCCCATCCCCGGCATCGCCTTGTCGGTGATGATCAAATCAAAGGGCTGCCGCCGGAACTTCTCCAGCGCTTCGTACCCGTCGCCGGCCGTTTCCACCTCGTGCCATTCGTCGGTCAGGTACTCGACGAGGATTTCACACAGCACCGGTTGATCGTCCACCGCCAGGATGCGCACCGGCACCTGGGGCTGCGCCGCGTTGAAGGCGCGCGGCGTTTCCACCGCCAGCGGGCGGACCGGAAAGGAGAATATGAAGGTCGTTCCGACGCCCGGCTCGCTGTGCAGGCCGACCGTCCCGCCGTGAGCCGCCACGGTGCTGCAGACCATCGCCAGCCCGAGACCGGTGCCCTGGCTGCCCTTGGTGGTGAAAAACGGTTCCAGGCAGCGGCGGCGGGTTTCCTCGTCCATCCCCATGCCCGTATCGGACACTTCCAGGACCACGCGGCGCTCACCCGTGGAAGGGTTGCCCGGGACCAGCGTCGCTTCCTCCAGGCGGGTGTGCAGGCGCAGCGTCCCGCCGTGCGGCATGGCGTCCACGGCGTTGAAAATCAGGTTGGTGAGCATCTCGCGCAACTCGGCGGCGTCGGCCGACAACGGCGGCAGGTGCCCGGCCAGTTCCATCTCCAGCAGGATCGTCGCGCCCTGGCCCATCGCCTGTCCGTGCCAGCGCGGCTTCGTGAGCGCCACCGTCTGCTCGACCAGCGCGTTGAACTCGATCTCCTGCCGCAGGTGGCCATGACCCACGGGACGGTAGAAATCGCGCAGCCGGCTGAACATCTTCGCGGCGTCCTGCGCGGCGCTGATGATGGTGATGAGCAGCGTGTCCGCGCCCTTCTTGCCCTGCGGCTGGTGCAGCGAGCGCATGAGCATTTCGCTGTAACCCAGGATGAGCGAGAGCACGTTGTTGAAGTCGTGCGCGATGCCGGCGGTCATCGAGCCCAGAGCGCTGAGGCGTTCCTGGGCGACCATCTGTTCCTGGGCGTCCCGGAGCTGGTCGAGCGTCTGGCTCAACTCGGCGGTGCGCTCGCGTACGCACTCTTCGAGCAGCCCTTTCTGGTCGCTGAGCTGGAGGTGCTGGTAGCGCGTGCGCAGCAGGTTCTTGATGCGCAGCAGCACCTCGACCGGATCAAAGGGCTTGGTCAGGAAATCCGTCGCGCCGACCGAGAGCGCCCGCCGCTTGGTCTCCACGCTGATGTCGGCGGTCAACACCAGGATGGGCAGGTAGTCTTCGGGCTTGATGAGGCTCTGCAACTCGCGCATGACCCCGAAGCCGTCCAGGTGCGGCATGTTGAGGTCGAGCAGGATGGCGTCGGGTTGCCAAACCAGGCAAATCCCTCCCACGCGCCGCGGATCGTTGGTGCTTTGCACCTGGGTGTAACCCGAGATCTGCAACAGGTCTTCGAGCAGCGCGACGTTGATCGGCTCGTCGTCGACGATCAAGAGCCGCATTTGGAGAAGGTGATCCTGATTTATCATACCACGGTGACTTGCAAAACTTGGCGCAGAATGCGGTGAAACTGTTCAACTTCCAGCGGTTTGGTCAGGTAGGCGCGCGCGCCGGCCTTCATGAGTCTTTCGATCTGGCGGGGCGTGGCGTCGGCGCTGACCACCACCACGGGGATGGCGCTGGTGGAACCTTCGGCCTGCAGTTCGGCGAGCACGTCCCAGCCGGGCAGGTCGGGCAGGTGCAGGTCGAGCAGGATGAGGTCGGGCCGGTGCTGCCGGGCGAGGTCCAGGCCCAGGCGGCCCTGCATGGAGGTGATCAGCTTGATCTCGGGTCTTTCGGCCAGGAGGTGTTCGATCAGCGTCAGGTTGGAAAGGTTGTCCTCGATGTAGAGCACCGTGTGCTGGCCCGCCATCGGCTCCAACGCGCCGGGCCGTCCCCTGATGAGACCCAGCCGCGTCGCCCGCCCGAGCTGGCTTTCGGCGCGGGGCATCTCCATCCAGAACGTCGTGCCCTCGCCGACGACGCTCTCCACGCCGATGACGCCCTGCATCGCCTCGATCAATCGCTTGGAGAGCGCCAGACCCAGCCCCGTGCCCTGGATCTCGGAATGTTCGCGCCCCAACCGGTCGAAAGCCACGAACAGCCGCTTGAGCATGTCCTCGGGCACACCCATGCCTGTATCACGCACGCTCACCCGCAGCCGGCCGGTGGGGGTCTCGTGCAGTTCGACGTGGACGCCGCCGCCGGTCTGGTTGTACTTCACCGCGTTGGAAAGCAGGTTGAGCAGCACCTGCTTGAAGCGCTGCCGGTCGGCCATGACGTGTTCGAGCGCCAGCGGGTGGTCGCCGCCCGGCGCGTGCAGGGTGATGCCGCGCTCGGCCGCCAGCGGGCGGATGAGTTCCAGCGTCTCGGTGAGCGTGTCCACCACGCTGACCGGCTCCAGGGAAAGCTCCACGCGGCCCGCTTCGATGCGCGCGATGTCGAGCACCTCGTTGATCAACCCGAGCAGGTGCCGCCCGGCGCTGACGATGTGGCCGACGCGGTCGTTCTGCGTGGCCGGCAGGTTCTGCATCTGCAGGATCTGGCCGAAGCCCAGGATGGCGTTGAGCGGGGTGCGCAGCTCGTGGCTCATGCGCGAAAGGAAATCGCTCTTGGCGCGGTTGGCCTCCTCGGCTTCCTCCTTGGCCTGGTTGAGCGCGGCTTCGCCGGCTTTGCGCTGGGTGATGTCGCGCAGGTAGGCGGTGAAGAGCGGCAGCCCTTCGACCGGGATGCGCGTGATGGCCAGCTCCACCGTCATGAGCGAGCCGTCGAGCCGGCGCGCGGGCAGTTCGACGCGCTCGTCCAGGTTGGGCAGCAGCGCGCCGAGGTCGGCCGACGGCACGTCGGGCAGCGCGGGCACCAGGGTGCGGAAGAGCTGCCCGAGCAAGCCCGCCCGCGTGCAGCCGAAGGTTTTCTCGGCCGCCGGGTTGAACTCCACCACGCGGCCCTCGTGGTCCACGGTGACGATGCAATCCAGCGCGGTATCGAGGATGGCGGAATTGCGCGCCTCGCTCTTGCGCAGGGCCTGCTCGTCGCGCGAACGGTCGATGGCCGAAGCGAGCACGTTGGCCACCGCCTGCATAAAGGAAATATCTTCGGCGGTGAACTTGCGCGGCAGGCGCACGGCCGCGCCCAAGGCGCCCAGGGTCTGCTCGCGCCCCCGGATGATGACGCTCAGCGCGCTGGCGGCTTTTTCCTCGAAGAAATAATCCGCCACCTTGAAGCGCGTCTCCTGCCGCAGATCCTCCACGATGACCGGCGCGCCGGTGAGCACGGTGTAACCCGCGAAAGAACCGGCGCCGGGCGCCATGATCTTGCCCGTCAGATCGACCGCCGTCCCCATGTGCGCCCGCATGATCAGTCCGCTGCCGTCGGCGAGCTGTTCGGCCACCATGCTCAGGTCCGTGCCCAGGGTGCGGCGGATGACCTCGGCGGCGGACCGCGCGAGCACGTCGGGTGCGGCGCTGCCCAGGGCCTGCTGACCCAGTTCGGCCACGGCGGCGGCCTGGCGCGCGCGCGCCTGGATTTCCTGTTCGGCGCGCTTGCGCGGGGTGATGTCCAGCAGCAATCCGTCCCAGAGGGTGTCGCTGCCGCCGCGCTTTTCGGGCCGGGCCGCGCCCTGGAGCCAGCGGACTTCTTCGCCCGCCGCCAGGTAACGCCCTTCCCACGACCACGCCGCGCCGGATTGCCTGGAAAGGTTGAGCGTGCGCAGGAACTCGCCGATGTCCTCGGCGTGGATGCGGTCCAGCAGCGCGCAGGCGTCGGGCCGCATCTGCGCGGGCGTCAGGCCGAAAAGCTCCTGGCAGCCCTCGCTCACGTAGGGGAAATTCGCCGTGCCGTCCTCGTGCAGCAGGAGCTGGTACACCATGCCGGGCACGTTGGCGGTCATGCGGGAAAAACGCAGCTCGCTGCGGCGCAGGGCCTCCTGGTCCCGCATCTGCGCGGTCACGTCGGCCTGCACGCCCACGTAGTTGATGAGGCGGCCGCCCTGATCGAAGACCGGGTTGATGGTCAGCTCGTTCCAGAACGGCGTGCCGTCCTTTTTGTAATTGAGCAGCGTGCCGCGGAAGGGAACCCGCTCGGCGAGGCACTGGCGGATGCGCGCGATCATCGCGGGGTCGGTGTCCGGTCCCTGGAGGAGGCGGCAGTTGCGGTCCATGATCTCGCTGCGCTCGTAGCCGGTCATCTGGGTGAAGGCGGCGTTGACGAAGATCGTCGGCGAGTCCGGCAGGTTGGGATCGCTGATGAGCACGCCCAACTGCGAGGATTCGATGGCGGCGGCCAGGCGGCTGTTCTCGCGCAGGGCGCTGCGCAGTTCGTCGTTGGCGAGCGCCAGTTCGCCCGTGCGCTCGACCACGCGGGCCTCCAGTTGCTCGTGCGCCTGCTGGAGCGCTTCTTCGGCGCGTTTGCGGTCGGTGATGTCGCGCACCAGCGCGAGCAGGAGCCGCTGGCCGCCGCTGCGGAAGATGCCCACCCGCGCTTCCGTGGGGAAGGAAGTGCCGTCCTTGCGCCGGTGGATGCCCGTAGCCGTGGTGGCGACGCCGGGCACCATCTGCTTCCAGCGTTCGCGGCCCTTGATGGGATCGAAAGTGATCTCGACGTGGTTGACCGACAGGTCCAGCAGCTCGGCGCGCGTGTAGCCCAGGCTGTCGCAGGCTTCCTGGTTCACGTCGATGACCCGCCCGGCCAGGTCGTAAACAAAGAAGGCTTCGCCCGCCTGTTCGACTAGGTGGCGGAACCGCTCCTCACTCTCGCGCAGGGCGACCTCCGCGCGTTTGCGCTCGGTGATGTCGCGCGCCACGGTGGCGATGCTCGTCGGGCTGCCCGTGCGCGGGTCTTTGATGAGAAAAAGATTCCAGCCGACCTCGGTGGCCGCGCCGGTCCTGAAATTGCGAAAGCGCGAGTCGCCCTCCCAACTGCCATTGCGCATGAGGCTGGGCATCACGGTGCCCAGGCAGAAGGAGCGATCCTCACGCATGAGAAAGTCGATCAGCCGCGTGCGCTTGACGTCCTCCGGGTTGTCCAGACCGCTGAGCTGCCGTCCGGCGGCGTTGACGTAGTGCATCCTGCCGTCGAGCGAGGCCAGGCCGATGAAGTCGGAGCTTTCGGCAACCAGCCGTTCCAGGCGGACGCGTTGCAGTTCGTCGTCGCCGCGCCCGCGCAGGTCGATGGGCAGGGAGGGGTTGAGATCAATCAGTTCGCGCCCCTGTTCGCGGGCGCGCCCGGCTTCCGGTTCGGGGGCTGCGCCGCCGCCGGAAAGGTCTTGGTCATGGCGCGAGAGCTCGATGATGTCCGCTGTGCGGCCGTTCTCGGGGTGGGCGTTGCCGGCGCGGAGGTCGTCGGCCAGCTCCTCGCCCGCCGCCTCGGCCAGGGCCGTGAGGGTACGGCGGTCTTCGAGGCGCAACTGGCGGGGCCGGGTGTCGAAGAGGCAAAAATAGCCGGGGCCGCGGAGGTGCCCGGGCGTGGTGAAGCGTGCCGCCGCCAGGAAGCGCAGGTGTTGGGCTGGTTCCGGTGCCGTGATGGCATTGACGAAGCGCGGGTCGTCGTCCAGGTCAGGCAGGACCACCATGGGGTATTCGCCCAGGATGTCCGCGTAGGCGGCGAAGGCGGTGTGCAAATCGCGGGGGCCGCCGCGCGCGGTGGTGAGTTGCCACTTCCCGTGGCGGTCCGGCAAAAGGATGCCCGCCATCGGCACCTCGAACAAGCGTTGCGCCAGGCCCACGATCCGCCCGAGCGGGCCTTGCGCCTGTTGGGCTTCAGCGTTTGCTTCGGTGCGGTTCATGGGGCGACCCGGTCGCGACGGAAATCTTCCGCTCGCGGCAAGGCTTGTCGTGGAAGCAGACCCCGTACCAACGCCGCCCCAGTTGAGAAACGTTCACCTTCAGCCAGTGGACCAGCCAGAAAGTTTCTGGTGGTGGATGGCGCGCTCCGCCGCGCCGTTGCTTGATTGCGGCGCAGCCGCCTTCTGCTCCCTCCTTCTGCTCCCTTTGAGCCTCTGCGTTGCCAGGAACACCAACGGCGCGGCGGAGCGCGTCGTCCACCCACGGAATTACCTTGCCGGAGCACGCGGTCGAAAGAAACGAGGAGCGGAGAATTTGACGGTCGCGGCCGGGGAGGGGAGCGGCTACCTTCCGCGGCCATGTCCTCCGAGGAAATCACGACCGCCGCCCTGGCTGCGCATGTGGAAAAAGTCCGTGCCTGCCGGCTTTGTCCGAAGATGCGCCCGCCGGGCGTGCCCGGCCATCCGGTGGCCAGCCGCGTGGTACTCGTCGGCCAGGCCCCGGGCCGGCACGAGCCGGTGCTGGGCCGGCCTTTCGCGTGGACGGCGGGGCGGACGCTCTTTTCGTGGTTCCTGCGGGATGGCGGCGTGCCGGAGGAACGTTTCCGGCAGTTGGTCTATATGACGGCGGTCTGCCGATGTTTTCCCGGCCCGCTCCCGGCGGGCGGGGACCGCGTGCCCGACCGCGAGGAAATCAGCACGTGCAGCCGGTGGCTGCGCGCGGAGTTCCACCTGCTCAAACCCGCTTTGGTGATCCCCGTGGGCCGGTTGGCGATCACGCAGTTCCTGCCGCCCGCGCCGCTCACCGCGCTCATCGGCCAGCAGTTCCGCGCCGGCTACGCGCAGGAGGAGTTCGACGTGATCCCGCTGCCCCATCCTTCCGGGGCGTCGCCGTGGCCGCGCGTCGAGCCGGGCAAGGGCTTGCTGCGGCGCGCCCTGGAGTTGATCCGCGCGCACCCGGAGATGCAGCGCGTGATTTCGCAGGTTTGAAGTGCTAGCTTGCCGCCGTGATCACTCCCGCCATCCCCGCGGAGACGACGGCGACAACCACCGCTCCGCCACCCGCCGTGAACCAGTTGGCCCTGGTTATCCTTCTCTCCATCAGCTTCTCGCATCTGCTCAACGACACGATCCAGTCGCTGCTCCCGGCCATTTACCCGCTGCTGAAGCAGTCGCTCAAGCTCAACTTTACCCAGGTCGGGCTCATCACGTTTACCTTCCAGGTCACGGCTTCCCTGCTGCAACCGCTCGTCGGGCTGGGGACCGACCGCCGGCCCTTGCCCTATTCGCTCGCGGCGGGAATGGGCTTTACCTTGGTTGGGTTGGTCTGGCTTTCCCGCGCGGTGACTTTTCCGGAGGTCCTCGGCTCCGCGGCGTTGGTCGGGGTGGGTTCCTCGGTGTTTCACCCGGAGGCGTCGCGGGTGGCGCACATGGCTTCCGGCGGGCGGCACGGCTTTGCGCAATCGCTCTTCCAGGTGGGCGGCAACGCGGGCAGTTCACTCGGGCCGCTGCTGGCCGCGCTGGTCGTGGTGCCGTACGGACAGGCGCACATCATCTGGTTCTCGCTGGTCGCGCTGCTCGGGATCTGCGTCCTAACGACGGTAGGACGCTGGTACGGGCGCAACCTGTTCCGTTTGAAGAAACCCGCCGGTTCCACCCGCGGCAACGCCGCCGCGCCGTCACGCCGGACCGTGGTGATCTCGCTCGCCGTGTTGATCGCGCTGGTCTTCTCGAAGTACTTCTATCTGGTCAGCCTGACGAGTTACTACACGTTCTACCTCATCGCCAAATTCCACGTGAGCGTGAAGGAGTCGCAGATGTATCTCTTCGTCTTTCTCGCGGCGGTGGCCGCGGGCACGTTCGTCGGCGGCCCGGTCGGCGACCGGATCGGGCGCAAGTACGTGATCTGGGTTTCCATCTTGGGCATCGCGCCCTTTACCCTGCTCTTGCCGTACGCGAACCTGTTCTGGACCTGCGCGTTGAGCGTGGTGATCGGGGTGGTGCTGGCCTCGGCGTTTTCCGCGATCCTGGTGTACGCCCAGGAACTCGTCCCCGGCAAGGTCGGGTTGATCGCCGGGTTGTTCTTCGGTTTGGCCTTCGGGATGGCCGGGGTCGGCTCGGCCGCGCTCGGCAGCCTGGCCGACTACACGAGCATCACCTTCGTTTACAAGGTGTGCTCGTTCCTGCCGCTGATTGGGATTCTGGCCATTTTCCTGCCCAACCTGGAGCGAAGGCAGGCGGTGGCCGGGAGATAAAGTTGCTCCGCACCCAAACCGGGTGGCGAAACGAATCAGGTGCTTGCCGGTGAGATCCCGCATGCACCTACCCACCGCCGGTTTTCCTCTGTCTCCACCGCCGCCGCTGACCGTTTCGGTGATTGTTCCGACGCTCAACGAAGCGGCGCTGGTCGGCGGGTTCCTTTGCCACCTGCGTGAGCGCGCGCCGGGGGCGGAAATCATCGTGGTGGACGGCGGCAGCCACGATGGCACGCCGGATCTCGCCCGGGACAGCGCGGACCGCGTCCTGCACGCCCGGTGCGGCCGGGCCAACCAGATGAACGCCGGAGCCGCTAGCGCGCGTGGCGACGTGCTCTGGTTCCTGCACGTCGATTCCGGCTTGCCGCCCGACCCGCTGCCGGCCTTGGTTGCCGCGCTCGCCGATCCGGCGGTGGCCGGCGGATGTTTCCGGCTGCGCTTTCCGCGGCGCGAATGGATCTACCGGGTGAGCGACTCGCTGGGCAACCTCGCGGTCGATATTTTCCGCATCGCGCTGGGCGATCACGGCATCTTCTGCCGACGGGCGGCTTTCCAGGCGGTGGGCGGTTACCCCGACGTGCCGCTGATGGAAGACGCGCAACTCTACCGCGCGTTGCGCCGCCGCTATGGCGGGATGCGGCAGTTGCCGGGGCACATCGTGTCCAGCCCGCGCCGCTACGAACAACTCGGTCCCGTCCGGACGACGGTTTATTACCTGCTCATCCTGGCACTCTACGTGGCCAATGTGCGTATCGAAACGCTGCTGGCCATTTACCGCCGGCTCGTCCGCGTGCAGCCGCCAGTCGGTGAATTTGTTGCCCAGCGAGAGCCTTGCCCAACGCTTCCGCGACAAGCAAGGCAGCTGATACCTTGAGGAAAAACTCCCTCACTGCTTCGCAATTAGTTCCCGCAACACGAACGGCAAAATCCCGCCGTGCCGGTAGTAATCGACCTCGATGGCCGTGTCGATGCGCGAGCGCAACGGCACCTCCTGCCGGCTGTCATCCACGCGGTGGATTACCAGATTGAGCATCTGACCCGGATAGGTCTCGTTGGTCAACCCGACCAGATCGAACGTCTCCGAGCCGTCCAGACCCAACGTTTGCGCGGTGGTTCCTTCGAGAAATTGCAGCGGCAACACCCCCATGCCGACCAGGTTCGAACGGTGAATCCGCTCGAAGCTGACGGCGACGACCGCCTTCACTCCCAGCAGCCGCGTGCCCTTGGCCGCCCAATCGCGGCTGGAGCCGGTGCCGTATTCCTGACCGGCGAAAATCATCAGCGGCACGCCGTCGTGCTGGTAGGTGGCGCTCGCGTTGTAGATCGGCATGGTGTTGCCGTCGGGATAATGCTTGGTGACGCCGCCCTCGGTGCCAGGAACCATCAGGTTCTTGATGCGCACGTTGGCAAAGGTGCCGCGGGTCATCACCCGGTCGTTGCCGCGGCGGCTGCCGTAGCTGTTGAAATCCTTCGCTTCGACCCCGCGTGCGACGAGGTACTGGCCCGCCGGCGAACTCGGTTTGATCGCGCCCGCGGGCGAGATGTGGTCGGTCGTCACCGAATCCCCGAAGATGCCCAGCGGGCGCGCGCCGTGGATCTCGATGATCTCGCCGGGCTGCATCGAGAAATCCTGGAAAAACGGCGGCTCCTGGATGTAATCGCTCGCGGCATCCCAGGTGTACACATCGCCCGGGGTGGAAGGAATCTCGTTCCACTTCGGGTTCTGCCCGGCGAAGTCCGCGTAGAGCTGGCGGAAGATTTCCGGCTTGAGCGCGCTGGCCATGGCCTGGCGCACTTCCTCCAGGGACGGCCAGATCTCGCGCAGGTACACGGGCTGGCCGGCGCGGTCGGTGCCGAGGGCATCCTTGGACAAGTCCAGGTCCACGCGGCCCGCCAAGGCAAACGCGACGACCAGCGGCGGCGACATCAGGAAGTTGGCCTTGATGTTCTGGTGCACGCGCGCCTCGAAATTGCGGTTGCCGCTCAGGACGGAGGCCGCGATGAGGTCGTGCTCGGCGATGGCCTCTTCGATCTTCGGGTGCAACGGGCCGGAGTTGCCGATGCAGGTCGCGCAGCCGTAGCCCACCGTCTGGAAGCCGAGCTGGTCCAGGTAAGTCTGCAACCCGGTTTTATCCAGGTAATCGGTCACTACGCGCGACCCGGGTGCCAGCGAGGTCTTGATGGCCGGGTTGACCTTCAAGCCACGCTCCACCGCCTTCTTCGCCAGCAGCCCCGCGCCGAGCATGACGCTCGGGTTGCTCGTGTTGGTGCAACTGGTGATCGACGCGATGAGCACACTGCCGTGGCCGATGCGGCTGTCGGCGCCTTGAAACTGGGGCTGCGAGGTTTCGGCTTCGACCAGTGCGGTCGGGGTCCCGGTGGGCCGGTTGGTCACCATCTCACTGTCGCCGACGGTTTCACCGACCATCTTGCCGCCGTCGGCGGCCATGCCCCGGCCGGTGTCGGTCGGCGCCGCCAGACTGGCCGAGGTGGACTGAACCGCGTTGGTGACGCGGGTGCCGTTCGACGCCCCCTGGATGGTTTCCTCCAGGTGCAACGGGAAGCGCTCGGCCATGCTCCCGGCCGTCTTGCCGTAGCCGCCTTCACCGACCGGTTGCGCGAGCAGACCGCGGAAACGGCTGCCCAGTTCGGGCAGGTCGATGCGGTCCTGCGGGCGCCGCGGACCGGCCACGGCGGGCTGCACGATGGAAAGGTCCAACTCCAGGTCCAGGCTGTAGTCGATCTCGCCTTTGCGCGGCATGCCGTACATGTTCTGCGCGCGGAAATAAGCCTCGAAGGCTGCGCACTGTTCTTCCGTGCGCCCGGTGGCGCGCAGGTAGGCGGTGCTCTCGGCGTCCACGGGGAAGAAGCCCATGGTGGCACCGTATTCCGGGGCCATGTTGGCGATGGTGGCCCGGTCAGGCAGGGGCAGGGTCGAGGCACCCTCGCCGTAGAACTCGACGAACTTGCCCACCACTTTGCGCGCGCGCAGCATCTGCGTGACGTGCAGCGCCAGATCGGTCGCGGTCACGCCCTCGCGCAAGGTGCCGCTCAGGTGGACGCCGACGACTTCGGGCGTCAGGAAATACACCGGCTGGCCGAGCATGCCGGCTTCCGCCTCGATGCCGCCCACGCCCCAGCCGACGATGCCCAGGCCGTTGATCATCGTGGTGTGCGAATCGGTGCCCACGAGAGAGTCGGGATAATAGAGGGTCCCACCGTCCTCCGTCGGGCTGCTCAACACGCCCTTGGCGAGGTATTCCAGGTTCACCTGGTGGATGATGCCGATGCCCGGGGGCACCACGCCGAACGTCTTGAACGCCTGCTGGCCCCACTTGAGGAACTGGTAGCGCTCGCGGTTGCGCGAGAACTCGATTTCCATGTTCAGCGCCAGCGCCTGGGCCGACCCGGCGAAATCCACCTGCACGGAGTGGTCCACCACCAAGTCCACCGGCACCAGGGGCTCGATGATGTTGGGGTCGCCGCCGAGCCTTTGCACGGTGGCGCGCATGGCCGCTAGGTCCACCAGCAGTGGCACGCCGGTAAAATCCTGCAGGACGATCCGCGCGACGACGAAGGGGATCTCCTCGTTGATCGGCTGTTTGGCGTTCCAGTTGGCGAGGTTGTGAACGTCCTTCTCGTTGACCTTCTTGCCGTCGCAGTTCCGCAACACCGATTCCAGCACGATGCGGATGGAATGTGGCAGGCGCGAAATCGGCCCGATGCCCGCCGTCTCCAGCGCGGGCAGACTGTGAAAGGAGCCAGTGTGGCCGTGGCTGAGATCGAGCGTTTGGAGAGTCTGGAAATTGTTGAACATAAGAGGGACAGGAAAGGTAGCCAGACTACCGGAGGCTTGCAACCGCCTTGGTGGGCGCGCTCTGTTCCCTGAAAGCGATCGTTCTTCGTCGGTCATACCATTTCTTACTGTTGATCGTTCCTCCCCGGAGTCTGTCATCCTGAGCCGAGTCTTGCGAGGTCGAAGGACCTTCCGGCCGGCGGCAGCCAAAGAGCGCGCACCAAGTAGGGATATTATCGATGCCAGACACTTGCCTCCGGCGGCAGAAGGTCTTTCGACCTCGCAAGACTCGGCTCAGGATGACAGACTCCGGGGAGGAACGATCAACAATGAGAAATGGTATCATCCCCCGCTGGCGCAAACGCGCGCGGCATCTATCTTGGCGCATGAGCCAAAGTCTGGAGATCCTGTGGTGGACCCTGACCGTTCTCCTCATGCTCGCGGGCCTGGTAGGGGCGATTTTTCCCGTCCTGCCGGACAGCCTCCTGATCCTGGGAGGCGCGGTGCTGCAGCACTTCACCATTCACTCATCCCACCGGATCGGGTGGTGGACGCTCGGGGTGCTGGCGCTGCTCAGCCTGCTGGCGCACGTGGTCGATTTCGCCGCCGGGGCCATCGGCGCGCGGCGCTACGGCGCGAGCCGCTGGGGGGCGGTGGGTGGACTCATCGGGGGCATCGTCGGCCTGGCGTTCTTTCCCGTCGGGATTTTCCTCGGACCGATCATCGGCGTCCTGTGCGCCGAGGTAATCTTCGCGCATAAGACCCTGGGGCCGGCGGTGAAGTCGAGTTGGGGCACGCTGCTGGGCACCACGGCCGGGCTGATCGGCAAGGTCGTGATCGATCTGACGATGATCGCCTTCTTTTTCGTGGCGGCTTTCCACTAACCGGCGCTACACTGCTGTCGGAAAGACAGATGATCGCTGTCGGCGTCCGCGCTCGTACGGGCGGATGCCCGCCAGAGGAAAGTCCGAACACCACAAGGTGCCACGCCGTGGAGAATACGCGGGAGCCGTTTCGCGAAAGCGGGCGGCGACGGAAAGTGTCACAGAAAACAGACCGCCCCCGGTTCGCCGGGGGTAAGGGTGAAAAGGCGAGGTAAGAGCTCACCGCCTGACGCGCGAGCGGCAGGGCACGAAAAACCCCGTGGGGTGCAAGACAGAACAGGAGGCGGGCCGCCTGCCCGGCGTCATCCAGCGATGGAGGATGCCAGCCTCCGGGTATTAGTCGCATCCCGTGCCTGTACGGACGGGAGGCCGCGCCGGATCGAACCGGCGGGGTCAGATAAATGATCATCACGGTCCGGCTGCCGCAGGGCCGCCCGGACCGGACAGAATTCGGCTTAACGTGTTTCCCGGGCCGGTGGGCATCCGCGCGCGAGCGGGGGTGCCTGCCGGCTTCGGGTGCGTGCGCCTCCGGTTGTAGGGCGGGCGCTCCGCCTGCCGTGAGTAGGCTCGACCAAACGGCAGGCGGAGTGCCCGCCCTACAACCAGAAAGCAAACCCAACAGAGGAATACGCTAGTTCCTCAACAGCTTTTCCAGCGCCGGGTCGGGCGAAGCACCCAGCGACGTGGCAATCTTGTAATGCTCCTCCGCCCGGTCCTTCGACGGCGGCTGGTTGGTGGCGTAGATCACCGCGATGTTGAAATGCGCGTCCGCATAATTCGGATTCAGCGCGATGGCCTTCTGGATCTCGTCGATCGCGGCTTCCGGCCAGCCCTTCTGGCTGGAGGTGATGCCTAGATAGTTGTGCGCCGTCGCATTCTTCGGGTCCAACTGGATCGCCTGGGTGAGCGAGTTGATCGCCTCGTCGTAGCGGTGCATCTTGTAATAGACAATTCCAAGCGTGGCCTGCGAAAAGGCGTCCTGCGGGGCGATGGCCGTCGCTTTGCGCAGCATCACCTCGGCGCTTTTGAGCTTTTCCTGGCGGAAGAGCACCACTCCCTGGTTCGCGAGCAGGTAGGGATTCTTGGGCTCGCGCGCCAGCAGTTGGTCGTAATCTTTCTCCGCTTCGGGATAGTGTCCGCCGTCGAACTGATCCTTCGCTTCACGGGCGAGCGGCCCCAGCACTTCGGAGACCGGCGGTTTGAAGGTGGTCTGCACCTGCGGAGCGGCGGCCGGCTGAGCGGTGGCGGTGTTCGCTGCGGCATCCGGTAGCGTGGTTGCCGCCACTGCCGCCGGGTCGATGGAGGGTGCTGGTTCGGCCGGAGCTTGGCCCGTCGTCCCGGGATTGCGCGGCCGGACGGCGGTGAAGGTCGCCGCCATCGTCGCCGGGTCTGCGGCATTATCTGCGATGGATACCTGCGGCTCCTTGAAGAGCGCCCGCTCGTCGTCGGTCAACTGCATGGCCGGGCGGCCCAGGAGGTCCGCCTGCTCGTTGAGAGTCTTGGATTGCACTTCCAGCCGGGCCAGCTCGGTCTTGAACAAGTCCCGGGCGGCGTCCCGCCGTGCTTGGTCCTTGAGCTGGCGCAGGACGATGCCGCGCAGCAACTCGTTTTCCTTGGTCATGCGCAGCGCATCCTCGCTCGTCTGCCCCTTGGCCTTGAGCTGCGTGAGCTGCTCGGCGTTGTCGTCGAGTTGCTTGCGCAATTCGGTGATGGTCGTCGCGGAGCGGTCGTTCTGGTCGCGGCTGGCGGCGAGTTGATCCTGGAGCGTACCGAGTTCCTTGCGTACCCCGTCGAGTTCTTCCTTCTTTTTGGCGGACTCGGCGTGCAGCTCCGCGATGGAGGATTCCGCGGTTGAGAGCTTCTGCGTGAGGATGGCGTTCTCCGCTTCGAGGCTCTGGATTTTTGCCGCCGCTTCCTTGGGGTCGCCGCTGAATTCCTTGGCGATCTTCGCGTTGAGGCTTTCGCTCTCAGCCGCTTTCTTCTCCAGGTCGTCACTGGCCCTGGCGGCCGCGTCGGCGTCGGCTTGCGCTTTGGCGAGGGATTTCTTCAAGTCCGCCACCTGGCCGCGCAGTTCCTTGCGGGTTTCCGCGGCGTCCGGGTTTTTGCTTTGCGCTTCCTTCAGGCGGGCCTCAACCCTGCCGACCTGGGTTTGCAGATCGTCGCGGTCGGCGCGGATGCGCCCGAGCCTCTTTTGCGCCGCCATGGCCCCGGTGCGGGTCGAGTGCAGCTGAAACTCGATTTCCTGTTTCTCGCGCAACGCCTGTCTTCTGTCTTTTTGCGCCGTGTTCAACTGGCTGCGGGTCTGGTCGAGATCCTTCTGCGTGCGATCCAACCTGGCTTTGAGCTCCACGGCGGTGCGGTCGAGGTACTCGGTGGAGGGAGCCTGCGGTGCACCGCCTCCACCGTCGTAACGCGCCGGCTGGCGGTTGCCGCCGCCCGGCGACTGCGCGTCGTCCGGGGTCGGCAGCGGGTCGTCCTCGGCGGGGTCGCTGGCGCTGGGCGGCCGCGAGCGTCCTCCCGCGGCCGGGCCGCCCGGCGGCATCCCGTCGGGCGCGCCGGGTTGGAGCCGGATCTTTTCTTCCAGTTTCTGGATGCTCTCGGTGGTCTTGCGGGTACGGTAGCGCACGACCAGCGGCTGCCAGTTCGGGTTGGTGCGGCTGAGCTGTTCGAGCATGCTGGCCGCGAACCGGTACTTGGACAGTGCGGGTTGCCAGCGGCCTTCCGCGTCCAGTTTGTCGCCTTGCTGGACCGAAGTGAAGGCTCGCAGGAACATCTCCGTGGGGTCGCTGCCAGGTTCCTGGCCGTAGGCGGCCGGGTTTGACCCCAGGGGAACGAGGACGGGAAGCAGCGCCAGCATCAGGGCGGTGGCCGATGCGGTGAGAAAGCGCCCCGAAAGAGCGCGACAAACTTGGGATGTTCGCAACGGCATGGCGTGACGAAGTTGACGATGAGTTGACCGGATGGCAAGCCCGATGAGCCGGGAGGAAGAACATTCCGGCCGCGCTGCCACCGAGCGGCAGCATGGGCGCATCGTAGCATGGAGCGAGCCAGGTTGACACTGGGAAATACGGAGTTTACTCTACCGTACGAAGCTCCCCGTGAGTGTTCGGTCCCGCGTGCAAAGCGTTCTCGAAAGCCCCGTTCTCGTCCTCAACCGCTTCTGGCAGGCTGTCAGTATCTGCAGCGTTCGCCGCGCTTTCAATCTCCTTTATCAGGGACACGCGCAGGTGGTTTTCGCGCAGGGAGACCGGGATTTCCTCACGCACGACTTCGCGGGCTGGCGCGACTTTTCCGAGCGCTGCCCCGAGCCGGGCATGATCCACGGCGTCTCGCTCAAGATCCGCGTGCCGCGGGTGATCGTGCTGATGTTCTTCGACCGGATGCCCAAGCAGGAGATCAAGTTCACCCGGCAGAACATCTTCGACCGCGACGCCAACACCTGCCAATACTGCGGCAAGGTTTTCGAGCGCAAGGACCTCAACCTGGACCACATCCTGCCGCGCGATAAAGGCGGGCTGATGACCTGGGAAAACGTCGTCTGCTCGTGCATCCGTTGCAACACGCGCAAGGGTAACAAGCTGCCGCACGAGGTGGGCATGGCGCTCATCCGCAAGCCCAAAAAGCCGAAGTGGCAGCCCTTTATCCACCTGACCTGGGGGGCGCAGCCCGACGAAAGCTGGAAGCATTTCGTGGATCTCGCCTATTGGAACGTGGAGTTGGGGGACTGAGGCGCAATTGCTGTTCTGTGAAGACGGGAGGGACCCGCTCCGTCGGGTCCGCAGAGCCGGGGCAACGCCCCGGCAACCATGTAATCACGGCTTCTCGGACCCGACGGAGTGGGTCCCTCCCGGGAGCCAGTTCCAAAGCGTGAATTCTCACCATATTAAGAGCTTGATGTTCCCCGTTTTTTAAACTTGTGCCCGCCTCTCGGCAGCAGGCATTGTCACTGGGCATGACCCGGTTCAGCGTTCCGCCTCTTGCCACTCTCACCCGCACGCTGGCCGACGTGGCTTCCGGGCGCACGCCCCCGGAGTTGGTCATCACCGGGGCGCGGATGCTGTCCACCTACACCGAACGGGTGCTCGGCGCGCGGGAGATCTGGGTTCACAGCGGTCGGATCGCCGCCGTCAAACCGGCCGGCGAGTGCAAGCGGACCGGCGGCGCGACCACTTTTTACGACGCCCGCGGCGGCCTCGTCGCACCCGGCTTGGTGGACCCGCACGTCCACATCGAGAGCAGCATGATGACGGCCTGCGCGTACGCCGAGGGAGCCCTGCTCAACGGCACGACCACCCTCTTCTGCGACAGCCACGAGATCGGCAACGTGCTCGATCTCGCCGGCATCGAGATGATGCTGGAGGACGCGCGCCAGGCACCGATGTCCATCTACCTGACCGTGCCCAGCACCGTGCCGGCGACCACCCCGCAATTCGAGACGGCGGGCGGCGACCTGACCGCAGCCAAGATCGGCGCGCTGTTCGACCGCTGGCCCGAGGCGGTCGCGCTGGGTGAGAAGATGGATTTCGTCCAGGTCACCCTGGGCGACGAGCGCAGCCACGCCATCCTGGCGGCGGCGCTCGCGCGCGGCAAACCTGTGAGCGGACACATCTACGGCCAGGAATTCGTCGCCGCGTACGCCGCCAGCGGCATCACCGACACGCACGAGGCCGTGACGATGGAGATCGCCGACGATTTCCTGGAAGCCGGCATCTGGGTCTTCCTGCGCGGCGGCCCGCCCACTACTCCCTGGCACAGCCTGCCGCAGGCCATCCGTACGGTGACCCAGCTCGGGGCCAACACCAAGCGCGTGTGCATCTGCACGGACGATCGCGACGCGGACGACCTGTTCAATTTCGGCTTGGACTGGGTCGTCTGCCAGGCCATCGCCGCCGGGCTGCGTCCCGAGCAGGCCTGGAGCCTGGGTTCGCTGCACCCGGCCACCCGTTACGCGCTGGACGGCGAGATCGGCGGCCTGGGCGGCGGACGGCGCGCGGACCTCGTCCTGCTTGACGACGACATGGACGTGCAGAACACCTGGTACGGCGGGCAGTTGATGGTGGAAAACCGCCGCGTCACCCCGTTGCTCGACCGGGCGCTTTCGCAACGCTACCGCTATCCGGCGGCGGCTTACCAGACGGTGCATTGCGCCGAGAAGCTGACGCTCACCCCGCCGCTCCCGCCGAGCTTTCCCTGCGTGGCGAACACCATCCGCACGGAGCTGCCGGGCATCCTCTTGTTCCACGAACGGGTCGCCCTGCAACCACCCGTCGAAGGGGAAGATTGGCCGGCGGCGTTGCAGAGGGCGGGGCTGTGTTTCGTGGCGGTCGTCGAGCGCCACGGCAAAAGCGGGAAGGTCGCCCACGGGTTGCTCAAGGATTTCGGACTCAAGTGTGGAGCCGTCGCTAGCAGCGTCGGGCACGATTCGCACAACTTGATCGTGGCCGGCACCAACGAGGCCGACATGCAGGTGGCTGTCGCCGCGTTGCGCCGGGCCCAAGGCGGCGTGTGCGTGGTGGCCGGCGGCGCGGTGGTCGCCATGGTGGACCTGCCCGTGGCCGGGCTGTTGTCCGACAAGCGCGCTACCGAGGTGGTCGAGGAAACCAAGGCCCTGAAAGCCGCCTGGACCGAGGCCGGCTGCACCTTGCCCTTTATGGGGTTCAACCTGATCCCGCTTTCCGTCATCCCGGAAATCCGCATCACCGACAAGGGTTTGGTGCTGGTGCCGCAGATGCAGAGTCTGCCGTTGTTCGAATAGATTCAAACATGAAAAACCCTCTCTTTCTCGTCCCGCTGCTGACGGTCCTGCTGCTTGCTGCCGCCCGGTCGAACGCCCAGGAAGCGCCCGTCCAAAAGCCCGACAGAGCCGGACCCGAATACGCGGCGGTGATGGCTTCGTTCCCGCAGGAACTGGAAGCCGTCGAGGCGATCATGGTGCCCGACCACGCCCAACTGCACGCAACGCACATTAATGGCATCGAGTTCAAGACGGCGGAAGTCGGCGGGCGGCGCTACGTGTTTTTTCTGACCGGCATGAGCCTGGTCAACGCCGCCAGCAGCACGCAGTTGGCCCTGGACCATTTCAACGTCGGCGCGGTGTTCTTCACCGGGATCGCGGGCGGCATCAATCCGGAATTTCATCCGGGCGACGTGGTCGTGCCGGCGCGGTGGGCGTACCACGCGGAGGCGGCGTACTTCAACGAGCCGACGCCGGGCAAGTTCAATCTCGCCGGCTTCTTCAAGCAGAAGTACAAGAACTTCGGTATGATCTTCCCGGACGACGTGACGGTGATCCGCGAGGGGATGGCCCGCTACGAGCAGGAGGCGACTTTTCCCGCCGACCTGGCGCTGCTGGCCGCGGCGCGCGAAGCCACCAACACGCTCAGCGGCTTGAAGCTGGGGGATCGCCCGTCGAAGATTTCCTACGGCGGCACGGGCGTTTCGGGCACCGTGTTCTGCGACAACGCCGAGTACCGCAAGTGGGTCTCGGAAGTGTGGAAAGCCGATTGCCTGGACATGGAATCGACCGCCATCGCGCAAGTCTGCTGGGCCAACAAGAAGCCCTGCCTGATCGTGCGCGGCCTCAGCGATCTCGCCGGCGGACAGGCCGGTGCCAACAACGTGGACACCTACCTCAAGGCCGCGGCGGACCACGCTGCGCGGGTGCTCGCCAGGATCCTGCAAACGGTCGAACTGGGCAGGCCGGCGACGGCCACCATGGAGATCGGCAAGCCGAGTCCGCTGGAAACGGGCCGGTTTGAAATCACGGTGACGACGGAGGGTGGCATCTACGCGGAAAAGAAGAGCCTGACGCCGTCGCAATTGCAGGAGAAACTCGCTGAGGTGAAGGCGGGGGGCCCCGACCCGGCGGTGACCCTACGGGCCGACGACCCGGTGGACATCAAGCATGTTTTTGAAGTGTCCGACGCACTCGCCGCGGCGAAGCTCAAGAACGTGATTTTCCTCATCGCCAAGCAGCCGCCAACTGGTTATTGAAGTCTTTCGTGTAATGGTTGAGTCATGGACGGGGGAGAAGCCTACCGCGGAGCGGCTTCGTAGCAAAGGTAGGGACTCGCTCTCCGAGCGATCCGTGGTTTCGCTTGGCCTGGTCTTTGAAGGCAGCTTTGTATCCTACGGCACGTTGAAAAGTCGGATCGTTCGGAGAGCGAGTCCCTACCTTTGCTACGAAGCCGCTCCGCGACGGGAGACTCTACAGTTGCTGCTTTTGTGCTGGCGGCGTCCCGTTGACTACTACCCGGCAGGTGGCTTCTTGCTGTGTGCCAGCACTTCGACAGCAGAATTGACGTGTCCGTCCGGGAAGATGATCAGGTTGCCGCTACCGTGGGCATCGATGCGCTCGATAAACCATGGCTGGTTCGGCCACTTGTAAGGGTACTGTTGGCCCGACTGAAAGGGAGTCGCGATGTAATCGACCCGCACGTTGTCCGGATCGTTCAGATCCGGATGGTGAAGGTTCCCCTGGGTGGTCGGGCAGACCCAGGTGGATACCTCCGTACCGTAAGGGTGCAGTGCGTTGATCCAGGCCGTGGCGGTTTGCTGCTCCGTGAAACCCGAGACCTGAATCTGCGGCCACGTGTGGTGCTCCTGCAAGTACAGGTCGGCGGCGACGTGCAGGCTCCGCAGGTTGGCGGTGCAGCCGGCGCGACCGGCGCGGGCCTGCAGACCCTGGTACGCCGGCAGCAGAACCACCATCAGGATCAACAGGATCAGCACCACCGTGGCAAGCTCCAGGAGGGTGACACCGGAGCGGGGCGGGCGTGAGGGAACGTTTGGCGTGAACATGAGTCACCAACGGCAAACAGACAGGGGAGTGAACGGGAGAAGTTTTCCGCAGACACGTGCGTTCCTCCCGCCAGAAAAAATCCCGCCGTTTCCGGAGAGGAAAGCGGCGGGATGGAAAAGAGGCGGAAGTCCGCTGCCTCCGGGGAGCAAGAGCGTCTCCGCCTAAGAGGTGGTGGTCGTCGTCGCTTCGGCCTGCTTGAAGCCGGTGACGGTGAAGGTGATGACGCGCGCGATGATCGGAGCCAAGGTGGCGGTGCTCACCTGCCCGAAGTTCACGTCGAGGTTGGCCGTGCCGGACAAGCGGGCCAGACTGGTGGCATTCTGAGAGTTGGTGGCACGGACCTGCGCGGCGAGCTGGCCGACCGCCGTCGCGGTCACGGTGGTATTGGTGATGTCACCGGTCGCATTCTGCGTGGCAAGCGAGAAGTTGAAGGTGCCTTCCAGCAGGCCCTTGAGCCGGCCGTTGTCCGGATCGACCGAGCCGTTAATGGTGCCGCTGAAGACCTCGCCGTCCGCGAAAAGCATGAACGCGCCGGTGGCCAACTGGGTGGTTGGAACGTTCAACGAGAACAAGCCCAACGCGTTGGAGGGAACGCCGGTCGTCGCGCCGGGAGGCGTGGCGACGGGGTCGCCGGGGATGGCGGGGCCGGTGGTCGTCGCGTCATTTTCCTCCAGGCCCTGGATGACTCCGGAGTAAACGCCCGTGGTTACCACACGGCCACCGTTCCCGAACACCGGACCGCCGCTGAGCGCAAAGACTTGCGAGGTGGTCAACACATAGCAAAGCAGCAAAGGGAAGACACTTTTGATCATGCGATGCCAGCCTCTGCAATGGGAGCCTGTCGAGTCAATGAATTTCCGCCAGTGCCAATAGATTTTCCTCCGGCACCGGCGAGCCGGCCTGCGGACGAAGGTCCAGTCTGCGCAAGAGAGCCAAGTCCGAGTGCGAGGCGGGATTGGCGGCGGTGAGCAGTTTGTCACCGTAGAAGATCGAATTCGCCCCGGCAAAAAAGCAGAGCGCCTGGCCCTCGGGGCTGAGCCGGGTCCGGCCGGCGGAAAGCCGCACCCGCGCCCGCGGCAGCGCAATGCGCGTGGTGGCGATCAGGCGGGTCAATTCGAAGACATCCACCGGCGGATTGTCCTCCAGCGGGGTGCCGGGCATAGCCATCAGGCAGTTGATGGGCACGCTCTCCGGAGCCGGATCCAGGGAGGTAAGCACCGCCAGCATCCGCAAACGGTCATCCACGGTCTCGCCCAGGCCCACGATCCCGCCGCAGCACAGCGCCATGCCGCTTTCCTGCACGGCCTGGATCGTGTCGAGCCGGTCCTGGAAAGTGTGCGTGGTGACGATCTCCGGATAATACTCGGGCGACGTATCAATGTTGTGGTTGTAAGCGGTGACCCCGGCGTCGCGCAGCAGCGCCGCTTCGGGGCCGGAAAGCTGGCCCAGGGTGACGCACACCTCCATGCCGAGCTTGGAAACTTCCCGCACGATTTCCAACACCTGGTTAAACTTTGCCTCGCCCGCGCGCACGCCGCGCCAGGCGGCACCCATGCAGAAACGCGTGGAACCGTTCTCCCGCGCCCGGTGCGCGGCGGCCAGCACTTGTTCCAGGCCCATCAGATTCTCGCGCGCCACGCCGGTGGAGTAGCGGGCGCTCTGCGCGCAGTAGCCGCAATCCTCGCTGCACCCGCCGGTCTTGATGCTCAGGAGCGTGCAAAGCTGCACTTCGTCCTTGGCCGGCCAGTGCGCCTCGTAAACGGCGCGCGCCTGCTGGAGCAGGTCGAAGAAGGGCCGGTGGTAGATCGACTCGATCTGCGCCAGGTTCATCCGGGAGGTCATGCTACTGGACCCACTTGCCGTCGGCGGAGCTGAGGAAGGGAATGATGCCGTTGAGCGCCTCGTCGCGGGCGGAGTAATCCGTGCGGCCGATGGCTCCGATCATGTGGGTGCCGGTGGCGTCAAAGAACTTCTTGCTCATGCTCTCGCCGGTGTGGCAACCCCAGCTTTTCACGAAGGCGTCCCGGGCGAAGACGTTGCGGTGCAGCGTGGTTAGTTCGTCCTCGTGCATCCAGTTCTTGGAGGCGCTGTCGATGTGGCTGCTGTAGTCGAACATGAAGCAGCAGCGATTGGAGTGGCCGAAATACTCGAAATCCACCACCTTGATACGGCTGCGGTCCTGGCCGTTGTTGAGGTATTCCATCACGTCGCGACCGTTCTCCACGGGCACCAGGTGGAGGTGGTACTTGTCGCGGACCGAATAGACGTTGGAGAGCAGGTCCTGGTTGTCCTGCTTGGCGCGCAGCTTGTAGCCGTCCAGGTAAACCAGCCAGGTGATGATCGCGTTGGGATCGTTGCCGATCTTCGCCTCGATCTGCTGGATGCGGGTGCGGGAAGCCCGCGCAAAGCTGCCCCAGAATTGGTCGTGCGCCACGGGCTTGTACTTCTCCCAGATGGTGAGCGAGGGGCCGCCGGTGAGGATGACGTATTCGCGCGGCGGACCGGCCTGGACCGGGGGGGGGGCCGAGACGGGCGGCATCACGCTGTTGGCATTGACGCGCGCAACGGTGTTCTGGGCGAAGGCCGAAGCCGGCAAAAGGGTAGCCGCACCGCACAGAAAAACGGCGGTGGACAAGGCGAGAAAACGCGGGGTGTTCATCGGAGCAAGGGTGGGTTGGACGATCTCATTTAGAGCCGGTTCCATGCCGTTTGTCAAACCTCCCGCGGGCTGGACACCGTGGCCACGGGCGCTTCGTCGTCGGCGAGATGTTCGCCGCGAATCAGATCGTGCAGGGTCTGGCGTTCACGGACTACTTTGGCGTCCGAACCGTTCACCAGCACCTCGGCGGGCAAGGGGCGCGAGTTGTAATTGGAAGCCATCACAAAGCCGTAGGCACCGGCGCTCATCAGGGCGACCAGCTCGCCCTCGGCCACGGGCGGCAGTTCCCGCGCCTTGGCGAAGAAGTCGCCGCTCTCGCACACCGGGCCGACCACGTCGGCGGGCTCACGCGAAGCGTCCGCAGCGGGTTCCCTGACGGGCACGATCTCGTGGTAGCCCTCGTAGAGCGCCGGGCGGATGAGATCGTTCATGCCCGCATCGACGATCACGAACTTCTTCCCGGTGCCCGTGCGCTTGAGGTATTGCACCCGGGTGAGCAGCACGCCGGCGTTGCCGACCATGAAGCGTCCCGGCTCCAGCAGGATGCGCAGGCCGAGCGGGGCCAGCGTCGGCACGATGGCCGCGGTGTATTCTTCGATCGTCAGGGCCGGCGTGTCGGTCGGGCCGTGCTGCCACCAGGCATTCTGGCCGCTTTGCAGCGAGGCCTTGTAAACGATGCCCAGCCCGCCGCCCACGCTGAAAAACTCGATGCCGTACCGGCGCTTGAGTTCCGCAGCCAGCGGCGCGGTGGTCTTGACGGCCTCCGCGAAAGGTTTTGCCTCGGTGATCTGCGAGCCGATGTGCATCTGCACCCCGCGCACGTGCAGGTTCGGCATCCGTGACGCGGCGGCGTACACTTCCAGCGCCCGGTCGATGCCGATACCGAATTTGTTCTCGCTCTTACCGGTGGAAATGTACTTGTGGCCGCCCGCCTCGACTTCCGGGTTCACCCGGAGCGCGACCGGCGCGCGACGCTGCATCTCGCCGGCCACGGCGTTGATCATCTCCAGTTCCGCCTCGCTTTCCACGTTGAAGCTGAGGATGCCCTGGCGCAGGGCGTACTCGATCTCGGCGCGGGATTTGCCGACACCCGCAAAGGTGCAGTGCTCCGCTTTGCCGCCGGCCTGGAGCACGCGGTAAAGCTCGCCGCCGGACACGATGTCAAAGCCGCTCCGCTCGCGGCTGAGCAGGTTCAGCACGGCGAGATTGGAGTTGGCCTTGACCGCGTAGCAGATGAGATGGTCCAGGCCCCTCAGGGCCGCGTCGAGCCGCTGGAAGTGGCTGCGGATGGTCCCCGCGCTATAGACGTAAAGCGGTGTGCCGTGAGCCTGGACGAGAGTTGTCAGATCGACGTCTTCGCAGTGGAGCTGGCTGTTTTGATAATGGAAGGAGTGCATGAAAACCTGGAGTCCAAAGGCAAAATCAAGCGGGTTTACGATGATTTCCGCCGCGATCCTTTTTCCCGCAAGAGAAACAAACGGCACTGGATTCTCACCCCCAAACGGAAATCCCGCATTGTCAAAGAAGGAAACCGGTCGCGGATGCGGGCATACAAGGCCAACACTTGTTCGTCAAAACGCCTTTCTGCCTCTTTGGCTTCTGCGGCGAGCGGATCAAGCGCAAATTCAAAGGCATCAAATAAACCTGCGAGAGCAGTTATGTCATCGCGGGAAACAATCCCGCCGGTATCCGGTTCTCGTTCTGGCATGCGGCTTCTTCCTGGCTATCGGCGTGGCGGCGCTGACAAGCTGACTTGTAATCGACTGCCAGATCGTAGAGCGCCGGGGTGCCGCAGTCGTGATAAACTTCTTTGAGCGAGAACAGCTTTTTCAAGATGCCGTCGGCAAAGGCTCCCATCTTCTCCCAGACGATCGCGGCTTCGGTCGGAGTGTCGGCGTCACGCGCGGCTCCGGCTGCCGCCCGGTAGGTTTGGCGCAGCACTTCTTGCAAACCTTCCACCAAACTGGAGAATACAAAACAAGATTGTATATTTTTAACGTCAATCTGGTTTCCAACCATGACAAGCGTGTCTAGTTGAACTACGCTGACCGCGACCACGGCGTCAAACGGGAGACAGGTGCTCATAGCTCGACAATAAAGCATGATCTGGCTTACGCATAGATTGGTTTTTGCGTGAAGGCCGGACGGTGTCATGGCTGTTCCAGGCACGTCAGCGCGTGACGCCGAACTCGGCCCGCCGGTTGGCGGCCCAGGCGGTTTCGTTCGAGCCGGAATTGACCGGCATGTCCTCGCCGAAGCTCACCGTCTGGATGCGGCCGGGGCTCACGCCGTCGGCGATCAGCGCCTCGCGCACGGCCCCGGCGCGCTTTTCGCCCAAAGCGCGGTTGTACTCGGGAGTGCCGCGTTCGTCGGTGAACCCGGCAAGGATCAGGTTGTTGCCGGCCGACTTCAGGAAATCCGCCACGGCGCGGACCTTGCCGGCTTCGGCGGGCTCGACCGCGTAGCTGTCGAAGCCGAAGTGCAGCGGGGCGAAGCGGCTCTTGGACACGCTGGGGTCCAGAAAGGACACGCCTTCCTGGCGCTGCGGCAACGGGGTGCCGTTGACGTAGTCGCTGTCTTGGCCGCCGGTGGCAGCGGCATTGTCGGCGTTCTTCCTGCCGCCGTTGCAGCCAGCCAGGGTAAGGACAACGAGCGTCAGCAGAAAGGGAAGTTTATTAAGCATCATGCGGAGAGAAAGAATAGGGTAAGACGCTAGCGGCTCCAGGAAGGTTCGGAAATTTTGCCGACGCCGCCGACCACCCGTGACTTCCTGCCGGTGGGCACGTCGTAGAGGTACAGCGCCATGCCGTCCGTGTAGAGCAGGTGCCGCGAATCGGCTCCCCAGACCGGGTCCTCGGCGTTGGCGGAAACCACGACGTGCGCCGCGCCGCTGCCCAGTTCGAGCACCGCCGCGTCGAAGCCGTTGCCGCCGCCCCGGACGTTGAAGACCACCTTGCGCCCGTCCGGCGACCAGTTCGGCTCCGTGCAATAACCGAAGCCCGTGGCAAGGTGCCGCCCGCTGCCACCCGAAGCGCTGATGCGGTAGAGCTGGGGTTGCCCGCCCGCGTCGGAAACGTAGATGATCTCGCCGCCGTCCGGCGACCAGGTGGGCGAACTCTCGACGCCGGGCGTGTGCGTGAGCCGTTGCGCGCCGCCGCCGTTGGCGCTGCTGACGTAAAGCTCGGGGTTGCCGTCCTTGCTGCAGCTCATCGCCAGCCGGCTGCCGTCGGCGGAAAAGGCCGCGCCGGTGTTGGTGCCGGGAAATTTGACGATGCGGTCGCGCGCGCCGCTGGCGAGATCGATGAGGTAGATGTCCGCGTAGCCGCTCTTGTAGCCGGTGTAGGCGAGGCGGCGGCCGTCGGGACTCAGCGCGGGGCCGACGCTGATGTTGGCGTCGCTGGTGAGTTGCTTGAGGTTACCGCCGTCGCTGTCGCAGGTATAGACCTCCTTGTGCCCGCTGCGCGTGCCGATGAAGGCGATCTTGCCGCCGGCGATGCCCCGGGTTTTGGTGAGCGCCAGTACGATGTCGTCGGCGAACTGGTGCGCCGCTGACCGTGCGCCGCCGGGATAAGCTTTGTTCAAGAGGGTCGCGCCGCCGCGATCGGCGAGCTCGCCCTGGAGACTACCGCCGATGGTGTTGCCGCGCGCCGTGTAGGAAGCGGAGCCGCCCGCTGAGAGCTGGAACGCGCCGGCTTGCGCCAAGTCGTCGGTGAGAACTTTCGTGGCGGCGGCTCCTTCGGGACCGCCCAAGGGGGTAACGGCGAGATCGAGCAGTTGGGCGCTTTTACGCACCGTGATGACCGGCGTGTCTTGGGCGAAAGTTGAAGATGTCCACGGTCCGAGGGCGACGACGGATAGCAGGGAGAGAAGAAGGGACCGGAGCATGGGTTCTGAGTGCGAGCAACCAACGCCAACGGGAGGGAAATGGAAAGGGACTTTTCTGGCGAGTGGACGAGCCAGCCGCGCAGCGGCTCGTAACAAGGTAGGGACTCGCTCTCCGAGCGATCCGTGGTTTCGCCCGGTCCGGCCTTTGAAGGCAGCTTTGTCTCCTGCCGGATGCTGAAAAGTCGGATCGCTCGGAGAGCGAACTCCTACCTTGCAGACGACCGGCGTGCTGACGACGCCTGTTTGGACGCCGGTCAATCCCGGTCGAACTTGATGGATACCTCGTAAAAAGCCCGCTTGCCGAGCACCTCGGGTGGCGGCGGCTCGATCTTCTTGACCCGGTCCGGCACGGCCAGCACCGAGTTGTCCATCGCCGCCACGCCGGATGCGCTGGAGAGCGACGACTTGGAGATGGTGCCGTCCTTCTCGACGCGGATCTTCAACAAGACACCCATCGTGCCCGCCGCTACGCCGCCGGCGACCGTCGGTTGGTCCCACTCGGAGTAGAAGCGGTCGTGGATCATGTCGTTGTAAAGGCCGAGGATGGTGGCGGCGTTGCCGTTGCCCTTGCCGCTGCCACCGGTCCCTTTGCCGTTGCCGTTACTAGTCCCGCCGTTGCCACTGCCGCTGCCACTGCCGGTGCCGGTGCCCTCGCCGACGGCATTGATGGCGGCGGCGATGGCCGCCTTGCGCACGGCCAGTTCCTCCGGGCTGTCGATCTTGCCGGCGGCCGCTCCCGTGGCCGCTCCTTTTTTGCTTGGGCTGGAAGTGGCGGGCGACGGTGAGCTTTTCAGCGTCGCGCCGGCCTGGGCCAACGCGGGAGAAGGTTTGGGGCTGGCGGCCGGTTTGTCGTCCGGTTCCTCGGCCGGCGCGGCCTTCGGTTTGGGTGTGGGCGTCGGTGTCGGCGTCGGCGTCGGCGTCGGCGTGGGCTTTGACTTCGGCTTTGGCGTCGGGGCTGGCGTCGCTTTTGGTTTCGGGGTGGGCGTGGGTTTCTCTTTCGGCTTGGGGGTCGGGGTAGGCTTGGGCTTCGGTGTCGGGGTAGGTTTGGGAGCGATCGTCGGGGTGGGCGAAGGCGAAGGTTTTGGCCGGGGTGTCGGCGTCGGTGTCGGAGTTGGCTTGGGAGTAGGTGTGCCCGTGGAAAACTCGTCACCGGGGAGCGGAGTCGAAGCCGGTTGTTCAACCGGCGCGGGCGTCTCCGGATCAGGTGGCGGAGGAGCCTTCTGGCGCAAAGGCGGTTGCGGCGCGGGATTCGATGCCTGCGCGACGGCGGGCGCCGCTCCTCCCGCCGCGGAGGCGCCTTCCGGCCCCGTCCCGCTGAAGGAGGCCGGGTCCACCCACTCGATGGCCTCGAGCGGCTTCGCCCGGCGCTCCGACCAGTACGCCAAGCCGGCCATCCCGCCGATCAGCACCACGTGGGCGAGCGCGATGCCCAGCACGTTGCGCCGGAACTTTGCCTCGGGGTCCATCTTGGGCGGTTTAGGGCGGCGCGACTCCGCTCTCGGCCGGCTGGGTCACGATGCCTACCTTGGTGATCTGCGCGCCCTTGAGGCAGTCCATCACCCCGATGAGTTTTTGTACGGTCAGATCCTTGTGCGAGCGGATGACCACGGCCAAGTCCGGCTGGTTCGCGCGCAGGGCCGTCAGACGCCCGGTGAGCTGGTCCAGCGCCACGGGCTGGCCGTTGAGCTTGATGACCTCGCCGCGGTCGATGGAAAGCGTCTGCACCTTGTCGGGATCGACCTCGTGCGCGCCGGGTGCGCCGGTGGGCAGAGCCAGGTCGGTGCTGTTTTCGAGCAGGGGCGTGGTGATCATAAAGATCACCAGCAGCACGAAGCACAGGTCGAGCATCGGCGTGACGTTGATCTCCGAGAGCGTGCGCAAGCCCTCGCGCTGGGAAAAACGGCGGCGCATAGGAAGGCTCTTCTTACTGCGGGAAGTTAGCTAGTCGCGCCGTCCAGTTCGGACCGTGGCTGACGTACTTGTGCTCGAACTCGCTCTCCAGTTCGGAAGCGAAATTCTCCATCTGCACGATCAGCGAGCGGATGCTGGTGAGGATGAAGTTGTAGCCAAACATCGCCGGGATGGCGACGAGCAGCGCGGTGACGGTGGTGATCAGCGCCCCGGAAACTCCCGGGGCCATCGCCGCCAGGTTGGCCTTGCCGGCCATCGCCACCCCGGTGAACGTGTCCATCACTCCCCAGACCGTGCCCAGCAGGCCGAGGAAGGGCGCGCCGCTGACGGCCGTCGAGAGCAGGATCAACTGCGATTCCAACCGCAGGGCTTCCTCGCCCACGGCGCGTTCCATCACGGCACTGACCGCGCGCAACTGCGCCGGGGTGACCTTTTCGGCCATTTCCAGCCGGGAATGGAACGTCTCGTCCACCTCGGTCGAGCCGAGCAGGTGAAAGGTCATTTCCTGGCAGCCGGCGTAGTAAACCTCGTAAACCGGTGCGCCGTCGTAGGCGTCGCCGCCCTCGTAGGTGCGCAGCGGCAGGCGGTCGGCGCGGAATTGATCGAGGAAGGCTTCGGTCTGCCGGCGCGCGTACTGGATCACACGGATCTTGGTGATCATCACCGACCAACTGAAGATCGAGCTGACGAAAAGAACAAAAAGGATCAGCTTGCCGGGCAGCGTGGATTCGCGAAAGGCGAACATCAACGGATCGGCGGCCAGCAGCGGCACGTAGCCGGCGGCAAGGTGACCCAGCAGAGAGATCCGGCAGAACAACGGCAGCAACATGGCAAAGGAGGCCGTGCCGCGGCGGGGGTTGTCGAAGAGAGAAAACTATCCTGCCGCGCGCGGAACGAACGCAGCGATCTTTGCACACGGGGACGCCCGCTGGCAAGCGCGCCCTTGCTTCAGCGTCCTTCGTCCGCGTCGATGTACTGGAACATCGTCTCGATGTCGTGACGCCCGGTAAAGCCGCCCTCGGCCTTACGCTCGGCGAGTCGGGAGCTGGCCTCGTCCTTCCAGCCGCGCTTGCGCATGAACCCGTTCCAGATTTCGACTTCTTCCTCGTCACGGGCCTGGCCTTCGTGGTAGGCCCAAGCGAGGAGTTCTTCGTCGGTGCGGCCTTCGGAGACGCGGTCCGCCAGGTCGCGGTAGGAGATGCGCAGGAAATGAACGCAACGCTCGTCGAAGCCGGTGCCGAGGTTTTCCACGAAATCTGCGGGCAACTTGCCAGCCTGGTGCAGACGGATCTTGTCGATCATGCGGCCGAAGTACACGAGGCCGTCCACCTGATCGTGGGGGCTGCGAAGTCCGGGAATGGGGGTGCTCATGCCTGTGAAGTTAGCTGTGAGCGCCGCTGGCGGCAAACCGGCGGGAACAATTTCTCGCGGTGGCAGGAGGCGAAGGTTGATGCGGTTGAGCGGCTTCGCTAAGAAAGTAGCCGCCATGAGCCTTGCCCTTTCGGAACTTAACGCGATGAGCCGGGATTTGTTCATTGCCCGGTTCGGCGCGATCTTCGAGCACTCGCCCTGGGTGGCGGCAGCCGCCTGGGAAAAGCGCCCCTTCCGCGACAAAGATCATCTCCTGGCCGCGATGCAGCAAAGCGTACGCGAGGCCGGGGCGGACGAGCAGTTGGCGCTGATCCGTGCGCACCCGGATCTGGTTGGCCGGGCGGCTAGGAACGGGACACTGGCCCCGGCGTCCGCCTCCGAGCAGGCCAGCGCCGGGTTGGACCGGCTGGACGCGGAGGAAGCGGCCTGGTTCCAGCGTCAGAACGCGGCCTACCAGGAGCGGTTCGGCTTCCCGTTTATCCTCTGTGTGCGGGCGAACCGGAAGTCGGCCATCCGCGAGGGGTTTATTGCCCGGATGCAAAACCCGGCTGAAATCGAGCGGCAAACAGCCTTGGCCGAGATCGACAAAATCGCCGCCTTTCGGCTGGGCGATCTGATGGATGGATGACGATGGAAAAGAGGCGTGCCTATCAAAGGCCGGGTGGTCGCCGGAGCCGGTTACCAAAGTAGCCGGGCTGACGCGCACTCTGGCCAACGGCAACAATCAGGACCCGTTGGCCACGGAGTAGGTAAGCGGTGTAGAAGGGAAAGCCAGGCAGGTTGACGCGCCTGTAACTGCCCCGCCGTTCTCGCCAAAGCAGCGGATGCGAAAGGATGGCAGTGGTCACGCTCTGGACTTCTTCGCGGAAGCGTAAGCCCAATCCCCGTTCAGCTTCCTCGTAGTAAGCGGTCGCCGCCGCTAGTTCCTGTTCAGCTGCGGCCAGAAACTCCAGCGTCATGGCTGGTCTGGAGCGATGCGCCGTAAGCGGGCAAAAACCTCGGCGGCAGGCACCGTGTCGATCTCACCCGCATCCAATCGGGTGATGCGCTGGGTAATTTCCTGCTCCCACGCAGCTTCGGCGTCTGGATCGGGGTCAAGTTCGATGCTGGATAGAAGACGGTGCGCTAGAGCAATGCGCTGTTCGGTAGGAAGAATGAGCGCGTCTTGGGCAAGAGCCTCGAAAGTGGCAGCCATATGGTCAGAATATGCGTTGCCGCACGCTCTGTCGAGGGGTCGCTTGAACCACCTTCAACCTTCCGGGCCTATCCGAATCGCTCTGGATGTAGCCACGGCGCTCCGCCGCCGCGTTCTGGTACCGGAGCAGACACGGCGGCGGAGCGCCATGGCTACATCCAGAGCGAGGGGTTAAGCAGGTGACACTTTGAACAAAAAGCTTTCCTGTCTGGAAGCTTACCTGTAAATCGGCTTTGCCGCTCACGATGCCTCAAGGTCGCCTTACCACCCACGTCCTGGACCTCACCTGCGGCAAGCCGGGTAGGGGAGTGCAGATCCAACTTTGGACAATCCTTGTGTCCAGCGGCGAGCGGCGGCACCTGAAGACGGTCCACACCAACCACGACGGCCGCACCGACTCGCCTCTGCTTGCACCGGAAGAATTTGCCGTAGGCCAATACGAGTTGATCTTCTTCGTCGGCGACTACTTCGGGCTGCCCCCGGAAGAACGTTTCCTCGATCAGGTCCCCATCCGCTTCCGGATCACCGACGCCAACGCTCACTACCACGTGCCGCTATTGACCACACCGTGGGCCTACCAGACTTACCGTGGCAGTTGATGACATCGCACGGGCGCAGCTTGCCCGGGAGAGGATCGACGCCCTCGCGGCCATCAGCGAAACCGACGATGGCCTGCTGACGCGCACCTTCGGCTCGGAAGCCATGCGGCGGGCCAATACGCTGGTGGGTGAGTGGATGCGCGCCGCCGGCCTGCGCGTGGAGGTGGACGCCATCGGCAACCTGCGCGGGTTTCAAACTGCCCCCGCCAACACACCGCCCAAGTCGCTGCTGCTGCTCGGGTCGCACCTGGATAGCGTCCGGGAGGCGGGCCGGTTTGATGGTCCGCTCGGAGTGGTCGCCGCGCTGGCCTGCGTGGAAGCCGCCGCCGCGGGAGCCTACGGCGAATTGCCTTTCCGGCTCGGCGTGGTCGGGTTCAGCGACGAGGAAGGAGCCCGCTTTCAATCTTCCTACCTCGGCAGCGAGGCGCTGGCAGGCCACCCGTTCGACCGCGCCCGCCTCGCTCTCACGGACGCGGAGGGAGTCACCCTGGAACAGGCCATCCGGGACCTTGGCAGCAGCCCGGAAGCGTTGGCCTCCGCGGCGTTGCCCGGCTCTCCGGAAGCCGCGGACGGACTCGTGGGTTACTGCGAGGTCCACATCGAGCAGGGACCCGTCCTGGAAGCCGAAAACTTGCCGACCGGGATCGTCAGCGCCATCGCCGGACAGAGCCGCTTCGCCTGGGAGTTCACCGGCCAGCCCGGCCACGCCGGCACCACCCCGATGCACCTGCGCCGGGATGCCCTGACCGCCGCGGCGGAACTCATCCTGGCGGTCGAGCGCCACGCCCGCGACACCGCAGGGTTGGTCGCCACGGTCGGGCAACTCGATACCCGCCCGGGCGCGGGCAACGTCATTCCCGGGCGCACGGTCGGCTCGCTGGACGTTCGCAGTCCAGACGACAGTCAGCGCCTGGCCGCTTGCGTCGCCCTCCGGCAGATGGCTAATGACATCGCGCAACGCCGCCGGGTGGCGCTCGCTTGGCACCTGGTGCAGGAACACGCGGCGGCTCCGTGCAATCCCAGCCTCCGGACCGCCCTCGCCGAAGCAACCCGTGCCTGCGGCTGGGCCGTGCGCGAACTGCCCAGCGGCGCAGGCCACGACGCGGTCGCCCTGGCCGATGTCATGCCGGTGGCCATGCTCTTCGTGCGCTGCCGCGACGGGTTGAGTCATCACCCGCTGGAACACGCCAGCGTGGAAGACATCGCCGCGGCGTTGAAAGTGATGGACAAATTCCTGGTTTTGCTCAGAATCCCGCCGCCCACGGAGTAGCGGAATGGCCGCTGCCCCCCGGCCGGCATTCCCTTTTTCCATGAGCGACTTCGACCTGATCATTCGTGGCGCCAGCGTCGTGCGGCCCGGCGACACCAGCAAGCTGGATCTGGGTATCAAGGACGGACGGATCACCGCCCTGGGCGAAGCGGTCTTCGGCAGCACCGCCGCCGACCTGGACGCCACCAGATTCCACGTCTTCCCCGGCGTGGTCGATCCGCACGTTCACTTCAACGAACCCGGCCGCGCCGATTGGGAAGGTTTTCTCCACGGCAGCCGCGCGCTGGCCGCGGGCGGCGTGACCACCTACTTCGACATGCCGCTCAACGCCGTGCCGCCGGTCATCGACCAGGCCAGCTTCCTGGCCAAGTGGAACCTTGCCCAGGCCCACTCGATGGTGGACTTCGGGCTGTGGGGCGGGCTGACGCCGGACAGCCTCGACCGGATGCAGGAGCTGACCGATTGCGGCGTCATCGGTTTCAAGGCCTTCATGTCCAGCAGCGGGGTCGATGAATTTCCGATGGCTGACGACGGCACGCTCTACGAGGGGATGCGCCGCGCCTCCGACCTGGAGCAGATCGTGGCCGTCCACGCCGAGAACGACTCGCTGACCGCGCGCTTGGCCCGGCAGGCCGTGGCGGAAGGGCGGCTGACCGTGCGCGATTACCTGGATTCCCGGCCGGCCATCGCCGAGATGGAGGCCGTGCAGCGCGCCATCCTCTTCGCCTGGGAAACGGAGTGCCCGCTGCACATCGTCCACGTCAGCACGGCGCGGGCGGTCGAGTTGATCGCGGATGCCAAGGCGCAGGGGCTCAACGTGAGCTGCGAGACGTGCCCGCATTACCTCATCCTGACCGAGGAAGACGCCGAGCGCCTGCAGGCTTTGGCCAAGTGCGCGCCGCCCTTGCGCAACGCCAACGAGCAGGATGCCCTGTGGCAGCAATTCCAGGCGGGCGGCATTGACCTCGTCGCCTCCGACCACTCGCCCGCCGCGCCCGAAATCAAGTGGGGCAAGGATATCTTTTCCTCCTGGGGCGGGATCACCGGCTGCCAGTCCACCTTTACCCTGCTGCTCACCGAAGCCCTTGGAGCCGAGCATCAGATGCCCCTCGAACGCTTGGGGGAACTGCTCTCCACCAACGCCGCCCGCCGGTTCCGGCTGCACCCGGCCAAGGGGGAGATCGCCGTGGGCGCGGACGCGGACCTGCTCATCGTGGACATCCACGCCGATACGGCGGTACGCGAGGCGGACCTTTATTACCGGCACCCGGCGAACTCTCCCTACCTGGGCCGGCAGACCCGGGGACGCATCCTGCGCACGCTGCTGCGCGGCGAGACCATCGTGAAGGATGGACGCGTTCTGGGAAAACCGGCCCCGCGCTTTTTGCGTCCGGCGGAGAACAATGTCCCTTTTGAATAAGCGAGCTGGCCCGATGAACCTCGACCCGTTGTCCGCCCCGCCCGCGGGAGTGCGCCGCAGTGATCCCTTCGGGACGACCCGCACAGCGATTCGCTCGCGCCACGCGCTGCTGGCTCCCGATGGCATCGTGGCCAGCGTGCTGCCCGGGTGGACCGGCGCGGCCTGCTACGTGACGATTTCCCCGGCGCTGGGCAGCCGGTTCAGCCAGTTGCGCGTGGAGCTTTCCAACGGCGGAACGGGCCGGGGGGCGACCGGCCCGCGGCAGATGTTTTTCTACGTCCTCGGCGGGACGGTGGAAGTCACCACCGGCGGGCAGCCGCTGGCGGATCGTCTCGAACCAGGGGGCTACCTCTACCTGCCGCCGGAAACCGCCTACCACGTGTCGGCCACCGGAGCCGGCGGGGCCAACCTCCTGATTTTCGACAAACTCTACCTGCCCCTGGCCGGGGTCGAGCCGCCCGGGATCGTCGCCGGCCGCGAGCAGGGCATCGACGGCATCCCTTTTTTGGGTGACACCGCGGCCATGCTCCAGGTCCTGCTGCCCGACGTGCCGGCGTTCGACCTGGCGGTAAACGTCTTCAAATACGCACCGGGCGCGACACTGCCCTTCGTCGAGACGCACATCATGGAGCACGGTCTGCTGATGCTCGCGGGCGAGGGGATCTACCGGCTGGAGGATTACTGGTACCCGGTGCGCGCCGGCGACGCCATCTGGATGGCCCCCTACTGCCCCCAATGGTTCGTGGCCACGGGCAAAGCGCCCGCGAGTTACATCTATTACAAGGACGTGAACCGCTGGCCGTGACGGAGGCTCCTGCCTCTCCGGCGCGAATTTTGCCGTTTGAAGCACGTCCCGATTGATCAAGTCTGCCTGAAGTTCTGGTTGTAGGGCGGGCGCCCCAATGGCGTTTAGTTAAGAGTTTTGGCAGCTAGTTGGCATGGTGGCTGCGGGGAGGTATTTTGGGTTTTGTTCCCATGACCACGACTTGCCTGCCGCTTGAAAAAGAGCCCTGGCTGCCATCACGCTGGTGCGCACGCTGCTGGAGGGCGCAGAGTTTCGTTGCCGCCACCGCACCTGCTCCACAGCCTTTCAGCCTTTAGCCGGCGCCGTGAGTTGACCTTCCCGGCGCCTGGTGGTTTTGCTGCTGCAAGCGGGCGTCAAGAGCGTGCCGAGCCGTCTGGGCGAGTTCTGCGCGCGTTTGCAGGACCTCGCCCGGGAGCAGGAGCAGACGGGCGCACCGGTGACCAAGAGCGCCTGGAGCCAGGCGCGCGCCAAGCGCTCGCCCACGGCTTTTGTCGCCCTCAACGAAGAGGCCGTGCTGGCGAGCGCCTGCGCGCCCGAGCACGCCGCGCTGCTCGCACGCTGGCGCGGCCAGCGCCTCTTGGCCATCGACGGCTCGCGGCTTTGTCTGCCCGCTGTCCCGGCCCTGGGCCAGCACTTCGGCTGCAGCGAGAGCCGCAACGGGAAGGGTGCCTGCCGGGCACGCTCGGTGCAGGCGCGTGCCAGCGGGTGCTTTGACGTGCTCAATGGCCGGGTGCTCGGGCGCGCGCCTGGAACCCCTGGCCACGGGCGAGCGGGCGCCGGCCCTGCTGCACACCGCGGCGCGGTCGGCGGGCGGCGTGGTTCTGCTGGACCGCGGCTACGGCGGAGCGGAAGGGTGGGCGGCGT
>CAXTOP010000048.1:0-41320 GCA_964245965.1 uncultured Chthoniobacterales bacterium
TGCCCTGTGGTGAAATGGTATCACAGAGGTCTTTGGATCCTCTTTTCATGGTTCGAATCCATGCGGGGCAGCTTCCCTCCCGCCCGGTGAAATGCGCCTGGCACCAGCGTCCAACTGCCGGGAACCTCGGGGCAAAATGCGCCTGCATTTCACGCCGAGGTCCTTCGACTACGCTCATTCCCCGCTCCGCTCAGGATGACAGAAAGAGGGGAGAGGGAGACGAGCTTCCATACTCTCTCTCCCGTGACGGCAGACAGGGAAAGGCGCGCCGACTAGATGAACTTGGAGGAAGAGCACTGCCTGCCTCTAATCCACGATGATGTCCTTGTACGTCTTGCCAGCCGGGATCATCGGCAGCACGTGCTCCGCATACGGCACCGTCACATCCAGAACATACGCTTCCTTGGAAGCCAGCATGCGCTCCATTGCCGGGCGGAGTTCGTCGCGGGTGTTCACGCGCTCGCACTTCACACCGAAGCCCTTGCAGATTGTTACATAATCGGGGTAAATCTCCTTTGGCGCGCTCGGGTTGCCCAGGAAGGTGTGGCCGCGGTTGCTCTTGTGGAAGCGGTCTTCCCACTGTGCCACCATGCCGAGGTGCTGGTTGTTGAGGATCATCGCCTTGGCCGCGATGTTCTCGACCTTGGCTGTGGCGAGTTCCTGCACGTTCATCAAAAACGAGCCGTCGCCGTCGATGTCGATGACCTCGCGATCCGGGCAGGCCACCTTGGCGCCCAACGCCGCCGGGTAGCCGAAGCCCATCGCGCCGAGGCCCGCCGAGGTGATGAACGAACGCGGGTACTTGAAATCCACGAACTGCCCGGCCCACATCTGGTGCTGGCCGACGCCCGTCGTGATGATCGCCTCGCCCCTGGTCAGCTCCGCCAGCATCTTGATGGCATACTGCGGCTGGATGATCGTCGGATCCACGTCGTTGAACTTCAGCGGGAAGCGGCTCTTCCAATCCAGGATCGTCCGGTACCACTCGGGGAACTTGTCGTGCGTGCCGAGCGGCGCGCGTTCCCAGCCGGCTTGTTCGAGCAGGGCGTTGAGCCGTTTGAGCGCCACCTTGATGTTGGCGATGATGGGCAGGCGCACCACCTTGTTCTTGTTGATCTCACTCGCGTCGATGTCGATGTGGACGATCGTGCCGTGCTTGGCAAATTCCTCCACCTTGCCCGTCACGCGGTCATCGAAACGCACGCCCAGAGCGAGCAGCACGTCCGCCTCGTTGACGGCGTTGTTGGCGTACACGGTGCCGTGCATGCCCAGCCACTTGAGGCAAAGGGGATGATCCTCCGGGAACGAACCGATGCCCATCAGGGTGGTCGCCACGGGAATGTGGGTGCGCTCGACGAACTCCATCAACTCGGCGTCCGCGCCGGAGGAGATGATGCCGCCACCGCAGTAGATCATGGGCTTCTTGGCTCCCTTGAGCAGGCCGATGACCTCGTTGAGGGCCACTTCGTCCACTTCCTGGTCCAACTCGTAGCCACGCAGGTTGATCCGCGCCGGGAAAATGGGCTGCCCGCGTTCCTGCTGGATGTTCTTGGGCAGGTCGATGAGCACCGGCCCCGGCCGGCCGCTCTGCGCGATGTGGAAGGCTTCCTTCACGATGCGCGGGATGTCGGCGATGTCCCACACGAGGTAGGAATGCTTGACCACGGGCAGCGTCATGCCGAAAACGTCGGTCTCCTGGAACGCGCCGCGGCCGATCATCCACTGCGGCACCTGGCCGGTGATCGCCACCAGGGGGATCGAGTCCATGTAGGCGTCGGCGATGCCCGAGAGCAGGTTGGTGGCGCCCGGGCCGCTGGTGGCCATGCAGACGCCGGCCCGGCCGGTGGCGCGGGCGTAGCCTTCCGCGGCGAACACCCCGCCCTGCTCGTGGCGCGGGAGCACGGTGCGGATCTTGGTAGATTTGGTCAGCGCCTGGTGGATCGGCATGCTGGCCCCGCCCGGGTAGGCAAAAATGGTGTCCACTCCCTCGCGCTCCAGACACGCGACTAGAATCTCCGCTCCGTCCATGACGACGCCGCGGTCAGGCGTCGTGGCAGGGTTGGCAGCCGGGGAAATCGCGGTGGCGTCAGTGGCGGTCGGAGGCATAAGCAAGAATAAGGAGCAGAAAGATAATTTATCGGGGTGGCATGTTTACCGGAGAACCGGAGCAAAGGCAATGATATTTGGTGACGGAGCGTTAGAGACTTTCCCGCCCGTATGACACCCGATCCGGTTCCCCCCACCCCCGGCACTGCTGCGCGGCCGTGGCGGCATCGCCTGCTGGCCGGATGGATGATAGGGGTCTTCGCCTTTTTGTACCTGCCGGTGGTGATCCTGGTGGCGTATTCCTTCAACGACTCGGCGCTGGGCCTGGACTGGCGCGGTTTCACCCTGCGCTGGTACGCCGGGTTGCTCCACGACGCCGCGCTGCTGGATGCCTTCAAAAACAGCCTGCTCATCGCCGTGGCGGCGACCGTGCTCTCGACGCTCCTCGGCACGGCGGGCGCGTGGCTGCTGCACCGCTACCGTCCGCCCCGGATCGGCCTGCTGCTGGGTTCGCTGAGCCTGGTGCCCATGCTGCTGCCTGAGGTATTGATGGGCGCGAGCCTGCTGCTGTGGTTCGTGTTCCTGCGGCTGCCGCTGGGATTCCTGACCGTCACCGTGGCGCACGTCACCTTTTGCTTCCCGTTCGTGATGGTCGCCGTGCGCGCCCGGCTGGAAGGCCTGGACCCCGCGCTCGAAGAAGCCGCGCTCGACCTGGGGGCCCGGCCGTGGCAGGCGTTCTGGCTGGTGATCGCGCCCTACCTGCGGCCCGCCATCTTCAGCGGCGCGCTGCTGGCGTTCACCCTGTCGTTCGACGAGTACATCGTGACCGTCTTCACCAACGGTGCCGGCTCGCAGACGCTGCCGCAAAAGATCTTCGGCCTCGCCAAGATCGGACTCAATCCGGGGCTCAACGCCTTGAGCACCGTGTTCCTGCTCGCCAGCGTCGTGCCCGCGGTGTTAGGTGAAATCCTCCGCAGCAGAAAATGACCAGGACCTTTTGCTTACTCGTGGCGACGGCGCTGTGCGCGTTCGCCCTTCCTGCCACCTCGCCCGCCGCCGGCAAGCTGAACCTGTTCTGCTGGTCGGAGTACATCCCGCGGCCCGTCATCGACGCTTTCCAGAAGCAGACGGGCACGGAGGTGACGGTGGAAAATTACGCTTCCAACGAGGAGATGCTTTCCAAGCTGCTCGCCGGCGGAGGCGACTACGATTTGATCCAGCCGAGCGAGTACACGGTGGAAGCGCTCATCAAGGCAGGCCTGCTGCTGCCGCTCGACCAGGAAAAGCTGCCGGGCCTCAAGAACCTGTCGCCTGCCTTCCTGAACCAGCCGTTCGATCCCGGCAACCGCTACAGCATTCCCTGGATGGTGGGCACGGTGGGGATCGTGGTCAACATGGAACGGGTCCGCGATCCGATCACGGGTTTTGCCGATGTCTTCCAGGCGAAGCACCAGGGCCGCATCGTGGTGCTCGACGACAGCCGGGAAATGGTGAGTTGGGCGCTGGCCACGCTGAAGATCCCGGCCAACGACATCAACGCGGGCACGCTCGCCAAGGTACGCCCGGTGCTCGCGCGCTGGCTGCCGCTGGTGAAGGTGTTCGACTCCGACAGTCCCAAGACCGCGCTGCTTTCCGGCGACGTGGACCTGGGAATCGTCTGGAGCGGCGAAGGCGCGATTCTCTCCCGTGATAACCCGGCGAAATTCCGTTGGGTGCTGCCGCGCGAGGGCAGCCACCGGTTCATCGACAACCTGGCCATTCCCAAAACCAGCCGCCACCAGGCCAACGCTGAGGCGTTCATGGATTTCATCCTGCGTCCGGACGTCAGCAAGCTGATCTCCGACGCCTTTCCCTACACCAACCCAAATTTGGAAGCCCGCAAGCTGCTGACCGACGCCCAGCGCGCCAATCCGGCCAGCTATCCGCCCGCCGAGACCGGGAAGGAGCGGGAGACCTTCCGCGACATCGGCGAGGAGGCCAGCGAGGTGGACGCGCTGGTTTCCGAGCTGAAGTCGGGAGCGCGTTAGTCGTATAGTCACGGGACTGATGGAACCGCTGAGGGTGGCAGGCCTACAAGCTTGATCGCCGAGCCTTCAAGCGGGCCGTCCGGATACTGCGACCCAAACAGGATTACCAACGGCAACGCCGGGCTAGCGGGGCGCAATCCGCCGTTAGCCGTTGAGCCCTCGTTGAGCGACGGTTGGTCTGCGAGCCAGTTGATAATATCGCATATTACCTCCAGGCATCGCACCTCTTGCCAAGCCATTTGCCAGCAATCACAGTTTCCCATGAGCTATCCCGCCGCATCCTCCATCCATGAGCAGTTCACCCCACCGCCGGCTGACCGGACCGCGACGCTTCGCCCTCTCGGCCTGCCAGGCTGGATCCTGCTGACCCTGGCCTTCCTCGCGGTGGCGGGCACGATGGTGTGGCAGGGGATCACCGCCGCCGGCGCACCCGACCCCACCAAGACCGCCGCCAGTCCGGTGACGGCGCTCTTCGACATCGGCGTGCTGGTCTTCCGCGAGGGGCTGGAATGTATCCTGGTGCTCTCGGCCATCATGGCCACCATGCAGGGCAGCCAGCGTTTTCAACGCCGGCCCATCGCCTGGGGCGTGGGCGCGGGGTTCATCGCCACGCTGGCCACCTGGTTTGTCGCCGTGGGCATCCTGAGCAGCCTGAGCGAGAACATCAGCGCGCTCCATCTCCAGGCGGCCACGGGGCTGCTGGCCGTGGTGGTGTTGCTCGTCGTGATGAACTGGTTCTTCCACAAGGTCTATTGGGGCGGGTGGATCACCCTGCACAACCGGAAGAAAAAGGAACTCGTCAACGAAGCCGCCGCGGGCAAGGTGTCCCGGACGCGCCTGTTCTGGGGCCTGGGCCTGCTGGGATTCACGTCCCTGTACCGCGAAGGCTTTGAAGTCGTGCTCTTCCTGCAAAGCTATCACTTGCAGATGGGCGACCGGATCGTGCTGGGGGGCGCGGCGGTGGGATTGGTGCTCTCGGGCATCGTGGCAGTGCTGACCTTCGTGGCGCACCGGCGGCTGCCCTACCGCAAGATGCTTGTGCTCACGGGCGTCCTGTTGGGTGCGGTGTTGTTGCTTTCCGTGGGCGAGCAGGCGCAGGAAATGCAACTCGCCCATTGGCTGCCCACGACCAGGATCCCGTGGCTGGCAAGCATCGTGCCGGATTGGGCCGGGGTGTGGCTCTCGATTTTTCCGACGGTGGAAACGCTCGCGGCGCAGGCTCTGGCGGCGGCGCTGGTCATCGGTTCCTACTTCGCGGCGCGGCGGCAATCCTCGGGTGGCCGTCCCACCGAGTTGGCACCGGCGAGGTGACCGGCTTTCATCCACCTGTTCGTTGCTGAGCGCCCATCCGGTTCGCCTTTGCTCTGGCAAGTGCAGCAAGGCAGTTTCCAGCGGTGGATGGCGCGCTCCGCCGCGCCATTGCTTCATTGCGGAGCAGCCGCCTTTCTGCTCTCTACGGGCAACAGCACCGGCGTTGGCACCGACGGCACCGCGGCGCGCGCCATCCGCCCACAGGTTTGATGCCGCCAATCGAATTCACTCCCGAAAACAGGAACGGATGCCTTGCTTGGCGCAAGGTATTTGCAACTATTCCAGTTTCGGCAGTTGCAAACGGCGGCGGCTTATCTTATCACGAACGCCGACACCACGGAGAACCGCTGGTGCTCACCGACGCCCGTGAGTCCCACCAGCCAATCCGCCTCTTCCGGTTGCCGCCGCTTCGTCGCGGGGCTGCTATTGGCGCACCTGCTGATCGTGGCAGCACTGGCGGCTGCGCCGCAGCTTCACCATTGGATTCACCCCGACGACGGCGATGGCGATCATGCCTGCGCGGTTGTGCTCTTCCTCCACGGAGGGTGCGATGCCGCGCCGCTTCCTGCCCAGGCCCCGGTCTTCATCGGCACGGACGAAGCGAGCCAGCCCGTGCGGTGGCAACACCCTTGGGTCGGCTCGGTCTTCGCCGTCTGCCACGTCCTCGAACACGCCCCACCCGGGCTTGGCTAAGCGCCATCCTGTTCGTTCCGTTTGTCGTGCGACGGCAGCTGCCGTTTTCGCGCCATCGCTTGTCGTGAAGCAGACCCGCCTCCGGATGGAGCGCGTGTCCGCCCGGGGCTCTATCCCGGCGTTCCTGCCACGCATTTGTCTTTGAAGGCACGTGCGCGGCCATTCCTTACTTTGTTTTGCTCGTTTTTCTTGATGAAACCATTTTGTCTTCGTTCGTCCGCGGGTCGCAACCGACCCAACTATTCTGTCTTCACCGTCGCTGCCGCCGGGCTGTGCCTTTGCGTTTCCGCGCACAGCGCCTACGCCCAAGGCCGTGACGTCGGCGCGGGGACCAACCCTGCGGCCGGCACCCGCACCCAGACCACCGCCAACGGCCAGAACGCTGCCGCCGCCGCCCCCGATGACCACACCCATTTGCTGGATGGCGAAGACGCCAACTCTTCGGACATCGTGGTCGTCACGGCCTCGCTCGATGCCCAGCGCAACAACATCGTGCCCAACCTTGGCGCGACCTCCTACGGCATCAGCCAGAACCAGATTACCAACCAGTCCCAGGGCCAGGACGCCTCCTTCAACCAGACCCTGCTGCGGGTACCCGGCTTCGCGCAGGATTCCTACGGGCAGCTTCACGTCCGCGGCGAGCACGCCAACCTGCAGTTCCGCATCAACGATGTGCTCCTGCCCGAGGGCATCGCGGGCTTCGGCCAGGAACTCGACACCCGCATCGTGGACAACCTCCAGGTCATCACCGGGTCGCTGCCCGCGCAATACGGCATCAACACCGCCGGCATCATCGACGTCCACACCAAGAGCGGCGCGTTCAACAACGGCGACGAACTCGGCTTCTACGGCGGAAGCTACAACACCTACCGGCCTTCCTTCGAGCTGGCGGGCACGCAAGGCAAGTTCAGCTACTTCTTCACGGGCGACTTCCTGGCCAACGGCATCGGCATCGAGAACCCCGACGGCAAGGACTACCCCATTCATGACCACACCGAGCAATACCACGGCTTCGGTTACATGCAGTATGTCATCGACAACACCAGCCGCCTGAGCGTGATCCTCAGCGCCTACGACGCCGACTTCCAAATCCCGAACAACCCGGGCCAGACGCCGGCCTTCGCGCTGGCGGGCGTGCCGACGATCCCCGGCAGCATCACGGCGGATCAACCGTTGGGGGTGAGCCAGTTTGGTTCGACCCACCTGGACGAGAACCAGAGCGAGCAGAATGAATTCGCCATCCTCGCCTACCAGAAGAGCACCGCCAGTTTCAGCCTGCAGCAGTCGATCTTCATCCGCAACAGCTCCATCCTGTTCCGTCCCGACAACATCGGCGATCCGATCTTCAACGGCGTGGCCAGCCGCGACGACCGCTACACGCTCACCGGCGGCGCGGAGTTGGACGCCAGCTACACTCTGCCCGCCGGACACACGCTGCGCGGCGGCTACATCCTGCTGGCCCAGCACGCCAGCAACCGCACGGTGACCGGCGTGTTCCCCACCGACGCCAACGGGGCGCAGACCACCGACGTGATCGAAAATCTGCGGCTCAACCAACAGAAAACGGGGGAAATCTACGGGTTCTACCTCCAGGACCAATGGGACATCACTCCCCGGCTGACCATCAACTACGGGGCGCGCTACGACCGGGTGGCCGAGTACATCCACGAGGCGCAGCTCAGCCCGCGCGTCAACGTGGTGTTCAAGCTGTTCCCGGACACCATCCTGCACGCCGGCTATTCGCGTTACTTCACGCCGCCGCCGCTGGAAGGCGTCCAGGAAGCCGGGATCGCCCAGGTGGCGAACACCACCAACGCCGCGGCAATCACCCAAAACGCACCCGACAAGAGCGAACGGTCCAACTACTTCGACGCGGGCGTCACGCAGACGCTCTTCAAGACCCTGCAATTGGGCCTCGACGGCTACTATAAAAGGGCAACGCAGCAGATCGACGAAGGGCAGTTCGGCGCGGCAATCATCGAAAGCCCGTTCAACTACCGCTACGGCGAGATCTACGGGCTGGAAGGCACGCTGACCTACGTGGCCGGCGGCTTCGAATTCTACGCCAACGCGGCCTATTCCTCGGCGCGCGGCAAGAAGGTGGATTCTTCTCAATTCCTCTTCGACCCGGATGAGTTCGCCTACATCCAGAAGCATTACGTTTACCTAGACCACGACCAGACCTCGACGGTTTCGGCCGGCGTGTCGTACAACGTCAAGCCGCAACTGCTGCGCCTGTACGCCGACCTGCTCTACGGCAGCGGCTTGCGCGACGGCTTCGCCAACACGGGCAAGCTGCCGGCGTACTACACCTTCAACATCGGGTTGGAGAAGGGTTTTAACATTCCGCACTTCGGCCAGGCGAAGGCGCGCTTCGACATCGTCAACCTGCTCGACCGCGTGTACGAACTGCGCGATGGCTCCGGCATCGGAGTCGGCGCGCCGCAGTTCGGACAGCGGCGCGGCATCTACGGCGGCCTCAGCATCGACTTCGGCCCGCAGCCCGCGGCCAAGACGACCGTTGCCCCACCGAAGGACAGCAAGGACACCAAGGGATGAACCCGGAGCGGACGCCGCGCTTGCCCCATGCGGCGAGCGTGAATCCGTGTGTTCAAAAAAGTGCTTGCCACCTTGCTTCTCCAGCTCGTTCTGTTCAGTTTGGATAAAAGACACCAGTGAAGCCAGCAGTGTTAAGGAGGGCTAACGTTGCGGAAAGTTCTCGTCACAACCCTTGGAGTTTGCACAGGACAACTTGGCCGACGCGAGTGGAAGGAAGCCTGAACAGACCCGTGTCTTGATTTGCCGCTCGCGAGAGTGCTGCATTATGGATGCGTCTCATCATTTGCATGAAAACAATGAGGCTATTTTCTCGACGGCCTGGTATTTCTTGGCACGCGCTACGCTAACGGCGGACACAGCGGCAGCTAATGGGTAGTTGCCGGGGGTTAGGGCATCAACGGCATCAGGGAAGACAACTATGGCAAACTTCAAAACGTTCATGAAAGCAGGGCATCCGCCCACCTTGTTCGCATCCTTCTTATACTTCGACTTCTGCTTCGCCATCTGGGTGCTCAACGGCGCGATGGCTCCCTTCATCAAGGAATCATTCCACCTTACGCCCCAGCAGGCAGCGTTCATGATTTCACTGCCGACACTGGCCGGTGCGCTGATGCGTTTTCCGCTGGGCGTTCTCTCGCAGTACATCGGGCGCAAGAACGCGGCCCTCGTGGAAATGAGCTGCATCCTGGCGGCGATGGGCTTTGGCTACTTCTTCGTCAACACGTATGACCGGGTGCTCGCCATGGGAGTGCTGCTGGGCATCGCGGGGGCAAGCTTCGGCGTCGCGTTGGCGCTCGGCTCGGGCTGGTTCCCGCCGGAACACAAAGGCCTTGCCATGGGGATCGCCGGGGCGGGCAACAGCGGCACGGCCATCGCCACTCTCTTCGCGCCGATGCTGGCCAACAAGTACGGCTGGCAGGCGGTGTACGGCTTCGCGGGCCTGATGATGCTCCTGCCCTTCTTCACCATGCTCATCTTCGCCAAGGAGCCGCCGGACCGGGAGGAAAGCCATTCCTTCATGCACCACATCCGTTGCCTGTGGGAGCCGGACGGCTGGATGTTCAACGCCGTGTATATCATCACCTTCGGCGGCTTCATCGGCTTGGCGACCTACCTGCCCACCTTTTTCCACGACCAGTTCGGCGTCACGAAAGTGGAGGCTGGCGTCTATACGACCATCGCCGCCTTCCTGGGCAGCGGCATTCGCATCGTGGGCGGCTACGTCGCCGACAAACTCGGCGGCATCCTGACGCTTTCGGTTGTGATGCTGGGCATCATCGGTGCCTTCCTGGCCACCAGCGCCGCGCCTTCGCTGACTGTGACCGTCCTGCTCTTCATGTGCTGCTTCGCCGTGTTGGGATTGGGTAACGGCGCACTCTTCCAGTTGGTGCCGCTGCGTTGGCCAGCAACGGCGGCGGTGGCCGGCAGCATGATCGGCGAAATCGGCGCGCTCGGCGGCGCCATCCTGCCCAACGTCCTCGGCTTTGCCAAACAGCACTACGGCTCTTACGCGGGCGGCTTCATCGCCTTCGCCATCCTTGCCGGAGTGGTGCTCGTGGCCCTGCGCATCGCGCAACGTTACTGGGTCGGCAAGTGGATTGCCCCCGGCGGACGCGCGCTGGTGAGAAGCCTCGGCTCGTCAGGCCTCCCGACCGCCGAGCCGATGCACGGTACGGAGTTTGCCGAACCGGCTTAACTCTCCGGGCAGCCTCTGACGAAATACTACTCACCAGCATGGGAGGGACCCGCTCCGTTGGGTCCGTTCTGGACAGCATCATCCCGGACACGGCGGAGCGTGTCCCTCCCGGCGAGGCTTACTCAAGCGGGCCTTGCTCCAACGATGGCTTCCCCAGCGTGAGCAGGGCCGGGATGATCGCCAGCGTCAGCAGCGTGGCGCTGAGGATGCCGCCGATAACCACTGTAGCAAGAGGCCGCTGGATTTCCGCACCCGGACCGTGCGCTAGCGCCATGGGCAGGAAGCCGATGGCTGCCGCCACCGCCGTCATCAACACCGGACGCAGCCGGGCGCGCGCGCTGGCCACCGCCGCCTCCACCCGGGAAGCGCCGCGGGCGACGAATTGACCGTAGCGCGACACCAGGACCAGCGAGTTGAGCGTGGCCACGCCTCCCAACGCGATAAAGCCCACCGCCGCCGGGATGGTGAAGGGCATCCCGCGCAAGGCCAGCCCGAAGACGCCGCCGACCAGAGCCAGGGGCACCGCCGCGCAGACCACCAGGGTCTGACGCCAAGAGCGGAGCGCGAGGAGGACCAACCCGACCACCGCCAGCGCGGCCAGCGGCACCAGGGCGGCCAGCCGGGTGCGCGCGCTGTCCAATTGCTCGAAGGCACCGCCGAATTCCACCCGGCAGCCCGGTTCCAGGGGCACGGCCGCCGCGACCGCCCGCCGCGCGGCCCGCACGAAGCCCGCCACGTCCCGCCCGTGGACGTTGACCATCACGGCGCGCCGGCGCTGGCCGTTCTCGTGGGTGATGCGGTTGAGGCGCGGCACGTTCACGACCGAGGCGACCTGCTTGAGCGCGAGCATCAGGGTGCCCTCGGCGGAACGCAGCGGGAGTTGTTCCAGCAACGCCGGGTTGGCGCGGTCGGCGTCGGAAAGGCGCACCACGAGCGGGAAGAACTGTTCACCTTGGTCCACGCGGCCCACTTCCTGTCCGGCGTAGCCCGCGTTGAGCGCGCGGTTGATCTCGTCGCCCTGCGCCAGGTAGCGGCGCATGGTTTCATAGTTTGGATGCACCTCCAGCGTGCCGGTGCGGCCCACTTCCTCCAGGGCGACCTCGTCCGCGCCGGGCACCTCCTTCAACACGTCCCGCACCTTGCCGGCCAGCTCGTCAAGCCGTTCGTTGTCCGGCCCGAACACTTTGACGGCCACGTCGGCGTGAACGCCTTCCAGCAGTTCACCGAAACGCACCGCGATGGGCTGGTTGGTGGTGAGTTCCTGGTCGGGCACGTTTTTGTGGATGGAATCCAGCACCAGCCGCGCCAGCTCCTCCTTGGTGATGGGATGTCCGTGGTGATTCAAGCGCCAAGCCTTGCGCGGCTGGTAGGAAAGGTAGATGTCGTTCTGGTTGGCCCCCTGCGGGTCGGTGGCGATGTCGGACGCGCCGATGCGCGCAAAGGCGTGGGTGATCTCCGGCACGTCGCGCAGGATACCCTGCTCGGTGGCGGTTTCCATCGCCACGGAGCGGTCCAGACTCACCGCCGGGTCACGCTGCACCTCGACCACCAGCGAGCCCTCGTCAAGCCGGGGCAAAAACTCCGCCCCCAGGCGCGTGAACGTCCAGCACGCGAGCAAACCCAGCGCCGCCGCGCCAAGCAGCAGCGTGCGCCGTCCCGCGGCACCGAGCGCCCACGCCAGCACGGGGTGGTAAACGCGGTCCAGGGCGCGCATCAGCGGCGTCGTGCCGCCGGTGTCGTCGCTGGCCGGCGCGGCGTCTTCGCGCAGGAACAACCGGCACAGCGCGGGCACGAGCGTCAGGCTCAGCACCAGGGCGGCCAGCAGGGCGAGCGCGGCCGTCCAGGCGAGCGGGTGGAACATCTTGCCTTCCACTCCGCCCAGCCCCAAGATGGGCAGGTACACCAGGGTGATGATCGCGCTGCCGCAAACGGTCGGCGCGGCCACCTCGCGGCAGGCGGCCAGGATGGCGGCGTGACGTTCCCCGGCTTGCAGCGGCCGGCCCAGCTCCCGGCGGCGGGCGGCGAGCCGGCGGGCGGCGTTATCCACCATGACGATAGCCCCGTCCACCAGCAGCCCGAAATCGATGGCTCCCAGGCTCATCAGGTTGCCGGAGAGGTCCAGCAAGCGCAACCCGGCCAGCCCTGCGGCGAAGGCAAGCGGGATGACGGAAACGACGATCAGCGCGCCGCGCCAGTTGCCGAGCAGGAGCAGGTGCATGAGCACGACCAGGCACGCCCCTGCGAGCAGGTTGGCGCGCACGGTGCGCAGCACGCTGTCCACCAGGGTCGAGCGGTCGTAGAGCGGGCGCAATTCCACTCCCGCCGGCAGAAGCTTCCGGAGACGGTTGAGCGCGGTCTGCACCCTTTGCGCCACCGCGCGGCCGTTCTCGCCGGGCAGCATCAGCGCGGTGCCGAGCACGGCTTCCTCGCCGTCGAGGGTGGCCGCGCCGGTGCGGGGCCGGGCGCCTTCGGGATTGACCGCGGCCACCTCGCGCAGCAGCACGGGGACGCTGCCCCAGCCGAGCTTGACGGTCAGGCCGCCCATTTCTTCGGGCGTTTGCGAGCGCACCAGCGAGCGCACGGTCGCCAGGGCGGGGCCGCGGTCCACGAGCGCGCCGGCGCCGGGGGCGGCGTTGCGCGTGAGCGTGGCGGCCAGGTCGGAAAGGTCCAACCCGTTCTCGGACAGCTTGCCCACGTTGGGTTCCACGACGAACTGGCGGTCGAAGCCGCCGGTGGTGTTCACGTCGGCCAGGCCGGGCACGGCGCGCACGGCGGGGCGGACGATGAAATCCTGCAGCGTCTTGAGGGCGGAGAGCCGCGCGCGGACCGTCGGCGGACGGCCGGGAGCATCGGGCCGGTAGAGCAACGCGTAGGTGAAGATTTCACCCAGGCCGGTACTCAGCGGTGCGAGCCGGGGCGCGAGGCCGGGCGGGAGGCGCGTGGCAACGGTTGTCAGGCGCTCGGTGACCAACTGGCGCGCGCGGTAAGGATCCGTGCCGTCGCGGAAGATGAGCGCGACCTGGGAGACGCCGAAGACCGTGACCGAGCGCGTTTCCTCCAGGTCGGGCAGGCCGTTCATCTCCAGCTCGATGGGCCGGGTGACGCTGGTTTCGGCTTCTTCGGGAGCGAGGTTAGGGACCGCGGTGAGGACCTGCACCTGCACGTTGGAAATGTCGGGTACGACATCCAAGGGTAAGTGCACGGCGCTCCAGAGACCAAGCATGAAGCAGAGGGCGGACAGGCCTACGACCGCGAAGCGGTAGCGCAGGACGAAGCGAAGGAGAAGCGAGAACATGAAGCAAATTTCTTTCGACTGAGCCTTTCTGGTTGCAGGGCGGGCGTACCGCCTGCCGCGGAGTGATAGATGGCAGGTGGAGCGCCCGCCTTACCAATCGGAACACGCGCCTCGCTCGCCTGCAGGCTTTATACCATCTCCCACGATCAACCCAGCGTTTGTCCTTCCTTGTCTGTCATCCTGAGCGCAGTGAGTCTGCGCTCAGGATGACAGACAAGGAGGAACTCAAATGGCGTTGTGGAAAGCAGAAAACAGAAACGGCTGCACGGCCCGGGAGCCGTGCAGCCGTTTGGCGATGGAGAGGTGGCTTACCGGGCGGCGAGGGTCTCCTTCGGCGCGGCGTTGAACTGCGGCGCGGCCTTGAGCACATCAATGCGCATCGTGTACGTCGTCTTGGTGCCGTCCGGGTTGACCGTCTTGACCGTGATGGCATAGCTGCCCTTCGCGGTCGGTGTGCCGGAGAGCACGCCGGTAGCCCGGTCGTAGGTCAGGCCGTCGAGATTCCCGATGAGCTTCTTCGGCGAGGGCTTGCCGTAGGCCGGCAGCGTGTAGTTGACGGCCTGGCCCGTCTGGGCTCGGACGATCAGATCGGGCTGACCCTCAAACGGGGCGGTCGGCGGGGTGGCGTTCGCGTCGTGGTCGTTGAGCGGCGGCAGACCGTAGAGATGCTCGATGAAGGACAGCACCGAGGAAGTCTCATACTGCGTGTGATCGATGAAACCCTGCTTGACGAAGGGCGACACCACCGTCAGCGGCACGCGCAGGCCGGGGCCCCAGCTATCCACCTGCGGGGGCTTCACGTGGTCCCACATGCCGCCGTGCTCGTCGTAGGTGATGAAGATCACGCTGTGCTTGTACACCTTGCTGGCCTGAATCTTGGCGACGGCCTGCGCGATCCAATCCTCGCCGGCCTGCACCGCCGCATAGCCGGGGTGCTGGTTGTCCTCGCCGATGGGCTTGACGAAGATCACGCGCGGCAGGTTGCTCTTGACGTCCGGATCGGCCAGGCCGGGATAGAAGTCCGCGTCCTCGTCCTTGAGGTGCAGCGCCGAGCCGGGGCTGTCCGTGCCGGGGACCGCGACGGCGGTCGCCGTCTGCGGGACGGGTGTGGTCGCCAGGGCGTACTTCGCGAAAAACGCAAAAGGCTGATGATGGAACTGGAAGAGGAAGTCCGCCCGGCCGGCCTTGGCGTTGTTCCAGCCGCCGGAATACCAGGCCCAGGTGATGCCGGCATCCGACAGGCGGTCACCGATGGTGTCGTGGTACTGGAGGGGCAGCCGTCCGGCGACCGGGGTGTTGCCGGTGGGTGAGCCGTCGGTGACGATGTTAGTGGAAAAACCGCCCGCCGGCCCACGCAGGGGGCGGAGGGTGTTGACCGCCCAGTAGTCACCGGGATTGAGGCGCTGGTTGGCGTTGGAGCGTTCGAAGGCCGGCAGATCGCCGTCGGCGGTCAGGAAGCCGTCGCTGACCGTGCCGTTGGTGAGTACGGCGGGGTAGCCGTTGGCGTCGAAGACGGTGACGTTGGTGCCGGTGGCAGGCGGCACGGCGGCATCGGGGGTGGTGGGCGCGGCTGGCCAGACCGGGGCGCGCGCGGCGATGAGGAATTGATGGTTGAGGAACGAGCCGCCGAAAGCCGAATGAAAATTATTGTCGCAGATCGTGAACTGTTTGCTCAGCAGTCCCTCGCCGAGATTCTGCGCATCATAGTGCGTGAGCACCAGCCCGGGGTTGTCCGACCAAGCGGAGAATTTGCTCAGGGCCGTGCCGCCGGCGTTCTTGGGGTTGAGGCGGTAGCGGCCATCGGGATCGTTGATCTGGTATTGCTCCGTGTAAAAGCGGTGGACCATGTCGCCCTGCAAGCTGGCGAAGGGCACGTTGGGCAGCAGGTCGTAGGGAGCGTTGGGCATGGTGGCGGCGAAGCGCGCGTCGGGGCCGGCGCTCATGCCGGGAATGCCGCTGGTCGTGGGCTGGGGCAGCGCGGCCAGCACGGTGCCGGTCTGGGTGGTCTGCGTGTAGTTCTCCGGCTTGGCCTGGGCCAGGCCGTTGACGCCCGGGATGCTGCCGTAGAGGCCGTCGAAAGAGCGGTTTTCAGGGTAGAGGATGAAGACGTACTTGATCTTCTCCTTCAAGTCCTCCGGGAAGCTGGCCAGCGCGGTGGAAGGCGTCGCGCCGGTGTCGTCCCCGGTGGTCTGCGCGTGCAAGCCGGGCAGGATGGCGACGCTGCCGGCCAAGGCGGCCAGCAGGCGAGTGGAATTTCTCAGGGATTTGACGGGTCGTGTTTTCATGCGGTACGGAGCGGGAGCGGAGCTTCTAGATTGCTTTTATGACGCGGGTTGCAAAGACCCGGGATTGTAACAAGATCGTCACATTTGCCGTCCGTTGGCCGGGTGAGAGGAACAAGGCTCGCGGTGGCCGCGGGAGGTTATCTCACCACCATCGACAATTCCGGCAGCATGTCCTCCTGCGCCGCCAGTTCCTCGGGCGATTCGTCGGCGGCCGTCGGATCGACCGGCTGCGCCAGGTGGGTGAGCAGTTCCATGCGGCCATCCGCGTGTTCGACCAGCGCCGTGCAGCTTTCCACGAAATCGCCGCAGTTGTAGTAGGTCGTGCCCTGGACCTCGCGGATCGTGGCGTGGTGGATGTGCCCGCAGAGCACGCCGTCCACTCCGAACTGCTGCGCGTAGCGCACGATCGCCTTCTCGAATTCGCCGATGAAGGACACCGCATTCTTGACGCGGCCTTTCACGTAGGCGCTCAGGGACCAGTAGCCCAAGCCAAGACAGTGGCGCAGAAAGTTGACGGGCCGGTTGAGCTTGAGCAGAAACTGGTAACCCACGTCACCGATGAAGGCCAGCCACTTGGCGTTCTGCACCACCGTGTCCAATTCGTCACCGTGCAGCACCAGCAGGCGGCGGCCATCGGCGGTCGTGTGGATGGCGTTGGGCGCGATGGTCAGGTTGCCGTACACCCCGTAATACCCGCGCAGGAACTCATCGTGATTGCCGGGGATGTAGATAATGCGCGCGCCCTTGCGGCCGTGGCGGAGGATCTTCTGGATCACGTCGTTGTGAGTTTGGGGCCAGTAACGGCTACGGCGCAGGCTCCAGACGTCGATCAGATCACCGACGATATAAAGAGTTTCGAAGCGGTGTTGGCGCAGGAAGAAGAGCACCGCTTCGGCGTTGCTGCCGCGCGTTCCGAGGTGCAGATCGGAGATCCAGGCGCTGCGATAACGGATGGCTGGCATCTCCTACCAGTTGTGTTGCAAGCGCGCCGATACCACAAGTTAGGGGAGGTGACAATTTCGTCACGCTGCCGACGCTTGTGTTCGTTACCAGCCCAAATAAGGGTTGTGAAACAGAATGGCGTCATGCCCGGCGCACCCGGCAGGCAAAACACTTGTACGCCTGCTGACCAGAAAGGTTGTCGAAGTAGCGGTCATCCGTCAAGGTATTGACCGAGTCGTAAAGCGGTGTGCCCAAGTCCCGCGCCATCTTCTGCGCCGGACCGAAGGAGATGGGAACAAAAATCGTATCTTCACGAATTCCTTCCCAAAGCGAAGCCGTCGCGCGAACGGAACCGCGCGGGCTTTCCACCACCACTTCATCACCATCGGTGACTCCAGCCCGGGAGGCGGCCCGCGGATGGATCTGCACCAGACGCACCCCATTCATCTGCTTGCCGGTGTAGGTCCATTGTGTCATCGAATGGAAATGCACCACGCTGGGCCGGCCCGCCATGCCCATGAGCGGGAACTCCGCCGCCTGCGCACCGCTCACCGCCACGCCGAAGCGGACCTTCGGGGTCAGTGCTTGTGGGTTGACGGGGTTCTCAACCAGTTCGTCCGTGTATTCGAGGGTCGGCAATCCCCCGGTTACCTCCGGATGCGTGTAGAACACCGGCAGCGCCCCGCGACCCGCCGCGAGCAACTTTTTGTCGATCTCGGGCGTGAAGATTTCCACCTTGCCGCTGGGCGTCAGGAAGCGTTTGCCTTTGTTCGCCGGGTTCAAAGCGGTGACCACCGCCTCCCAGGATGGATGCTCCAGATAGAGCGTGCTGACGCCGGGATGATCGGGCGTGGGGCACGGCCAGCGCAAAGGCTCGGCGCGTGCCGCCATCCGCTCCTGGGTCATGCCGCCCATGCCCGGCGTGTGCGCCACAAAAGTGTTCCACAGCGCCTTGTAATCGCGCCATTCCGCGCGCAGGTTGCCGGTCCAATACTCCGGCGGGTAATGCCGGTCGTGCCGCGCCATGGCGGCGGCGAGGTCGATCCAGATTTCCCAGTCCGGCCGTGACTCGCCGACCGGCGCGACGGCCCAGTGCTGCCAGCGGATCGCACGGTCGTCGCGGCGCATGTAAACGGTTTCCATCTCGAAGCCGCTGCACACCGGCAGGATGATGTCTGCGTAGTAGGCGGTTTCCTCCATGAAGAGGCCGGTGTACACGAGGAAATCCAATTGGCGGTAGGCGGCCTGGACCTTGTCCGCGTTGGAGGAAGCCAAGGCCGGGTTGCCTTCCATGATCACCGCCTTGAGCGGGTACGGCCGTCCGTGCAGGATGGCCTCGGCAAACCAGTCCGGCCCCACGGGCAGAGCCAACCCTTTCTTTGGGGTCACGGCGGATTGATCGACCACTTCGGGATGTTCGGTCTCGGGCAGGGCGGGCGCGGCTTTTCGCTCGGCGGCGGGCGCCATGGTGAGCGGCGGCAGCTTCAGGTCGCCCGGCCAGGAATTGTGCATGAAATTGGCACCGCCGCCGTTGACGCCCACGTTGCCGGTGATCGCCGCAAGAAAGGCCAGCGCGCGGTAGGTGTCGAACGCGCCGACCTGGTGCGAGATGCCCGCGTTGCAGAAGATCGCGGCCGGTTTGGCGGCGGCGTATTCTTCCGCGATGCGCCGGATGGTGCCGGCCGGGATGCCCGTGACCCTTTCCGCCCACGCCGGGCTGTAATCGTGCGCGGCCAGGTGCTTGTCCAACCCGTCGAAGCCGAGCACCCACTTTTCCACGAACGTCTGGTCGTAAAGTTTGTGCTCGATGATGTGCCGGGTCATCGCCAGGACCAGCGCGAGGTCCGTGGCGGGCTTGGGAGCGATCCAATCGTCAGCCTGCGCGCCGGTGGGTGTCAGACGCGGATCGACGACGACGAGCTTCGCGCCGTTGGCCGTCCGGGCGCGCAGCAGGTAGGAGAAAGTGACGGGGTGCGTCTCGGCCTGGTTGGTGCCGAAAAACAGGTAGAACTTCGAAGACCCGAGGTCTTCCCGGCCGGTGGCTTCATCCTTGCCGTAGCCGTTGGTGAAGTTGCCCAAGCCGAAGGTCCACGCCAAGGCGTTGCCGCCGGAGTCGTTGCAGACGGGGCCGACATCGGTGTCGTTGGGACTGCCGAGCAGGGTGAAAAAGCGTCCGGCGAGCGAGCCGACGCCGCGCGCGAGCCGTCCGGATGTTTTGTTGGCAATGGTATGTGCCTCGCCTGCGTCCCGCAAGGCGAGCAGCTTCGCGGCCACGATGTCCAAGGCTTCATCCCAAGAACAGGGCTCGAAGCGGGAATCCGGCGAACCCTTCTCGCCGCCGACCCGTTTGAGGGGCGTCTGCAAACGGAAGCGGTTGTAAACGAGCTGGGTCATCAATTGCTCGCCCTTGATGCACAACCCGCCTGCCTGCACGGGATCGGCCGTCTCGCCGACCACATCGACGATCCGACCGGCTTTGAGGTGGACCTTCAGACGGCAAAGCGAGTTGCAGAACTGGCAGGCGCTGTCCACGACGCGGTCGGCTTGGAGCGCACTGGAACCTTTAGTGAAATCGAACCGCGTGGCGCCGTGAAATCGAACCGCGTGGCGCCGGCATCCTGCGTGGCCGCATAGATGCCCTCGTTGGCCGCGGGTGCGTCCGGGGTGGAAAGCCCGAGCGCGCCGAGCGCCCCCGCTCCCAGGACGGTTTCGCGCAGAAAGTGGCGGCGGGAATATCTACCCGGTTCGGAGCCAGCGGAGTTAGGCATGGCTCCGGGATAGAGTTTTCCGTCTGCCAGGTCAAAGGGTTTCGATCTTGTCGGCGCTGGCTTGCTTTATCCTGAAAGCGTTTATGGATAATGCCGTCGTGGTTCCTTGTCTGTCATCCTGAGCGGGAGTGAGTCCGCGAACGAGAGTCGAAGGATCTTCCGGCCGGCGGCAGCCAAAGATTCCTCCCGGGCTCAAGCTGCCTGGCCCAAGGGCCGTTTGCCTCCGGCGGCAGAAGGTCCTTCGACTCTCGTTCGCGGACTCACTCCCGCTCAAGATGACAGACAAGGAACCACGACGGCATTACCTATACACGCTCTGCGGCATCACACGCGCCGGTTTTCCCTTCCGTCCGGGGTACGGACCGGAGCATCGTTTGTGGCGAATTTGTCACCTTGCAGTCTCTTGCCAGCTTTTACGCGGCTGGTAGCTGTTTTCGCCAGTGGCCAGGGAGTCCCTTGACCTTCAACTTTCTCCATTGAACTTTATGCACCTCTTCGGCGAAGCCGTTTCCAGCGGCAGCGGATTCTTCCTGGTTCTGGCCGTGGGACTTGCCCTGGCTTTCGAATGCGTCAACGGCTTCCACGACACGGCCAATGCGGTGGCGACCGTTATTTACACCCATACGCTCAAGCCCTGGATCGCGGTGGTATGGTCGGGCATCTGGAATCTCATCGGCGTGCTCACCTCGTCGGGCGCGGTGGCCTACGGCGTGGTGGCCCTGCTGCCGGTGGATCTGGTGCTCAACGTGGGATCGGCGGCCGAGTACGCGATGATCTTTTCCCTGCTCATCGCGGCCATCATCTGGAACGCCGGGACGTGGTACCTGGGCTTGCCGGCTTCCTCGACGCATTCGCTGGTCGGGGCCATCGTGGGCGTGGGACTGGCGCACTCGGTGATGACGCCCGGGATGCACCTCGGGGAGGGGGTCAACTGGCAGCAGCTTGAGAAGACGGCCCTGGCGCTGTTCATCTCGCCGCTGATCGGCTTTGTCTGCGCCGGGGGGCTGTTGCTGCTGGCCAAGGCGACCATCAAGCAGCCCGAACTTTTTCAGGCACCCGAAGGGGAAAAGCCGCCGCCCGGCTGGGTGCGGGGTTTGCTGGTGCTGACCTGCACGGGTGTGTCGTTTGCTCATGGCTCCAACGACGGGCAGAAAGGCCAGGGTTTACTTGTGCTGATCCTCATCGGCGTGCTGCCCGCGACCTACGCCTTGAAGATGGAGAGCAAGCCGGAGGTGGTCCACCAGCTCGTCGCTTCCTCCCAGCAAACGAGCGAGGCGCTGGCCGGGAAGGCCAATGGCAATGTGCTGCCCAACGCGGAGGCCGATAAGGCCCTGGCGGACTTCATCAAGAGTGACGGCAAGTTCACCAATCAGACCTATGCCGCCGTGGCGGCCAAGACCAGGGCCGTGTACGACGTGCTCCACGACAAGGCCAGCCTCAACGACGTGGATGCAGGCCACCGCCGGGATCTGCGGACCGACCTGTACCTGGCGGGCGAAGCGGTGGACAAGCTCATCAAGCTCAAAAAACTCGATGGCCCGGAGGCGAAGTCCGTCGCCGACTACGGCAAGCTAGCCAAAGGGCTGACCCAGTATATCCCCCTGTGGGTGAAGGTGGCCGTGGCGTTCGCGCTGGGCCTGGGAACAATGGTGGGTTGGAAGCGCATCGTCGTGACGGTGGGCGAGAAGATCGGCAAGAGCCACCTGACCTACGGGCAAGGTGCGTCGGCGGAGCTCGTGGCGATGGCAACGATCGAGGCGGCGGACCGCTTCGGGTTGCCGGTGAGCACGACGCACATCCTCTCCTCCGGTGTGGCGGGCACGATGGCGGCGAACCACGCGGGCCTGCAAAAAGAGACGTTGCGCAACATCGTGCTGGCCTGGGTGCTGACGCTGCCGGTGTGCATGCTGCTGGGTGCCGGGTTGTTTTCTTTCGGGCTGTACCTGGTCTTCAACGTCCTGGGAATGCATTGACTGTCATGTGGGAATAAGCTCGGCGCTGAAGTGCCGGGAGGGACCCGCTCCGTCGGGTCCGTGGCCGTAGCCACTCTGCTAGACTCGGACCCGACGGAGCGGGTCCCTCCCGGCACATTCACACCAAGTTCATCGTCACCATCGGTCTCCCGGAGAGATAACTGGACGATCGCTCAGAAATTGCAGCGGAGGCCGCCGAATACGCCCCGGCGTTCGCCGTACTGGTTGACGGTGGCACCAATACCGGCATCGTGCAGCAGGTAGCTCCGGTCGAACAGGTTGATCACGTCGCACCGCACAGAGAGTGAGACACCGCGCACCGCGCCGACGAGCCAGGAAGCGCCGACGTTGACGGTGGCGTGGCTCGGCAGCGCGTCCGAGTTGGCGAACCCGCCACAAAAACCGCTGCCAAAAAGCAGATCGGAGTGCAAGGCGAGGCTCCGCCAATGCCACACCGCGCCGGCCGAGATCGTCACCCCCTGATCGTAATCGGCGTGGATGTCGTGCCGGGAAATGTATTGGAGTTCGTCCGCCGCGAAGAGGCCCTGCGCCGAGTTGATCTTGCGTCCCTTGGTTTCCGCCAGTGCGACATTCGCGTAGAGCAGCCAGGCCCCCCGATGGTAATCGGCCGTGAATTCCACGCCCTCCTTGTCACCGCGCCGGTAGGTGAACGGGGTGAGGAGAAGCGACGCGCCCAGTTGTTCTTCGTCCTGCATGTTGCGCACCGATTTATAGTAGGCATCCACCCCGAGCGTCAGGCCGGGCAGCGCCTCGCAAGCAGCGCCCACGTCGAAGGAGTGGGCCCGCTCCGAGCGGGCGGCATCGTCCGCCAGGGAATCGGGCGCATTGGTGGTGTTGACGTACCGGGCGAAGGCTGACCCCGGAATGTGTTCCAGCAGCGGCGGGGAGAAAATCCGGGCGTACCCGGCGTGGATCGACCAGGCGGCGGCTGGTCGCCAGGTCAGGCTGACGCGCGGACTGAAAGCGTTCTCGTGGACGTAGGCGCTCACCCCATCGAAGCGCCCCCCGAGATTGAGGCTCAGGTGATCGATGATCTGCCACTCGTCCTGGAGATAGACGCCGTAGAGATAACCGCGCTGATGCTCGCGGGTGGTGAGGGTTTCCGGTGCCTCCGTGGCGGCTTCGCCGGTGGCCGGATCGGTCTCGAACACGGTATTCCGCGCGCGGGACTGTTCCGCTTGCGAGTTGATCGTCAGTCCCGCCCGCAGCGTGTGCCCGTGCCCCGTCCGCCACGAGGCATCGGCTTGCGCCCCGGTGCCCAGCAGATCCCGCCGGGCGTCGCTGGCCACACCGGTAAACACGAGGTCGCCCAACGGGTCAGGCTGGTAATGCGTGCTGCTGTAGCTGTTGACCTCGGCGAGGAGCAGACTGAACGCCGGCGTGTCGAATTGGTAGGCGGCGATGCCGTAGTAATTTTGTTCGCGCTGATTGCGGTCAAGCCTGGTGGAGTCGAATGCGGTGGCACCCTCCACGCTGAACACCGGCGACAGACCGCGTTCGGTCGGGATCTCGAAGCGCGCGTCCACGCCGCTGAAGAGCAGGCTCAGCTTTTGGCCCGGGGCGATCTGCCGGGTGACGAGGGCAAATTCCTGGTACTGCCGGGTCTGGTCATGGATGGCATCCCGGCCCGGAGTGACGTTATCCACGCCGAGTTCATCCTGGAGATACCCGGCGGTGATAAAGAAATCCGTGCCGCCGCGATCTCCTCCGAGAGAGTAGCTCGGATGCAAGATCGCGTGGCTACCGCCGTATACGTCCGCCTCCGACCCACGCAAGTCCGCGCCGGACTTGGTTTGAAGATCGATGACGCCCGCGTTGCGCAAGCCGTACTGGGCGGGGAGCGCGCCGCTGATGACGGTCACGGTGTCGATCAACCGGGTGTCGAAGGATTGCCCGAGGCTGCTGGCGATCCCTTCGGGCAATTGGATGCCGTTGAGCCGGTACTGCAAACCGTAGTCCTCGCCGCGGAGATGGTATTGCCCGCCGGATTCCCTCGAGACGCCAGGAGCGTGGACGAGAACTTCGTCGAGGCCGGCGTCCTGCCCGCGTCCCTGGTTGTCGATGACTTCCGGGCTCAACCGGTAGATGCGGGTTCCCGTGCCCGGGTTGATGTCTTGCAGGCGGTCGATGTCGGCACCGGTGACGATCACGCGATCGGCGTCAGCGGTGTCTTCGTCGGCGGCCTGCAACGGGCGAAGGCCGGTAAAGCCAAGGAGAAAAATGGCCGGGAACACGGCCTGAAGGCGGGGTATAGACAAAGTTCGGCCGGCTGCGAAAAGCCGGGTAGAATTCCAGATGCGCCGATGGCGGGCCACCGACTTTCCGTGAACTTCTTGTCACAATCGGCGGCTGATCTTCAATCAGAGCTGGGAGGAAAGTTACGAGCTTTGGAAAGTTTTGTCCGATGATCGACGCCGCCATTAGTTGACTAAGTTAGTAAGGATTTGACAACAACCTAGCAAGCCCATAGACATTTGTGAGAAATCCCCGAAGCTAAAGACGAATGAAGACAACACGCATCGGTTTTGCCGTCGCGGTGAGGCTGGTCCTCGTGCTGGCATTGTCCGTGAGTCATCTGCTGGCCGCCGAAAAGGTGGCACGGATCGGCTACCAGAAAAGCGGTGCGCTGCTCCTCGTGAAGAACGAGGGCTCTCTCGAAAAGAAGCTCGCTCCGCTCGGCTACACCGTGGAGTGGCGTGAGTTTTCGAGCGGGGTGCCCATGCTGGAAGCCCTCAACGCCGGTGCCTTGGACATCGGCCACTCGGGCGACGCACCCGTTGTCTTCGCCCAAGCTTCGGGAGCTCCCTTTGTGTACATCGGCGTCACCGCCGCCAGCCCGGATAACACCGGCATCGTCGTGCCCAAAGGCTCGCCGTTGAAAACCCTAGCCGATCTGAAAGGCAGGAAGGTGGCTTTCGTCAAAGGCTCCAGTGCGCACTACCTCGTGGCGCGCGCTCTGCAATCGGCGGGATTGACCTTCGCGGACATCACCCCCGTTTACCTTGCGCCGCCGGACGCGCGGGCGGCGTTGCAATCGGGCTCCATCGACGCCTGGGGGATCTGGGACCCGTTCTTCGCGGCGGCGGAGATGGACGCCCAGGCCCGCGCGCTGACCGAAGGCGCCAAGCTCTCACCACACCGTGAGTTCTACTTCAGCCGGCGCGATTTCGCGCAGAACAACCCGGCGTTCGTGGCCGCGTTGCTGGAGGTGCTACAAGACTCCGGCAAGCGCGCTTTGGCCGATCCCAAGGGGACCGCCGCCTTCCTCGCACCGAAGCTGGGCATCGGCCTGCCCGTCATGGAGCGCGCGGAAGCACGCAAGGACAGTTACGGCGCTATTCCCATGGACGCTCCGGCCCTTGCCGACCAGCAAGCGGTCGCCGACACCTTCTTCAAACTGGGTCTGCTCTCCAAAGCTATCCGGGTGGAAGACGCTGTTTACCATCCGGCCAAGTAAGACCGCCAAGACCGCTGCCTTACCTGCCAGACTTCTTCCAGCAGCCATGAAACTCTTCTGGTTCCTTCCCACCCACGGCGATGGACGCTACCTGGGCACCACCGCCGGCGGACGCGTGCTCGACTTCGACTATCTCAAGCAGGTCGCCGGAGCCATCGACAACCTCGGCTTCCATGGCGCGCTCCTGCCCACGGGCCGCTCGTGCGAGGACGCGTGGATCACCGCTTCCGCGCTCATCGGCGCCACCCGGCGGATGAAGTTCCTCGTCGCCGTGCGTCCCGGCCTGGTCGCGCCGAGTCTCGCCGCGCGCATGGCGGCCACCTTTGACCGACTGTCGGGCGGGCGGGTGCTCATCAACGTGGTCACCGGCGGCGACCCCGTGGAACTGGCCGGCGACGGCATCTTCCAGGACCACGACACCCGCTACGAGGTCACCGACGAGTTTTTGCACATTTGGCGGCGATTGCTGGCCGGTTCGGACGCGGTGGATTTCGAGGGCAAACACCTGAGCGTCAAAGGAGCCAAGACCATTTTCCCAGCGCTGCAAAAGCCTTACCCGGCGTTGTACTTTGGCGGCTCGTCGCCCGCCGGCATCGAGGTCGCCGCGCGGCACGTGGATTACTACCTGACCTGGGGCGAACCCCCGGCGCAGGTGGCGGAAAAGATCGCGTTGGCCCGCGCCGCCGCCAGCTGTCAGGGCCGGCAGTTGCGCTTCGGCATCCGCCTGCACATGGTCGTGCGCGAGACGGAGGACGAAGCGTGGCGGGCCGCGGACAGCCTGATCAGCCACGTCACGGACGCCACCGCGGCCACGGCGCTGAAGATGATCGCCCGGCAGGACAGCACCGGCCAGCACCGGATGCTCGCCCTGCAAAAGAACGGCGGGGCCGACCGCAGCCGCGCCACCCTGGAAATCAGCCCGAACCTGTGGGCGGGCGTCGGCCTGGTGCGCAGCGGCGCGGGCACCGCGCTCGTGGGTGACGCCGACACGGTCGCCTTCCGCATGAAGGAATACGCCGCGGTCGGCATCGACACCTTTATCCTCTCGGGTTACCCGCACCTGGAGGAAGCCTACCGCGTGGCCGAACTGCTCTTCCCCCGCTTGCCGCTCACCCACGACGATCCCGCCGCCTCCCCCGCCCCGCGCCCGACGCACGCCGGCGAGGTGATGGCCAACGAACTGCTGCCGTCGTCGGCACGAGTCACGCCGGCGCAACGGGACTCCGGTGCAATCCCGGCCACCGCCGCCGCCTTGTCCGTCCTGGCGAAATGAAGCTGTCCCGTTACCTGCTCGCGCGTCTGGTGCCTTGGGTCGTGCCGTTGCTGCTCCTGGCGGGCTGGCAATGGGCGGTGACCACCGGGCCGACCCCGGCCGCCGTCGTCGAGGCCGGCTGGCGGCTGACGCGCAGCCACGAACTGCCGATCCACCTTTGGGAAAGCTTCAAGCGCGCGATGATCGGCCTCGCCCTCGGCGGCGGGCTGGGACTGGCGCTGGGGTTCATCAATGGGTTGTCCGCGTGGGCCAACCGGCTCTTCGATTCGTCGATCCAGATGCTGCGCAACGTGCCTCACCTGGCGCTGATCCCGCTGGTGATCACGTGGTTCGGCATCGGCGAGCAGGGCAAGGAATTCCTGATCCTGCTCGGCGTGCTTTTCCCCCTGTACATCAACACGCTGCACGGCATCCGCTCCATCGACCCGAAGCTGATCGAGATGGGCCGCGTGTACGGCCTGAGCCGCTGGGGATTGTTCCGGCAGATCGTGCTGCCGGGCGCGCTGCCGAGCATCCTGGTGGGGCTGCGTTACGCGCTGGGCATCATGTGGCTGACCCTGATCGTGGCCGAAACCATCGCCAGCGACAACGGCATCGGCTTCATGATCACGAACGCACGCGACTTCCTGCAACTCGACGTGGTGATCCTGGGGATCCTGCTTTATGCCCTCCTGGGCAAGTTGGCGGACACGTTCGCCCGTCTGCTCGAGCGCCGGCTGCTGCGTTGGAACCCGGCTTACCGCCACGCCTGATTTTTCCCTATGACCGCCGCTCTCGCCGAACCGCCGGCTGCCGTTCTCCCTCCTTCCCGGGCGGTGCCTGTCCTGCCCAAGCCGCTGCTGCAAGCGCGGGAGGTCTCGAAAAATTTCGGTGGCCGGACGGTGCTCACCGGCATCAACCTCGACCTCGGTCCGGGGGAGATCGTCGCCGTCGTCGGGTGCAGCGGTTGCGGCAAGAGCACGCTGCTGCGTCTGCTGGCCGGCCTGGAGCGGGTCTCGGAGGGGAACATCGCTCTGGCCGGCCGGCACCTGACGGGTCTCAACCCGTCGGCGCGCCTCATGTTCCAGGATGCCTGCCTGCTGCCGTGGAGAACCGTGCTCCAAAACGTCGTCCTGGCGGCCCCGTCACCCGATGGCGTTAGTGCTGCCAGGGAAGCCCTGTCCAGGGTCGGTCTGCTGGACCGCGCCGACGATTGGCCCGCGACGCTCAGCGGCGGCCAGCGTCAGCGCGTGGCGCTGGCCCGGGCGCTGGCCAGCAACGCGCCCTTGGTCCTCCTGGACGAACCGCTCGGCGCGCTCGACGCCTTGACCCGGTTGGAAATGCAGTCCCTCATCGAGGAACTGTGGCTGGAGAAACAATTCGGCGGGTTGCTCATCACCCACGATGTCGAAGAAGCCGTGGCTTTGGCCGACCGCGTTCTGGTGATGGAAGCTGGCCGCTTCACCCTGGACCTGGCGGTGAAGCTGCCGCGCCCGCGCTTGCGGAGCGGGAGCGAGTTCGTGGCGCTCAAGGAACGCCTGCTGACCCACCTTCTCGGTGCCCAGCATCCTGGTTGATCAGCGTGACTTCCCAGGTCTCTGCGAATATCATCTGACATGGAAAACGAACCCGCCATTTTTGAACCTTCCTACGATGTGGTCATCATCGGTGCCGGTTTCAGCGGCAGTTTGACCGCCGTTCATCTGATGGCGTCTGCCGGAGGCGAACCGCCCGCCAGCGTGGCGCTGGTCGAAAAAGAATTCTCCGCGTTCGGCCGGGGTGTGGCTTACGGCACACCTTGCCCGCGCCACCTGCTCAACGTGCCCGCCGGAAAAATGGGCGCGTTTCCGGACCGTCTGGATGACTTCCAGCGGTGGCTGGAAGCGCACCCCGAGGAAACGACCGCGCTCGGGCTGAACCAGGTGGATGCCGGCACGTTCGCGCCGCGGGTGCTCTACGGGAAGTACGTTGCTTCCTTGCTAGACGAGGCGACAGCCCACTCCGAAGGCCGGCTGCGGCGCATCGCGGGCGAAGCGGTGGACATCGCGCCCGTGGACACGAACGGCGGCCCCTTGCGGGTGGAGCTGGCGGACGGCCGCCGGCTGCGGGCGGGGCGGGTCGTTTTGGCCCTGGGCACATTCCCGCCCGGCGATCCCCGGCTGCGCGACGTGCGCTTCCACCGCAGCCCGCGCTACCTCTACTCGCCCTGGTCCGCCGAGACCCACGAGCGGTTGGCGGCGGCCGGCGACGTGCTGATCCTGGGCTCCGGCCTGACCGGCCTGGACCTGCTGCTTACCCTCAAAGGGCGCAAGCGCGAAGGCGTACTCCACGTCCTTTCGCGCCGCGGATTGTTTCCGGCGCGGCATCAGGCCGGACTGGCGGTGTGGCCGGCGTTTCTGCGGGCGGGCGAACTGCCGACCACCGTGCGCGCGATGCTGCGCCTGATCCGCGCGCAGGTTGCCGAAGCCAAGGCGGCGGGCGGCGATTGGCGGGCCGTCATCGACTCGCTGCGTCCGTTCGCCCAGGAGTTCTGGCAGGGATTGGACCGGGCGGAGCAGAGCCGCTTCCTGCGGCACCTGCGGGCGCTCTGGGAGCCGCATCGCCACCGCGCCGCGCCCGAGGTGCTGGCGGTCAAAGAAGAGCTGGAAGGCGACGGCAAGCTCGTCTGCCACCGGGGCCGGATCGAGCGCATCACGGAGGTGGACGGCGGCAGCGCTTTAGAGGTGATCTTCCTGCCGCGCGGCAAGGAAGGAGAGCGCAAAACGTTGCGGGTTAATTACGTGGTCAACTGTACCGGCCCGGAGTGTAATTACCACCGTTTGGGCGATCCGCTAGTCGCCAATCTCTTTGCGCGGGGCCTCGCCCGGCCGGACGCGCTGATGCTCGGGCTGGACGTCGCGGCCGGGGGCGCGGTGCGCGACGTGAACGGCACGGCCAGCCGCCGCCTCTTCACCATCGGCAGTCCCCAAAAAGGCAGGCTCATGGAGACAACCGCCGTGCCCGAGCTCCGTGTCCAGGCCCGCGAGACCGCCCGGCGTCTGCGCTGTCAGGAGCCGGAACACTTCTCCACGCAAGGCCGGCCGGGTTCCGCCACCACCACCGCACCGGGACACGTGTTTGCTTTCGAGATCTAACCCATCGCGTTCACACGAGAAAGCCTGGGCAGGCTGGTAGTCCAGCAGGGTGCCGCGCGAGCAATTTCAAAGGATGAGATGCAACCTCACTCCTCACGCAAGGCAATCAGCGGATCCACCTGCGTGGCACGCCGAGCCGGCAGGTAGCTGGCCAGGAGCGCGACGGTCGTCAGCAACACGATGACGGCCGCAAAAGTCACCGGGTCATTTGCGGCGATGCCGTAGAGCAGGCTGGCCAGCAACCGCGTCAACGCGAGCGCGCCGAGCACCCCGACGATGACGCCCGCCGCGACAGGCTTCATGCCCCCGCCCACAATCAGCCGGAACACGTGGCTGCGCTGCGCACCGAGTGCCAGGCGTATACCGATCTCGCGGGTGCGCTGGGCCACGCCATAAGCGGTCACGCCGTAGATGCCAATGGCAGCCAGTACCAGTGCCAGCCCGGCAAAGATCGTCAGCAGCAACGCCACCAACTGACGGTCAGCCACGTTGCGACGCACCACCATGTACATCTCCTGCGATTCCGCAACCGGCTGGTCGGGATCAATTGACCGCACCGCCGTCTTCAGCTCTGGCACGAGACCTCTGGCTCGGGCAGCCGTAACCCCGCGCAGGTACACGCGCATGTACGGCTGGGCCTGCTGGAACATCGAGAAGTACATCTCTGCCGCGGCGGGTTGCGCCAAACTGTTCGTACGCACGTCGGCGGCTACCCCCACGATTTCTCTGATCATGGCATCCTCCGTGCCGCACAGTAGCCGTTGGCCGATGGCGTCTCCCTTTGGGAAGAGTTCCTTGGCCATCGTTTCGCTGATGATCATCACGGGCAGCGCGCCCACTCGGTCGCTGGCGGTGAACGCCCGGCCCCGCAGAAGCGGGATCTGCAGCGTGGCGAAATAATCGGGGCTGGCGTTGCAGTAGTCGGCCGTGCGGCGTTGCTGGACCGGCGGCACGGGCTGGCCGTCCACCGCGTAGGGCATTTGATCAATGCCCATCAACGGCCCCCAGTCCGCTACCGCTGCTCCTTGCACGCCGGGCAGCGCGTTGAGCCGCTCGGTCAGACGGCCAAAGAATTCGACCTGTTTGCCCAGGCTGGAGTACCTGCCGATGGACAAGCCCACATCGGTGACGAGGAGGCCTTCGGGGTTGAAACCGAGCTGGACTCTTTGGAGCTGCCATAGACTTGTCAGGAGCAGTCCGGTGCCAGCGAGGAGCACTAGGGAGAGGGCCACCTGAGCCACGAGCAGGGCGGCGCGCGTCCAACTTCGATTCCTTCCGCCGACGCTCCCGCGTGAACCGGCTTCTTGCAGAGCCTCGCCCGGATTACTTTTGGCTGCCTGCAAAGAAGGGATCACTCCGAGGAGCACCCCGACAAGGAGCGATATTCCCAGGGTGAAGAGCAGCGTGGTCGTGCTCAGGCGAACCTCTTCCGCCCGAGGGATCACGTCGGCTCCGAGGCCGTGCATCAAGTCCACGCACCACCAGGCCAGCAGGGTTCCCACTGCCCCAGCAGACAGCGTGAGAAGCAGACTCTCGGTCAGGAACTGCCGCGCCAGCCGCCAGTGCCCGGCGCCGAGCGTCGCACGCACAGCGATCTCGCGCCGACGTCCGGCAAGCCTAGCCAGCAACAGGTTGGCCACGTTGACACAGGCGATGAGCAGCACGCTGCTGGCCGCGCCCGCCAGAATGTAGAACGTGGGCCGGGTCCGGCCCACGATGGCCTCCTGAAAAGACACCACTTTTAACGCGGAACCCGCGTCGCCATGGCCGGGGAACGCCTGCCGGTAACGAAGTGCCAGCCCCTGCATGACTCCTTCGGCCTGCTCGGCACTGACGCCGGGCTTGAGTCGGCCGGCAAGGGATAGAAAGGGAAGTCCCTGCTCCAGCACGGCAGGCGGGATTTCGGAGAGGTGAAGGTCACGGGCCACGAACAGCGGAGACCGGTCGTAGGGCGGCGAGAGTGGTGCCGCCAGGACGCCGACAATGGTATGCGGCATGCCGTTGAGCGTCAGGCTCTGGCCCAACACAGCGGGATCGCTCCCGAGACGTCTCTGCCAGAACGCCCGGCTGAGAACGACGGCTGGCGCTCTGCCCGGTTGATCCTCGGCGGGAAGAAACCAGCGGCCGAGCAGCGGACGAACGCCCAGGGTCTCAAAGAAGTGTGCGCTGACGTAGTTGCCCAGAAGCTGCTCGGCATCGCCGCGGCCGGTGAAGGCGAGGCTGGCCCCAGTGGCGGCCGTCAGATCCCTAAAGACCTCCTGCTGGTCGCGGATCAGTTCCCAGCGTGGGCAGGAGATCGCCTGCGGCTCCGCTGCCCGCCCGAGCTGCGGATTGTATCCCTGAACTTGTACCAATCGGTCGGCATCCGGGTAAGGGAGCGAACGCAGCAGAACAGCGTCGATCAAGCCGAAGATGGCGGTGTTCGCCCCGATGCCCAAGGCGAGCGTCAGCAGGGCCACCAGAGAAAACACCGGTTGACGCTGCAACATTCCAGCAGCGTAGCGCAGGTCATACCAGAGCGTTTGCATGGGGGAGGTAAAAAGCAGGTGAACTTGGAAACCCGGGGTTCTGCCAAGGATTGGCGAGGAATGCTGCTGCGAGCGAGAGCAACCAAGCGATAGCTCGGCTTCAATCGTCTATGATCCCTAGCCTGGTTTCCTCTAAGCACCGCAAATGCCACCGATGAGACTATATCTTAAGTAGCTCGCTAAGAAATATTTGTGCTAATGTATATCTTTATCGTCCGTGAGGCAGAAGTTCCAATCGTGGGATATGGACGTCCCAGAAATGGAACGGATCAGGCCCGACAGATGGAAGCGGTTGCTCTCAACGGAGACATCTCTTTTAGATCCAGTTGTGCCTCTTGAAGCTGAACCGGCCTCATGACCCGGCGGCGCAGCCAAGTTGCCGTAGGCGGAGGGCGGCGAACCCATCATCTGCTCGGAACTGGCTGCTTTCCCTTCTACGCCTATGTCATGGCGCGGGAGCGTAGCAGCTGCGCAGCCTCAACCATGTTTTTCAACGCGGGTTTCACCTCTGCCCAGCCGCGCGTCTTCAAGCCGCAGTCCGGATTGACCCACAAATTTCCCTTTTCGATGACGGCTTCGGCCTTGCGCATGAGGTCTTCCATCTCTGCGGTCGTTGGTACGCGCGGAGAGTGAATGTCGTACAACCCCGGCCCGATCTCGTTGGGGTACTTAAAGCCCACGAAAGCGTTGAGGAGTTCCATGTTTGAGCGGGAGGTTTCGATGGTGATCACGTCGGCATCCAGGTCCGCGATGGCGTGGATGATGTCGTTGAACTCCGAGTAACACATGTGCGTGTGGATCTGCGTGTCGTCACGCACCCCGCACGAGCAGAGCCGAAAGGCTTTGACCGCCCAGGTCAGGTACGCCGTCCAATCGGAGCGACGCAGCGGCAGTCCTTCGCGGATGGCCGGTTCGTCAATCTGGATCGCCGCGATGCCGGCGCGTTCGAGGTCGGCCACTTCGTCGCGGATGGCGAGTGCGATCTGGTAGGTGGTCTGCTCGCGCGGCTGATCGTTGCGCACAAAGCTCCATTGCAGGATCGTCACCGGCCCGGTGAGCATCCCTTTCATGGGCCGCTTCGTCAGCGTCTGCGCGTATTCTGACCAGGCGACCGTCATCGGGTGCGGGCGGCATACGTCGCCGAAGATGATGGGCGGCTTGACGTAGCGCGAGCCGTAGCTTTGCACCCAGCCGTTCTCGGTGAAGGCGAAGCCTTCCAACTGCTCGCCGAAGTATTCCACCATATCGTTGCGCTCAAACTCACCGTGGACGGGCATGTCGATGCCGATCTCATCCTGGAACGCCACGCACTCCGCCGTGACCTGCCGGATGAACTCTTCGTAGTCTTCGGTCGCGAGCTCGCCCTTTTTCCAGCGGGCGCGGGCGGCGCGAACCTCGGCTGTCTGCGGGAAAGAGCCAATGGTAGTCGTGGGGAACGGAGGCAACCCCAGCTTGGCGCGTTGTTGCAATTGCCGCTTGGGAAAAGCCGAGGATCGTTTGTAATCCTCGGGCTGCACTCCAGCCAGACGCCTTTTCACCGCGGGATCATGGATGCGCGGGCCCGTGCGGCGAGAGGCTTGCGCGGCGCGGTTTTCTTTCAAGGCGGCCAAATCGCTCTTGCCGTTGAGCACGTCGCGCAAGGCGACAACCTCTTCAAGCTTCTGAGCGGCGAAGGCCAGCCAATTCTTCAGTTCGGGATCGAGCTTCGCTTCGTTTTCCAGGGTCACCGGGCTGTGCTGGAGCGAGCAGGAGGGAGCCACCCAAAGCCGGTCTGATCCGACCACGGCCTTCGCTTTTTCTAGAACGGCAAGCGAGGCGTCAAAATCGTTCTTCCAGATGTTGCGCCCGTCCACCACGCCCAGCGAGAGGATCTTGTCGGCGGGGAAATCCGCCAGGAGCCGATCCACCTCTTCCGCTCCGCGCACGGCGTCGAAGTGCAGGGCATGAACCGGCAGCCCGAGGAAAAGCGGCAGATTCTCGCGCAGCGGGCCGAAGTAGGAAGCCACGAGCAACCGGCACGATCCCGCCGCGCGGGCGAGCCGGGCGTAGGCGGACACAAACGCGGCGCGTTGAGCATCGTTGAGATCGAGAGCAAGCGCGGGTTCATCCAACTGCACCCACTCCGCGCTCAAGCTGGCGAGCCGCGCCAGCACTTCCTCGTAAACCGTCACCAGTCCATCGAGCAGCGTCAAAGGGTCGAACCCGGCTTGGGCGGCGTCGTGGACCTTGCCGAGCATCAGGTAAGTGACCGGCCCCACGAGCACGGGCTTCGCGTTGATGCCTTGAGCGCGGGCTTCGTTGAACTCGTCAAACACCTTCGTGGTCGAGAGCGTGAAGCGTGTTTCCGCGCCGAACTCCGGCACGATGTAATGATAGTTGGTGTCGAACCACTTGGTCATCTCGCTGGCGAAGGTGGCGACCTGGCAGGCGTGGTGTTCCTCGTGCTCCGTCTTGCCGCCGACCGTCTGGACGCCCCGGGCGACAAGGAAAAATGTGTCGATGTCCACGGTCGTACCGTCCCAGCGGAAGCGCGGCGGCACGTTGCCCACCAAGCAGCTCAGGTCGAGGGTCTGATCGTAGAACGAGAAATCGTTGCAGGGAATGAGGTCGATGCCTGCCGTCCGCTGCTGCTGCCAATTCGCGGCGCGCAACGTGCGTCCCACCTGCTCCAAATCGGCCCGCGAAAGCTGGCCCTTCCAATAAGCCTCGGTAGCTTTTTTGAGTTCCCGGTGTGCGCCGATGTGCGGGTAGCCGAGGTTGTGCGCGCGAATGCTTTGATCCATCCCGACACTCTGCGGGTTCGGGGCGCATTCTCATCACGCAATGTTTTTGCGTTCATCATTCGCGGGATAGATGATGGAAAATGTCCATGCTTGAACTGCGCCACTTCAAAACCCTGGTTGCCTTGGCTGAGACCGGCAACCTCTCCAAAGCAGGCAAACGGGTCAACCTTTCGCAGCCCGCCGTGTCTCACCAGATCCGTGCGGTGGAGGAGCACTACGGCATCGAATTGTTCGAGCGCAAGAGCGACCCGTTGCGTCTGAGCGCAGCGGGGCAGCTCATGGTCGAGTTGGCCTACGACGTGACCCGCCGCGTGCAGGACGGCGAGCGTGACTTGGCTCGCATCGCGCAGGGTCAGGCCGGGCAGCTACGCATTGCCGTGGAGTGCCATTCGTGCTTCGACTGGCTCATGCCTTCGATGGACGCCTGCCGTGAGCATTGGCCCCAGGTGGAACTCGATCTGGTTTCGGGCTTCCATGCCGACCCGGTTGGCCTGCTGGCCGAGAACCGCGCCGACCTCGTGATCGTCTCCCATTCTGAGAAACGACCGGGTGTGACCTTCCATTCTCTGTTCGCCTATGAGGTGCTGGCGTTGATGTCGCGCCATCATGCCCTCGCCCGCAAGCCCTACCTGACGGCCGCGGACTTTCGCCACGAGACGTTGGTGACGTACCCCATTCCCGACGACCGGCTGGACCTGGTGCGCGACGTGTTGCAACCCGCCCGGATCAACCCCCAGAGGCGCAAGACCGAGTTGACGGTGGCCATCCTCCAGTTGGTCGCCAGCGGCCGGGGAGTGGCGGCACTGCCCGGTTGGACCGTGCAGCCTTTCCTGGACCGCGACTACGTCGCCTGGAAACCCATCGGCAAGCGCGGGCTGCACAGCCGCCTGTACGCCGCCACCTCCGCCGAAGCGGCTTCTCTGGCGTACATGAGCGAGTTCATCCGCATCATGCGTGAGGTGAGTCAAAACACGCTTCAACGCATCGAGCCGTGAGCCCGAACCCGGCAGCTCCCGGTCCGCGCCCCAAGAAGGGTGCTGACCTTGGGGGCAAGATCAGTTTACCCACCGCGGAAGAGTGCAAGGCCCGGGATCCTGGATGAGCGCGGTTAGTGGGAGCCGAGAGTTTCCCGCAGAAATGCGCTCGCCTGGTTAACGGCGGTCTCCGTGGCCGGGGTGGTCGCCACGGCGTTGAGCATCACGAAGTCATGGATGATGGCACCGTAGCGGGTGACGGTGGTGCGAACACCGGCCTGGGTAAGCTTGCGGGCGTAGGCCTCGCCTTCGTCCCGCAGCACGTCGTTCTCGGCGGTGATCACTAGGGCCGGGGGCTGTCCGCGCAACTGCTCGGGAGAGGCGTTGATCGATGAGATATGGACGTCGGCCCGCTTGGCGGCGTCGGGCTCGTAGGCGTCCCCAGAACCAGGCCATCGCTTTAGCGGTCAGCCAAGGTCCTTGCGCAAACTCCTGGTAGGAACCGTCGGACATGGCCGCATCGGTGACCGGGTAGAAGAGCAGTTGCGCCTTCAATTCCGGTCCCTTGCGCTCCCGCGCCATCAGGGCGACCACGGCGGTCATGTTACCCCCCACGCTGTCGCCCGCGATGGCGAGGCGCTTGGCGTCTATGCCGAACTCCGTTGCGTTCGCGGCGACATACTCGGTGATCGCGTAGTCCTGCTCGATAGCCACGGGATACTTCACCTCGGGTGAGCGGTCATAGTCCACGAAGATGACCACGGCCTCAGCGCCCAGCGCGAGCCGACGAACCAAGAGGTCGTGGGTGGTCGTGTCACCCATCACTCAGCCCGCACCGTGGAAATACACCACCCCGGGCAGCGTGCCTTTCGCACCAGAAGGCCGGACGATACGCACCTTGGTGTGGCCCGTTGGGCCCACCGGCAGCGTGCGATCCCCCGAGTGATCTTGCTCCGGTATTGAGGACCAGCCGGAGTGCGGGGTTGTTGGTGTTTTAGCTCAGACTGTTCTCGAAGTCCACGGGTGAGTGGTAACCGAGCGCGCCGTGGAGCCGCTGCCGGTTGATTGAAGACCTCGATGTACCAGAAGAGCTCGCTTCTGGCCTGCGCCTGGGAAGCGAAGACGCGCCCGTCGATCAACTCGGTTTTGAGTGTCGCCCAGAAGCTCTCCATTTTGGCGTTATCGTAGCAGTTGCCCGCGCACCCGGAGATCATGCGGGCCCGCAAGAGCATCATCGAGCACTGCTTCGGCACGCTCAAACGTGGCTGGGGCTATGATCACTTCCTGTGCCGAGGCTTGAAGAAAGTACAGGTCGAGATCAGCCTGGCTGCATTGGCCTACAACCTGTGCCAAGCCATCAACATTCTGGGCGTACCGGCGCTCATCGCGGCACTTGGATAGGGGAAAGAGGGGCAGCTTTGCCCTTTTTGGAGGCTCAGAGACGCTCCTACACGCCTTTGGGTAAGCGCATGACGGCCTCCCAGTCCAAGCGGCGGCATTTTTGCTGCTTGAGGCGTGTTTGAGGGTGACCTGTTAACAGCACCGTCACCGCTTACAACATGAACGGCGGAGTTTTCACACGGCCTCACGCCTGGTTAGGCCCGCGCCTACAGAGCGACCTCTGGACCGCCGGAACTGAAGACGGCCACTCCGGCGGGGGAATGAGGGCGCTGCCGCCGGGAAGGGTTGAACGAAGCGACGGGCTGGCCGGAAAGGAGAGACACAGGCTGACGGAACGGCCCGAGCGGGCAAACGGCGGGTGCTGGCGCGAACTCGGAACCGGCGCGCCACCGGCAACGAAAGGAACGGGAACTGGCTCGCCATCGCAGAACCCTGCCCCTGCGCTACCGGTTGCTGGGGCCTAACGCCCAAGCTCAGCGACGGGCCATGGCAACGCAAGGATAGCCTATGAGAAAAAGCTCTCCCGCCATGGCCCGTTCGCTGGAGCGTGTGGTTAGACGTTTCCGGCTCCGGCTGACGACTCGCATGGCAAGAACTCAAGCGTGACGAGCGAAATGGAAAGCCGGTCCTCTGGGTACTCGAAGTGAACCGAGTGGTCGCCAAACACCCAAAGGTCCCAATATGTGACGGGGCTCGACTGCAAGAACTGAACAGGACCACCTGACTTTAAGGGCGAGCATAAGAGCGCACGAGCCTCTGCCTGAGTCAGGCCCGCTGACGCACCGAGGGGCAACTCATGCTGGTAAGCGCAATACTCGCCGTCGGCTTGCGTATGCACATGCACGGTAGTGACAACGTCGGACTCATCGATAAACAATGAAAAACCGTTCTGCCGGAACTGCATGAAATAGAAGCCGCCTGAGTAGCGGCTTGTCAGCTCGGGCTGCTCCTCGCAAAACTCTAGGAGTTGCTGGACACAGGAGTCGTGCACAGACCGACCGAGTATCGTAGTGAGGTCAAGATCCCTTGTTTGCACGAGAGGCGAGGAATACGTCTAACGCCCGAAGCTCAGCGACGGCGAGAAGAAAGGCAAACACTCAGTAGCAGACGCTCCCCCGCCGTTCGCTGCAGCGACTGGTTAGGCATCAGGGATGGGGATTAACGGTGTAGCGTCGCTGTCGCCGGTAGGTAGAACGCACCCACCGACTGCGTGACTTTCCAGGTCAGCGTGCCATCGCGCCGCAACGTGAGCAAAGCCTCGCCGTGGCTCTCGGGAGCGTACCCACTCTGGAAATGCACGTGCGCCACCCCGCCTGAGACAGTGCCGGTAATAGATGGAGCACCTTCGGCGGGTTCCACGGCATCCACCCGCTTGCCGCCCCGAGCCACGGCAGAATGGTAGCCGGACAGATGGTGGCCGTGCTGGGTAAGGTCAAGCGAAAAGGAACTGGTGGCACTCTCTGATGCCTCCCAAGAGCCGGTGAACAGCAGCGGGTCAGCGGCTACCACATGGGCCAAGCAGCCGAACACGAGGAAGATTAGGAGGAATAGAAGGCGGGTCATAGGAGCCTAACGCCCAAGCTCAGCGACGGCGGGAGAAAAGGCAAGAACTCAGCGATAGACGCTACCCCGCCGTTCGCTGCAGCGACTGGTTAGGCATTTTCGGGGCCCTTGGAAGCAGACTCCGCATAATAGGCTGGTGACCGGGGATGTTCAAAGCGGGTGCCCTCGGTGAGAGCCTCGTCAATATCTGCGGGCAGCATGTCACGCATGCGGTGGTAGTACGCCTCCGAGAGTACAGCAAAAGCGTCGGGCGTATCGTGCGAACCAAGGAAACGCTCCACGGCGGCAAGATCGGGGTAGTGCATCGGCTGGTGGAAGAACTGGTTGAACTCGGCAAGCGTCTGAAACACGAACATCAAATCGCGTAACGAGACGGTGACAGTTCGATCAGCGGGAATGGTGTCTAAACCACTCGACACGCTCTCTCGGGGTGCTGTGTTGGGACATAAGCGAGAAAATGCCTAACGCCTCCAAGCTCAGCGACGGCGGGAGAAAAGGCAACCACAAGCTGCGAGCAAGCCCGCCGTTCGCTGCAGCGCCTGGTTAGGCCGGTGGGTGTGGAGTATGCCTCAAGTGCCAAAGGTGTTGAAGGCCCAAGTCATGCCGACGCAGCATGAGACACAGGCCAACACGAGAGCGGCACCGCCACAGGCGGCACTGCTGCAACGAAGAACGCCGGAACGCCGCACCACGAAGTAGTACCCAGCGAAGGCAGCCACGAATGGCAGGACGAAAAGCAGCAGACCAGAGCTAATGCCAGACGCGTACAAGGCGAACATGGCTGCTGCGTGACTGGCAAAAAGAGCAGGCACACCAAAGCCCAGCCACAAGCCGGCTGGCAGGCTACGTGAACCGGATGGAGAAACCTCTGCTTGCACGGGACAATGTGGTTGTGAGCCTAACGGACTCAAGCTCAGCGACGGCGAGGAGGAAAGCAAGCTCGGAACTCAGGCTGTACGCCGTTCGCTCGAGCGCCTGGTTAGGCACGTGGCGCTGGGAGTCTGCCGCTCGAGAACCCACCGCCCGCCGGCGGGGGGATGAGGGTGCGGCCGCCGGGAAGGGCTGACCGGAGGAACAGACTCGCCCGGACGAGTGACGGGCAGGCGGAACGAACGGGAACCGACGTGCCGCGGGAGGAACGGGAGCAGGCGTGCCATCAGAGAACACAGGGACAAAGACTCCAGGCCTAACGAACTCAAGCTCAGCGACAGAGGCTGGCGACGCAAGACGTAACCACGAAACAGACCTCGCCGCCAGCCTCTGTTCGCTGGAGCGCGTGGTTAGGCGACGGGAGCGGAGTCACCATCGTTGCCGATTGCACCCATAGGGCAACCCTCGACGACCTCCTCGCAGAGCGCCACCTCGTCAGGGGTGTTTGGCTGACGCTGAACAAAAGAAAATCCCCCTTCGTCGTTGCGGATAAAGACACCGGGCACTACTTCACGGCAGAGATCGCAATCGAGACACTGGTCATCGACGTAATACTTTCCCGGTGCGTTCTGCGGGTGACGATCAGTGAAGGTTGCCATAACACGGGTGAATGTAGTCGCCTAATGCACCCAAGCTCAGCGACAGCGGGAGGAAAGGCAACCTCTCAGCGGCGGACGCTACCCCGCCGTTCGCTGCAGCGCCTGGTTAGGCGCGTGCCTCGCCACAGTGTAGAACCTTACCAAGCTGTTCATCGTACACTGGCCAGCCGATGTGTTCGGCGATGGCAAAGGCCGTGGGAAAGTAATCGCGTTCGGGCTGGCGACCGAGACTTCCATACGGGATGCACACGCTCACGCAATTGAAGTCGGTGCGGTTTGGGTCGCCGTCGAAGTCCCGTTCGTCATCGCCGAAGATGCGGAACTCTGCATTTATTTCCATCCAACGGTCTGGGGGATCGTTGAGGGCAAAGCCTTTGTCTCCGTTGGATTCGGTGTGGGGCAAGGTAGATATGAACGCTGCTAAATTGGTGAAGAGGTACGAACCTGAAAAATTTTCGTCGGAGCGGATGGTCAAATCGTAGCTCATGGGAGAAGGATAGCTCGGAAATGCCTAACTCCCCAAGCTGAGCGACGGTGAGGGAGAAAGCAAGCTCGGAGCAGGAGCAAAGCGCCGTTCGCTCGAGCGCCTGGTTAGGCACGTGGTACTCGAAGTCTTCCGAGGGAGAACCGGCCATCCCCCGGCGGGGGAATGAGGGTGCTGCCGCCGGGAAGGGGTGAACAGGGCTGGCAACGTGTCCCGCGAACCGACGTACAGGCGGAGCGAACGAGAACCGACGAGATCTCGAAAGGAAAGGGAACAGGCTCGCCCTCGAAGAACCCCACGCGAGAGACTCAGCGCCTAACGGCTGGAAGCTGAGCGACGGCGAGGAGGAAAGCAAGCTCGGAACTCAGGCTGTACGCCGTTCGCTCGAGCGCCTGGTTAGGCACGTGGCGCTGGGAGTCTGCCGCTCGAGAACCCACCGCCCGCCGGCGGGGGGATGAGGGTGCGGCCGCCGGGAAGGGCTGACCGGAGGAACAGACTCGCCCGGACGAGTGACGGGCAGGCGGAACGAACGGGAACCGACGTGCCGCGGGAGGAACGGGAGCAGGCGTGCCATCGGAGAACCCTGGGGCAAAGACTCA
>CAXTOP010000049.1:0-41073 GCA_964245965.1 uncultured Chthoniobacterales bacterium
CGCTCGCTTGACCATCGGACAACCTACCAGAAAATCCGCTTCTCACACACTTTCTAAGAGTAATGGTTGGAGTTGCTCGATCAATCGATAAATCGTGTTGATTTCGGAGCGGGGAAATCCACTGCTCGCTTGTAGGGAGATCGGTTCGAGCCAAAATTTTGCCTTCGAAGCGTCACGCTCAAGATGGATATGCGGCGGCTCGTGTCGGTCCCCCGCGTAAAAGAAGAAGCGGTAAGGGCGGGAACGTAAAACTGTCGGCATAGATGGACGTTGCCAGCGCGGGTGCTCGCGGCCAGGATGAATTTGGCAGACGGCCCTCGTAGCCATCTAACGAATTTAAGTTCAGCGACGGCGGGAGAAAAGGCGAGCCTAAAAAGCACGGACGCTCCCCGCCGTTCGCTGCAGCACCTCGTCACGCTTGGTGTCATTCAGAGAGGATGCGTGCTCCCAGTTCATGGAACACCTGCTCGTATGGTTCTGTACGCAAAGTCACCCGCAGATCATCTGCAACGCACTCAAACAGGCTGTCGTGAAAATTGATGATGAAATGCCGCTGCTTGGAATCAGGCGTGAATGGGAAACGCACTCGGTTCTGCTTGGTTAGTTCAGCCACCCAGGAAGAGTTCAGAACTTCGTAAACTCCGTCGTCACTATCCAAGCCTCGTGGATGGAGCGGATGACCCGGCCGCGCTTCGTCATTCGGGTAGCCAAACTTTGTGATGCTGTACCTGCAAATCTCGACGACCGCATGGCCTGCGGAATCGCGTCTCCCGTCACGGCGGACCTTCATTGCATTGAAGGTCAGGTAAGCGGAGTAATCAGACTGCATAAGCATTGGGCCTGGGACGGCAAGCTCCGGAACACATCCGATGTCGTAAGGCACAACTAGATTATCTTGGTCGGACATGGATGAAAAAGCCTAACTAATGATGGCAGAACAAACGCCACAATAAAAAGTGAATGTTGTTCGTCCGATTGTGGCGATCCCGCGCTCAGTCCCTCCTCGGCCTCCGTTGATGAAAAGGCTTTCTCTGCGGCACCGGCGGCGGCTGGGGAACTTCCGCGATCCCGACGTACTCCGCCGCGTAAATGCGGTGCGCGAAACGCTTGGCGGTTTCATACGCTTTGACCTCTTCCACCTTCACCTTGAACCCGGCCCGCTTCAGACGCGCTTCGAAGGGCTGATCTTCCGCCGCCGACCAGAACGTCACCCGCCCGTGCGGCTTCAAGGCGCGGGCGATTCGCTGGCAGCCCTTCCAATCGTAACGCCCGGTCTTCTTGCCCTTGGCAAAGCCGGTGGGACCATCGTCCAGGTCCAGCATGATCGCGTCGTAGGTGCTCTCGGCCGCTTTGGCGATCACAGGAAACACATCTTCCACAATGATTTCCACGCGCGGGTCACCAACCAGTTTGCCGTTGAGGCCGCGTAGAAACTCCTTGTTCCACGCGATGACCTCCGGGATCAACTCCGCCACCTGCACCACCGCCTGGCCGCTGACGAGTTCCAGGACCCGGCGCAGGGTAAACCCCAGCCCCAGACCGCCGATGAGCACCTTCGGCTCCGCGCGGCCCTTGATCTTCTCGCAGCCGATCTCGCCCAGGGAACGCTCCGACACCGTGGCGTTGGAGCCCATGAGCTGCCGTCCGTCGAGCTTGAGGAAATAGTCGCCGTCGTGCTCTTGCAGCGTGAGCTCCGCCTTGTCGGGAGTCGTGGCGCGACCCAGGATGTGAAACGGTTTCAAGACGAAAAGTTTCGGTTCTAACCGCCACGCTGGCAACAAAAAAGCTGCCGTCCCCGTTCCGCGGGAAGCGGCAGCTTGGAGACGACGCCCGGGGTGCTCAGCGGGTCGCGCCATGCTGAGCAAACGCCAGCAGGTCGCGGTTGAGCTTGTCCTTATCCGTCAGGTGCAGGCCGTGCGGCGCTCCCTCATAGACGAGGTATTCGGCCGACGGCAGCAACCGGGCGAGTTGGTCGGAACTCTTGGTCACCGGCACGGTCTTGTCGCTGTCGCCGTGGATGATGAGCGCCGGCACCTTGATCGCCCCGACATCCTGCCGGAAGTCGGTTTTGGAAAAGGATTCCACGCAGTCGATGGTCGCCTTGGGCGAGGCTGGCATCGCCATCTGGAAGGTCCAATCCAGCTCCGCCTTGCTCACCGGGGTGCTCAGCAGGCCCGTGCCGTAGAACTGGCTGCCGAAGGAATGCAGAAAATCAGCCCGGTCCTTTTCCAGACCCTGGACCATCTGGTCGAAGGTCGAAGCGTCCACGCCGTCGGGATTATCGTCCGCTTTGACCAGGTACGGTGCCACGGAAGCCACGAACACCACCTTGCCCACCCGCGCGCCGCCGTGGCGGCTCATGTAGCGGGCCACCTCGCCGCCTCCCATCGAGAAGCCGACCAGCGTGACGTTTTCGAGGTTGAGGGCGTCGAGCACCGCCTTGAGGTCGTCGGCCAGCGTGTCGTAATCATACTTGCCCCAGGGCTGGGAAGACTTGCCGAAACCGCGGCGGTCGTAGGTGATGACACGCACGCCGTTGCGCGCCAGGAAGACCGCCTGATATTCCCACATTTGGTGATCCAGCGGCCAGCCGTGGATAAGAACGACCGGGGTGCCTTGGCCCCAATCTTCGTAGTATAGATCGACCGTCTGCCCGTTGGCGTCTTCGCTGGCTTGGATATAGCTCATAAGGTTCCCTATTATCCGCCTCGCGCGAAACCATCGGACGCATGGAAGTGACCGTAAGCTTGGTCCATCGTGAAAATTGTATAGCTACTCCCCTTCTGCTCTCTTTGATCTATCATCTTGAGAAGGCGCATAGATCATCCACTTTGCCGCCCTGTCTGTCATCCTGAGCGCAGTGAGTCCGCGAACGCAGCCGAAGGACCTTCCGCCGCCGGAGGCAAGAGCGTCCCCGGCCAGGTAGGTCAAGCCAGGAAGGGAGCTTTGGCTGCCGCCGGCCGGAAGGTCCTTCGACTCTCGTTCGCGGACTCACTGCGCTCAGGATGACAGACCAAGGAACAAAGACCTCCTTATCGATACGCCCCCGGCAGGATGACAGACCAAAGCAAGCCAACCGGTTTGATCTACATCCTCGCTCAGAATCAGCAAGCTCTCGACCCACCCCATGTTTCCCGCCGTCCTCTTCGCCACGGGCATCGAAGACGGTTGCCCAACAACTCAGAAGAAGCGTTATTTTACCCTGGGTTATTTTCCATCAGGAACGGGATGATCAACGCTGCCAATTTTTCCGGCGAGCTATAATTGAGCGCGTGCCCGGCTCCGGGCACGACGTGCAGAAGCACCTCACCCGGAAGCAGACCGGCGACGCGCCGGGTCCACCTTTGAGGCGCGATGGGATCATTCTCGCCCCGAATGACCAAGGCGGGCGCTTGCACCTTGGGAAGTTTGTCCTCGATGCGGTCGCGCAACGCCAGGCGATAAGTTTGCAGCGCGTCGCGCAGACCGATCTCGAACAGATCATAGAGCGCCGTCGGCACAATCACAGGCTCGCAAAACACATCGGCGAACAACCGCAGGACCGGTTGCCAGCAATTGCGCGCCGCCGCATCCATCGCGGGACCCGTCAAAACCACCCGACGGACCCGCTCGGGGTAGCGCGCGGCGAAGTCCGCCAGCACCTGGCAGCCGAACGAATTCGCCACGAAGTCCGCGCGCGCGATGCCCGCCTCACCCAGCCACTCGCCCAGCAGGTCGGCGAGCACCGGGATGTCGAACATGTGCCGGGGCCGGTCGCTTTTACCAAATCCGGGTAAGTCGAGCGCCATGACCCGAAGGCCGGCTGCCGTGAGCAAACGGGCTGTCGGCGCCATGTTGCGGCTGGAAACGATCAGCCCCGGGATGAGCACCACCGGCCAAGGCTGGCAGGAGTCCGTCGCCGCCGGGATCGACTCGCGCGAATGCAGCCGGAGACCCCGCACCACCGTCCAAGCACCGCGCAGACGAGGCTTAGCCGATGGAAAACGACTCAAAGCGGTCACGCCGAAGGCCCGATCAAGGTTTTGCTTTCGCCGCGTTCCACACCGCCATGGTGTCCGCTGACCCCTGGCTCCGGACGCCATTGTCCGTCAGGATTTCGTCCGTGGCATCCAGCATGGCCTGGCGCGGGAAGACCGTCGTTTCACCACCATGGCTGCTCTCGTAGGCAACCACGATAAACTCACTCTTCGCATCGCGCAAAATCCCCACCAGGTTCGCGAGGTTCTTGACGGGTTGATCATTAACGCTCTTCACCGACTGCAAAAAGGGGCTGCTGTAGCCTTTTTCCAGTTTGTCGGGAAAGAAAGGTGAAGACACCACTACGATCCGCTCGCCGTCGAAAGCCGGTTTGTCGAAGACGCGCGTGACCAGGGGGCTCTCCATGTAAGCCAACATGGAGGCGTACCCGCTCGAGTTGCTGTTCCGCAACCCACCGACGAATTCCAATGTCGCTTCCGAGAAGACCATCGGCCCGTACACAAAGTAGGAAGGATAGGACCCCATCAGGTCCGGGACCACCTGAGGGTAATCCCGCGGCACCGGCACCTCGACCGGCGTCTCTTTGCCACCACGCATGATGGTCAGGGCAACCTTGCCGTCGTGCGCGACCTTTTGCACGAGATACTGAAAGGCTACTCGCAGGTTTGGCCCGAGCCGGATCATGCCCTGATCGTCCACCCGTGTATCACCGATCCTGGTGATGATGTCCCACTCCTTGAGAGGGTAATCCGCGGCGGTGCTGAAGGGCTGATGCACGATCGTACCATGGGTGGATCTATCGAGCTTGAGAAAGGTGCGAAGCGCCGGGTTCTCCAGCGTTTGTAGATCGTCGTGCAGGGCAGGTTTCCCATCGTAGTGCCCGTCGGCGATGTCCTGGAGGAAGAGTTCAATTTCCTCGCTCGGGATGATGTAGCCGATATTCTCCGCGTTGCCTAGGTGGCTGAAAGCCAGTCCGACGATCTTATCGTCCGCCACCGCTGGCCCGCCGCTATTGCCCGGGTTGATCGCCGCATCGATCTGGATGCGCAACCCGGCCGTGTGGTTGTTGTAACCGGAAAATTCGATGCGTGAAACGATGCCCTTGGTGATCGATAGACTAGTGCCGCCCTGCGGGTAGCCATAAACTAGGATGCCATCCTTGATCCCGGGCAGTGTGGTCGCCAGCGGCAGAGCAGGATGCGAATCGAAGAAGGTCTCGTCGTCCAGCTTCAACACGGCGAGGTCGATGCCGGGCGCGACCGCTTCCACGGTGGCGGACAACTTGTCGCCGGCCTGGTTGGCCTGCACTTGCACCTGGCTGGCGTAGAGGACGACGTGAGCATTGGTGAGGATCCGCTTTCCATCGAGCACCACACCGCTGCCCGTGATTTCCGAAGGAGCCTGTTTCGTCCACGGCTTATACGGATCAGGGTAACGCACAGTGGAGAACACCTTGACCACCGCGTTCTCCACTACACCTCCGGGTTGGGCCTGGAGCACAGGCGAAGGAGCCGGTGTGGGCGTAGCAGCGGGAGCCGGCGCAGGAAGGGCCAGCGTGAATGGGACCGGTGTACTCTCCGGGTTGGGGGAAGGTTCCTGCGCGCTGGCAGGAACATGGAAAAGGCTCAACGCGGGCAGGAGCAGGGCGGAGAGCAGGCGGGCAAACGGCGGGCGATCAGGCCGGGTAGATTGCATCGTGTCCGTAATCAAGCAACAACCTCCCGCTTTCGCCAGTACTTTTTTGCCGGCCGGTGGGTATTCGATTATTGCGAGAAATCCAAATTACCTATTGTTTTCCAAATGGAGCAGGGCATTCTCCTATTGGTAAACCACAGGAATTTGCGGAACAACGACATATGAAACAAAAAAAGGATGTCCAGCAAGGAACGCTGTCCCTGATGGTCCTGCAGACCCTCGACGTGTTGGGTCCCCTGCACGGATACGGCGTGGCGCGGCGCATTGAGCAGATCAGCGGGGACCTGCTTTCGGTCAATCAAGGCACGCTTTATCCTGTCCTGCTGCGGCTGGAGCAGGAGGGTGCCGTCGCGTCGGAGTGGGGTCCGTCAGAGAACAACCGTCGGGCGCGGTTCTATCGGCTGACGCGGGCGGGACAAACGTTGCTGAAAGCGGAGAAGCGCGGTTGGGAACAGACGTCGGCCATCATCGCGCGCTTCTTTGAAGTGAAAGCGGAGGATCTGGCATGAGATCCCTCCATCGGTTCTTCACCCGCCTGCTCAACTTCACCGCCAGACACCACGGTGACGAACGGCTGCGGGAAGAGATGGAATCGCATCTGGCGGCCCAAGCGGAAGAGAACATCCGCGCCGGCATGGCTCCCGCGGAAGCCCACCGCCGGGCCCGGCTAAAGTTTGGGTCGGTCGAGGCGGTGCGGGCAGACTGCCACGCCGAAACGGGCTTGCCGTTCGTGGAAGACCTGCTGCTGGACGTTCGTTATGCGCTCCGCCTGCTCCGGAAGTCTCCCGCTTTCACGCTCGTGGCCCTACTTACCCTGATGCTGGGGATCGGGGCGAACGTCATCGTCTTCGGCGTGCTGAATGCCGTCTTGCTCCGTCCGCTGGACGTGAGCAATCCACAGAACCTGTATCAGCTTCGCAACCGGCAGTGGACGAGCTTCAAGCTACTGACGACTTCCTATCCCGCGTTTGAAGACTTCCGGCAGCGCAACACGGCCTTCGGCGGCTTGGCCGGCTTTAACGGGTATTCCCATGCGAGACTCACCTGGAACCACACGGTGAAGAGTGTTTCCGGCTACTATGCCACCGGCAACTATTTCGATCTGCTGGGGGTGCGGCCGGAAGTGGGGCAATTCTTCCACGCGGTGGACGAGCGTGGTCCGAATTCAGCGCCGTACGTGGTGTTGAGCCACCGTTTGTGGCGAAACGTGTTTCTGGCCGACCCGGGTGTGGTCGGGACAACCGTGGCGTTCAACAAACACCCGTTTACGGTGATCGGCGTGGCACCGGAGCGGTTCCACGGCACGGAGCAATTCGTGTGGCCGGACTATTGGATACCCATGGTAAACCAGGAGCAGGTGGAAGGATGGGATTTCCTACACGGCCGGACCGCCGCGACCGTGACGGTGCTCGGCCGGCTGAAGCCCGGCGTGACGCCGCGGCAGGCCACGGAAAACCTGAATGCGATTGCCGCCGAACTGGCGAAGGAATATCCGGAGACGGACAAAGGATTGCCGTTGCGGCTGATCCGTCCGGGACTCTACGGGGACAACGGCGACGTCATCCGCGGATTTCTTTACAGCGTGACCGCGCTGGCTCTGCTGGTGCTGGCGGCGGCGTGCGCCAACCTAGCCAGCCTGTTTGCGGCGCGCGCGGCGGATCGCAGCCGGGAAGTGGCGCTTCGCGTGGCCCTGGGAGCAAGCCGTTGGCGGCTGGTGCGGCAACTATTGACCGAGGCGATGGTGGTGTCGATGTTGGGTGGAACAGCGGGACTGGCGCTCTCGGGTGTATTGCTGGGTGTGCTGAACCGGTGGAATTCACCTTACGGCCATCTTGAAGTCGGTGTGGACGCGCGTGTTTACCTGGCAGGTCTGACCTTGACCCTGGTCAGCGGGCTATTATTCGGGATGGTTCCGGCGCGGCAGGTGTGGCGGAGCAGTCCATTGCAGGCGATGAAGAGCGGACCGATAGATTTAATGTCCCTACGCCTTTTTGCACTGCGGGACCTGTTACTGGGCGCGCAAATCGCCATCTGCACGCTGCTCGTGGCCGCCTCGCTGGTGGCCGTGCGCGGCATGGTACGCATGCTACACGCTCCGCTGGGCTTCCAGCCGCAGGGCGCGATGCTGGCCGAGATCGACCTGAGCCAGGTGGAACAGGAAGGCGGTGTGCCTCTCGAGAAAAAGAAAGCCATGCTTGAGGCGGTGCGGAGCATCCCCGGAGTGGCGGCGGCAGGAACGGTGAACCGCGCGCCCTTTACCGGCGGGCTGCGCGGAGTTCCGGTCTTCCGGCCAGGGACGATCGATTTCAACCTGAACAATTCTGTTCTGGCGCCGTACATCCTGACGATATCGCCGGGTTACCTGGAGGCCGCGGGCACCCGGCTCCTGGATGGACGGGATGTCTCATGGTATGACACCGCAGAAACGCCGGCCGTGGCGCTCGTGAACAAAGCCTTCGCGCGGAGGATGTGGGGCGGGACGACGGCCATTGGACAGCGCTTTATCGTGTCGGGCCGTTTGACGGAAGTGGTCGGCGTGATGGAGGACGGCAAGTACCACGACATGCAAGAGTCGCAGCAACCCGTGGCGTACCTGCCGTTGTCGCAAGACGAGCAGAGCGCAGTGATTTTTGTGGTGCGCTCACACCAAGCGCAGAACGAGATGGCAGCGGCGCTCGAACGCACCCTGAGCAGTATCGAGCCGGATGCGCCTGTCATGGTGCAAAGCTGGCCCGATGCGCTCGCGGGTGTGTTGTTCCCCCCGCGCGCGGCGACCATCGCATTGGGCTCCATGGGTGTGCTGGCGGCGATGCTAGCGGTGACGGGCATCTTCGGCATGGCGGCCTACAACGTGAGCCGGCGGATGAAGGAACTGGGCATCCGCGTCGCGTTGGGTGCGCGCAAGACGCACGTGTTGAGCGCGGCGGTGGGGCGGCCGATGGTGCTGCTGGGAGCCGGATCGTTGGTGGGGTTGCTGTCGGGCGTCCTCGCCGGCCGGTTGCTGGGACAAATAGTGTATCAGGCGAATCTAGGAGATCCCAAGGTCGTGGCCGGCGCGGTGCTCACTATGGTGCTGCTGGGCGTTACCGCGTCCGCCATTCCAGCCCTGCGCGCGCTTGCCGTCGATCCAGCCAAACTCCTGCGGGAAGAGTGAGACAGAGGAATGTGCTTCGTGCCAGCGCCTATGGATTTCCTGTTATACCATTCCTCTAGATTGACCCCGCTTTTTGTGTCCTTCTTTGTCTGTCATCCTGAGCGGGAGCGAGTCTGCGAGCGAGAGTCGAAGGACCTTCTGCCGCCGGAGGCAAGAGGCCGTCATCCGAGAGGCACATCGAGCTTGGAGCGTCCCTTTGGCTGCCGCCGGTCAGAAGGTCCTTCGACTCTCGCTCGCAGACTCGCTCCCGCTCAGGATGACAGACAAAGAAGGACACCGGGTGGGTCCTGAAAAATGGTATTGTGAGGTAGATCACACCTGCAACCATTCGTAGAATGATTGAGTATAAACGCCCGGGCGAGCTGCTACGCGGGGAGGAGCAACCAAGTAAATGGCTGTATAAAGACAGCCGACCAGATCAAAGCCGCGGCGTTGTGATGCCGCGCTGGCCCATGTACTTGCCCTTGCGGTCGGCGTAGCTGACCTCGCAGATGTCCGCGGCTTCCAGGAAGATCACCTGCGCCAACCCTTCGTTGGCATAGATCTTCGCCGGCAGCGGCGTCGTGTTGCTGATCTCCAACGTGACGTGCCCCTCCCATTCGGGTTCGAAGGGGGTCACGTTGCAGATGATGCCGCAACGCGCGTAAGTCGATTTGCCGATGCACACCGTCAGGATATTGCGCGGGATGCGGAAGTACTCCACGCTGCGCGCCAGCGCGAAGGAGTTCGGCGGGACGATGCAAACGTCCGTCTTGATGTCCACAAAGGACTTTTCGTCGAAGTGCTTGGGATCAACCACCGTGTTGAACACGTTGGTAAACACTTTGAACTCGTCCGACACCCGCAGGTCATACCCATAACTGGACAACCCGTAGCTGATCACGGTGTTCACCTCGCCCCCCTCGTGGGTACGAATCTGACGTTCGGCGAACGGCTCAATCATGCCGTGCTCCAGCGCCATCTTGCGAATCCAGCCGTCGGAATGAACACCCATGAACTTCGAGGGAAATTAGGAAAACATTCGCATGGTCAACCTCTGCCGCGGGACCCAACCCACGGCAGAGGCACACACCATGAATAAACACACACCAAACACTGCACTGCATCACACCGACACTAACCATCCTGCAAACTACCAGGTCAACGCACCGCCGGACTGGTACTCGGTAACGCGGGTCTCGAAGAAATTCTTCTCCTTGCCCAAATCGATTGTCTCACCCAACCATGGAAAAGGATTGCGCGAGCCATAACGCGCGTTCATGCCGATACGCTCCAGGCGGCGGTCGGCGATGTGCTGCACGTACTCGCGGAACAACTCGGCGTTGAGACCCAGGATTCCCTTGGGCAGACAATCCTGCGCGTAGGCGATTTCCAGTTCCACCGCCTTGACGATCATCGCCTCGATCTCGGCTTCCAACTCGGGGGTCCAGGCCTGCGGGTTCTCGGCCTTGATGCCGTTGATGAGGTCCGCGCCGAAGGACAGATGCGTGCTCTCGTCGCGCATGATGTACTCGAACTGCTCGCCAATGCCGGTCATGCGGTTCTGGCGCTTGAAGGACAGGATCATCACAAAACCGGAATAGAAGAAAATGCCTTCCATGATGACGTAGAAACCCACCAGGTTCTTGATGAATTTCTGCACGCCTTCCGTCGTCTCCGTGGAGAAATTCGGGTCCATGAGGTCGGATGTCAGCGTCATCTCGAACGCGTCCTTGTCGTGGATCGAGTTCACCTCGTGGTACATGTTGAAAATCTCGCGCTGGTCGAGCGACAAGCTTTCCACGATGTAGTGAAAGGTGTGCGTGTGGATGGCTTCCTCGAACGCCTGCCGCAGCAGGAACTGGCGGCACTCGGGATTGGTCACGTGCTTGAAGACGGCCAGCACGATGTTATTTCCCACCAGGCTCTCCGCCGTGGAGAAGAACCCGAGGTTGCGCATGATGACGCGGCGCTCCTCCGAGGTCAGCCGGTTGGATTTCCACAGCTCGATGTCGCGCTGCATGGATACTTCCGTGGGCATCCAGTTATTGGCGCAACCGTTGAGGTAGTGCTCCCACGCCCAGGTGTATTTCAGGGGCATGAGCTGGTTGACGTCAACGGCCTGGCAATTGATCAGCCGCTTGTCGTCGGCGTTGATGCGCTTGGCCAGATCGTGGAGTTCGGCGGGTGTGGTAGAGGTGCTGCAACAGGACATAATAGGGTAAGGTAAGGTTGGTGGTGGACCGCGTACAACGATACTTCTACTGACAACTTTCGCAGCCGGGATCGAGGATGCTGCACATCTTCACTTCGGTAGCCGGTGCGGATGAGAGGGTTATTTCTTCCGACGCAGGCTGCGCAATAGGAACGTTTTGCGGCGCGGGCGCGGATGCACCGACCGCCGGTGACGAGGACGGCTGGCGCTCCACCTTGACGGCGGCGCTGGCGCTCTTGTTCTTCATCCAGCGCGGCTGGGCACCGCGGCGGTTGAGATCAACCGTGGACTTCTCGATCTGCGTGGCGGCGAGCGTGCGCAGGTAGTAAGTGGTTTTCAGACCCTTCTGCCACGCCAGCATGTACATGTCGTTAAGCTTTTTGCCGTTGGGCGCGGCGAGGTACAGGTTGAGCGACTGGCCCATGTCGATCCACTTCTGGCGGCGGCTGGCGCACTCGATCATCCAGCGCGGCTCGATCTCGAAAGCCGTGCGGAAGATTTCCTTCACGTCCTCGGGGATGCGCTCAATCTCGGTCAGCACGCCATCGTAGTACTTGAGGTCTTCCATCATCTCAGCGTCCCACAGGTCGAGCTTCTTGAGCGCCTCGACTAGGTACACGTTGATGGTGGTGAACTCGCCCGACAGGTTCGACTTGGCGAACAGGTGTTTGTAGGACGGTTCGATGGACTGGCTGACGCCGACGATGTTAGAGATCGTCGCCGTGGGCGCGATGGCCATCGTGTTGCTGTTGCGCATGCCGTGCTTCTTGACGGCGTCGCGCACCACGCTCCAGTCGAGGGCCGAGGAACGGTCCACTTCCAGGTAGCCGCCGCGTTCGCGTTCCAGCAGGTCGCTGGTGTCCATCGGCAGGATGCCGCGGTCCCACTTCGAGCCACGGTAGCTCTGGTAGGTGCCCCGTTCGCGGGCCAGCTCGGTGGAAGCCAGGATCGCGTGGTAGGAGATCAGCTCCATGCTGCGGTCGGCGAACTCCACCGCCGCGTCGCTGGCGTAGGGAAGGTCGAGCTTGTAGAGCGCGTCCTGGAAGCCCATCAATCCCAGGCCGACGGGGCGGTGCTTGAGGTTCGCGTTGCGGGCCTCGGCCGCCGGGTAGTAGTTGATGTCGATGACGTTATCAAGCATCCGCATGGCAGTGCGGATGGTGCTGTCCAGCAACACCGGGTCCAGCCCGCCTTCGATCATGTGCTCGGCCAGGTTGATCGACCCGAGGTTGCACACGGCGATCTCGTCTTCGGACGTGTTGAGCAAGATTTCCGTGCACAGGTTGGAAGAATGCACGACGCCCACGTGGTCCTGCGGCGAGCAGATGTTCGACGGGTCCTTGAAGGTCAGCCACGGGTGGCCGGTCTCGAAGAGCATCGTCAGCATCTTGCGCCACAGGGTGACGGCCTCGATGCGCCGGTGCAGGGGCAACTGGCCGTTTTGCGCCATCGCCTCGTAGTGCGTGTAGCGTTCCTCAAACTGGTTGCCGTATAGGTCGTGTAGGTCGGGGCAATCGCTCGGGTTAAAGAGTGTCCAATGCTCGTTGCGCGCCACACGCTTCATGAATAGATCGGGGATCCAGTTCGCCGTGTTCATGTCGTGCGTGCGGCGGCGCTCGTCGCCGGTGTTCTTGCGCAGCTCCATGAAATCCTCGATGTCGAGGTGCCACGTTTCCAGGTAGGCGCACATCGCGCCCTTGCGCTTGCCTCCCTGGTTGACGGCGACCGCCGTGTCGTTGGCGACCTTCAGGAAGGGCACCACACCCTGGCTCTCGCCGTTGGTACCGCGGATGACCGCGCCCGTGGACCGGATATTCGACCAATCGTTGCCCAGGCCGCCCGCCCACTTGGAGAGTTTGGCGTCGTCGCTGATGACCTTGAAGATGTGCTCCAGGTCGTCCATGACGGTGCTTAGGTAGCACGAAGAAAGCTGCGGGTGCAGCGTGCCGCTGTTGAAAAGCGTCGGCGTGCTGCTCACGAAGCGCATGGAAGAAAGCAATTCGTAGAACTCGATGGCGCGCTCGTTCTTCTGGTCGGGCGTCTCGTTGACGGACAGGCCCATCGCGACACGCATCCAGAAATACTGCGGTGTTTCCAGGCGGCGGCCAGCGTTGTGGATCAGGTAGCGGTCATAGACCGTTTGCAGGCCCATGTAGGTGAAGCGGTTGTCGCGCTCCAGGTGGAGCGCGGCACTGATCTTGGGCAGATCGAAATTGAGCAGGCTGCTGTCCAGACGACCGAGGTCCACGCCGACGCGCAAATATTCCGCAAAATGCTCGCGGTGGCGCAGCGTCAGGCTGGCAATGTTCTGATTGTCGTTATCGCGGGCCGCAGGCAGCACCTCGCGGTAAATCACGTTGAGCAGCAGACGGGCGGAAACAAAGGAGTAGGCCGGCTCGCGCTCGACCCGGGCCTTGGCGGCGAAGATCATCGCCTTGTCGATCTCGCCAAGCTGCACGCCGTCGTACAAATTACGCAAGGTCTCGTCGGCCAACTCGCGCCAATCGCAGCGGTCCTCCACCCCGGCGCAGGCGCGGATGAGCTTGCGGCGGACGTGCTGCGCGTCGAGCGGTTCGATCGAACCGTCGGGCAGGGTGACGTTAAGCGCGACCGCCGCGGCGCGACTGCCCCGATCGGCGTCCTGCTGGTCACCGCGCAGGATGCGGGCCTTTTTGCGCTCCTCGCGGTAAACGATGTAGGAGCGGGCGATGTCGTGCTCGCCCGAACGCATCAGTTCGTTTTCCACCAGATCCTGGATGAGTTCTACTTCCAATTCCTTGCCGTCGGCCGCGAGTGCGAGCGCTTTTTGCACCACCGCGTTGGCCAGGTAATTGACCGTGGTGGTCACGCTGGCGGGCAGCGGCTGATCCTTGCCGATATGCAGTTCGTCGCGGTAAGCGCTCTCCAGGGCGATCTGGATGCGCGCCTCGGTGAAGGATTCCAGGCGCCCGTTGCGCTTGCGGACGAGTAATCGTTCGGCCTCGGGCGGGGTGGCAAGCTGAAAGTCGAGTTGGGGCTGGGATTCGTCAGCAATCATGGCTTGAAAAAGTCTCTGGACGCGAGAAAGCGCAAAGGTTGGGAAAGGTGGATCGACCGAGGAAAAACCGTGTGGCTACTTTGAAGGAAGGAAATGCAGGCACCTCCCGCAGAAAAACCGGGAATGACGCGAGTCCGCCGCAACTGCCCTCCCCTTCCCCGCGGGTAACACACACGAGAGAAAAGGCCCCTGGCGACTCACTGACCATCCGGTTCGGAACGCCCACCCCTGTACACCAAGGAGCCGACAAACAACCCGCCGCGCACGACAAACCCGAGCGGAACACCCACCAGGTTCCATCGCTTGCGACTTCCGAAGCTTTTCTGAGCTAGGCTACCGACTGCCCGCCGAAGGACAACCCCAAGAGTCTCCTCTAGGACTGTTCTTCCGCGGACAAGGTACATACTACATGTTGTACCTTCCTTCAAAGAACTACTAGAGATAGTGTTTGGTTTCGACAGGAAGAGCAAGCAGAACTTTGCAATTTTTCGAGGGAAATACAAACCTTTCCGCTCAAGCAACTTGCGAAGAGGTCTCGGGATCCAACCCACGATTGACTCGTTGCGGCTCATTCTCCTCCTGCGGCACCACGGCCAGGGAATGGATACCACTACCGGTGGTAGTGTCGTGCTCCTCATCCCCGAGGTGCTTGCCCGTGGCCAGGTAGCCCTGGATGTAATCGGCCACCGCCTCACGCAGGGGCGTCAGTTCGACGTTTTTGCAGTAGGCCCGCAGCTTCGTCAGGTCGGCCTGCGTGTGGTACTGGTACTTGCCGCGCAACGTCTCGGGCAGGTCGATGAAATCGATGGCGGGTTCGCGGTCCAGCGCGGCGAAGATCGCGCCGGCCAATTCGAGCCAGGTGTGCGCCCGGCCGGAACCCACGTTGAATAGACCACCGGCGGTGGCGGTTTCGGCCAGTTCGATGGTCAGGTTCACCGCGTCTTTGACGTAAAGGAAATCCCGCTGCTGCTCGCCGTCGCGGTAATCCGGGCGGTGGCTCTTGAAAAGCTCGACGCGGCCGGTGCGGAGGATCTGCTGGTAGGCCTTGTGGACGACCGAACGCATGTCGCCCTTGTGGTCCTCGTTCGGGCCGAAAACGTTGAAGTATTTCAGTCCGACGATGTCGTCCAGAAAGCCGTGCCGGGAAGCATACTGGTCGAAGAGGTGCTTGGAATAACCGTACAGGTTGAGCGGACGGTAAAGGCTCAGATCTTCCTCCAGGTCGCTCATGCCCTTTGCGCCGTCGCCGTAGGTGGCAGCGGAGGAGGCGTACACGAAGCGGACATCATGCGCCAGCGACCATTTGGCGAGCGCCTTGGTGTACTCGAAGTTGTTACGCACCAAGTAGGCCGCATCCCGCTCGGTGGTGGAAGAACAGGCCCCCAGGTGGAAGACCAGTTCGACGTCCGCGAAGGCCGGGTCCTCGTTTTCGATGCGGTGCAGGAGGTCGTCGCCTTCCAGGTAGTCGTTGAACCGCAGGGGTGCCAGGTTCTTCCACTTTTCGTCGGTGCCCAGGAAGTCGGCCACGAGGACGTCGTCAACCCCGCGCTGGTTGAGGTCCCAGATAAGGGCGCTGCCGATAAATCCCGCACCGCCGGTGACGAGGATGCGGGTCTGCGTGGCGTCGAAGTTATTCATGGTTGGAAAAAAGAAAAAGGCCGGGACTGCCCGGCCAGCGATCCACAAGATGGAAGGCAGAGCGATCCTGCCGTGACGGCGGCCGCTCGTCCAGCCTCAAACCGACGGTGCCGCGCTGGCCGTCGCGTTGCCCACCACGTCGAGCACTTCATTGAGCGTGGTGCTGAACTCTTCCAGTCCGGTGCTGGGCACGATGATGGTGTTGCGGCGGCCGTGCGCCTCCTCGGTGATCCGCAGAAACCGTCCGCGGTCGTTCTCACGAAATTCGATGTAAAAATGCTTGCGCTCGATCTGAAGCTCTTGCGCGGCAATGATATTATCCATAGCGGGGTTTTGGGGACGGTTGGGTTGGGGGATTCGTCCTGACTCTACATACCAACCGAAGCTCACCCGGCGCAACTCGATAATTTCTCCTGCTTCGGCAGCAAACCACCCGTTTCAAACCGGCACGCTCATGGCAAACTCCGGCACGCGGACCAGGATCGGCTGGCGTAAGTCGTCGCACGCGAGGAACATCCCTTCGGCCCGGCTGTCGCTCGCCACAGTGTGATAACTATTGTAGGAGAACGACTCGCCCGGAGTCAGGTAGGGGAAACACCCTACGATCCCGTCCCCCTCCGTCACGTGCCGCATCCCGCTGCTTTCGGTGACGATCCATTTCCGTCCCTTGAGCGTTACCGGTTCGGACCAGCCGTTGTGGATGGTGATGAAATAGAGGAAAGCGAAGGGCCGGTCGGCGGGGGTGTGCAGCGCGGGGTTGAACTCCACCCGGTCGATCACCGCCCGCAGGCCGCTGCGCTCTTGCAACGGGCGGGCCACCGTGGAATAAACTGGCAGTTGGCCTTTCATCTTTCGGTGTCCCGGGCGCAAGTACAGGGGGCGCAGGAAACAACGCCACGCCCGGCTGCTTGTCAACGTCCATGCCACCTCCCTCCCCCACCATTCCGCCGCCGGTTGCCCTAACCATCGCCGGGTCCGACAACTCCGCCGGCGCGGGCATCCAGGCGGATCTGAAGACCTTCACGGCGCACGGTGTCTATGGTCTGACGGCCGTGACGTGCGTGGTCGCCGAGATCCCCGGACGCGTGTCCGCAATCCAGCCGATCGAGGTCGGGATCGTCCGCCAGCAGATCGAACTCTCGCTGGGAGCCTACCCGGTGGCGGCGGCCAAGACCGGGATGCTGCGCTCGCGGGAGATCATCGAGATGGTGGCCGTTTTGTACCGGGATCTTCCGGCGTCCGCCCGCAAGCTGGTCGTTGATCCGGTGATGGTGGCTTCCAGCGGCGACAGCCTGCTGGAACCGGACGCTGTCCGGGCTTACCAGGACCTGCTTTTTCCCCTAGCCGCGCTGATCACGCCCAACCTGGACGAAGCGCGCGCGCTGCTGGGAGGCCGCGCCATCGAGAACCCGCCGGCCATGCAGGATGCCGGAGCAGAACTCTGCCGGCGGCACGGCACCGCCTTTCTGATGAAGGGCGGCCACCTCGGTGGCGATATGGCCATTGACCTGCTTTGCCTGCCGGACGGCAAGGTTTCGGAATTTCGCGCGCCGTTCATCCGCGGCATCCAGACGCACGGCACCGGCTGCACGTACTCGGCGGCGATCACCGCCGGGCTGGCGCTCGGCCTGGACCTGGAAGCAGCCACGGCCCGGGCGAAGGAGTACGTCACCGCGGCGGTCCAAGGCTTTTTCCGCTGGCAGAGCGGTGGCCGGAACATCGACGCGCTCAACCACTGGGCCGAAAAGGATGAAGGCAGAAGGTAGAAGGCAGAAGGCGGAGTGAGCAGGAAAACGGCTCAGCGACGTCGAAATAAAAACTTCTGCCTTCTACCTTCTGCCTTCTACCTTCTCTCCATGCGTCTTCTCATCATCGGCGGCGGCGGCCGCGAACACGCTCTGGCGTGGAAATTGTCGCGTTCACCCGAAGTCACCCGGATCTTCTGCGCTCCGGGCAACGCCGGCACGGCCCGGCTGGGGGAGAATGTCTCTCTCGCCATCACCGACGTGGAAGGTCTGGCGGCCTTTGCTCGCGAGAACGCGATCGATCTGACCGTGGTCGGTCCCGATGACGCCTTGGCTGCCGGCGTGGTGGATCGCTTCCAGGCGGCGGGGCTGCGCATCTTCGGTCCCACGCGCGAAGGGGCCCGGCTGGAATGGTCCAAGATCTTCACGAAGGACTTTCTGCTGCGGCATGGCATCCCGACCGCGGCGGCGGGCCATTTTGCGAACAGCGCCGATGCCCACCGCTTTTGCATCGGCCGCGCTTACCCGCTGGTGATCAAGGCCGACGGCTTGGCGACGGGCAAGGGAGTCATCATCGCCGAGCACCCGCACGCCGCCGCCGGAGCCATCTACCAAATGATGGAGCGCGGACGCTTCGGCGAGGCGGGCCGGCGCGTGCTGATCGAAGAATTCCTCCAGGGACCAGAATGCTCGCTGCATGTCCTGATCGACGGCCGAAACTACCAACTCCTGCCCCCGGCGCAAGACTACAAGCGGGTCGCTGAAGGCGACCAGGGGGCCAACACCGGCGGCATGGGTGCGGTCAGTCCGCCGGTGGCCGCGCTGGACGCCGAGACGATGCGGCGGGTGGAAGAAGAGATCCTGCGTCCGCTCATGGCCGGGTTGCAGGCGGACGGGATTCATTTCCAGGGCTTGCTCTTTCCCGGCCTCATCCTCACCGCCGCGGGGCCCAAGGTGCTGGAGTTCAACGCGCGCTTCGGCGACCCCGAGGCCCAGGTGATCCTGCCGCGGCTCAAGAGTGACTTGCTGCCGCTGCTCCAGGCGGCCATCGACGGCAAACTCGACACCGTGCAGCCCGAGTGGGATCCGCGGCCGGCGGTGTGCGTCATCCTGGCCTCGGACGGCTACCCGGGCAGCTACGCGACGGGCCGGCCCATCGAAGGACTGGAGACAGCCCCCCTCCCGGTGCCGGGCGAGGATGGCGACGTGTTCGTCTTCCAGGCCGGCACGCGGCCCGGAGCCGACGGGCAGACCCTGACCGCCGGAGGCCGGGTGCTCGGAGTCACGGCCCTGGGGATGACCATCGAGGAAGCGCGCGCGCGCGCCTACGAAGCGGCGGCGCGCCTCCGGTTCGAGGGCGCATCCTTCCGGCGGGACATTGCCGCTGCCGCCGGGGTGAGCTAGGATTGCCGCCATGCCTGAAACCCGTCTGACCCCTTGCCCACGGACCTTCGTCCTGAGTGCGCTGGCCTGCTTGCTTTGGGCCACGACTTCCTTGCGGGCGCAGGGTGGAGCGGCCGCGCCCGGTCCCGCGCCGGCTTCGCCTTCACCGGCACCGCCTGCCGCCGCCACCCCGCCGCCGGCCCCAAGTCCTGCCGTCGCCGCGGCAGCGCCGACGCCGACACTCCCGCCCCTGACCCAGAGCGGGATCGTCGATTCGCTCAACCTGGGCGAACTTCAGGAGGTCATCAATCTGCTGCGTGCCAACTACATCCGCCCCGCCGAGGTGGACGACCGCTCGCTGGCCCGGGCCACGCTTTCCGGCCTGCTCGCCAAGCTCGACACCGGAGCGACGCTCCTGCCCAAGCCGGGCGGGCCAGGCGGATCGGCGGCTCCTGAAGCGGTCTCCGACGCCTTTTACTCGGAAATCCTCGGCGACCGCAGCGGCTACATCCGGTTGGGGGCCTTGAACAAGGGGCATCTCGGCGACCTCGACAGAGCGCTTAAAGGCTTCAACGACCGCCAGCTTCCCGCCGTGATCCTGGATCTGCGGGCGACTCCGGCCAGCAGCGACTTCGATCAGGCGGCGGAGGTCATCCGGCGTTTCGTCGCCAAGGGCAAACCGCTGTTCACCCTGCGCAAGCCCAGCATCAACCAGGAACGGCTGCTCACCTCCAACGGCGATCCCGCGTTCAACGGACTGGTGGTGTTGCTCGTGGACGGCGACACGGCGGGTGCTGCGGAAACCATCGCGGCGGTGATCCGGTACTATAACAAAGCTTTGGTCGTCGGCGAGAGCACGGCGGGGCAAGGCGTCGAGTACGCAGACCTGGGACTCGGGAGCGGGTCCATTCTGCGGGTGGCGGTCAGCCAGGTGCTGTTGCCGGCGAACAGCAATCTGTTTCCAGCCGGGGTGAAGCCCGACGTGCCGGTGATCCTGCCGCGGATGGACAAGCTGGCGATTTTCAAGGCGAGCGGAGAAAAAGGCATCGCGCAATTCGTTTACGAGGTGGAGCGGCCCCACCTCAACGAAGCGGCCCTGGTCAACGGCACGACGCCCGAACTGGACGCCGCGCGGGATTCCCAGGCGGCCCGCCGCCGCGGCGCTCCCGCGCCCAAGCCGCCGTTGCGCGACACGGTGGTGCAACGCGCCCTGGACCTCGTGACGACGGTCAGTATCTTCGATCCCGGCAAACCGGCCGGAGGGAGTTGAGGACGGGAATGAGCCTGTCCACTCGTTTTCCGTTTCCGCTCTACAGGTGTAAACGTGGAAACGAAACAAATAGTTCTCTTCCAACCACCTCTTGGAATTATGCCAGGGCGGCTCACCATTTGTTCCGGGTAAACCCATTGGATATATTGGCTGGATACTTGAGGACGTATAGAGCCCTTCCCGTTTGATAAAGCCTGCTGGGAGGGACCCGCTCCGTCGGGTCCGGGGAGCCGTGGCTACACGGCACCGGGCACGGACCCGACGGAGCGGGTCCCTCCCAATTTGTCCAAGGCTTACCCAAACGGGAAGGGCTCTAGAATCTCCTCTCTTCCCCTCCTTTTCTGTCATCCTGAGCGCAGCGAGGAACGAGCGGAGTCGAAGGACCCCTTGGACGGGTACAGAGATGCCTGCCACGTTCAACCTCCAGACGGAACCGTGTCCAAGCGTCTATAGCGGAAAGGAGGTGAGTACCCGTCCAGGGGGTCCTTCGACTCCGCTCGCAGACTCACTGCGCTCAGGATGACAGAGAAAGAGCCGCGAAACCGTTATTTATACACCTTCCAAGGCCGAGCTATTATCTCCTTCCGGCAAGGTTAGCCAAGGGGGGATAGAAACACTCCGAAGGAAAGAGGACCCATTTCCCCTCTATCATCTCCTCCTTGGCCTACCCTCTGCCATCAAAGCGTAGGGGGTCATCTCTGGGGGAGTGTCACCTTATATACTCTCTCCGGCGGATGCCGTAGGATAACGACTTTTGGTGGCGGTGAAAAGAGGGGAAACACTGCACTTAATGCAAGTATTCCTTCTTTCCTGCTTCCAGGGTCTGGCGCACTCAACGGAAAGCCGTGGCCCATGACAAGCGCCGAAGGTTCGTTTCTTCGTTTACATCCATAAGACGGAAACAAAGAAACGAACGTCACCGGGGGGAATTTGGCTCCGGTAGCAGCATCCGGTCGCTTTTCCCTGTGACTCGCAGAAAGCGGATGAAGTCGGGCTTGGGACGGAGGAAAGGGAACCCGGCGCATCTTTCCCGTTTTTTGTTGCCCCGCCGAAAGACTTCGGGTGAAGTGGATAATGAAACTGGTAGCAGTCGAGACCAGCGAGCCGTGTTGACAGCGGCGGGAAGCCCGCGTAGGCGTTTCCCGTTGGCTGCGACATCTACTTCCACCCCCCCGGACAAAGCGCCTGGCGCTTCCACGGGGACCGGGCGCAAACGTCTTGTGCAGGTGCTCATCTGGAGTATTGTGCTCCTCGTCTTTGGCCTGGCGTTTTACTTCATCTCGGGGCGCAAGGAAGCGGCACCCGCCCAGGGTGCGGGCGCGCGTCGGCAAGCCGGACCGGTGACCGTGGCACCGGCCACCGCGAAGAAAGGCGACGTCGGCGTGTACCTGGAAGCCATTGGCACGGTGACTCCGGTTTTCACCGCCTCGATGGTCAACCAGGTCACCGGCAGCGTCGTGGCGGTCCACTATCAGGAAGGACAGATGGTCAAGAAGGGCGATCCGCTGCTCGACCTCGACGCCCGCCAGTACGAGGCCACCCTGCTTCAGGCGCAAGGCACCCTCGAAAAAGACCAGAGCGCGCTGTCCAAGGACCAGATCGACTCCGCCCGCTACCAGGCGGCCTACGCGCGCAACGCCGTGTCCCAGCAGATCCTCAACGACCAGCAGAAGCTCGTGAAGCAGGACGAGGGACAAGTCAAAAACGACGAGGGGCTGGTGCGGTACGATCAGGTGCAGGTCGATTACTGCCACATCAAGGCCCCCTTCGACGGCAGGGCCGGCCTGCGGCTCGTGGATCCGGGCAACCTCGTGACGGCGGGCAGCAGCGCCAGCCCGCTGGTGGTGGTCACGCAGTTGCAGCCCATCACGGTCATCTTCACGCTGCCGGAGGACAGCCTCGGCGGCGTCCAGGAGCAACTGGCCAAGGGCTCGAAGCTATCCGTGGACGCCTTCGACCGCACCGCGCAGACGAAGGTCGCGTCCGGCGAGTTGCTGGCGCTCGACAACCAGATCGACACGACCACCGGCACGCTGAAGGTGCGGGCGATCTTCCCCAACGAGGACCTGCGGCTCTTTCCCAACCAGTTCGTCAACACCCGGCTGCTCGTGCAAACCCTCCAGGGCGTCACGCTGATTCCCTCGGCTGCCATCCAGCAGAACGGGACCAACTCGTTCGTGTACCTCCTCCAGGAAGGCGTCGTACACCAGCGCACCGTCAAGCCGGGCGTCACCGATAACGGCATGACCCAGGTGGAAGGCATCAATCCCGGCGACCAGGTCGCCAACAGTTCCTTCGACAAGCTGCAGGACAACGACAAAGTCAAAGTCGAACAGCCCGGGGGTGGTGGGGAGGGCGGCGGCAAACCCGGCGATCACGGCCCCAGAAGCGGCGGCACGCCGGGCGACCGGCCGGGTGGCCGCGGCCAGGGCGGCGGCCAGCGTCCGGGTGGTGGCGGCAGCGGCGGCAGCGGCTCATGAGTCCTTCACGCCCCTTCATCCTGCGGCCGGTGGCCACGGCGTTGTTGATGGTGGCCATCTTCCTGGTCGGTGCCGTGGCGTACGTGCAACTGCCCGTTTCGGCGCTGCCGCAGGTGGATTACCCGACGATCCAAGTCCTCACGTTCTATCCCGGGGCGAGTCCGGACGTGGTGGCCACCACGGTGACCGCGCCGCTGGAGCGCCAGTTCGGCCAGATGCCGGGCCTGAGCCAGATGACCTCCAGCTCCTCGGGCGGGACTTCGGTGGTCGTGTTGCAGTTCAACCTCAGCCTGAACATCGACGTGGCCGAGGAAGAGGTGCAAAGCGCCATCAACGCCTCGCAGAGCCTGCTGCCGTCCAATCTGCCCGCGCCGCCGACCTACAGCAAGACCAACCCAGCCGACGCCCCGGTGCTGACCCTGGCCATCACGTCCAATTCGGTCCCGCTGCCGCAGGTGGAGGATCTCGTGGACACCCGCGTGGCCCCCAAGATCGCGCAGCTCACCGGCGTGGGCCTCGTCAGCATCGGCGGCGGCCAGAAACCCGCCGTCCGCATCCAGGCCAACCCCACGGCGCTGTCCTCCTACGGCATCAACATGGAGGACCTGCGCACGGCGCTGACCCAAAATAGTGTCAACGCCGCCAAGGGCAACTTCGACGGCGCGCGCCAGGATTTCCAGATCGACGCCAACGACCAGCTCGTCACCAGCAAGGACTACCGCAGCGTCGTGGTCGCCTTCCGCAACGGCGCGCCCGTCATGCTCACCGACGTGGCCAAGATCGTGGACGGCGTCGAGAACGAGGGCCAGGCGGCGTGGATGAACCAGAGCCCGGCCGTCATCGTCAACGTCCAGCGCCAGCCGGGCGCGAACACGATCACCGTGGTCAAGAACATCAAGGCGCTCCTGCCGCAGTTGGAGGCCACGCTGCCCGCCGGCATCAAGGTCAGCATCCTCACCGACCTGACCACCAGCATCAGCTCGTCGGTCAACGACGTGAAGTTCGAGCTGGTGCTGACCATCGCGTTGGTGGTGATGGTCATCTTCCTTTTCCTGCGCAACCTGCTTGCCACCATCATCCCGAGCATCGCGGTGCCGCTCTCGCTGGTAGGCACCTTCGCGGCGATGTACGCGCTCGGCTACAGCATCGACAATCTGTCGATGATGGCGCTGACCATCGCCACCGGCTTCGTCGTGGACGACGCCATCGTGATGATCGAGAACATTTCCCGTTACATCGAGGAGGGCGAGGACCCCATGGAGGCAGCGCTCAAGGGTGCGGAGCAGATCGGCTTCACGATCCTTTCGCTGACGGTGTCGCTGATCGCGGTGCTGATCCCGCTCCTGTTCATGGGCGACGTGGTCGGGCGGCTGTTCCGCGAGTTCGCCGTGACCCTGGCGGTGACCATCGTCGTGTCGGCGGTCGTGTCGCTGACGCTGACGCCGATGATGACCGCGCGCCTGGTCAAGCACAACCCAAAGGAGAAGGAAGGCCGGTTCTACAAGGCTTCGGAGCGTGTCTTCGAGGGCATGATCGCGTTCTACGGACGGACGCTCAAGTTCGTCCTGCGCTTCCAGACCGTCACGCTGCTCATCGCCTTGGCGACGCTGATCTTGACGGTGTGCCTGTACCTCATCATCCCCAAGGGATTTTTCCCGGTGCAGGATACCGGGGTCATCCAGGGAATTTCACAGGCCCCGCCTACGATCGGGTCGAAAGCGATGGCGCAGAAGCAGCAGGAACTGGCCAGGGTAATCCTGCAAGACCCGGCGGTGGAGAGCCTGTCGTCGTTCATCGGCGCGGACGGCACCAACGTCACCGGGAACAGCGGCCGGTTCTCGATCAACCTCAAGCCGCTTGAAAAACGCGACCGCAACGCTTCCGACGTGATCCGCCGGCTCCAGCCGAAGCTCGACGAGGTGCAGGGCATCCACCTGTTCATGTCGCCCGTGCAGAACATCACGGTGGACGACCGCGTGAGCCGCGCGCAGTTCCAGTACGCGCTGGAGGACCCCAGCAGCGCGGAACTCACGGAGTGGAGCAACAAGTTCGTCGAAAAGCTCAAGCAGTTGCCGGAACTGGAGAGCGTGGCCACCGACCAGCAGCCGGGCGGCCTGGCGCTGGCCATGAACATCGACCGCGTCACCGCCTCGCGCCTGGGCATCGCGCCGACGACCATCGACAACACGCTCTACGACGCCTACGGCCAACGGCAGATCAACACGATGTACACCCAGACCAACCAGTATCACGTGATCCTGGAGGTCGATCCGTATTTTCGGCAGACGCCCGAGCGCCTGAGCGCGCTCTACATCGCGCCCAACGCGTCCTCGGGCGCAAGCGGCGCGGGGGCGGCCACGTCGTTCTCGGCTTCGGGCTCCGCCTCCGCGGGATCGAACGCGCTGACGGGCACGGCGCAGTACACCGCCACGGCCAAGACGCTGACCGCGCCGACCAACGCGCTCAAGGCTGCCGGCACGACCACCTCGCCGCTGGCCGCCACGACCTCGTCGCTCAACACGCAGGTGCCGCTCAACGCCTTCGCCCACTTCACCAAGACCACGGAACCCCTCTCGATCAACCACCAGGGGCAGTTCCCCGTGGTGACGGTGTCCTTCAACCTCGCGCCGCGCGCCTCCTTGGGCGACGCCATTACGGCGGTGGAGAAAGTGCAGAAGGACCTGCACATGCCCGCGAGCGTGCAGGCCGGCTTCGAGGGCACGGCGGCTTCGTTCAAAGCGTCGCTGGAGAACGAGCCGATCCTGATTCTCGCGGCGCTGGTGACGGTGTACCTCGTGCTCGGCGTCCTGTACGAGAGCTTTATCCACCCGATCACGATCCTCTCCACCCTGCCCTCGGCGGGGGTGGGCGCGTTCATCGCGCTGATGCTCTTCCACGAAGACCTCAGCGTGGTGGCCATCATCGGGCTGGTGCTGCTGATCGGCATCGTGAAAAAGAACGGCATCATGATCGTGGATTTTGCCCTGCAGGCCGAGCGCGAGCGCGGCAAGAACGCGGAGGAAGCGGTGTACGAGGCCTCACTGCTGCGCTTCCGCCCGATCATGATGACGACCATGGCCGCGCTGCTCGGCGGCGTGCCGCTGGCGCTGGGCACCGGTTTCGGCTCGGAGCTGCGCCGGCCGCTGGGCATCGCGATGGTGGGCGGCCTGCTTTTCAGCCAGGTGCTGACGCTCTACACCACGCCGGTCATCTACATTTTCTTCGACAACCTTTCCCGGCGCTTCACGCGCAAGCCGGCCGCCGCGCCGGCCAGGAACCAGGAAGTGCAACCCCAGGGTCCCCCGCCCCCGGCGGGCCACCCCGAGCAACCCGTGCCCGCGTGAACCTGTCCGAGCCGTTCATCCGCCGCCCGGTGGCGACGACCCTGATCACGGTGGGCATCGCCCTGGCCGGGGCGATCGCGTACTACGCCCTGCCGGTGTCGCCGCTGCCGCAGGTGGATTTCCCGACCATCAGCGTCGGCGCGAGCCTGCCGGGAGCCAGCGCGGAGATCATGGCGTCCTCGGTGGCCACGCCGCTGGAGCGGCAGTTGGGACACATCGCGGGCGTGTCGGAGATGACCAGCTCCAGCTCGCTCGGCACCACGGCGATCACGATCCAGTTCGACCTGAGCCGCAACATCGACGGGGCGGCGCGCGACGTGGAGGCGGCCATCAACGCGGCGCGCACCTACCTGCCCACCAACCTGCCCGGCAACCCGACTTACCGGAAGGTCAACCCGGCCGACGCGCCGATCATGATCCTGGCCCTGACCTCGGACAAGTTTGGGCCGGCGCAGCTCTACGACACCGGCTCTACGATCGTTCAGCAGAAGCTCTCGCAGATCCACGGCGTCGGCCAGGTCACCACCGGCGGCGGCGCGCTGCCGTCGGTGCGCGTGGACGTCAACCCGACCCAGCTCGCCAGCTACGGCTTGGGCATGAGCAACGTGCAGTCCGTCCTGAGCCTGCAAAATTCCAACCTCGCCAAGGGACAGATCACCGACGGTTACGTGACGGCGGACATCGTCAACAACGGCCAGGTCGCCCGTGCGGCGGACGTCCGTCCGCTGGTCGTCGGCTACAAGAACGGCGCGGCCATCCGGGTGTCCGACGTGGCCGAGGTGACCGACTCCGTGCAGAACGTCCGCACCGCCGGCTACCTCAACACCGAGCGCGCGATTCCCATCATCATCTTCCGCGAGCCCGGCGCGAACATCATCGGCACGGTGGACCGCATCCGCGCGCAACTGGATTCCATCAAGGCCTCCATCCCCTTCGGCATCCACATGACCGTGGTGCTCGACCGCACCACGACCATCCGCGCCTCGGTGCTCGACGTGGAGCGTACGCTGATCATCTCCATCATCCTGGTGATCATCGTGGTGTTCGTCTTCCTGCGCAACGGACGCGCCACGCTCATCCCGGGCGTCGCCGTGCCGGTCTCGCTCATCGGCACCTGCGCCGTGATGTACCTGTGCGGCTACAGCCTGGACAATCTTTCGCTGATGGCGCTGACCATCGCCACGGGCTTCGTGGTGGACGACGCCATCGTGGTCATGGAGAACATTACGCGCCACCTGGAGGCCGGGATGGAGCCGGTGGCGGCGGCGCTCAAGGGGGCGCAGGAGATCGGGTTCACGGTGTTCTCCATCAGCGTGTCGCTCGTGGCGGTGTTCATCCCCATCCTGTTGATGGGCGGCATCGTGGGCCGGTTGTTCCGGGAATTTGCCATCACGCTTTCCACGGCGATCTTCGTCTCGATGGTCATCTCGCTGACCACCACGCCCATGATGTGCGCGCTCCTGCTCAAGCACGAGAAGGACCAGAAGCACGGGCGGCTGTACACGCTGAGCGAAAAGTTTTTCGACGGAATGCTGTCGATCTACCGCGTCAGCCTGACCTGGGTGCTGGAGAATCCCGCCGTCACCCTCGTCGCGCTGGCCCTGACCATCGTGCTCAACGTGGTGCTGGCGGTGAAGATGCCCAAGGGCTTCTTCCCGCAGCAGGACACGGGGGCCGTCACGGGCGGCTTGCAGGGGCCGCAGGATGCCTCCTTCGACGTGATGAACCAGTCGGTCCAGCAGATCGCCAAGGTCGTCAAGAGCGATCCCGCCGTGGCGAACATGATCTGTTTTACCGGCGGCCAGGGAGCGACCAACACCGGCTTCGTTTACGTGGCGCTCAAGCCGCTGGAGGAGCGCAAAGTGGGCGCGGCGGAAGTCATCGCCCGCCTGCGGCCGAAGCTCGGCCATCTGCAGGCCGCCTCGGTTTTCCTCCAGGCCGCGCAGGACCTGCGCATCGGCGGCCGTGGTGGCAACGCCCTGTACCAGTACACGATCCAATCCGACAACGCGCAGGAACTCTCTCACTGGGGGCCGATCATGCTCAGGGAGATGAAGCGCCTGCCCGGCTTCGCGGACGTGAACACCGACCAGCAGAACGGCGGACGCGACGAACTGCTGACCTACGATCGCCTGACGGCCGCCCGGCTGGGCCTGACCGTGCAGAACCTCGACTCGGCACTCTACAGCTCGTTCGGCCAGTCGCAGGTTTCCATCATCTACACGCAACTCAACCAGTATTACATCGTGCTGGAGGTGGCACCCAAATATTGGGCCGATCCGGCCGGGCTGGGCGACACCTATCTGGCGACGTCGAACGACGGCCACATCCCGCTCTCCGCGGTGGCGAAGGTCCGTACCGGCACCATCCCGCTGGCGATCAACCACACAGGATTGTTTCCCTCGGTCACCACCAGCTTCAACCTCGCGCCCGGCATGTCCCTGAGCGATGCCACCAAGGCCATCGACCAGATGCAAACCAAGCTCGGCACGCCAGCCACGCTGCGGGGGTTTTTCGCGGGCACGCTGCAGGCCTACCAGGAGTCGCTCGCCTCGGAGCCTTACCTGATCCTCACGGCGCTGGTGGCCGTGTACCTCGTGCTGGGGGTGCTGTACGAGAGCCTCGTTCACCCGATCACGATCATCTCCACCCTGCCTTCCGCCAGCGTGGGCGCGATGCTCGCGCTGACGCTCTTCGACGAGGACCTCAACGTCATCAGCATCATCGGCATCGTGCTGCTCATCGGCATCGTGAAGAAGAACGCGATCATGATGATCGACTTCGCCCTCCAGGCCGAGCGCAACGAAGGCAAGGGACCGGCGGACGCGATCTTCGAGGCTTGCCTGCTGCGTTTCCGCCCGATCCTGATGACGACGATGGCCGCCCTCTTGGGCGCGCTGCCGCTGGCGCTGGGGACCGGCACCGGATCGGAATTGCGCCGTCCGCTGGGCATCAGCATCGTCGGCGGCCTGATCGTCAGCCAACTCCTGACGCTCTACACCACCCCGGTTTTGTATCTGGCGTTCGACCGGCTCCGGCTGCGGATGCAGGGCAAGCAACACGACGTATTTCATCATGGAGAGCCGGTTCCAAACGAAGCGTAACGAGGTGGGAATGACGGGAAAACATCCGCGGGTGCTCACTTGGCGCAGCGCGGCCTGCCTGGGCGTGACGCTTTGCGCCCTGACGGGTTGCGTGATCGGTCCGAGGTACAAAGTCCCCGCCGCCGCCATGGAACCGCTGCCCGCGAAATACAAGGAATCGCCCGCACAATACCGGGGTGCGGACGGCTGGAAAGTGGCGGACCCCAAGGATGCCAACGTGCGCGGGGAATGGTGGAAGGTTTTTCACGACCCGCAGTTGAACGAGTTGGAAGCGCAGCTCAACCTCAACAACCAGAACATCAAGCAGTCCTTCGAGAACTTCATGCTCGCGCGCGCTCTGATCGGCGAGCAGGCTTCGCAGTATTATCCCACCGTCACCGGCAGCCTTTCCGTGACGCGGTCGCGCGGTGCGAGCGGCGGCCGGAGCAGCACCGTTACCGGTCTGGGCACCACCGGCACCACCGGCACCGGTGTCGGCACCACCGGCACCGGGACCGGCACGACTGGCACGGGCACGGGCACCGGCGTTGGCGGCACCGGCACCGGTGCCGGTGGCACCACGACCGGAACTTCCGGCAGCAACGGCTTGGTGAGCGCGGTGAGCAGCGCGGCGGGCGCGGCGACTTCAATCATGACCTCCGTGGACGTTTCCTGGGAGCCGGACCTCTGGGGACGCATCCGGCAGGCCGTCCGCAACGCCGAGTACAACGCGCAGGTCAGCGGGGCCGACCTGGCGAACGAGCAGTTGAGCGAACAGGCGAATTTGGCCATGTACCTGTTCGAGATCCGCGGCCAGGACGCCCTTGTCTCGCTCTACCGCGACACCGTGGAAGCCTACAAGCGCGCGTTGGACTTCACGAAGGCGCAGTTCGAGACCGGCATCACCGACAAGATCGCCTCGGTCGAGGCGGCGAACACCCTGCAAACCGCCGAGGCGACGCTGACCAACCTGGGCGTCAACCGCGCGCAGTACGAGCACGCCATCGCCGTGCTCGTGGGCCGGGTGCCTTCCAGCTTTTCCATCCCGGTGCGTCCGCTCCGGGAAACCCCGCCGCCGATCCCCACGGGGATGCCTTCCCAATTGCTCGAGCGCCGCCCGGACATCGCCGCCGCCGAACGCATGATGGCCGCGGCCAACGCGCAGATCGGTTATGCGCAAGCCGCCTATTATCCCGTCCTGGACCTGAGCGGCGACCGCGGCCAGGAAGCCTCGACCTTCGGCAAGCTTTTCCGCGCGGCCAACCGGTTGTGGTCCGTCGGCCCTTCGGTGTCGCAGACCCTCTTCGACGGCGGGCTGCGCCAGGCCACGATCCATCAGTACGTGGCGACCTACAACGCGGATCTGGCCGGCTACCGGCAAACGGTGCTCACGGCGTTTCAGCAGGTCGAAGACTACCTCGCGCAGGTCCGGGTGCTGACCAAGCAACTGAGTCAGCAGCGGGCCGCCGCCGACTCCGCGCAGGAGTACGTCAAGCTGGAAACCGACCGCTACAAGACGGGGGTGGATCCTTACGTTGACGTGGTCACCGCCCAAACCACGCTGCTCGTGGATCAGCAAAACGCGATCACGGTGCAGATCCAGGAAATGATGGGCGCGGTGCAACTCATCAAAGCGCTCGGCGGCGGCTGGGACCGTACGCAGTTGCCCACCACGGACCAGGTCTCCGAGGGACCCAGCAAGGTGGATGCGCACAAGAAGCAATAATCCCGTCTCCCGAGGTTGACCTAGCCTTACCTGGCCCGCCCTTTTCTCTACACGTTCCCCGGATGGCAGAAGCCAGGATGACAGAAGCCCAGAGGAGCAATCTCAACGGCATAGTGCTCCAGGACTAGAAGATCGTCTGCCGGATGATCCTGGGGAAACGGGATCGTCATGACGAACCAGGGCGCGGACTGCGCGAGCGGCCCAAGTTTGCTCCAACCCTTGGACCCACCCGGACCGTGCGCCGGGGGCGCTTCTCGGCACCCAACCCAATACCGGCAGACTTCGGCTCCTTACCCAAGGTTGTATCCAGCAAATCCAACAACTGTCCGACGTCGAACGGCTTGTTCACGTAGGCCGCCGCCCCGGCCGCCAACAACCGCTCGCGGCTGTGCACCGTTGCGTCGGCGCTGAGCATCACGACCGGGATACCCTGGGTGTCGCGGTCTTCCCGCAGCATGACCAGCACCTCGTCGCCTGGCAGGTCGGGGAGCTGAAGATCCAGCAGGATCAACGCCGGGCGCTGCCGGCGCGCGATCTCCATCCCCGTGCGGGCGTTCGCCGCCGTGAGCAGACGCCACTGCGGACGCTGGTTTTTGAGGAGCATTTCCACCACCCGCTGGTTGGAGGGATTGTCCTCGATCTGCAAAATCGCCGTCCCTTCCCCAACCAATTCCTGGTGCCAGCCGGAGCTCTCTCCCTCCCCTTTGGCAGGGGCCGGAGCCTCCGCGCCGGGCAGCTCCGCGCTGGGCAGCTCCACCCAGAAACTGCACCCTTGCCCGGGCACGCTGTCCAGACCCAGCGTGCCCCCCATCGCCTCGACCAAACGCCGCGACACCGCCAGACCCAGACCCGTGCCCTGGATGCCGCGCTGTTCCGCGTCCAGGCGCTCGAAGGGCGAGTACAAACGGCTGATCTGCTCCGGGGTCAGACCCGGGCCCGTATCACGCACACTCAACCGCAGGGCTCCGGCGGTGCCTTCCTGCCAGTTCACGATCACCTGTCCACCGGCAACGTTGTATTTGATCGCGTTGGAGAGCAGGTTGAGCAGCACCTGCTTGAGCCGGCGCGGGTCGGCGCGGACCGCGCCGCGCGGCGGCTGGCCGGGGATGAGATCCAAACGAATCCTGCGTTCGAAGGCGCTGGGCCGCACGAGTTCCACCGTCTCGCGCAGGATCTCCGGCACGAGCACATTACCAAGCTGGGGATGATCGTTGCCGGACTCGATGCGCGCGATGTCCAGCACGTCGTCGATCAGGCTGAGCAGGTGGCGTCCGGCGGTGACGACGTGGTTCGAACAATCCTTGTTCATCTCGCTGCTGTCCTCCTCCATCTGGAGGAGCTGGCCGAAGCCGAGGATGGCGTTGAGGGGCGTGCGCAACTCATGGCTCATGCGCGAGAGGAATTCACTCTTGGCCAGGTTCGCCCGTTCGGCCTCCCGGCGCGCGGCGGCGGCTTCTTCCAGGGCGTGTTGCAGGTCCGAGCGGGCGCGCTGCCGGGTGATCGAGGCGCTGAGAATGTTGGCCGCCAGTTGGAGAAAGGCAACGTCCTCCGCCGTAAAATCACGCCGGCGCCGATCGTGGACGCTCAGGGTGCCATAGACGGACCCATCCTCGCCGAAAATCGGGACGGAGACCGCGCTGACCACGCACTGTTCCACGAGCAGCGAATGAACCATGAAACGCGTTTCCGTCCGGTAATCCGCGACCACGACCGGCTCCCTGGCCTGCAAGGTGTAACCCACCAGCGAGCCGGTTCCCAGGGGAAGGGACAGCTTGCGTCCCGTCATTTCCGCGGGCCAGCCGTGACAACCGTGAAAGATGAACTCCCCGGAGCCGGGCACGTGCTCCATCACCATGCTCAGATCGGTGCCGAAGGTTTGCGTCACGACGGTGACCGCCTCGTTGAACAAGGCGCTGAGCCCCTCCCAACCACCGGCCTCCTGGCGCAGCGCCCGGAGGCCCAGCGCCGAGATCGCCTGCTGCTGCCGGGCGTGGGTTTCCCGCAGCTCCTCGGCCCGCAGGCGCGCGGTGATGTCGCGCACGGACGCCAGCAGGAGCCGCGGCGCGCCTTCCGGGCTGACCACGCTCACGTGCGCCTCGATGGGAAAGGTGCTTCCATCCTTGCGGCGGTGGATGCCCGTGACCACGCGCACCTCGCCCATCCGCAACTCCCCCCAGAACGGCGGCTGCACCGTCCAATCGATGTCGATGTCTTTCACCCCCATCCTCAGCAGTTCTTCCCGGCTGTAGCCGAGCGCGTGGCAGGCCGCTCCGTTGACGTTGACCAGGCGCCCGTAAACGTCGTGGACCAGGAAACTGTCGCTGGCATTCTCGACCAGGGAGCGGAAGCGTGCCTCACTTTCCCGCAAAGCTTCTTCCACGCGCTTGCTCTCGGTGACATTCGTGGTGAGGCCCGCCATGCCTTCCAATTGCCCGTCAGCCGTACGTACGGGGAAGGCTTTGTTCCTGACCCAGTTCACACTCCCATCGGGCAACAACACACGGAACTCTTCCTCGAACGCCACGCCGGATGGTCGGTTGGTGTAAGTCGCGGTGACGCTTTGAACGTCGTCGGGATGAACAAACTCGAGAAAACTGCGCTGGTTCTCCAAGAAGTCACGCACCGGCCGCTGGTAAACGGATTCATACCCGGGACTGACATAAAGGAACTTCCATTTGAGGTTGGCCAACCAGAGCACTCCGGGCAGATTGTCCGCCACCTGCCGAAACCGTTCCTCGCTGTGGCGCAGGGCCGACTGCGAGCGTTTGTACGCCGTGTTGTCCCGCGCCATGCACGTGATCGACTCCAGGGTGCCGTCGGCCGCCAGCGTGGGAACGAAGTATAGGCTCAGTTCCATCCGGAGGCCGTCCTTGCCGATGCGGGTTGCCTCATACGCTCCGCTCCGCTCGCCGCGGCAGGCCTGTGCGAACCGGTCGGCCTGATCCGCCTGTGTTTCGGGAGTGGCCATCACCGTCATGTGCCGGCCGATCACCTCCTGCGCCCGGTAGCCGCTGATCCGTTCGGCCGCGGCGTTCCACGAGGTGATGAAGCCCTCCGGCGTCATGCCCACCACGGCGTCATGAGAGGCGTCGATGACCTTTTCGAGGCTCTTGCGCTCTTGGTGAGCCGTTTGGAGTGACGCCGCCTCGTGGACGGCCTCGGCCAGTTCCCGGCGCAGGGTGCCGATCAGCAGGACGATCACCAGCGCGGCAACGCTGAGCAAAGTAAAGCGCGCCACGTCCTGCTGCTGCAGGCTGGACTGCCCGTCATGGTCCAGCCACAGGTTGAAGTAGGCGAGATACAGGATGACCAGGGCAGCGTTGCACAGGCCCGCCCGCAAACTACCCAGAAAAGTACCGACCGCGAGAACGACCAGCAAGAGAGGCCCCGGAGCCGCTTTCCAGAAGCTAAAAAGATGTTGCCAGGTTAAAAGAAGGCCGATGACCGCCAAGGTGGCAGCGACAGCGGCGGCGGGGGATCCGCGGCGGGAGGGCGGGAGAAGGTTGGAAGAAGGGGAACGCACGGCGCACAGGAAACCATGTCAGGAAGCTTCTTCGATGCCAGGCCCCGGCGGCGTATCGATAAGGGGGCATTTACCCCAAGGCTCTATCGAGTAATCGAATATGAACACACCGACAGGCCCGCCGCTGCGCGGCGAGTGCTCAAGCACTTTGCACTGGCTCTACAAAAGTGAAGATTGGGCCGCGATGGCAGCCCCGGCGTTCGCCTGCTGGGCGGTTTTGAACTCCGACAAAAAAGCGCGCAGTTGCGCCGGGGTGTGAACCCGGCGCATCCGGGAGGATTGCTCGCGGGCGAGTTGGTCGCAACGCTCGTTCATCGTGTGGCCGGCGTGCCCTTTCACCCACTTCCAGGTCACCCGGTGGCCGGCGGCGAGCGCGTCGAGCTTTTGCCACAGGTCGCCGTTCTTGACGGGTTTCTTCTCCAGGGTCAGCCAACCGCGGCGCTTCCAGGCGGCCAGCCACTTGGAGATGCCGTCGCGCACGTACTGCGAGTCGGTGTACAGCTCGACCAGACAGGGTTCCTTGAGGATCACCAGCGCCCCGATGGCCGCTTGCAGTTCCATGCGGTTGTTGGTCGTCGCCGGCTCGCCGCCGCTGACTTCCCTGGCGTGGGGGCCGTGACACAGGATGGCCGCCCAGCCGCCCGGGCCGGGATTGCCTTCGCAGGAGCCGTCGGTGTAAACCTCGATTTGCTTCATGGCAGCGGGTACTTAGCCACACATGGAACGCAGAGGAAACGCCGGCGGAAGAAAATGTTTCGAGATTTCGCCTGCCAACGGCCCGGACATCGCCGATGGCCTCTGACCATGACACCCGAGCCTCTCCGTCCTGATACCCGCATTTCCTACGGTCCGATCCTCGTCGGGATCGGCTGGGGGCTGTTGACGGGAGCCACCCCGTTCTTCCAGCCCATCGAACCCGCCGCCCGCCTGGCGCTCGGCCTCGGCCTCGGGCTGACTTACCTGAGCGTCGGCGTACTGGTCGCCTTCCTGGTGCGGGCGAACCAGACGCGGCGCTGGCTGCGGGGCGGGCTGGCGGGCCTGCTCTACAGCGTTCCGGGCGCGGTGTTCACGATGGCTCCCTACCCGCTGCGGGAAGATGCGCCGCGGTACTGGCGGGAGTTTGCGGGCGGCGGAACGCGGGCTTTCTGCCTGACCCTGCTCTTCGGCGCGGTGGTGGGCGTCACCAGCGGACTGGCCGTGCGCGGACCACGCGGGCAGCAAAAAAGTTGAACGCCGCGACGTTCCGAGGTGTCGTTGCGTTTCCCTGCCCGCAAAAGCGCGGCGGGTGTTTATCTCCTATCCATGATCGAAGTCCGCAACCTGAGAAAAACGTTCGGCCCGAAGGTCGCCGTCAACGGCGTGTCCTTCACCGTTGAGAAAGGCGAGGTCCTGGGTTTCCTCGGCCCCAACGGCGCGGGCAAGAGCACCACCATGCGCATGATCACCGGCTTCATCCCGCCGACCGACGGCACGGTGACCATCGGCGGCCACAGCATCGCCGACCAGCCCACCGCGGCCAAGCGGCTCATCGGCTACCTGCCCGAGAACGCGCCCTCGTACACGGATATGTCCGTGCATGGCTTCCTTTCCTTCGCCGCGGAGATGCGCGGACTGGCCGGACCCGCGCGCCAGAAGGCCGTGGACCGTGCGGTGGAAATGTGTTTCCTGGAAAACGTGCTGCACCAGAGCGTGGAAACGCTCTCCAAGGGTTACCGGCACCGCACGTGTTTCGCGCAGTCGATCATCCACGATCCGGCGGTGCTCATCCTCGACGAGCCGACCGATGGCCTCGATCCCAACCAGAAGCACGAGATCCGCACGCTGATCCGGCGCATGGGCGAGCACAAGGCAATCATCTTTTCCACGCACATCCTGGAGGAAGTCGAGGCGGTGTGCTCGCGGGCGATCATCATCGACCGCGGCACCATCGTCGCCAACGGCACCCCGGCGGAACTCAAAGGACGCTCGGCGCAGTCCGGCGCGGTGACCCTGCGGCTCACCGACGGCGTCGCGGCCAGCATCAAAGGCAAACTCGACGCTTTGAGCACGGTGGACCGCTCCACCGTCCTGAGCGAGTCCCCGCTGACCCTGCGGGTCGTCCCGCGCCAGCAGGTCGCCCGCGGCGATCTCGCCCGCGCCATCGGCGACCTGGCCCAGAAGGAACGCTGGCCGCTCGCGGAACTCCACACCGAGGAAGGCCGCCTGGACGAGGTCTTCCGCGACATCACCCTGCCCGACACGAAACAATCCGCCGCGGCGAAAGTATGAAAGTCCCCATGAGCAAGGATCAATGGAAAGCCCGCGGCGCGTCGGCCCTGCGGGAACTGCAACCCGTCCTCACCATCGCCAAGCGCGAGTTCGGCGGTTATTTCGCCTCGCCGGTGGCGTTCGTGTTCATCGTCATCTTCCTGCTGCTGGCGGGGTTCTTCACCTTCATGGTGGGGCATTTCTTCGAGCGCGGCCAGGCCTCGCTGGAAACGTTCTTCACCTGGCACCCGTGGCTGTATTTGTTCCTCGTGCCGGCGATCGGCATGCGCATGTGGAGCGAGGAGCGGCGGTCGGGCACCATCGAACTGCTGCTCACCATGCCGGTCGCGCCGTGGCAGGCCATCCTGGGTAAATTTCTCGCCGCGTGGGCGGTGATCGGCATTGCGCTCGTGCTCACCTTCCCGGTGTGGTTCACGGTGAACGCCCTCGGCAGCCCGGACAACGGCGTGATCTTTGCCAGCTACCTCGGCAGCTTTTTGCTGAGCGGAGCTTGCTTGGCACTGACGGCCATGACCTCGGCGATGACGCGCAACCAGGTAGTGGCCTTCATCGTGTCGGTGGTGCTCATCCTGTTCCTGATCCTCGCCGGCTTCCCGCCGGTGACCGACCTGCTCGTGCAATGGGCCAGGCCGTGGTTCGTCGATGCCATCGCGTCGTTCAGTGTGATGACGCACTTCGCGAGCATCCAGAAGGGCGTGCTCGACTCACGCGACCTCCTGTACTTCCTCTCCGTCATCGTTTTTTCGCTCTTTACCACCGGCGTCATCGTCCGCGCGCACCGCGCGGGCTAGAGCCAGGGCGCACCCCAACCTCTTCTCCTCTTTTTTACCCATGAAGAAAACCGGTCTTGAAACGTGGCTGTACTCGTCGCTCGGCGTGGTGGCGGTCTTTGCCAGCATCGTGATTTTCAACGCGCTCGCCTCCCGGGTGAAGACGCGCATCGATCTCACCGCGGAACACGCCTACACGCTGTCGCCGGGCACGCGGGCCATCCTGAAGAAACTCGACACGCCCGTGCAGATCCGCTTCTACTGCACGCGCAACGATTCTCACATGCCGGAGGCGCTCAAGACGTACGCGCAACGGGTAGAAGATCTGCTCGGGGAGTACCGGCAGGCTTCTCATGGGATGATCGAGGTCCAGAAGCTCGATCCCGTACCGGACTCCGACGCGGAGGATTCCGCGAAACTCGACGGCGTGGAGGGCTCGGCAGCCGAAGCCGGGGGTGACCCTATCTACCTCGGCTTGAGCGTGAGCATGCTCGACCAGAAGGAAACCGTCCCCTTCCTCTCCCCCGACCGCGAACGGCTGCTGGAGTACGACATCTCCCGCGCCGTCTCACGCGTGACGACCACGGACAAGCCGGTCGTCGGCGTCATGAGCCCGCTGCCCGTTGCCGGCCAGCAGGCGAACCCCATGATGATGCGGCGCCAGCCACAACAGAACCAGCCCGCCTGGGTGCTCTACGAAGAGTTGAAGCAGGATTACACGGTCAAGCCGATCGAGATGACCGCCGACAAGATTCCTGACGAGGTGAAAGTGCTCGTCGTCATCCATCCCAAGGGCATCACGGACGCGGCGCAGTACGCCATCGACCAGTTCGTGCTGCGCGGCGGCAAGCTGGTCGCCTTCCTCGATCCGCTCGCCGCGCTCGATCCCACCGCCGCCTCGAACCCGATGGGCATGACTGCGCCCGGCGGCTCGTCGCTCGACAAACTGCTCAAGTCCACCGGCTTGGCCTTCGACGACAAGCAGATCGTCGCCGACCTCGACTACATGGGCCGCACCCAGCGCGGCCGGCAGCCCGCCGTGCTTGCGCTCACGGACAAGGCGATCAACCACGACGACGTGATCACCGCGGACGCAGACAACATTTACTTCGTTTTTGCCGGCGCTTTCAGCGGCACGCCGGTGGCGGGACTCAAGGAAACGGTCCTGCTCCATTCCTCGGCGAACTCGCAGCTCCTCGACCCGATGACAGCTCAGTTCGGCGGCGAGAAGACCGTGGAGGATTTCGTTCCCTCGAACAAGGAATATGCGCTGGCGGTGCGGCTCACCGGCAAGCTCAAGACGGCCTTCCCCGACGGCAAACCGAAGGCGGCAGTCACTCCGCCCGCCGACAACGCCAAGCCGGACGACAAGAAGCCTGATGCCGCGGCGGATGCCGGCCTGAAAGAATCCAACGGCGACGTTTCCATCGTGCTCTTCGGCGACTCCGACTTCATCCAGGACGGGATCGCGGTGCAGGAAATGGGCAGCCCGCTCGGCGGCGGCCAGCGCATGGTCATGCCGGCCAACGGCAATCTGCCGCTCTTCCAGGGTGCCGTGGAGCAGCTCAGCGGCGACAACAACCTGATCGCGGTGCGCAGCCGCGCGTCGCGCGAACGCCAGTTCACGGTCGTCAAGGCGATGCAGGCAAAGGCTGAGTCGACCTACCGCAGCAAGATCAAGGACCTAGAATCCGGCCTGGCCGACGCACAGAACAAGCTCAACGAGCTGCAGCGCACCAAGACCGACAAGGGCGGACAAAAGTTCATCCTCTCGCCCGAGCAGCAGCAAGAAATCGCCAACTTCCGCAAGAAGGAGAACGAGGTGAAAGGCCAGCTCAAGGACGAGCGCAAAAAGCTGCGGGCCGACATCGACTCGCTGGAAAACCGCGTCAAATGGACCAACATCGCGCTCATGCCGACGCTCGTCACCGCGGCGGGCATCGGCCTGGCGGTGGTCCGCCACCAGCGCCGCGCGGCGCGCTAACCGGTCTTTCTCTCTTTTCTTCTTCTCCTTACTTCTACCTTCATCTCGTGTCATGAAAGGCAAACAACTCGCCATTCTTCTTCTGGTGTTCGCCGCGCTCGGCGGCTTGTGGTACCTGGCGGGCGGACGCCGCGCCGGGGTCTGGTCGGAAACGGGTAGCGGCGGCGGCAAGGTGATCGAGTTCCCGCTCAACGACGTGGCGCAGATCGTCATCGCCAGCCCGGCGGGCAGCCTCCACCTCGTCAAGAAAGCCGACGAGTGGACCGTGCAGGAACGCGCCGGTTATCCCGCCAATTTCGAAACGGTCAGCGAGTTGCTGCGCAAGCTGTGGGAACTCAAGCGGGTGCAGGTCGTCAAGGTCGGCCCATCGCAGTTGCCGCGCCTCGAACTGGTCGAGCCCGGCAAGGGCGACAAGGCCGGCACAGAGGTGCAGTTACTCGGAGCGGACGGCAAGACGCTCAACGCCGTGCTGCTCGGCAAGAAGTACTTGCGCAAGGGCGAGGGTGCTGCCGCCAACCCGATGGATTTCGGCGGCATGGGCGGCGCGGATGGGACGCCCGCCGGCCGCTACGTGAAGCGGGTCGGCGGCGAGACCGTCGCGCTGGTGACGCAAACTTTCGACGACGCGGACCCGAAACCCGAACGGTGGCTGTCCAAGGATTTCGTCAAGATCGAGAACCCGAAGACGATCAGCGTCGCCGGACCAACCCAAACCCAGCACTGGAGCATCACCCATGACAGCGCCGCGGACGCCTGGAAGTTCGCCGACGCCAGGCCGGACGAAACGCTCGACGCCACCAAGGTCTCGGGTCTAAACAGCACCCTGGCCTCGTTGAGCTTCACCGACGTGCTGGTGCCCGACGCCAAGATCGTCGAACCGGCGATTGCCGTAACTATCGACACCTTCGATGGTTTTCACTACGAGTTGAAGATCGGCTCCGCACAGGGCGACAGCCATCCCGTGCTGGTCAAGGTGAGCGCCAGCTTCCCGAAAGAACGAACTCCCGGCAAAGACGAAAAGCCGGAAGACAAGGCCCGTTTGGACAACGATTTCACCGCCAGCCAAAAGCTGCTCGCGGACAAACTGGCGAAGGAAGAGGCGCTCGAAGGACGACCATATCTGGTTGCGAAATACTCGCTGGAAGCGTTGCTCAAAGAGCGCAGTGCGCTCGCGACGGCCAAGCCGGCGGCAACGCCGACGCCCTCACTCAACCCGGCAGCGGATGCGGTTCCGGCGACGCCCTCGATCCCAGTTCCCGCAGTGACGGCAAGCCCGAGTCCTCCTAATCCTACGACAATCGTGACGCCGCCGATGCCCGCTCCGACGCCTTCCCTCGAAGCCATCCCGCCGACTGCGCCCCAACCGCTCGCCGTACCGACTCCGGCGACGACGCCCATGGTGACTCCCGTTCCCTAGCAACGAGCCGTTGTCTGCGGTGATGATGCAAAGCTTGGTGGCCGTTTGCGACGAGGTTGCGCGATCCACCTAGGAACCGTGCGGACAGTCGGAAAGCGGTCCGACCTGCCCAAAAGTGAGCCCACAGCGGTTTCCAAAATGATGGATCCTTTGGAGGGGCACGCGCCGTCGTGCCCCTGACCTCTGCCTCTGCCCGGACGGAGTGGGCACGACGGCGCGTGCCCCTCCAAAGCCTGGCCAGCTAAATAGACCTGCTCAATCATCTTGAAAACGGCTGTAAAACAAGCCTTTGTCCGTCATTCCGGCTGATGTATTTCCCGGTGCGCCGCGAGCCGGTCAAGCCACTCGCCGAGCAAGTGCCCTTCTGCGGGCGAGAGGGCATCG
>CAXTOP010000050.1:0-40894 GCA_964245965.1 uncultured Chthoniobacterales bacterium
ACGAGCCTACCAAAGCCGCCCAGCCACCATCCACCATTAAATCAGCGGTTCCTTAAGCAATCGGCAATTTTGTGCTGCTCATCTTCATTAGAAGGAAGAATCAACGAGTTCGACAGAAAAGTCTTGTTAGAAATTTGTATCGTGTTCTTTGCACCTTTCTGAACTATTGGCGCGAGATAGTTGTTGGTGTGAACTGACGACTCGAAGTACAAATCTAGAATACGGCCAAGATATTTGTTCTTAGGGGTAAAAACTCCGTACAAGGGAGACACAATGACATTGTGCTCGTTCCGGTTTTCCTTGACTATCCCATAGGGAAAGTCGCCTGTGGGACTTTTTGTGTAAACGATGTCGTGCGGTCTTACGAGATTATATTGAGTCGTGTCAGCCGCCGCAAAGCTGCGCCCTAAATGCTTCACCTGATCGACAACCCCTTTATGAACCGAAACCGAATGGACTTTGCTTGATCCATCACTCTTCAACCGGTGCTCAGTTAGAATTTTGCCTAGGTTGGTCTCCTGCCACAATGCTTTTCGAAATTCCGGAAACCGGAGCTTCGGTGTTAACGTTCGTCCAATGTCGTCCGGCATGATCTATTCTTCGTAGTGCTTAAGGCCGGCAACCTCTTGCCCGGCGGCGCGTTTCTTCAGCAATGGGACAAGGTCGGCCATGAGGCTTAATTCTTTCTGTGCGCGGGCACGCCAGCCGAGTTCGAGCGGGGCGAGCAGGTTGGTCAGTTGTTCCCCGTCGAAGACCTTTCGAGTGAGGATGGTAGTGATGAAATCTTGCAGCGGTTCGGCTTCCAGGCCGTGCTTCGCGGCGAGGTCGGCCAGTTCGCGGGTGGCCCGTCCGGCCTTGAACTGTTCGTAGCCGAAGCGGATCGCTTTTTGATCGAGCCCTTCGCCCGCTTTGAGGCTACGGACGTACTCGGTGATGCTGTCGCGTTCGTCGAGGAACTTGGAGTCGGATGCGATCAGGCCGATCAACTCCTCACGGCTCATCGTCTGTTTGCCGAGCCCTTTCGCCGAAAACTCGGCTATCAACTTCATGATGTAGTCATAATCGATGGTCGCCGACGCGAAGAGGACGAACTCGAAATCGATCTGGTCCACTTCCGAGCTCGTCTTCTGGCCGGGCTTCTCGCGGTCGCGCTTCAGTTTGTCGGCGGTTTCGAGGTACACGCCCCGGAAGGCGCGCAGATCGTCGGTGGGCAGTACCTGTTGAATGGTCTCCTCCTGCTCGTCCGTGAGATCGGTGTACTGGTCGAGCTGGGTCTGGAGCTTCTGCACCCGCTTGAAATGCTCGATGAACGCGGCGCGAGCCTCGTCACCCTTGAGGTTGCCCACGTCGTCGGGCTGACCGGACAGGCCTTGCGACTTCATGAAACTATCTAGCGCCGTCTTGGCCTCCTTTAATTTCTCGATGACCACGGGTGCCCGGTCCACTAGCCAGATCTCATGCGCCTGGTCGGCCTCCGCGCCAGAGAAGAGCGCAATGGCGTCGTCCACGGCATCTTGCTGGCCGCGAAAGTCGAGGATGTTCCCGTAGGGCTTGCTGGCATTGAGCACGCGGTTGGTGCGGCTGAACGCTTGGATGAGCGAATGGTGCTTGAGGGTCTTATCGACGTAGAGCGTGTTGAGGTACTTGGAGTCGAAGCCGGTGAGCAGCATGTCCACGACGATGGTGATGTCCACCTTGTGCTGCCAGCGTTCCTCCCGGTCGATCTTGCGGAAGTCCTCCCGTGAGTACTGCTGGTCTTTGATGCGCTTCTGAATGTCCTGGTAGTACAGGTCGAAATTGTAGATGGAGTGGTTCGTGCCGTAGCGGTCGTTAAAGTCGGCGATGATGGCGGTCAGCGCCTTTTTCTTGGCCTCGGGGTCTTGCTGGTTATCCGCATTTTCCTGGAGAAGATCTTCCCCGAGTTGCCGGACGTCGGCCACTCCGTCAGGGTTCGGGTTCTTGGGGTCGTCCGCCAGAGCCTTCGCCGGTGGGGAGAAAACGGCGGCGACGTTGAGCGGAACAAACGTCGGATCATCTTTCCGCCGGGCGTCCTGGGTGTCCTTGAACAGGTTGTAATACTCAATGGCGCCGTTAATGGAAGCCGTGGCGAAGATGGCGTTGAAGCGGCGTCCACCGGTGGCGGCGTCATGCTTGGCGAGGATGGTATCGACCACTGCTTGCTTGACCGGGGTTTCGCCCGGCTTCGGGACGTTCTTGCCGTCAGGCTTGTAGTAGTCGATGTGGAAGCGCAGGACGTTCCGGTCCTCGATAGCATGGGTGATCGTGTACTCGTGCAGGGGCTGCTGAAAGAGGTCTTTGGTGGTCTTCAGCGTTTTAACGTCACCCGTGATCTGCTTGCTGGTGGCGTTTTCCGGGAAGATGGGTGTGCCGGTGAAACCGAAAAGCTGAGCTTTGGGGAAGAACTCTTTGATGGTTTGATGGTTCTCGCCGAACTGCGAGCGGTGGCATTCGTCGAAGATAAAGACCATCCGCTTGTCGCGCATCGGTTCGAGCAGATCCGCGTAGGTTGACAGACCTTTCTTCTCGCGGCGTTTGTTGCGCTTACTGTCCTCGTCTAAGGCGAGGCCGAGCTTCTGGATCGTCGTCACGATAACCTTGTCGGCGGCATCGTCGGAGAGCAACCGGTCAACGAGGGTGCCAGTGTTGGTGTTCGCCTCGACGCAGCCTTCCTGGAAACGGTTGAATTCCTCGCGGGTCTGGCGGTCGAGGTCCTTGCGGTCCACGACAAAGAGGCATTTATCGACATCCCGCCGCCCTTTCAGGAGGGTGGACGCCTTGAAGGACGTGAGCGTTTTGCCGCTGCCGGTGGTGTGCCAGACGTACCCGTTGCCGCTGTTTTGTTTGATGCACTCGACGAGGTGCTTGACGGCATAAATCTGGTAAGGCCGCATGATCAGCAGCTTTTGCTCACTGGCGACAAGGACCATGTAGCGGCTGACCATCCGCCCGAGCGTGCACTTGGCGAGGAACTTGTCGGCAAACTCGTACAGGCCACGGACTTTGCGGTTGTTCTCGTCGGCGTGCTCGTAGATAGGCAGGAACTGCTCTTCGGCGTTGAAGGCGAAGTGCCGCGCGTTGTTGTTGGCGAAGTAGTAGGTGGAGTCCCGGTTGCTGACGACAAAAAGCTGGACAAAGCAGAGGAGCGTGCGGCTATAGCCGTTGCCCGGGTCGTTCTTGTACTCGACAATCTGTTCGATGGCCCGGCGGGGATTGATGCCGAGCGTTTTTAGTTCGATCTGCACGACCGGCACACCGTTGATGAGCAGAAGAACGTCGTAGCGGTGGTGGCTGTTGTCGGTGTTGAGGCGGAGTTGGCTGACGACCTCAAAGGTGTTTTTGCACCAATCCTCGATGTTGACCAGCGTGTAGTTTAGCGGCGTGCCGTCCTCCCGGGTAAAACTGTTCCGCTCCCGCAAGATGCGCGCAGCCGTGAATACATCGGAGACAATGATCTCCTCCAAGATTTGCTTAAATTCTGCGTCGGTGAGTTTTACCCGGTTTAGCGCCTCGAACTTGTCGCGGAAGTTTCGCTCCATTGCACCGCGGTCACAAATATCGGGACGATATTCGTACTTCAGGTCTTTCAGCTTCTCGATGAGCTGTTCTTCGAGCTGGCTTTCGGCGGTCGGCATGACAAAGGGGCTGGGTTGATCGGCCTGTGAGCAGGACAGTGGGATTGTCGCAGAGCAAACGGTGATGGTCCACAACTTCAGATCGCATCCTCTTCTGGGTGCCAAGCCGCCAAGGATGAGCCGGCTGAGCTTTGCAAAAAATCTGAGTGGAGGGAGCTGAAGGTGGGGGTGCAGTGCCGTGTCCTGCTCAGGTACAGTTGGAAAACATGGTGGCTTTGCGGGTATAGCTGCAAAGCTGCACATCTCGCGCAACGTCTTCCGGGACCATCAACTCTATCGTTTAACCTTTATCCGGCGAGACGATCCTGACAATTTTGCTCCTTGGATTACTTGGGGTACAAGTTCCTCCATCCATCCTTTGTAGAGTGCCTGTACGTTAATCGAACCGTACTCGGCATCATCCGGGACTGCGGTTCCATCAATCTGGCAAAGAACCACGCTTACGTCACTGTTTTCTAGAGCAATTTTTAGGTCAGACCAACGCACGTGGTAAACTTCTGCTGGGCCAATTTCCTGCGTGAAAGTAAACCGGAGGACGGCATTTTGAGCAGGTTCTGCGGCTGAGGATAACACCGCTTGGTCGTCATTCTCCATCTCCAAAACTTTTTCATCGGTGGGCGATGTTTGGTCGTTGTATGCTGCTGGCACCTGCTCCAAGTCGTAGTGCAGCGCGTTCTCGTCACTGTCATATTCATCCGCCGATTCCTCCTCTAATGCAGCGTTAGGAAGGTGAGGTGTAGGCGTGTCTTCCGTTTGCTCAAGCTCCTCTTGTTGTGTAGCTGAAACCGGTAAATTGGCTTGTGCTACCTGCCCGACGACGTAATCGCGGCGGCTGCTAAACTCTAGGAAAACAAGACCCAACCTCGTCACATCTCGCCTCGCGTTGGTGGGACCGCCGGATGAGTTGCAAGTGTTCACCCACTTCGCTCCCTGGTTTTTTGCGGGGTCAAAGTCTGTTTTGAGCACGTAGTATTTGTCCCCCCACGGATCGCTGAACTCGATGATTTCGACTCCTGGTTTTTCTCGCTCACCAGGGGGTTTTCGAGTATCGTCAGCATCGTTTTGAAACGACAAATCGGACCGTTTTGCAGCGGGAAAATGTTTGTTGGACGGCTCCGTTTCAGCGTGATTCTGGGCCTTGAGAGCCGTGCTCGTCACTTGTACTGGTGGCAGTACCTTGTCTGATAGAAGCGAATAATCCGGCGAGATCGTGCCGCTCACATGCCGGATCGAGTTACTCTCATGAGTTAGATCCAGAAGATTTTTGCTCGTTTCTCCAGGTTCGCCAGAACGGTTTCCGTGTTCTCCTTGCGCGGTTTGGTCCGGCGTTCCTGAAGGAGTTGAATGGCCAGGTAACTCAATGCGCTCTCGTCGGCCAAGGTCGCCGTTTTCCTCTGCTCTGATTGGCGGGATGCTGCCTCCTTGTACGGCTCCAGATAAGCCCACCATTCCAGCGTGTACGCGTTCATCGCGTCGCTCGGCGCTTGGTGCTGGTCCCACGGATGCTCGCCCCGTTCTGTCTTGGGGCGTGGCGGGATCGTGCCCGTTGGTGGTGGTTGCACCACGATCTTCGCCGGCAGCCGGACGGTCGGCAACGGGAAGCTCAGCATGTTCGCTTCGGTCCGCTGGTAAGCTTCGCAAAGTAGGATCTGACCCGGTTCCCACAGCAACTTCACGCAGAGTTCTGGGTCGTCGACTTCCGGGATTTGGATCATGTACTTGCCCGGTTCGTACTCCATCGTGGCCGCTCTGGAGAGGTCTGCCCACTTGTGTGCCCACAGTTCGACCATGCCGCGCTCGGCCAGCATGGTGGAGAGTGAGATCACCTGCGCTGAGAGCGAGTCGTTGAGCGTTTGCAGCACGTCGAGTTCGGCTTCGGCTTCGTCGAGCGGCGTGCTCGGCGGCAGCGAGGTCGGCACTAATTTGGGCGGCGGCGTCGGATGCGGATTTGATGGCCTGTAATCGTTGGTTTCTCGCATACTGAGGATGGTAAATCTCACCTCGCTTGGCCCTCTCGTATTCACGTTGTGGTACCCGTTTTTGGGCTTCGCGCTGAATGCCTTGCGCTGCCAGTGTCCGTAGATCAAGGCGCTCGTTGCTACCGGCAGCAGCCAAGGCATCGTTCACCCGATTTTGGAAATCGTTACGCGACGCTGCGACGGCTTGTTTCCCGCCTTTGTAGCGATCAAATCGCGCTACTTTAATTTTACTGGGAGTACCCTGAGCGTCGACGGCGCGAGTCGTCAGAAGAAAATGGAAATGGACGTTCCGGGCGTCGTCTCCGCTGCCACGGTGCATCCCCCACTTGAGCGCAGCTCCGTAAAGCTGGCGTAAATAATCCGCGTGTTCCTGGGCAACGCGAATTTGCTCAGAGAGCGAAAGGTAATAAGGAATGGCAATGACGGTCTGGCGTGCAACCACGGCGTCTTTTCGCCGCTCCCATCGATCAACGATCTCCCAATTACCTAAATCTGGACCACTTGTTCCTTTGGCTAGAACATCGTCGGCCCGGGAGGCATTGGTTCCTCCCCGCTCGATGTAAGCAGCTTTCTTGGCGGCGCTACCGCCCCCTTTGGCGCGGCGGCGCTTACCCTTCCGCACGCTGCCTCTACTGATGACGGTCAACGAGTAATGCGGCGTGGGCACAACAAACGTAAAGCAGATTATGCGCCGTTTTAGATGCTGGCAGCTCAGAAACTCAACAGAACTTGCAGACACCTAATTTGGCTCACGCAGAACTTGGTGATAAAAATGTGCTGAAGAAGGTGGATGACGCGAGACTATAACTCAAGGACGCACCAGGTTATAGTTAGTGAATGATATGCAAACGTGGTTTTCTAGCAGGCGAAATGCTTTCGATGAGAGCCACCTATGCAAGCAAAAAATCCTGTAATCATCCACGGCTCTGCAACTCCTCCGAAGCAGACCAAGAAACAAATAGCGCTGGAACGACTCCGTAAACGGCACCGTGAAGCGGCGGAAAACTTGGCGATGGCTGAAGAAGCTGCTGCGATTGAAGAGCTCGCACGGGTTGATGCACTTGGGGCAGCCGATTTTGTGGCATGCATCAGAGCCATCTCTCCGGATGCGCTCGACAGCATTGCCATCCATATCGTGGGTGCAGCGAGCGATCTCAGGCAGCAGGAATCTACGCAGAAGTGGATTGATAAAGTGATTGCTCAAGCTCGCAAATCTGCACACGAGCACCGCACGACTGAGAATTCCGACAGTTCTATTGAGGCACCGAAAAATGATTCCAGCGGTTCTGTTGAGGTGCCTAAGGATAATTCGACAGAAAATAAGGAGGCAAATTCCCAACTTGCACAACTCCCAACGGGAGATGAACCAGCCGAAGTAGTCGATGTAGATGGAGCACTCAACACGGTGCATGAATCGGCCTCACCGACAACTGGCACGCACTTGACCAATACCGAGAGCGTAGAAGTGCGTGCGGCGAGTTCTTAACGCTACGGTTTTCAGAGATCTGGGGGATTGCTCCGCAAACGCCGTACAAACTCCTCCAGTGACTCACCGCACGCCGTGCAGATTATACCTAGTTCGATCACATCCATTCGGCGGGTTCCCAGTTCATGCTTGGCCACTTGGCTTTGGGCCATCCTGGTGCGGTGAGCCAGATCGCGCTGTGTCAAACCAGCGCGTTCACGCAGGCAGACAAGCTCCTTGGCGAACCGCTGGTAAGCCTCAGAATGCAGGGAGGCTATAGATTTTCCCACTTTCCTGTTGATCTCAGATTAGAATCATGATTCTATTGTGGAATCGTGATTGGAGTTGATCATTTTGAACGAGTTGAGAGCTTACCGGATGGTGCGGCGGCTGTCACTCCTGAGATGACGTTGGATGCTGGTTTTCCGCAGCCCGAGGCTGCATCTGTAAACGAGACTGCGTTCCGCTGCTATCGCTACGCATTGCGCCTTACCCCCATGCAGACCAAGGCGCTCGCCCGCGCGAGCGACCAAGCACGGCGAGTCTGGAACGAACTGTGCGCAGCCCTCCGTTGGGCAGAACATGAGCAGCGGTTTGGCCGCCGCGTGGCGCTGTTGCATTCTTATGGTCGGCTATTGGACCAGAAAAAGCGGGCAGGTAAAGCCATCACAAAAGCACAACGGCTCTTGGAACAGCATGGACTACCTGATCTGGACGCGGCTTACGCGTTTGCCCGTAACGAACGGGTGGAAGACGTGCGTCGCCGTCTCAGTCCACGGCAGTTTGCCGTCGAGTATGCGTTGGAACGTGTGCAATACAACGCCCGGCACAAGCGGCTTCGTTTTTCGGCTCAAACCACTTTGGCCATCGTGCAGAAGTTTGGGATAGCCGCGCGTCTTTACGCGACCGGCAAACGCGAGCGTCCCCACTTCAAGGTCCAGGGTGATCCTGTCACCTTGCAACACCAGATCGTCGATGACGTTCGTTGTCCGTTGAACTTCACCAAGTGCACGGTCAATCTCTCCAATATGCTCGGTAGTGACTGCGGCAAGGCAGTGCGAGCCGTGCTCCACCGTCCCCTTCCTCCCGGCGGTCGGATCAAGCAGATCGCCGTCGCCGTCACGCCGACCGGGGCCTACGCCGTGTGCATGGTGGAAGCTCCCGTCACAGCGTTCGTCAAGGAGGTCCCGGAGGTCCTCCCCACGGCGGTGGCTGGGATCGATCCAGGCCGCACCACGGCCCTCTCGGTCGCCAGCCTGGATGGATCGACCACGTTTACCATCCAGCCACCCTTGTTTCGCAACGCCCGCCACCTGCGCAAGGTCCGGCGTCTCCAGCGCCACGCGGACCGCCAGCTCCACGCGGCCAACCCCCATTGCCGCAACCCGAAAGGCCGCTGGACCAAACGCCTCGGCAAGCTGGTACGAAGCGCCGGGTACGCCTGCACCCGCACCCGCATCGCCGAGGGGATGCGGCACATCGCGGCTGCAAGGCGCGAGGCGTACCACCTGGCAGCTAATCGGCTGGTGACAGAATATGCGCTCATCGGGGTAGGCCACTGGCGCGGGCGCGGCAAAGCCGGCGGGATCGGGGGCTGGCGGCGCGCACAGAACCGGCGCGACTACGACAACGCCTTGGCCGAGTTCGTGGATCTTCTCAAGGACAAGGCGGCGCGTTGCTCGAAGCCTCGCCGGGTCGTGGATGTGCACGAGGCATTCTCTACGCGTCGTTGTTTTGATTGCGGGGAGCTGACGGGTCCTTGTGGACGCCACGGCCTCAAGATTCGAGAGTGGACCTGCGCTCGGTGTGGAGCGCGCCACCACAGAGATTTCGCCAGTGCCCGTGCGATTGCACGTCAGGCTCTGGCCGAAGCGGCGGCGGGAGCACAACCCGCGCAGCCGGAGTCTTCCGTGAGGAAGTCTCGAACTCCAGCGGCATCATCAACGAGCAAGCACGGGCGTCAAGCCTCGGCCAGTTCTGCGTTGAAAACGAAGGTGCACGGGCGAAGAGCCCGCGCAGAGTCCCCGTTGGTGCCGAACCAAGCATCCGAACGCGCATGCCGCAGTGGCGTGTCAACGGCTTCTCCCACTGAGGACAAAGCCGATGGAGTGGGGTGGACCTATCGGGCTGCCCCATGCTCACAGCCGCCAAACTGTCCGCCGCAGCAATCCTTGCTGCCGCTCTCAGAAGTACCGCGCGCGTTGCAGGATGCCGGACTGGATGGTGCGGGCGATTTATTGCCCACACCTTCCGCTCCGAGGCCTGTGACTGGTCGAAGCACATGCCGTTTTTTACGGCGCAGACCAACCTCCACGCCCCTGCACGAGAGTTCTCGGCGGAGGGATCAACCCCTTACCTCTAACGAGCAAACGTGGTTCGACAGCTTCTGACGCAGTTCTTCCGATCCATTACATGAAAGCATAACTTCGCTCTTCGGGAGCCGCTGTATCTACTCTTCATCGTGCACGAGGAAGGTGGACCTTCTTGATCACCTCGCGGAGGAAATCATGAACGTCCGCCTCGCATCCAAGCATGTACTCGAGAAACTCGACCAGGTCCGCTCGACGCTCGCCGCGCTCGGTGCGGCTCACCCAGAGCTGCGTGCGACCCAAGCGGTCAGCCAAGTCCTCCTGGCTGAGACCCGCCGCCAAACGCGCCTTTTTGAGCTTTGTGACAACCAACTCGTAGGGCGGCGTGTAGATGGTTTTGTGCCCGGTGCGTTGGGAACGGCGTTGGGGATCAGGAGAAGCATCGGGCGGCATGGCGGTTCCATGCTGCCTCCTCTTTCCAGACTATCTTAATTAGACAGTCCAAAAACGATTGATTACAGGGCCTTTGTCTGTGAGAATGCGGACCATGTTTTCGGTCACTGAATGCCTGCTGAAGAATGGAAGCAAAAACGTCCTGTTACCAGTCAACGGTAATGCGATACGCCGGCCTTGTTCCCGGTTCTGCACGTTGATCGTTCTCTTTCTGGCAACGCAATTGACTGGCTGCAAACCCGCGCCGCCATCCAGCGGCAACCGTGGATATAATCCATCGCAGCAGTACTCTGCTGAACCAGAGGGTGCCGCCAACGGTCGACCGGCATTGGAGGATGTCACGGGATTTCTGCGCGCCGTCTCGCCGCCCTTCGTGCATGTCGCGGACGTAAAGATGGACACTCCGGTCAACGTGCCGAACACGTCCCCGACGCAACGCGCTTGGCTGTGCAGCTTGCGCTTTGCCTACGTACCTACCGAGGATCTTCTTGGTCCTGCCCGCGACACTGAGGCACATGCCTTCCTGAGCGTGACCGACGAACTCGCTGGTTGGGTACACTGGCAGGAAGCTTATACGCGATCATTCTACGCTCACCTCTACCCGGCCCAGGAATGGCGCACACCTACCCCGCTTGTACCAGCCGGTCAGCAGCCGTTGCTTCTATCGTGCCTGCACCCGGCAGGCCAGCAACTGCCGCCGATCTACGCCAAATTGCAGGCCGAGTGGCAGGTGGATCGCTGGCGGTTTCAAGCTGTAGACCTGGATCTACCCGAGGCGGGTGAGCCTCGCGCTTCTTTCCGGTCTCCCAACGTGGTACTCGGCAGTCCGGAGGCCGCCGCATTTGTCCAAGCAGGACAGGCAGCTATCACGCAGGCCAAGGAAGCAAAAAGGACTGTTGATGCCCGCTACCAGATGGATCTAGCCAAAGCGGCTCGCCCGGGATTGGTCCTCAAGGGGCAGTTCGCCCACCGCGGCAACGTGGTGCCAGCCGAGGTGCGCCTTTTGCCCGCCGCGAACGGTGACGTACAGGGCGTGAACCTGGAGATGCGTCTGCCGGCCACCCCGGGCGAGAGCTTTACCTACGTGGCCCAACTTTCAAAGCAAGTGCCGTTGCTGCCGCTCACCACCCAGGAGGCAGATGCCTACAACCCCGTACCTGTTTTGCCGGAACTGGCCGCCATACCAAAAGGTGACCTGCGCCTGCGCCTCGTCACCAGCAACGGCAAGGAACGTCCCCTTAACGACATGAGCCTGCCGAACGAGTGGCTCTTTATTACCCGCCACTACACGCAATCTCCCGAAGTGTGGCTGCGCCTCCGCGACGGTCAGATGGAGGGTCGCTTGGGTGGCTACAGCACGGATGCGACCGGCTTCGTACTCACCGCCCAGCAGAAGGATTAGATCCTCGAAATCGCCTCCACCAACAACGATGATGACCACGATCCGACGTTTCTTTCTCATAACCGAGCACCAAGCCTGCCGTTTCTACCATCGTCCATGTGTTTACTGGATGCTGGCTACGGCGATCTGCCTGCTGTCCGGCTTTCTCCATGCTCAAACCACTAATCCGCAGCTCTACAGCCACGGTGATCCCACGAGTGAGGAGCAATACCTGCTCGGAAAGCTTAACCGCGCTCGCATGGACCCAGTGGGTGAGGGACAGCGGCTCGCCGCTTGGCTGCGCCTGCCAGAGAACAGCGGCACGGTCAACCTCTACCAGATCAATCCCGATCAGATAGCCGCCGACTTTGCAGCACTGCCCGCTGTGCCGCCCTTAGCCTTCGATGCCGCGTTGATTGCCTCCGCGCGCCGCTACTCTCAGGACACCGCCGACCACAATGGCCAGTATTCACCCGACGGTCCTCACATCGGCTGGGATGGTAGCACGCCTGACCAGCGCGTGAATGAGGCGGGCTTTCGCAACGCCACCGGAAACGATGGCTATGCGGGCGAGTGCTCTGGGCCAGGACTTAGTTCGCTCGACATATACCACTCGGCCTGGATGGTGGACTGGGGCGTGCCCAGCTTGGGCCACCGCAAGCTTGCCATGCAGGGTGCTGATTTCGACGTGTACGCAGTGGGCATCGGGGTAGCGCACATTGCAGCCAGTGTCGCCCCGCTGGCCAACGTGGTGGCCACCCAGGATTATGGCGAGGCGGGTTTTCACTCCTCTAGCGTCAAGCCTTACCTGCGAACCGCGGAGTTCCCGGCGTACTTGGTGGGCGTGGTGTACCACGATGCCAACGGCAACGGTCAGTACGATGTGGGTGAAGGTGTGGTGGGTGCGACGGTCACGCTGGATGATGGAGCCTACTATACCGTCACGAGCGCGAGTGGTGGCTACGCCCTGCCGCTGGTTCACAGCGACGGCAGCAACGCGGATGGCAACGTGCGTGTGCAGATGACGGGATTGCCAAATGGTGAAATTCAGGTAAGCACGCTGAGCATCGGAACGGTGCAAACTTCTTACGGCCCGTACCGAGCCAACCTGAAATGGGACGTGCAAACAGGGTTGCTACCAGTGTCTGATCCAGCGCACGCTTCGATCAGCGGCGGGGGAGTTGATCTAGCCAAGGGCAATAAGATCAAGCTGAGGGTCAGCCGCCCCGCCAATCAGACGGACCTTTCTCAATCACTGAGTATTGCTTATACGATCAAGGGTAGCGCCGTCGCCGGCATCGACTATCTGGCGCTGCCGGGCAGTGTGACAATCCCGATAGGTAAGAGGCACGCCAAGATTGTCGTGCAGGCTCTAGATATACATGTACTCAACCGCCCACCCGGTCCCTGGAAGCTGCAACTCAAGCTCAAAGGAGTACCGGGTACACAGGGTAAAACCAGCGTCGGCTTTGGCCAGTAATCGGTCACAGAGTGGCCATGAGGTTATCTGAGGGTAAGTAGTGGTATAAACTCCAGCCGATACTCTGCACCAGCTTCTACAAGGCGGACCCGCACCGCTGATGATTTACGGGGAGCCCGAACAGCAGAGTTGGAACAATGGTTGATATCTCCAAAGAGCCACCTGTCCCGCGAGGGATGGCTCTACCAAGAGCTAGTCCATACCTACCGTCCGCCAGCGCAGCGGCGGCACGCTCAAGGACAAAACGGAATAAAGTCCGCTGCTTGCCAGCGGTGGGCGGAACGCCCGTTTATGCCGGCTTTGTCCTTGAGCGGGCAGACGCCAGCGGCACCAAGAAGCCGACAAGGGCAGGAGGGGAACCCTCAACCATCCAGGGACGAGCCGTGGCGAGACAGGGTTGCGCGGTGGTGGAACTCCGGGTCTGCTGCCAACCCAAGGAACGCTGCTAGGCTGGGGGTCTGGATGGAGCCTGCGGGCTGATGGTTGTTTCTCCCCAGCGGCAGCTCTCTTCCTTGGTGTCAGGAGGTCGCCGGGAGAGAAAAGACGAGGGAGATGTGCATGGCCGGGTGCCGAAGGCCCCTAGCGGCAGGTCGGACCTTTGCGAAGCAAAAACACAGGTCGGACCGCTGGCGCTAAGCCAGAGCTAGGGCGGCGGTGTGCATCTCCTGGACCTGCGGCGGTGGACCGAACCAACCAGAAAACGTCGTCGGTCAATACGACATACCTCCCGGCTACAAGTCTGCACAAGTGTGATTACACGCATATAGCACCACACCTTTGACTTGGTAGACATTTCCACCTGATCTTGCTCCGAAAATGAGGACCAGCCTACCGTGAACTCATGTGCTGCCACGGTGTCATTCCTAGCATGAGCCGGGCTGGCAACTGCGATCGATAACGCCAAGATGGAGAGCTTCTGGGCCACATTCAAAACCGAGTTGATCGACAGGCGCGTCTGCGTTTCTTGCGCCGAGGCAAACAGCGAAATCTTCCACAACCCGCAGCGACTCCACGGCGCGCTCAGTTTCAACCCACCCGTGAACTTCGAGAACAGCCTGAGCGAAAACAACAACTACCATCCGGCACTCCGATTGGTCCTCATTCAGAGCAGGCTCAAACCCGCGCCATCAAGGCAGTGCGTGAGCCTGGCCACGATCTCTCCTGCCAAACCTCCAAAAGGCAGGACGATCTGCCCACTGACAAAAAATCGGGTTCCGTCGCCACAATGAACCGTGGGCATAACTATCGTGCAATCGGGCCGGTGTTGATGCCCTGGCCCAGTTCGAAGGTCGCGCCGACCGTAGCGACCTCGCACGCCTTCGGCTCCAGCTTGAGGCGGTCGCGGAAATAGTACACCGGCTGGATGCCCGTGCAGTGCGCGCCCATGATCTGCTGCACGCCAAACTCCTTGAGCTTGCCCGCGGTCCAGGCGAGCGTTTCTTCCTTGGCCGCGTACAGGTGCAGGCCTCCGAGCAGGGCGTGTACCGACACGGGCCGCACGCTTTTACGCGCGTAATCCAGGAGGTTGATCACCCCAGCATGACCGCACCCGGTGAGCACCACCAGTCCTTGGTCGCTGTCGAGGACGAGGGCCTGATCCTCCGGGATGGTGTCCTCCACCAGGCCGGGACCGGCGGGATTGTGCAGCTTGACGCCCGGCGACCAGTTCTTCTCGGGGTAAGGACGCGGCACGGGTCCGGTCAGCCACGCACCGGGCAGAAGCTCTTTGGGTTCGGTGTACTCGATGAACGTGCCACCGAGCGCCTCGTAGTTGGTCTTGATCTGGGCCATGGTGAGAGGCTGACCGCTGCCCCAACCCTGGGGGAAGACCCGCTCCAGGAAGATGCCGCGGGCAACGTGGGCGCGGCAGAGCGCCTTGGGGTTGGTCTTCATGAGTTCGCGCCGCAGGGTGACCAGGCCCATGGTGTGATCCCAATGGTCGTGAGAAAGGATCACGTCCTCGATGTCCGAGAGATCCAGCCCAAGTTCTCGCGCGTTCTTGAGCACGGTGTCGGGACGGCCTCCCGTGTCGAAGAGCACCCGCTTGCCTTCCACTTCCACCAGGGCCGAAAAGCCCCACTCCGCGAAGCCGAGCCGGTCGGTCATCATGGTGGAAAGGATCGTGATCTTGGCCGCGTGGATCGGGCCGGGTGCGGCCGGCGAAGCGGCGGTGGCAGGTGTTGGCTCCTGCCCATGTGCCTCCACCGGGGAATAGGACAAAAGCACGGCGGATAAACTCCAGGCTGCAACCAAGGCGAAGGATCTGGTTTTCATGGCGAAGAGCAAAGGGCGAAAACGAAGAGAACACAACCGCCAACGCTTTCAAACGATCATCTCGTAAACGCCTACCCGGCTACCTTGCGCTTGAACTCCTCGTCAAATCTCCTGCCGTACTTGCTTTGCTTTGTTCTCACGTCGGTCGCGCTTCGTGTCGATAGCAATTCCGCTGGTCCGCTTTCTCAGGGAAAACTCTGATGGTGGAACCTTACGCACGCTGCACACAAATCCGCCACTGTGAGCAGAGATGCGTCGAGGGGAGACAACGGCGGTTCCCACGAAAATTCATCTTACCCGGCTGGTGTTAATCCATCGGCGAAGCGACGGACAGGTTTACCGGGGACGACACCGTGCAGGAAGTAGTTGCCGGCACTGTGGTAGCGCCACTGGTTCGCATCATGAATGGTGTGTGTGCGCGCATTGCGCCAATGCCGGTGGAGGTTCAGGTCTTCGTCCGCCGCGCTGGTGCCCACGAGGGAAAAGAGATCGTTGGTGATTTCCATGACCACATCTTCGGCGTAGGCCTTTGCCTCCGACACGGCAGCGGCAGCCTCGGCGGCGTTGTGCTCGGTAACATGAGGCGCAGCGGCGTCGAGCAGGCGGGCCGCACGCAGAAGCAAGGCTTCCGCGGCGTGGAACTTCGTGGTGAGCTGCCCGAAGCGCAGGATGACGTGCGGATCATCTTCCGCACGCGCCACGGCCGCGCCGAGTCGGGGACGTTTTCTGCCGCGCACTAGCACGGCGGTATCCTCCAGGGCGTTTTGCGCGATGCCGACATCAATGGCCGCGTGCAGGAGCTGGCCGTAAGGATGGAAAACGCTGGGACGCTCGAAAAGCTGCCAGTGGTTTACCACCTGAGCGTCGGGGACCGTCACGCCACGAAAGAACGCCGTGCCACTGAAAGTCACCCGCTGGCCCATGGCGTTCCAGTCGGCCAGGACCTCCACACCGGGCGCGTCGCGGCGCACGTAAGCCAGCACCAATCTTTCCTCGTCGTCCAGAGCCGCAACGGGAATCCAATGCGCGAGGATCGCTCCGGTACAGTAATGCTTGGTTCCGTCGAGATGGTAGCCCCCGCCAGGGGCACGCCGGAGGCGGGTGCGCAGGTCGAGCGCGGAGGACGAACCCCGCTCGGCCTGCGCGTTGCCCAGGCGCGCGCCTGCCAGGATTTCGCCGAAAAAAACTGCTTGCTGCTCGGGCGTGCCATCCTGCCGGATGGCATCGGCGAAGACGAAGTGGTTCTGCGGCAGTTGTCCCACCGCGGAATCCGCAGCCGAAAGAATCTGGAAAACCCGGGCGACGGTTTCATAGGAGACATCCGCGCCGCCCCATGTCCTCGGCACGGTGATGCCCAGCAACCCGCTGGCGGAAATCTGGTCGAGTTCCGCTGCGGGGAGCCGCCGCTCGCGGTCCCGCGCGGATGCGCCCGGCGCGAGCAGACGCGCCATCTCATACGCTACTTGAACCGCTTCCTCATCCGACGTGATCACATGTGCATGCATAAGGGATTGGCTGCTTATTGCTCTAACCACCCGTATGACCGGCAACGGCCGGAACGCCCGCGGGCTCCCGCGTGGCGGCCGGAGAAAACGGGATGTCCACGGAACGCCCGTTCTTCGTGCCACTGCCCCGAGGATGGGTCCACAGGCCCTCGCGCTCGAGTTGCGGCAGCACGCCCTCTGCAAACCAGTAGGCTTCTTCGAGGTGGGGGATGCCGGAGAGCACGAACTCGTCGATGCCGGCCTCGGCGTATTCCCTGATCCGGGCGGCGACTTCGGTGTGGCTGCCCACCAGGGCCGTGCCCGCGCCGCCGCGCACCAGGCCGACTCCGGCCCAAAGATTCGGCGCGATTTCGAGATGGTCGGTCGAGCCGCCGTGAAGAGCCAGCATGCGCTTCTGGCCAACGGATTCGCTGCGGTGCAATCCCGCCTGCACCTGGCGGATCGTCTCGGGATCAATGGCGGCGAGCAGGCGCGCGGCTTCCGCCCAAGCAGCCTCGGCGGTGTCGCGGGTGATGATGTGGATGCGCAAGCCGAAACGCAGCGTGCGGCCTTCTTTCCGAGCGACGCCGCGCATCCAATTCACCTTGGCCGCCACGTCCGCCAGCGGCTCACCCCAGGTGAGGTAAACGTCCGCGTGACGCGCCGCCACCGGCCCCGCCGCGGCGGACGACCCGCCGAAGTACAGGGGCGGTAGCGGATCGGGCAGGCTCGGGATCGTCGCGCCTTCCACCTGGAGGTGACGGCCCTCGAAATCGACCGGGCCGCCCTTCCACAGGGAACGCACGATGTGCAAAAACTCGTCGGCCCGGGCGTAGCGTTCGTCCTTGCCCAGGTAGTCGCCGTAGGCGCGCTGCTCGTGCGCCTCGCCGCCGACGACCACGTTGAGCAGAAGCCGCCCCCCGGAATGCCGCTGGTAGGTCGCCGACATCTGCGCGGCCAGCGTGGGCGAGAGCAGGCCCGGGCGAAAGGCGACGAGGAACTTCATGCTTTCGGTGACCTCCGCGAGCATGGCCGTGGTCAGCCAGGCGTCTTCGCACCAGGCCCCGGCGGGCGTGAGTACCCCGGCGAAGCCGAGCTGTTCCGCGCTGCGGGCGATCTGGCCGAGGTAGGCCAGCGTGGCGGGCCGCGAACCACCCGCCGCTCCGGCGGGCAGGCCGTGTCCGCCGCCGACGATGTAACGGCTGTCTCCGTAGGTGGGTAGAAACCAGTGAAAGGCGAGGCTCATCGGGTGGAAGGAGTGAAAAGCGGGCAAATACTTGGGTGATTCAGCGGCGGGTCACCGCGGAGTTCGCGCGCAAGAAACCCGGCGGTACCATCGCCGGCTGTTTGTGGCTCAATCGTCCGCCCGAAAGATTCTTTTTGCAAATTCCCATGGGATTACTAGGATAATGCCAATCTTTACCAGTCCGGTCAACACAAGCATTGCTTCGTCTTTCATGAAACTTCCCAAACGCAGCGTGTATCCTCTACCGATCTTCTTCCTCGTCCTAGTCGCTGCCCTGTTCCTTCCCGTCTTCTCCGGCCACGCCGCTGATGCGCCGAAGACTCTGCGCGTGGGTTACCAGAAGTACGGTTCGATGCTCCTGGTCAAGGCCCAAGGCGGCTTGGAAAAGCGGCTTGCCCCGCTTGGCTACACTGTGGAGTGGAAGGAGTTCGTCTCCGGCCCGCCGCTATTCGAGGCCCTCAATGCCGGGAGCATCGACCTTGGCCACGCGGGCAACGCACCGCCGGTCTTCGCCCAGGCCGCGGGGGTGAACTTCGTGTACTTTGCCAACAGCCGGCCCGCGCCCAAGGGCATCGCCATCGTCGTGCCCAAGGGCTCGCCGATCCAGAAGACCGCTGACCTGCGCGGCAAGAAGGTCGCCGTCGCCAAGGGCACCAACGCCAATTTCTTTCTCGCCGTGGCTCTGCCCGCCGGCGGGTTGGCCTTGAGCGACGTGCAGATCGCGTATCTCGCCCCGCCGGATGCCCTGGCGGCGTTTGCCGGCGGCAGCGTGGATGCCTGGGCCATCTGGGACCCGTTCCTCGCAGCCGCGGAGGTGGATCTCGGCGCGCGCCAGTTGGTCAACGGCGATGGATTGACAACCAACCGCGAGTTCTTCTTCGGCCGGCGCGAGAGCGTGGAGAAGAACGCTCCAGCGGTGGCTGCGCTCGTGGCAGAGTTGGAAGCCGTTGGAGTTGCCTCCGACCGGGATCGCCGGGCGACAGCCGCGCTGCTCGCTCCGAAGCTGGGCATTTCCCTGGCGGTGATGGAGCGCGCGGAACTCCGCAAGGACCGCTCCGGCATCGTGCCCATCACCGCCGAGGCCATCGGCGAGCAGCAGGCCATCGCCGACACCTTCCTCAAGCTCGGGCTGATCCCGAAGCCTGCCGTGGTGAAGGACGCGGTGCTTGCCGGCAGTGCGGCAACGACGGCCCCCCGCCCCACCGTTCCCGGCCCGAAGCTCGATGCCCTGCGGCTCGACTACGCCTACTACAACCCCGTCAGCCTCGTGATCAAAGACCAGGGACTGTTGGAAAAGGAGTTCGCCGCCGAGGGCACCAAGGTTGAATGGGTCTTGAGCCTCGGCAGCAACAAGGCACTTGAATACCTGCGGGCCAAAGCCATCGACTTTGGGTCCACGGCGGGCGCCGCCGCTCTCATCGGACGGGCCAACGGCAATCCAATCAAGAGCGTCTACCTTTACTCCAATCCCGAGTGGACCGCGCTGGTGACCCGGCCGGACACGGGGATCAAGAACATCGCCGACCTGCGCGGCAAGAAGGTCGCCGTCACCCGCGGCACTGACCCGCACATCTTTCTCCTGCGCGCCCTGGCCAGCGCGGGGTTGACCGAGAAGGACATCGAACTCGTTCCGCTCCAGCATCCGGATGGCAAGGTGGCGTTGCAAAACAAGAGCGTCGCGGCCTGGAGCGGGTTGGATCCCTACATCGCGCAAACGCAAGTCGAGAATGGCTTCCCGGTGTTCTACCGCAACCGCGACTGGAACAGCGGCGGGTTTCTCAACGTGCATGAGACCTTCGCCAGGGAACATCCCGACACCGTGACCCGTGTGCTGAAAATTTACGAGCAGGCCCGCGTCTGGGCCGTCGCGCATCCGGCGCAGGCCAAGGCCATCCTGGCTCGCGAGGCGAAGCTGACCCCGGAAGTCGTGGACCGCGTCTGGGAGCGCACAGACCTGACGCACCCGGCGATCGGCGACGCGAACCGCGAAGGCATCGCCGCCGCCGGCGAGGTGCTCAAGCGCAGCGGCATCATCGATGCCGGCTTGGACGTGCCCAAGACCGTGAACGACCTGATCTCTCCTGGCTTCGGCGAGAAGGCGCTGGCGGCGGCGGGGAAGTAGGCGAACGGAAGACCTCCAACTGATCGCGGCCATGAACGAACTCGCCAGCCTCGACCCGGTTGTGACTTCGGAGAGACGGACCCCGCATCGTCCGCCATCCCTATCGACGACACCGCCCCCGGGCCGCGACGCACCACACGGAGGCCATGCCTCGGGGCGGGTGATCGCACCCGCGCCGCCCTCTCGTGCCAGGCCGCGCTTTCCGCTCGGCCTGCTCCTGCCAACGGTGCTGGGCACGGCCTGGGCTTTGGCGGCGCGGTTCGACTGGGTGGACCGCAGTCTGCTGCCCACCCCGGCGGAAGTGGGAAACGTCTTCGTGCGGCTGACGCGGGAGGGTGAACTCCAGCGGCACGTGGGCGTCACCCTGGCGCGGGTTGCCCTGGGCTTCCTGCTCGGCGGGACGGTGGCAACGCTTCTTGGCGCGCTCACCGGCTACTGGACGCTGGCCCGCCGCTTGTTGGACCCGACGCTCCAGGCCCTCCGCAGCCTGCCCTCGCTGGCCTGGGCACCGTTGTTCCTGCTCTGGTTGGGAATCGACGAGACCGCCAAGGTTGCGCTCATCGCCCTGGGCGTCTTTTTCCCGGTCTATCTCGGATTGATGAACGGCATCCAGAACGTGGACCGCAAGCTGGTGGAAGTCGGCCTCGCGCATGGCTTCGGCAACGTTGCCCTGGTGCGGCGCGTGTTCTTTCCGGCGACGCTGCCGGCGTTTCTCATCAGCCTGCGCACGGGCCTGAGCGTCGGCTGGATGTTCGTCGTCGCCGCGGAGTTGCTCGGTGCGAGCCGCGGACTGGGATTCTTGCTCATCGATGGCCAGGCCACCGGCCGCCCGGCGCTCATGCTCGTGAGCATCGGGCTTTTCGCCGCCGCCGGCAAAGGCACGGACGTGGCGCTCGCCGCCCTCAACCGCCGGCTCCTGCGCTGGCAGGACGTTTACCGCGTCGGCGACGCTTAGAACACCGTCCTGTGCTGGCCATCGAACATGTCACCAAGGTTTTCGCCGGCGGCGGGGTCGCGCTGGAGAACGTGTCCCTCCGGTTCGCGCCGGGAGAGATCACTGTCCTGGTCGGTCCGAGCGGGTGCGGCAAGAGCACGCTCCTGCGCCTCATCGCGGGCCTGGACCGTCCGAGCGCGGGTCGCGTCGTTCAAGGCGACCGCCCCATCGTCGGACCGACACCCGAGATCGGGATCGTCTTCCAGGAACCGCGCCTGCTGCCGTGGCTAACGGTGGCGGAGAACGTCCACTTCGGATTGGGGGAGAGCCCGCCCGCCGACGCTCAATCCCGGGTCAGCGCGGCCCTGGAAAAAGTCGGCCTTGCCGCCGTGGCCGACGCGTTGCCGCGGGCGCTTTCCGGCGGCATGGCCCAACGCGCGGCCCTGGCGCGTGCCCTCGTGCGCGATCCCGGCGTGCTGCTGTTGGACGAACCCTTCAGCGCCCTGGATGCTCCGAACCGCGCCCGGCTCCAGCGCCACTTTTTACAGGTTTGGGAACTGGACCGGCCCACGTTGATCGTCGTCACGCACGACCTCGACGAAGCCCTCCTGCTGGCGGACCGCGTCGTCCTGCTCACGCCACATCCCGGCCAGGTCCAGCGCGAACGAACGGTGGCTCTCCCGCGTCCGCGCCAGAGCATGGACCCGGAGTTCCAGGCGCTCAAACGCGAGTTGCTGGCGGATTTCGCGCATTGGGACACGGAAGACCAACCCGGGTTGCTGGCGGGGTAAAAGTTCCATCCCATGTTTGAATCCACCCTCTTGACCACCCCGCGGTTTTCCACCGCTCCTGTCACCACCGAGCGCTGTTCCCTTCTGGATGATGCCGCTCAACCGGGAGCAGGCCGCGCCCGGCCTGGAACCACGGCGCGGAGCCGTGGCGCGATCCGGCTGGAGGAACTATCGGTTCACTTCGATACTGCTCGAAGCCGGACGACCGCATTGGAAGGGATCAATCTCGAAGTCGCCGCTGGCGAATTTGTGGCTCTCCTCGGACCGTCGGGCTGCGGCAAAACGACGTTGCTCAACGCGATTGCCGGCTTTGTCACGTCGACTTCGGGGCGTGTATTGGTCGATGAGCGCCCCATCAGCGGGCCAAGCCACGAGCGTGCGGTCGTGTTCCAGCAGCACTCGCTTTTCCCCTGGATGACGGTGCTGGAAAACGTGGCCTTCGGCCCGCGGATGCTCCGCTGGCCGGACCCCGTGGCCGTCGCGCGGCAACACCTCGACCTCGTGGGGCTCGGTGCTTGCGCGCGGCAATACCCCGCCCAACTCTCCGGCGGGATGCGCCAGCGGGTGGGCCTGGCGCGCGCCCTGGCGGTGCAGCCTCCCATCCTGCTGATGGATGAACCTTTCGGTGCCCTCGACGCTCAGACCCGCCTGCTCATGCAGGAGCAGCTTCTCGAAATCTGGGGACGCTCCCGGAACACGGTTGTCTTTGTCACACACGACATCGACGAGGCCATCTTTCTGGCGGATCGCATCGTGGTGCTGGGGGTCAAGCCGAGCGTGGTGCGCGGTATCTCTCCGGCGGATTTACCGCGCCCTCGTCTTCTGGAGACGCGCCGCAGCGAACCGTATCTAAAGCTTCAAGAGCAACTCTTCGCCTTGATCCGCGAAGAAAGCCTCAAGTCGTTCGGCACCGCCGGGAACATCGTCCGCTGATGGCGTCTTCGTCTCCACCACTCACCCGGGCCTCTTCGTGGTTCGGATCGCTTCCCGGCCGTCTGCCGGTTTCCGGGGGAGCGCAGGCGCTGGTTTTCGGTGCCGCCGGCATCGCGCTGCTCTTCGCCGGCTGGAGCTTGGCCGCGCACTGGTTGAACAACGACATCCTCCTGCCCCCGCCGCTCGCCATGCTGGGCGGGCTGCGGGAGGTTCTCGCGGACGGTACGCTGGCCCGGGATGTACACGCCAGTTGCCAGCGGGTCTTCGGCGGCTTTGCCGTGGCGGCGGGCATCGCCGTGCCGCTGGCTTTGCTCATGGCTTACTGGCGGCCCCTCCGTTACTTCCTGCTCCCGGTCTTGACGCTGCTGCGGCCGATTCCTCCGATTGCCTGGATTCCGCTAGCCATCCTCTGGTTTGGGATCACGGATCGGTCGAGCTATTTCATCACCGCCATCGCGGCCTTCTTCCCGATTTTCATCAATGCCCTGGCTGGTGGCCTGGCGGTCGAACCCCAGCACCTTCAAGCCGCGCGTTGTCTCGGTGCCACCCGCACCGTGCTACTGCGCCGGATTTTTCTGCCCTCCGCGCTGCCAACGGTCTGGACGGGATTGAAGATCGGCCTCGGCCAATCCTGGATGGCCGTGGTGACCGCGGAACTCGTCGCCGCGCAGTCTGGCCTGGGCTACATGATCCAGATCAACCGCCTTCAGCTCGAGACGCCGCGCGTGCTCGCGGGGATGTTCGTCATCGCGGTGCTCGGCGCGCTGATGACCTCGGTCCTCGGTTGGATGGAGCGTTACATCTTCCCTTGGACTCACCCACGTTGAACAACCGCATTTTTCCATGAACATCAAACCCTCCTTTATCCTCTTCCCGCGTCTGGCCGCTCTGCTGGTCGGCCTTGTGACGGCGGCGAGCCTCACGGCGAAAGCGGCTGATCCCAAAGTTCGCATCGGCTACCCGACGGCGCTCCACGGCGAGGTGGCGCGCGTGCTGGAGAAAACGGACATCGCGGCGCAACACGGTTTGGCGGTCGAGACGACCTTCTTCCAATACGGCCCGCCGCAGATCGAGGCGCTGGTTTCCCGGAGCCTCGACGTGGCCTTCCTGTCAATCGTGCCGACGGCGAACCTTCTCAGCAAGCAACCCGGCGCCGTGCAGGTCATCGCGTCATTGGGCAATTCTTATCATGGGTTGATCGTTCCCGCCGACAGCCAGGTCAAATCGCTGGCGGACTTCAAAGGCCGGACCATCGCCGTGGCTTTCGGGACCGATGCGCACGTCGATCTGCTGGCGGCGCTCAAGGGCGCGGGGCTCGATCCGCAAAAGGACGTGAAGATCAACAACGTTCCGCCCAACGAACAGCCGGCGGTGTTTGAGCAGAAACTGGCGGATGGTGTGATCGTCCGGCAGCCGCAGCTTCTGAAATACACCGAGAATGGAGCGCGCGAGATTCAACGCTGGCCGCACCATCTGTGGGTCATCGCGCGCACGGACTTTCTCGACAGAAATCCGGGGTTGAGGGAAAAACTCGTGGCGTCCATCCAGGAAGCCGCCTTCTACGTGACGCAGCACCCGGAGCAGACTGCCCAATGGTTTGCCGAGCAACTGCGGGCCGACTCGGCCATCGTGCAGCGGGTCTCGGCGGAAAACCCGCTCTACAAGAATGTGCGGGAGTCGAAGGACATCGATGTCACTCCTCCGCCCGCCCTCAAAACCTTCGCCGCGAAGCGAGCGGAGGAGTTGGTGGATTTTGGACTCAGCCGGAAGGTCGCCACCTTCTCCTTCAAGTAAATGAGTACGCTGATTTCGACGGCTTCCGGCTTCGCCCCAGAAGGATTGATCCCGTACCTGGACTCGCTGCCGTTTCTGGGGCGAGTCACCAGCTCACACGCCGCCGTGGTCGCCGGGAGCACCGAGGAGTTCGTCTTCGACTACGAGGTGGGTGCCGCCGCCCTGGCGGACGGTGGCTGGTTCAAGATCACCTTCAGGTTTTACTCGGACTGGGCACCGTTCCAGACGACCAACCCGGCGGGGTTAAATTATCTTTCCGCGGAGTATCTTCCACGTCCGGCTTTCCCTGGGGAGAGCGAGGCCGCCGTGCGGGAGTTGCGGGTGCGGTTCGACCAGAAGGGGCACGAACGTCCCTACCAAAAGGCGATCATCGTCGACGTGGTGGATGGTTACCTGAAGCCGGGTGATGTCATCCGGGTACGGGCGGGTGACCGGCGGTTCGGTGGTCCGGGGACGCGCGTACAGACCTTCGCCGAGGAAGCCTTCCGTTTCCGGGCTTACGTCGACACCGCGGGAACGTCGCGTTTCGCCGCAGTGCCGGGCGATCTGGTCCTGCGCGTCGGGCCGGGAGGGCCGGCGCGACTCGTCATCACCACGCCGCGTCTGGTGCGGAGCGGCCAGCCGTTCGCCGTTCGCGTGCGGGCGGAAGACGCGTGGGGCAATCCGAGCGAGGATCTGCCGGGCACGCTGCGACTGCGTTGGCAGGGCGCTCCGACCAGCCTCCAGTGGCCGCGCCAGGGTTGGGCCACGATCCAACAAACTTTGATCGCCGCAGAGGCTGGAACCTACGCAATCGAGGTCACAACGGACGGCCCGGACGCACTCCAAACCCGGGCGCTGGTCACGGCGGAGACGGTTTATCCAGCCGGGCACACCTGGTTTGCCGACCTGCACGTCCACTCGCATGACACGGTCGGCACCAATCCAACGGAGCGGAACTTCGCCTACGCGCGGGAGGTCGCAGGACTCGACGTGCTCGGCTACACGGTCAACGATTTCCAGATTCGCGCCGACCACTGGGCGGAAGCGTTGGCACTCGTGAACCGGTTTCATCGGGACACCGAGTTTGTCGTTTTTCCGGGCACGGAATGGTGCGGGAGCAGCGCGGTGGGCGGCGATCACAACGTCATCTTCCTCGGTGACGAAGTGCGCTTTCCCCAGGACGCCCAGGGCCGGTCGCTGCGTTCCTTCGACTGGAACGAACACAGTGCGGTGCGCGAGCAAACACCGGGCCGCTGGCCGCTCTCGCGGCTCTACGAAGCCCACGCGGATGCGCCGGAGAAGTTTTTGTTCATCCCCCATGTGGGTGGCCGGCGGGCTTTGCTGGAGTGGCATCATCCCGAACTCGACCGACTGATCGAGATCGCTTCGTCCTGGGGACACTTTCATTGGTTTTACCAGGAAGCCATCGCGCGGGGCTGGAAGCTCGGAGCGAGTGCTGCCGGGGATGAGCATCGCGGCCGGCCGGGTGGCGGAGCGCCGGGTGTCTCGGTCTTCGGCGTTCGTGGCGGCCTCACGGGAGTGCTCGCGCCGCGGTTGGACCGCCCATCGATTGCCGCGGCCTTGCGAGCGCGGCACACGTGGGCCACGACCGGGGACAGGCATGTGGCGTTGCTTCAATGCGGGGGCTGGCAGCAAGGCGATGAGTTTACTCACTCTGGCCCGGCCGCCGTGACCTATCGTCTTTATGGCGACTCGGGATGGGAATACCTCGCGCTTTACGATCACACGGGAGTGATCTTCGAGCGCGATTTAGCGGCGGAACTCGGTCTTTCCCGCACGCGGCTGCGGGTTCGCTGGGGCGGTGCGCGCATCAAGGATCGCTATCGCTGGGCGGTCTGGCGCGGCAAGCTGACGGTGGACGGCACCACTTTCCGGTTGCGCGGGACGTCGGGGCTGGAGCACCCGGAAGAAACGGTCGAGCAAACGAGCCCCCGGGAACTGCGTTTTTGCTCGGAAACTTACGGAGACTTCGACGGCGCGGAGATCGAGGTGGAAAACCTGCGCGACGCGCGCTTCCAGTTGCACGTTGAGATCGACGGCTTCAACAAAACTGGCGAGCCCACCTCCCGTAATCCCTGGTCGGATTGCCCCGAGATATCGTTCGAAGTCTCCGGCGAGGAACTCCTCGCTAATCGCCGCATGCGGCGCGACTTGCCCGGGGTCGAACTGTTTATCGAGGTGGAGCGGATGACGGAGGCAGCGCTTCCAACCGAGGTTTCCGGAACTTGGACATCACCTGCGCACAACGCCTCCTTCGGCTTCCGTCCCGTTTACCTTTACGCGCGCGAACCTACCGGAGCCAAGGTCTGGACCTCTCCACTTTTCATCAGGTACGTGAACTAGAACACCACGTCTGCTCGGCAGAGCTGCCTCCACGATACCTCAGAGATTCTGCCCGTAAGCGATGAACTGCCGGTACTCGCGCAGGACGGCAAACAACACCGCCGTCGCTCCGGCAGCCTGTTGTCCGGCGGGAAACGTCTGCGGCGTCTCGAAGATGATCTCGAAAGGAACCGGGTTGAGTTCAGCGGGATTGCTCAAGACTCCTTCATAGCACCGCGAGATGAGACCTTCCCGCGCGGGAAAACCATCAATCAACTCACCGGACGCCAGCGGCAGAAACTTTGCCGCCGCGGCGAGGGCCGGTTTGGCCAGGGCTTCGGTGAGCGTCGCTCCGCGCACGAAGGCGTAGGCACCGTCGGCAGTGTCGTCACTGTGCAGCGCCACCAGGCCGGCAAACTGATGCACGCCCAGTTCACGCTCCAGAAAGTACACTTCCGGCTGTGTGCTGCCGTGCCAGAACTCCCGGTTGAGGTCGCATCCCGCGCGCGAGTGGCGCGTCTGGTCCTCCAGACCGCTCGGGTTACAAACCGGGTAGGCGTACACTTCATAACCCTGTGCCAGCGTAGGTTCATCGTCGAGTTGGAGCAGAAAATCGCGCAAGGCTGCGGCCCCTTCGGGTTCGTCGCCGTGGATGGCGGCGAACAATCCGAGACGGATGACACTCCCTCCACCCGGCGGCCCTTTGAAAACAAAACGCGGCAGACGATAACGGCAGTTGCCGTGGTGGAACTCGCCCACGGGTGAATAGCGCAGGCGCGAACCTTCCCGGCCAGCGCGCTCGATCAAAGAAGCGAGCAGGGCGTCCACCGGGTTTCCGTGCCGGCTCAGGGACAGCCCCGAAGGTGGCACTCCAGGTTCTCCGCACTCACCACCCAAGGGCGATGAGACAGGCTCCGACAGGGTGAGCGGGGGAGGAATACTAGCGGCAGTTGACTGGTAAACAGAACGCATGAGACAACAAAAATGAGCAAGTAAACTGCCCGGCGGACGGCAAATAGATGACACCTCCGGACTGCCGGATTCCACTGTTCGGATAGACCGAACAACGAAATGGTTTTCCGAGACCTCAGAGGAGTGATGTTCCTCTAACCTTGGGCCTCGTGGCGTGCTTCTTCAGCCAGGGCGGTCGAGAGGTACCGCTCGCCGGTCGAGCAACCGATGGTGACGATGAGCTTACCTTTATTCTCGGGGCGTTTGGCGACCGCGATGGCTGCGGACACGTTCGCGCCCGTGCTGATCCCGGCGAGGATGCCTTCTTCTTTGGCCAGGCGGCGGGCCATGGCGATGGCCTCCTCGTTGGTGACGGTGACCACATCGTCCACGATGTCCAAGTGCAGGTTGCCGGGGACGAAGCCCGCCCCAGTACCCTGGATCTTGTGCGGACCGGGTTTGACCGGTTCGCCCTGTCGCGTCTGGGAAATCACAGGGGAATCCTTCGGCTCGACCGCGATGGCCTTGAACGAGGGTTTGCGCAGCTTGATGACTTCCGAAACCCCGGTGATCGTCCCGCCGGTGCCCACGGCTGATACTAAAATGTCCACCCTGCCGTCCGTATCGGCCCAGATCTCCTCGGCGGTGGTTTCACGATGCACTTGCGGGTTGGCCGGGTTGCTGAACTGCTGGGGGACCCATCCACCGGGAATTTCCCGGGCAAGAGCCTCCGCTTTGGCGATGGCTCCTTTCATCCCCTCGGCGGCGGGCGTGAGCACCAGCCGGGCACCGAGCATCGCCAGCAGCGTGCGCCGTTCCACGCTCATGCTGTCGGGCATGGTAAGGATGATCGGGTAGCCCCTGGCCGCGCAGACAAAGGCAAGCGCGATGCCCGTGTTGCCGCTGGTCGGCTCGATGACCGTCGTCTTCGTAGTGAGTTGTCCGGCCTTCTCGGCGGCCCGGATCATGGCGGCACCGATCCGGTCCTTGACGCTGCCCAGGGGATTAAAAAACTCCGCCTTCAGGGCGATGGTTGCCTCTAAACCCGCGGTGACACGGTTGAGCTTGATGAGCGGCGTGCGGCCGACCGTGCTGAGAATATCAGTGTGCAAGAAACTGGCGATCATAGAGTGGGTCGATAAACGGCAAGGGTTTCGGGATCGGCGTGCCGGGCCTGGATTTTGAAGGTGGTGCCTGTTCTCCGACGAAAACGTTCCGGGTTTTTCGATGCCGGCAGGTTAGGAAGGTTCTCGGAAAAGTTGACCGGCTCAGTAAAGATTTGACAGTATCCTAGTAATCCCATAGACATTTGCAAACTGATTTTGTACAACCTGGATGAAGCCTCCGCTTGCCGCCCATTTCTCTGACTGCATCCACGCGTATTTATGATGTCTTCCCGGAAGAAAGTGGAGGTTCGGTGGTTGCCACTGTTTCAAGTGGAGACGGCTTCCAAACCATTTGATGAGCAGGTGATCCTCCCGGAGATCGTTCGCGATCTGAGGGCGGGAGAGGTCACCGCCATCGTCGGGCGCAGCAGCGACGGTAAAGAGGGCGTTGCTGCGTCTGCTGGCCGGCCTGGAGCGAGTCCCTGGGGGGGAGAACTCGCTCTGGCCGGCCAGCACCTGACGAGCCCCGGTCCGGCCACCCGCCGCAAGGGAGCCAGAAGGTCAAAGGTTTTCACCTGCACCACCCAAGCACACCTTCTTTCAAGATTTGAAGACGTTTCTTTTTGAACCGCACCCATGCCCGCCACCGCCAAACGCTTGAACCGCTTCACCGAGTCGGTCATCCGCGAGATGACCCGCGTCGCCCGGCAGCACGATGCCATCAATCTCTCGCAGGGCTTTCCTGATTTCGATCCGCCCGCCGAACTGCTCGCCGCTGGCAGCCGCGAGATGGCTAAGGGCGATCACCACCAGTACGCCATCACCTGGGGCGCGCCGGCGTTCCGGCAGGCCCTGGCCGAAAAGCAAGGCGCGTTGATGGGCCTGGAGATCGATCCCGCCGCCCACCTGGTCGCCACCTGCGGCGGCACGGAAGCGATGCTCGTGGCGTTGATGACCGTCTGCAATCCGGGCGACAGCGTGATCATCTTCTCGCCGTTCTACGAGAACTACGGCGCGGATACCATCCTCTCCGGCGCGCGGCCCATCTATGTCCCGCTGCACCCACCCGGCTTCGGGTTTGACCGGGACGAACTGCGCCGCGCGTTTGCGCAAAAGCCGCGGGCCATCGTGATCTGCAACCCGTCCAATCCATGCGGCAAGGTGTTCACAGCGGAGGAACTCACCTTCATCGGCGAACTGGCCCGCGAGGCCGACGCTTTTATCATCACGGACGAGGTGTACGAACACATCGTCTACGCGCCGCACCGACACGTGTACACGGCGGCGCTGCCGGGCTTGTGGGAGCGCACGCTGACCGTGGGTTCACTCTCGAAGACCTACGCCATCACGGGGTGGCGGCTGGGCTACGTCATCGCGCCACCCGCCATCATCGCGCAGGCGCGGAAGGTGCACGATTTCCTGACCGTCGGCGCGCCTCACCCCTTGCAGGAAGCCGCCGTGACGGCGCTGCGTTTCCCGCCCGAGTACTACGAGAAGCTCACGGCGGCCTACACCCGCCGGCGCGACGTGTTCCTGGACTACCTGCGCCGCGCGGGGCTGAAGTTCTCCGAGCCGGAGGGAGCCTACTACGTGCTGGTGGACATCGCGGACTTCGGCCACGCCGACGACACGGCGTTTTGCCACTGGCTGGCGAAGGAAATCGGCGTGGCGGCGGTGCCGGGATCGAGCTTTTTCGCGGAATCGGTCAACCATCTGATCCGTTTTCACTTCGCCAAAAGGGAGGACACCCTCCACGCTGCGGGCGAACGCCTGCTGCAACTGCACTCGAAGGCTTGAAGCGGAAAACAACTCCCTAATTTATGCAGCCATCCCGGTTTATCCAAGCGCCCATCTATCCGGAGGGCGGCCGCCATTCCGTTGAACGCGAGCGCCCGGCCGATCAGCTCCCGCGCGCCCTGTCCGAAGCCGGGTTACTCGGTTCAACCGGAGCCAGGGATCTCGTGGTGCTCAACCGCTTGCCTGACCCCGGCGATGATCTGCCCGCGGAGAAAACGAGCCGTGCTCCGGCGGCGCACGACTTCACCCTCGCGTGGGCGGATACGGTGGCGCGGGTGCGTGCACAGGGATGCAAGCCGCTGGTCTGTGGTGGAGATCGCTCCGTGTTGCCGGGATGCGGCCTGGCGCTGGCGCGCACGGGCCGTCATGCCCTGGTGTACCTCGACGCGCAACACGATCACCACCAACCCGGCTACTCCGATACCATGGAAGCCGCCGGTGCCGATCTGGCCATCGTCACGGGCACGGGCACCGACCTGCTGGCCAACATCGAGGAACGCCGGCCATATTTCCGGGAAGAAGACGTGTTCGCCTTCGACCTAAATTACCCAAACCTGGGTGAGCGGTGGAGGCAGGAGGAGCGGAACACGCGCATCGGGCTGACGGCGCTGGAGGACGGACGCACCCTTGGAATGGAGTGGGTGGGCCGCGCGCTGGCGGATTCATACGAGAAGCAACCGGCGCTCCACGGTTTCTGGGTCCATCTGGACGCCGATGTACTCGCCCCGTCCTGCCTGGACACCCGGAGCCGTTCGGAACCCGATGGCCTCACGCCCGACGAACTCACGACGCTGCTCACGCGCTTGCTGCGCTCGCCGCGTTTCGCGGGCATGGATGTCACCGTCCTTCATCCTGATCTGGACGCCGAGGGCGAGGCCCTGCGCATTCTCACCGGCGTTTTGACCAAGGCGTTCCAGGGGAGGACTTCCGCAAAGTCATGAACACGAAATGGGTCAACACGTTCTCGCTCTGCCTGGTGGCGGTCGCGGTCGCCCTATTGGCTTACGGCAACTACGACCACGACAAGGGCCCGAAGCTGCTCAACGTCTCCTACGACCCGACGCGCGAACTCTACGCCGAACTGAACCCGAAGTTTCTCAAAACGTACCGGGACGCCACGGGCCGGCAGGTTCAAGTAGAACAATCCCACGGCGGTTCCTCGCGGCAGGCCCGCGCGGTCAGCGATGGGTTGGCGGCGGACGTGGTTACCCTGGCGCTGCCCTCGGACATTGAAACGCTCGTCCAGCGCGGATTGGTGGCCCGGGATTGGCGGCAGCGGCTGCCCCACGACTCGCAGCCCTATTCGTCCACCATCGTTTTTGTGGTCAGGAAGACCAATCCGAAACGCATCAAGGATTGGCCTGACCTGATCCAGCCCGACGTGGCGATCATCACGCCCGACCCAAAGACGTCCGGGAACGGCAAGCTCAGCGTGCTCGCGGCGTGGGGTTCGGTCGTCTCACGCGGCGGCAGCGAGGACCAGGCGCGGGCATTCGTGGAGCAACTTTACCAGCACACATCAAGTTTGGGCCAAGGTGCCCGCGACTCGACCACGGCCTTCGCGCTGGCGAAGGAAGGCGATGTGCATCTGACCTGGGAGAACGAGGCACTCCGCGAGGCGCAGGACTCCAGTGGGGAGTTGGAGGTGGTCTATCCGCCCGTGAGCATCCGGGCGGAGCCGAGCGTTGCCTGGGTCGACGCCAGCGTGGCCAAACATCAAACGACTCCTCTGGCCAAGGCTTATCTCGAATACCTCTTCACTGACGAAGCGCAGGAACTCCTCGCCCGGGATGGCTACCGGCCGAGCAACGAGACCATCCTGCGCCAGCACCGCGACCGGTTGCCGGACATCACCCTTTTTCCGGTCACGGTCGTGGCCCGGAACTGGGACGATGCGCAGATGAAGTTCTTCGGCGACAACGGCATCTTCAACCTGATCCACCCGGCGAAAGCTCCATGAACGTTCCTTTCTTCAAACTTCGCTCCGGCTACGGCGCGGACTTTTTTCGCCACGACCTGGTGGCGGGGGCGACGGTCGCCGCCATCGCCATCCCGCAGGCGATGGCCTACGCGCTGATCGCCGGGGTGGACCCGCGCTTTGGCCTCTACTCGGCCATCGTCGTGACGATCATCGCCTCGATCTTCGGCTCTTCCTCGCACCTGATCAACGGGCCGACGAACGCCATCTCGCTCGTCGTGTTCAGCGTGCTGGCACCGTTCGACGCGGCCTTCGACGCATACCAGGCGATGTTCCTGCTGGCGATCATCGTTGGCACGATGCAGATCCTCATCGCGGTCTTCAAGCTGGGGGATCTGACCCGATACGTTTCCGAGTCGGTCATCCTCGGCTTCATGGCTGGCGCGGGGCTACTGGTGGCCATCGGGCAGGTGGGCAACTTCCTGGGCGCGGCCAAGAAGGGCACGGGCGACCAGTCGCCGCTGGTGCAGCTCTGGGAGACGCTGACCAAGGGCGGTCCATTCAACGCCTACGCGATCGGTCTCGGCGCGGGCACGGTCGTGGCAGTGCTGCTGTTGCGCAGGATCATCACCCGCTACCGGTTGCCGCAGATGGACATGCTCGTGGCGTTGATCGCCGCGGCCGGCCTCGCCGCTTTCTTCGGCTGGTCGATCCCGGCGGCCAACGGCAAGTCGCTCGTCGCCGTGGTGGGAAAAGTGCCGGCGGCGCTGCCGCTCTTCCACATCCCCGAAATCCATTTTGCTTGGGTGTCCAAACTGCTCGGGGGTGCCGTCGCCATTTCCTTTCTCGGGTTGCTGGAGGCGCTGGCCGTCGCCAAGTCGATTGCGAGCTACACCCGCCAGCCGCTCGACTACAATCGCCAGTGCCTGGCGGAGGGTGTTTCCAACCTGGTCGGCGGCTTCTTCCAATCCTTGCCCGGGTCCGGGTCTTTGACCCGCTCGTCCATCAACTATCAATCCGGCGCGATCACCCGGATGTCCGGCATCTATTCCGGCGTGATCGTGGCGCTGGTGGTCATGGTGTTCGGACCCTACGCGCGTTTTATCCCGAAGTCGGCTCTGGCCGGGTTGTTGTTCATCACTGCCGCCCGCCTGATCGATTGGAAACGCCTCTCGTATGCCGTGCGGGCTTCCCGTTTCGATGCCGGGCTCGTGCTGGTAACAGCGTTCGCGGCGGTGTTCATCGGCGTCGACCTGTCGATCCTGATCGGCGTCGGCCTCTCTATCCTGATGTTCGTGCCCCGCGCTTCCCGGGTGTCGATGCGCGAGCTGGTCGTTACCCCTGAGCGGGTCGTGCGCGAGCGCCAGCCGGAGGACGAACGCCTCGGCCAACTGCTGATCTACGATCTGGAAGGCGAACTCTTCTTCGGGGCGGCCCCTGAACTGGACCGGCACCTGGAGAGCCTCAAACTGGAAACCATCCGCACGGATGCCAAGGTTCTCGTGCTGCGGCTGCGGCGCACGCGCAATCCGGACGTGGTAGCCATCGAACACCTGGAGCATTTCCTGCACGAAGCCGACAAGCGCGGGCTCACGGTTCTGCTGGCCGGAGTGCGGCCCGATCTCGCGGCGATCCTGCGCAACTCGCGCTTCGAAGATTGGCTGCCCCTGGATCGGGTTTTTCCCGAGGAAGGCGAGCGGTACTCGGCGACTCTGCGCGCGGTGCGTCATGCCTACCGGCTCCTGGGCCGAAGCGGTCCGGACGAAGGTCCGAGTGCCGTTGAAAAAGAGGCCGCTTATTATCTGGTTTCCTGACGAACTATTTCCGCGCACGGAAATAGCCCTTCCGGTGCGCGTGCTGTATCTTATTCCAAACCCTCCCCTATGATGCCAACCCTTGCCATACCCCCGAGCACGGATCATCCACTACCCGCGGTCCTATCTCTGATCGGCAACACGCCGCTGGTCGAGATCACCCGCCTGGACACCGGAGCTTGTCAGTTGTTCGTCAAACTCGAAAATCAGAACCCCACCGGCTCCATCAAAGACCGCGTGGCGCTGGCCATGATCGAGGCCGCCGAGCGCGACGGCAGGCTGCGTCCCGGCGGGACGGTCGTCGAGGCCACCGCGGGTAACACGGGGTTGGGTCTAGCGCTCGTGGCTGTCGCCAAAGGGTACCGGGTCCTGCTCGTCATCCCCGACAAGATGAGCCAGGAGAAGATCGCACATGTTCGTGCGCTCGGCGCGGAGGTGCGCCTGACCCGCTCCGACGTGGGGCGCGGCCACCCGGAGTACTACCAGGACCTCGCCATGCGCCTGGCGGCGGAGATCCCGGGCGGCTTCTACGTCAACCAGTTTGCCAACCCGGCCAATCCCCTGGCGCACGAAACCAGCACGGGGCCGGAGATCTGGGAGCAGACCGGCCACGACGTGGACGCCGTGGTGTGCGGCGTCGGCAGCAGCGGCACGATCACGGGTCTGAGCCGGTTCTTCGCGCGGGTGCAGCCCGACTTGGAGATGGTCCTGGCCGATCCGGAGGGTTCCATCCTCACGCCGTACTTGAAAAGCGGGGTGCTCGGGCAGGCAGGAAGCTGGTCCGTGGAGGGCATCGGTGAGGATTTCATCCCGGAGATCGCCGACCTCTCGCGGGTGCGCGCCGCGTATTCCATCACCGACGAGGAATCCTTCGCCACTGCACGCGACCTCCTGCGGCAGGAAGGCATCCTCGGCGGTTCCTCCACCGGCACGCTCTTGGCGGCGGCGTTGCGCTACTGCCGTGAGCAAACCCGGCCCAAGCGGGTCGTCACCTTCGTCTGCGACAGCGGCAACAAGTACCTGTCAAAGATGTACAACGACTTCTGGATGGCCGAGCAGGGCTTCATCCGCCGCGCGCCGCAGGGCGACCTGCGCGACCTGATCCTGCACCGCTACGAGGCGGGCGAGGTCATCTCGACCGATCCCGAAGACACGCTCCTGACCGCCTTCAAGCGCATGCGCACCGCCGACGTGTCGCAACTACCGGTGGTGGACCCGGGTGGCCGCGTCGTCGGCATCCTGGACGAGTCTGATGTGCTCGTCAAAGTTCACGCGAACCCGGCGCATTTCTCCGCCTCGGTGCGCTCGGCGATGACCGACCGGCTGGAAACGCTCTCACCCGCCGCCGGGGTGGACGATCTGCTCGGCGTCTTCGACCGTGGCCGCGTGGCCATCATCATGGACGGCGACCGCTTCCTGGGCCTGATCACCCGCTCCGACCTGCTTTCCTACTTGCGCCTGCAACTCTCATGAACTCCGATACTCCCTTGAACCAGCCGAAGCACGCTCTGGCCACCCGCGTCATCCATGCCGGGCAGACGCCCGACCCTAGTACGGGTGCTATCATACCGCCGATCTACCAGACGAGCACCTACGTGCAGCAAAGTCCGGGTGTGCACAAGGGCTACGACTACGCGCGCTCCATCAACCCGACACGCTCCGCCTTCGAGCGGTGCGTGGCCGACCTGGAGAGCGGCACGCGCGCCTTCGCCTTTTCGTCGGGCCTCGCGGCGATGGGGACCATCCTGGAGGCACTCGACAGCGGCGCGCACGTGGTCGCCAGCGACGATCTCTACGGAGGCACGTTCCGCCTGTTCGAGCGGGTGCGCCGGCGCTCGGCCAACCTGAGTTTTAGCTTCGTCGATTTCACCAACCCGAAGAACCTGCTCGGCGCGTTGCGGCCCGAAACAAAGATGGTCTGGGTGGAGACGCCCACCAACCCGCTGCTCAAGCTCGCCGACCTGGAAGCCATCGCGCGACTGGCGCACGAGCATGGCGCGCTGGTCGTCGCGGACAATACCTTCGCCAGCCCCATCCTCCAGCGTCCGCTGGAACTGGGCTGCGACGTGGTGGTCCATTCAGCCACCAAGTACCTCAACGGCCACTCCGACATGGTCGGCGGCGTGGCGGTGGTCGATGACGCGAGGAACCAGGAACTCGGTGACCGTCTCGCCTTCATCCAGAACGCCGTGGGCTCTGTACTGGGTCCGATGGATAGCTTCCTCGCGTTGCGCGGACTCAAGACGTTGGCCATCCGCATGGAGCGCACTTGCGCCAACGCGCTCGAACTGGCCCGCTGGCTGGAAGCGCAGCCGCAGGTCGCGCGCGTGCATTACCCAGGGTTGTCTAGCCACCCGCAACACGAACTGGCCAAGCATCAGATGCAAGGCGGCTTCGGCGGCATGATCACCCTCACGCTCGACACCGACCTGGCGGGTGCCCGCCGCTTCCTGGAGAACACGCACCTTTTTGCCTTGGCGGAGAGTTTGGGGGGTGTGGAAAGCCTGATCGAGCATCCCGCGCTGATGACCCACGGCAGCATCCCGCCCGAACAGCGTGCTGCGCTGGGTATCAGCGACGCGCTAGTACGCCTTTCTGTGGGTGTGGAAGCAGTCGAGGATCTGCGAGCGGATCTGGAGACAGCTCTGCACAAAATTTGAAGACTTTGTTCTACCGGAAAGCACTGTAAAGGGTCAATAGTACGCACGCAGACTGAACGTCTGTCAGCGGTCCAACAATCTTAGTTTTAGACATTTCCTGGCTCCGGTGGGTCCCTTCTTGGCTCACAAGGCGCTGTAATGCTCGCACCCTGTATGCTCGGTGTGGCAGCATCATCTTACGACCAAATTACACGACCGATCCGTCCTTTTCCTTTGTCCGGCTCTTTATCCGGCAACGCCCCTCAAATGGGATCAAGTGGGGACGATGAGAGAACAAGCGGTGAGAGACAAACGACGTGTCCTTAGAGCGAGAGAGTAAATGAGATCACGTCAGATAACGTGAGAAAAATCCGGGTAACTCCTTGCGAACGAGACGCTCTACCAACTGAGCTATACCCCCATTTGCCTTTCGGCAAATGACTTATAACGGTTTCCGACACCCTGTCAAGCCTGCTTGTCCGGCTTACACTCAGAAGCGCTTGGGAGCTGCTGAGGATAAGTCGGGTGCCTTTGAGAAGGTCGCAAAGTGTTTCTACCATTACTCGTCCAACGGGATTTAATATGCGCGCTCCGAAAGCTGAGGCAAGGAGATTTGTCGTCGTCGTCTCGGCACCACGGACCGCGCGATGGCTAGGCGCAAGTTGGGCGGCACGCAGTGCGGCCACGGCGGCCCGGAAGCTGATCAAGGCGCGGTGGGAGCAAGCACTCCAGCCACCGAAGTAGCTGAGGACACGAGCCAAGAACCACCCATTACACCTGCCCACTTGACCTCGTACACGTTGCCGTCTTCGGAGTCTGAGATAGACAGTCTTATACCATTTCTCAGAGTTGACCCATCATAGAAGCGGAGCGAAGATGAGGGACGTCACGCAACCCTCTGCCCGTGATCGGTGAGTCCGCCCAGGAGTTGTGGGAGTTGCGCCGCACTGAGCGCGACGCGCGGCGGCGCGAGCGCTTGCACCTGCTTTGGCTGCTGGTCAGCGGGACGGTGCCGGATCGCCAGAGTGCCGCCCGGCAGTTGGGCCGCAACCGTCAGACTCTGAGCGGCTGGCTCAACGACTACGTGCGAGGAGGTTTGGCGGCGATGTTGCGTGCGCCCAAGCCACCGGGTCCAGAGAGCCAGGGCGGCATCGGTCTGGCCGAACCGATCAAGGAAGCCCTTCGCGCGCGTTTGGCAGAGCCGCCAGGCGAGCGCGGCTACCTTGCTTTGTGGCAGTGGGCACGCGCCGAGCACGCGCTCACCTACCGCTACTTGCACTTCGCGCGCTGGGCGCATGATCACCTCGGGGCTACCCTCAAAGTGGCTCGCAAGAGCCACGGGGAAAAAAAGACGAAGCACTCGCTGCCTTCCACGGCGCGGGCCTGAAGGAGGAACTGCAAAAGGTGCAAGTCACTCACCCGGGCTTGCGCGTGTGCCTGTGGGCACAGGACGAGAGCCGCTTTGGTTTGCACACCATCCAACGACGGCGTTTAACCCTGCGCGGGGTCAAGCCTGTGTGCCCTTTCGAGCAGGCCTACGAGAACTTCTGGCTGTGCGCGGCGGTGCAGCCCAACAGCGGCGAGAACTTTGTGCTGGAACCGCCCGCCACCGACGGCGACTGCCTGCAGGTCTTCCTGGACCAGTTCGCCCTCGCCCACGCGCAGCACCCGGACGAGGTGCAGGTGCTCCTGCTGGATAACAGCGGGCTGCACCGCGCCAAGGCTCTGCGCTGGCCCCAGCGGGTCGTGCCGGTCTTCCTGCCCAGCTACTCTGCCCGGAGTTGAACCTTAATCGAGCGCTGGTGGCAGGAGCTAAAGAGCGCCTTGTCCAACACCCTCTACGGCACCCTGGAGGCTTTGCGCGAGCGCCTGGACGCGCAACTGGCCACCTGGAACCACGAACCCGAGCGCATGGCCTCTCTCACCAGCTACCTCTATCTCATCAACGCCCTCGCTATGATGGGTCAACCTTGATAAATGGTATGAGCCTCTGATTACCGCTGGTCCCGGCACGACTCGAACGACTTGTCGGCCGCCTGGACCGGCTGGCGCGTAAGACTCACCCCGCTTCCAAGAGCAAGGAGCGCCTTGCCGAAGCCATCCGCCTTTCCATCATCCACTACCATCTTTGGACTAAGCCAAAGCAACAGCACCCGTAAGACCACCCACCTGCGTATATCAAAGACGCATAACTTTCTGTGGAACAAAGATGGACCCGTTATCCTATGATCCCGACGAAGAAGGCCTGGGACCACCGCGTTTGAAATCTAGGAACGCAGCGTATTTCCTATGGTTGGAAAAGCGTGCTCACGAGCAGGGTGTGCCGTTTGATGCCGAGACTGCCTTCCGGCGCAACGTGCAAATGGAAGCCAGGGAAAACCTGATGTTCTGGCGCATCTACCGCCGAGTCTTCATCGGCGTCCTCGCGGCGATCTGTGGACTCCCCGCGACTATCATGGTTTGCCGCGTATTGCCGCCCGGTCATAGTTGGTACAGCGAGGCGGCTTTGCTCGGCATTGCGGGTATCCTGCATGCTCCCATCATGAGTTACGGTATCGCCTTGATGTTCACGCCAATCCTGGTCAGAGGAACCAACATTGACGGCGGAGACGGTCCCGGACCTACTGCGGAGACTCCCGACGAACCGCCGAAAGGCGGTCAGCGCAATCCGACGCCCGCGCCCGTTCACGCGGGGAGTTTCTAGGCAGTCCCTGCCGCCTTTTACGCCGCGTCCACTTGCGAGGGGCGGGCTTGGTGGCCTCTACCGGCAGGCCGCACGAGGGCACTGGTGCATTTATCTTCTGCTCAGGCGCAAGCACCACAGCATCCGCACCGTCCAGGAACTTCCCGGCCACAAGAACGCAGCGGCCACCATGATCTACACTCACGGGCTCATGCACTTAGGATTGGCAGTCAAGAGTACCATCGACTGAGAGGGAGGGGTTACCAACGGTGGGGTTAGTCCCCCCAAGCGGGGATTTTTTTGGGTCTCCTTGGGTCCGCGCGAGTCAATGTGCAAATGACTTGTAGCTTTCGACCCCGGCGGGCTTGAGGACAGCGGACAGGACATCGTGCATGGTCTGCGGGCGGCGTCCCAGCAGCGTCTCCAATGTCGGGTCGATCACGGCGAAGTCGCCGCGCCGGGCGGCTCGATACATGCCGAGCAGCATCTCGGCCATCGGCGCGGGAGTGCCCTGGGCCACCTTGGCCTGCCGCCATTCGTCGTCGGACACGGTCACGTGCTTGATCTCGCGTCCGGTGAGTTCGGAGGCGACCGCGGCCAACTCGGCCATGGTGAAGGCCTCGGGCGCGGTCAACGGGGGCGTGACGCCGTCCAGCCGCCCCTCCTGCGCGAGGAGGATCGCGTCCGCCTCCGCCAGATCGTTGCGCGCGGTCCAGCTGACGGGTCCATCCTTGGGGACGCGCAGCTCCCTGGCCTCAAACGCGCCTCCGATAAGATGAAGCGCGCTCTCGGCATAAAAGCCGTGACGCAGCGACGTGAACGGCGCGCCTCCCTCCGCGAGCCACGCTTCGGTCGCGGCGTGATCGGAGGCAGGGACGAACGGCGAGTCAGCCCGAGCGCCCATGTGGCTGGTGTAGAGCACCCGCCGCGCTCCGGCCGCGCGAGCGGCCTTGATGGCGTCACGATGCAGCCGAAGCGCCGTCTCGCCCAGCTTGTCCACGGAAATAAGTAAGACCTGTTGCGCGCCTGCGAATGCCGCCGCCAAACCCGCGGGATCGGCGAAGTCGCCCGCCCGGACCTGCACGCCCTGCCCGGCAAGTTCCCGCGCTTTCTCCGGATTGCGGACGCTCACGCCGATTTGCCCAGCGGGAACGAGTGGAAGCAAGCGCCTGGTGATGGCTTGGCCAAGTTGGCCGGTGGCTCCGGTAATGATGATCATGATAATTTGTGTAAAAGTGAGTTTGTTTCCATTGAAAACAATATTTTGTTTCCACTGTTATGCAACACTGATCCTATAGGGTGTTATCATCGCCGTCATGAAAGCGCGGACCATCGAGGTGCGGGAGCGAATCATCCAGGCGGC
>CAXTOP010000051.1:0-40471 GCA_964245965.1 uncultured Chthoniobacterales bacterium
CGAACCCGCTTCATCCGCTACAGGGTCACCCATGCTTTAATCAGCGGCTCCCTAAAGCCCTTCCAGTTTGATAAAGCCTGCTGGGAGGGACCCGCTCCGTCGGGTCCGGGGAGCCGGGGCTACACGGCACCGGGCATAGCCCCGGCTCTGCGGACCCGACGGAGCGGGTCCCTCCCGGACGCTTTGCGAGGCTTATCCGATCGTGCAGCGCTCTAGCCAGCCGCTTCTTCGAGTCCCAGGAGTTGCCGCTGCCAAGGCAGCAGCAGCTCCTCCGCCCTGGCGGGCTTGCCCGCGATGGCTTCCAACGTGGCGCGGGGGGCGATCATGGAAGGGTCCAGGTCCAGCTCCGTCGCGACCCGGTCCCGCTCGATTTTCAAAGCCTCGGCGCGCCTTTCCTGTTCCGCGGTCCAGCGGGTGTGAAGCCGTTTGGCGGGGACCGGCCATTCATTCTCCGGCAGAGCACGGCCGCGTTCGGCCGCCTCGTAAAAGCGCACCCGGCGCGTTCCGCGCAGGTACTCGAAATGCGGCGTTTTATCCTCCGCGAACGCCCGGGCGGCGCTGAGCATGTCCTCATTGCGCATCACGTGAAAAGTCGGGCGATCAATCACGGAAGCTTCCCCCTCGCGCCAGTGCCAGATCTCGCGCATCACCGCGGCCGAACGACCGCGCAACGTGCCGCTGCCGTTGATCCGCCACGCGTCCGTGACATCTTTTTCGCGTTCCACAGCCGCCTGTTCGAGCGCCCGGGTGCAGCTCTGCTCGAACCACGACCAGCGTCCCAACTCGCGCAGGCGCGCTTCCAACCGCTCCGCGATGGCGAGGAGGTAGCGCGTATCGTTCTGAGCGTATTCCGCCATGATGTCGGTCAGCGGACGCCGCGCCCAGTTGGCTTTCTGCGAGCCTTTGACCAGGGTCACCCCAAACTCGGACTGAACTAGCGCCGCGTAAGAAAATTCGCGCCTTCCGATCAGCCGCGCGCCGATCATGGTGTCGAAGACTGCCATCGCGGCGAAACCCCCGGCGCGGCGCAGCAGCCGCAGATCGTAGTCCGCACCGTGCAGAACGATGGTCTTGCCCTGGAGGGCGTCATAGAAAGGTTGCAGGGCAAGGTTCGCGAGCGGATCGATCAGCGCGTGGACGTCGCTCGGCAGGCTGACCTGGATCAGGCAGAGCTTTTCGCGGTAAACGTGCAGGCTGTCGGCCTCGGTATCCACCGCCACGCGTTCCGCAGGGGCGATGTGGGGAAGAAAGTCGGCGAGTTGTTGAGGTTGAGAGATCAAGGCGGGCGAAATGGCTCCGGGCATGGGGCTGCCGGACGAGTCCGGCAACTGGAAAACGGTTACGATGATGGGTGCCCGCGCTCCACGCAAGCCCCAAAGCGGCCCGGCAGGGGAAGGTCAGGAGCGCAGGCCCGCGAGCAGCAGTTCCATGTTCGACTTGGTTGCCTGGATGTTGTCCAGCAACACCTCCATCGCCTCGATGGGCGGCAGGGCGACGAGATTTTTCCTTAGAAGTTGCACGTGGCTCAGCTCGTCCGGGTGGTAAAGCAACTCATCCCGGCGGGTACCGGATTTCACGATCTGGATCGCCGGAAAGATGCGCTTGTCGATCAGCTCGCGGTCCAGGTGCAGCTCCATGTTTCCCGTGCCCTTGAACTCCTCGAAGATGACTTCGTCGGCCCGGCTGCCGGTGTCCACCAACGCCGTCGCCAGGATGGTCAGGCTGCCGCCTTCTTCCACGCTGCGCGCCGCGCTGAAGAACTTCTTGGGCTTGATGAGCGCCTTGGCGTCGAGACCGCCGCTCATCAGGCGGCCCTTGCCGCCCAACTGCGCGTTGTAGCCGCGGGACAGCCGGGTGATGCTGTCGAGCAGGATCACCACGTGCTTGCCCAATTCGACCAGCCGCTTGGCCCGTTCGCAAACCAGTTCCGCAACCTGGATGTGCCGGGTGGAGGACTCGTCAAAAGTGGAACTGTAAATTTCCGCTTTGAGCTCGCTCTTGAAGTCGGTGACTTCCTCCGGGCGCTCGTCCACGAGCAGCATCATGAGGTGAATGTCCGGGCTTCCCTCCTGGATGGCACGCGCGATATGCTTGAGCATCACTGTCTTGCCCGTGCGCGGCGGGGCCAGGATCAGCCCGCGCTGCCCCTTGCCCAGGGTGGCGACCAGGTCGATGGCCCGGGCGGTCGGCTCGTTGTAAGCCGTGCTTTCCAGGATGATGCGTTCCTTGGGGAACTGCGGGGTGAGTTCATCGAACTCCTTCGTGCGAATCCACTGATCGACGGGGATGTTCTCGATTGAGGTCACCCGCTCGACCGCCATGAACTTTTCCTTGTCGCGGGCTGGACGGACCCAGCCGGTGAGACGATGACCGGCACGAAGCCCATGTTGCCGGACCAGCGCAGCCGGGACATAAAGATCCTCGGGACACGGCAGGAAGCTGAATTCCGGCCAGCGCAGATACCCGAAGGGTTCAGCACCCATCTCCAGGACTCCCTCTGCTGTGACCTTGAGCCCACGCGCGACCATCGTACGGACCAGTTCGCAGACCAGCGGATGGCGCGCGCGGGGGGGGGAATTCTTGACGCCCAGGCGGACGGCCAAGTCGGAGAGATCCTCCATCGTCGCTCTCTGCAAGGCGTTGAGGTCGAATGGTCCCTCGACCGGGAGGTTGGAAGGAGAGGCGTCCTGCGGCGTGGCCCCCGCAAGCCGGGTTTGATCGGCAGGAAAGCGGTACTTCCCGGAACCGGGATCAGACGGGGGGGCCGGATAATCTAAAGCGGTCGTTGGATGCGGATCACTCATGGTGATGAAACCGGGCGCGGCGGGCAGGAGAATTTTACCCGTCAGCGTCCTGCGGTTGAAAGGAGTCTCGGTAGTGTTGCGCGCAAAGATCGGCCTGCGCTTGAAGATACTTGCTGGCGCCATCGTTCCAGATCAGACGATCACCCAAACGGATCTTTTCGGCCATAGACCACTGGCTGGCGATGATCCGGCGGGCGATGTCGATGGGAAGGTGGCGCTCGATCGTCAAACGCCGCACCTGGGTTTGCTCGGTGCAGCCCACGGTCACTGCCTGATCGAACAAACTGGCCGCCGCGGTCTCGTAAAGCAGAGGAATCTCCACCAGTAATATCGCGTCCGGAGCTTTTTGCAACCTCTCGCGTGCCCATCCGGTCCAGGCCGCACGCACGCGGGGGTGAAGGATCGCTTCGAGCCGGCCACGGCTTTCCGAAGCCGCAAAGACGATCTGGCGCAGCACAGCCCGCTCGATTCGCCCCTGCGCATCGAAGACGCCGCCGCCGAACTCCGTTCGCACGGCCTGCGCCACCTCCCGGTCTTCGCTCAAGAGCCGCCGGGCGCAATGATCCGTATCAAAAGTTGCAGCGTCGAGCGCGTCCGCAAGCAAGCGGGTAAACGTGGACTTGCCGGCAGCGATCCCGCCGGTAATGGCGATCAGAGGCATGATGTTCGGGTGCTTGCCTTTCGTCAGGGCAGGGGATCTCTCTCCAAAGCAAAACCCCGGTAAGTGCCCGCCCGCAGGGTGCGGGCGGCAGGCTTACCGGGGAAAGGACGGTTGAACTCGACTTACTTCTTGTTGAACAACGGCAACGGGCCGGTCGGCTGCACGTAGCTGTCCGGGCCGACGAGAGGCTGGACAACCTCCTCGTCCTCTTCGGTGTTGAGGATGGGCTGGCCGCTCGGATCAATGAGGCGCGCGGTGACGAAGATGATCAGATTTCGCTTGATGTTCTGGTCCACCTTGCTGCGGAACAAGCGGCCGACCAGGGGCACGTCGCCGAGGATGGGTACCTTGTCGTTGACTTTCTGGATGTCCTCGCGAACCAGGCCGCCCAGGACCACGGTCGAACCATCGTACACGCTTACGCTGGTCGAAACCTTGCGGGTGCTGAAGATCGGCTGGTTGATGACGTTGGGTGTCAGCACCACGGTGCCCACCAGCGGGTTGGGAGAGATCGTCTGGATCGGGCTGCCGTAATTGATGAAGCCGTCGAAATCGACCACCTGGGGCTGCAGGTTCAAGTCGATGGTGTAGTTGTCGGGACCGATGACCGGCTCGACTTCCAGCGTCACACCCGTGTTGCGCTTTTCGAAGCTCGTCGGCGTGGTCGGGGTGACCGGGAAACTGCTGGTGCCGCTGGTTCCCGTCAGCAAGCCGGCGGCGGAGATGGTGGCGCTGCCGTTCTGGTTGCCGAAATTTTGCGGGATTTGCGGTGGTTGAAACTGGGTCGGATAGAGAAATTCGCGGATGATTTCGATGGTGGCGCGCTGCCCGCTCTTGGTCGTCACGCGCGGAGCGCTCAACAAGTCCACGCCCTTCTGCTGGTTGAGGGCGCGTACCAGGAGCTGGAACTGCGGATCGGTGAACACACCGGCCACGCTGAAGATGCCGGGGGCCGCGGCGGCGGCACCGCTGCCGAAGAGCAGGGCGTCGATGGCATTAGCCTGGATGGCAAAGCTGCCCGAACGGTTGCCCGCCGTGATGGGGTCGCCGAGACCTCCGCCCGAGGCGTTGGTGAAGGGCAGGGTGCTGCCCGAACTCGCACTGCCGCTGGCACCGCTGCCCGCGCCGGCGGTGCCTCCACCGATGAACACCCGCTCGTTCCCGATGTTGGATTGCCCGAGCGACCAGTCAAAGCTTAATTCCTTGAGATTGTTCTGGGTAATTTCGACGAACTTGGACTCGATCTCCACCTGGCGGATGACGACGTCCTGCTGCGCCACCAACTGTTCGATCAGATCGATGTTTTCCTGGGTGTTCCGCACTACCAGCTTGCTCGTGGAAGGCAGGTAAGTCGCGCTGGCACCCCTCGTGCTGAAAGTCACGCCGCTCGCCATCAGAAACGTTTTGGCATCCTGGCGGCTGATCAGCGGGCCCGCACCTGCACCCGTGTTGTCCCGGGTTCCGCCGCCGCCGTTTGCCGAGACCGCGCCCTGACTCAGGGCACTGCCGCTGACGTTGCCCTGGCTCTGGTTGGAGATGAACGTGGGCGGGACGCGGAACTCCGCGGTGATCAACTGCGCGGTGTCCTCACTCAACGGCACGATCGAGACGGCGTACGGGTCAATCTTGACCTTGAGCGCCGCTTGCTGGGCGACATACTTGAGCGCTTCAAAAAGCGGGATGCGGCCAAGGCTCAGCGTGATCCGGGTTTTGGCCGTCGCGGCTGGGCCGGCGGGCAAGGCGGCGACCGGCTCGGAATCGTCCGGCGAACCCGGCACGGCGTCAGCCGGGACCACGGGGGCGGCAGGCGCGGCGGTTCCCACGGGGGCAGTGGGTGCAGCGGTTCCCACGGCGGAGAGCTTGAGGAAGATGTTCACGCCGCGGGCGTCGGGGTTCGGCTCGGTCACGTCCAGACGCTTGCTCTCCTGGCGCAGGTATTCGATGGCGTCGCTGATCGTGGTCTGGCGGAACTCGATGTTGGGAATGATGATGGAGTTGAGCTTGCGGGTGATCGCCACCGTGCCCTGGTCGTCATGCACCACGCGGCTCAACCCGCGCTTGGGATCGGCGTCGAGGCCGAACTTGCGCACCGGGCGCTCCCATTCTTTTTCCACTTCCCAGACGGAACGCGCGCGGGTTTCGTCGTAGGCGTGCTCGGCGTAGCGGTAGCGGGCGTTGTCCACGCGCTCCTCGCCTTTGCGGGCGGCGATGTTGGTCGGATCGAGCGAAAGGATTTGCTCGTAACGTTTGAAGGCCAGTTCAAAGCGGCCGGCGTCGTAGAAACCCTGGGCCTCGGTAAAAAGGTCCTTCACCTGTTGCACCTTGTCGATGAACTTCGGTGTGAGCGTCTTGTTGTAGTACCCCGGATCTTCCAGTTGCTTGAGCAGCTTGATCGCGGGTTTGTACCCGGGATCGTACTCGGGTTGGAGCAGGATCTTCGCGGTCGCTTCGGCGTCCAGGTAACGGCCTTCGATGATGCGCTGGTTGGCCAGCTTCATCGTGGCGCTGAAGAATTTGTTGATCGCCTGCGAACGGTCTTCGGAGGTCGCCGGGGCCAGGTTCAGGCGCTGGACGGCTCCCTGGTAGGCCTTCATCGCCTGCTCGTAATCCTGACGGACGATTTCCACGTCGCCACGCTTGATGTAGTCATGCGCATCTCCCACGGCACTCTGGCGGCGGGCCGCTTCACGCTGGACGGTCGCTTGCAGATTTTGGGCGTTTGCCTGTGGCGTCACACCCGGCAGCAGCAGCGAGCCGGCGAGGGCAACCTGGAGGAAAGAAATTCTCAGTCGGCAACGAATCATAAGGATGGAACACTCTGCAGGAAAACAGATGAAGGGATTGGCCGCACCGACGTAGGCCATTGCTCGGGGAAAACACGAAGCAAGCCGTGTGTAACGTAAACGGTCCGTAAACGTCTATCGTAAAAGCGAAAAACTTTCGGGCTTTTGCGCAAAAAGGAACGTCATCCGCAATGTCTCGCGACCTATGAAGCATCCTGGAGGCACCAGCGTGATCCCGCACATCCGGAAACTCCCTGTATAACCCTATCTTTTCGGGAGTTGTTTGAGGTCGATACTTTTGTTGTCGTCCTCTTTTAGAAGCGTCACTCCCATCTCAGAGAGAGCAATGCACTTGTACTTCACGTTGAGGTCGGGCTTGATGCTGAACTCCTGGTTCTTTTTCACGGCAAATTCGTTGCGCGCGGCGAGGTCGCCCCCGTTCCAGACGTAGGAAAGCACCGCGTAGGTCGTCGGAGAATCCACTTCCTTTTCCTTCGGCAACACGATCGTTTCGTGGGTTTCCACGTTTTCCAGCGTGACCTCAGACAAGTCCTTGATCAGACCGTCCTCTTTTCCACTCTTGAGGTCGAGCTTGGTCATCTTGAATTTGGTGCCTTTTACCGGATCCCCGACTTTGAGGAACTGGGTGGGAGAGTCCAGATCGATGGTGTTGATCAAGGCGATATTGCCGTTGCGGGCCGCGAAGAGCAGGCGGAACGGCACGCGGACGAACTGCTTGATGAACAGCTTGGTGTAATAGGGAGGGTGGGAATCCCTGTTGTTGGGATCGGTGCTGTTGGGCGGGTTGGTCAGGGGGGGATTGCCCAGGTACTCATCGAGCGTGGTAAAGCCGTCGCCGTCCGTATCCTGGTTGAGGACGTTGGAAGCCAGCATATCCTGGTGATTGTCGATGAGCCATTTGTTGGGAACCGGTGCATGCACCGCTTCACCCAGGAGGGGGTCCACCAGCTTCGCCGTGAAGCCGCCTTTGCCATCCGGCTCGAACTTCTCGATGTACGGCGGCGAGACGAAGGCGGGCAACTGGCGGTCGTTCGTGTCGCCGATCATGCGGACCTTCCAGGTCAGCGGATCGATCAGCTTCCGGATTTCAGCGTTCAAGCCCTCCATATCGACCGGTTTGATGGTCGTGTCCGGTGGCGGCACCTCTTTGAGGCTGGCAAAAACATCGTTGAAGCCGCGGACGTTGTTGAAGAGCAACCCGGCGCAGACGACCAGGCCGGCGGCAAATAGAGCAAGGATAAAACGGTCGTAGTTCTGCTTGATCCAGGTCATGACAGGGGTCGGTATTCAGCGTGGAGGAGAAAAAGGAAAGCGAGAGACGGCGGGTTCGGCGTTTAGCGGGTGGCTACATTCACCTTGGCCAGCTCGATCCGCGCGGTCACATCGAGCTTCTCCTGCCCGACAACATAACGTAAAGGAGGGGGACCTTTATCGGGCAAGTCCGATGGGGCGGCGGTCGGATCGGCGCTGGCCGGGCTGGCTGGTGCCAGGCCGCCGGGAATGGGATCCTGCTGGCCCCGCACCGGACCTTTATCCACCTGATTTTTGATTTGCAGCGCGCGCACGATGTAGAGGTGCTTCTGGTGGGTAATATCGTTCAACACCGCCCGGAAGGCGCTGGGAGCGCCGGAAAACTGCAGGACGATGGGCACCTTGGTCACCAGATCAGCCGGGGCAGCCGCGTTGGCAGGACCCCTGGCCTTTTGGGTGGGATTCGGGCTGGTCGCGCCCCCGCTTTCCTGCGGCAGGATCGCTCGTTTGATCGCGGTCACTTTGTCGATGCGCTCCTTGATCAAGAGACTCATCAACTCCTGGACGCTGGTGAGTTGCGCGGAGAGAAGGGCAGTTGCCCCCGCCTCGGGCAGCGCATTGCGGTAGCGCTCGAAGCCAAGATAGAAATCCTCCGGGTAAGCCATGCCCACCTGTTGGGCCGCCTTGGTCACATCCTCCACCACCTTGCGCAGGCGATCCTGGAACTGCGTCGGGGTGATCTGGGTATCCAGGGGAACTTCCATGCTCACCATCCTGGCTTGCAGATCGTCCACGGCCTGCCGGTAGCCCGTCCGGACTTCCTGATACTTGCTCAGGTCCGCCTGATCGGGATAGGGCTTGAGCGCCTGGAGACGCTTCAACTCGCGGACCTGAGTATCGTAGTCCTGCGAAACCTGCTCGTGTTCAACGATAGCCGTGGAGAGTAAAAACCCCACACTGCCCACACCCAAAATCATGACGGCCAGATAGCCAGCGAGGAACCGGTTGTTACGAATCCAATCCATAAACGGAAGAACAGTTTTCGGCCGGAGGTACGGACTACTGCATCGGGAGCGGGTGCTTGAGCGGGAGTTGCAACTCGTAAACAAACGCCCAGGATTTATCGTCCTGGGGCGTGCGGACGGTCACGACGGCGTTTTCGTTCTTCGGATCGAGCTTGAAGAAGTCGGATTTGGCCAGGTTACGCACAAATTCGGAAACTACCTGATCCTGCTGATCGTTGGTGAGGTAAAGTCCTTTGACGTGGACTCCATCGATGCTCGGCACCGTCGCTCTGCTGCCAGGCTTGGGTGGGGTGTTCGTCACGGCTGTACCCGGTCCACCTCCGAGGGGCTTGGCGGGATCATCGATGGCAACCGGTTTTCCGCCCGAAGTGGGCTCCAACAGGGTGACCCAGATGTAGCGCTCGGGTTGATGGTAGTTGATCTCACTGATCAGTTCGGGCCAGTATTGGCGGGCGTTGATCGCCTGCACCAACGGATCGGCGATGCCGGAAATTCGGCCGATGTCGGCGGCGGTGTCGTTCACCTGCTTCTCGAAATTCTGCATTTTCCGCACCTGGCCGGCCACCGTGCCGAGCACCTGTGATTGAATGGTCGTGGCCCGGAGGAAGTAGAGCCACCAACCCGCGAGTGCCAGGAGCAGGCAGGCACCCGCCATGATGAGATAAGGCCGGCGGGCCGCGATGCGCTGTGAGCGCAGCACGCTCGACGGGCGCAGGTTCAACTCCATCGGGCAGGTGTTGACGCTGCGCAGGCTCAAGCCCACCAGCTCGCCCAGCAGGTGCGCGTGCTTGACCACCTCGTCCACGGGCACGTGCGGTGTCAGGGTCACGTTGCGCAACGGATTGAAGTACTCGAGTGGCAGGGGGAACTTTTCGGCAAAGAACTCGCGCAGATAAGGCAGGTTCGCCGTGCCGCCCGCCAGAAAAATCCTCGTTGGAGGGGAACCGCCTTGCTGCGCGCGGTAGAAATTGACCGACCGGCTGATCTCCGCGTGCAGCCGCGTCATGGTGTTGCGGATGATCCTGGCCATCCTGGCGATCTCGGGGTCCTTGTGGTCGGCGTACGCACCGCCCAGGCTGATGTAGCCGTCGCGGCGTTTGCGCGTTTCCGCCGCGGCAAACCCTTCCTGGAACTCCTTGGCGAGGTTGGAGGTGATGGTGTTGCCGCCGATCGGGATGCTGCGGGAGAAAACCTGGTTGCTCTCGATGAAAATCAGGTTGGTCGTGCGCGCGCCCAGGTCCACCAGCAGCGTGGTGCCTTCGAGGTCGCTGTAGTTGTAGCGGAACGCGTTGTAGAGCGCCATCGGGGCGGCATCCACCACCTGGGTGCGGAAACCGCTGCTCTGGGCCACGTCGTTGAGGTCGTCGAGCAGGTCCGCCTTGACGGCCACCAGCACCACTTCTACCTGGCCGCCCTTGCTGCCGCCGACCAGTTGATAATCCCAGATGACTTCCTCGATCGGAAAGGGCACATTCTGCTGCGCTTCGAAGCCGATGATCTGCTCGACCTTTTCCTCGGCGATCGTCGGCAGTTTGACGAAGCGGGCGAAGAGGTTCTGACCGGCGATGGCGTAGTTGACCGGACCCGGCTTGAGTTTCAGGTCATCGCGCAGGCCCGAAATCGCCAGCCGCGTCTGGGGCAGGCGGGTGCTCTCGACGCTGGGATCACTGAGGATTTCGGTCTGCTTGTAGGCGTTGAGTACCAAACCGCCGTTCTCGGCCTTGTGGAACTCTGCCAGACCGATGGTCTGCGTACCGAGATTCAAACTGATGATGCGCGCGCGGGCTGCCATGATCGAGGAGGCGGTTCAAACTAGGACAAAATGGATTAGCCAACCTTGATAACCAGCCAGCGGCACGCGGGGAGCCGCTCCCCGGTGCCCACGCGGGGAAATATCTTGCCGGGAGGGTCTCAGCGGATGCTGGGCTTGATCGCTTCGTAGCGGTCCCAATACAGGGGCGCAAACGGCGACTGGCTCTTGTTGACGATGAGGTTGGGAACCTGCTGCAAAGTCGTGTAGAAGGGCGCGCCGGGCTTCAACTGCTTTTCCGCCACCGGCTGGCTGATCCCCGGCTTTGTCACCTGGACGGCGATGTTTTGCACCGTCGCATTATTCATCGGCTGGCCCTTGAGGATCGTCGCGGCGTTGCGCGGGGAAATGTACATCACCGAGTACAGGCTTTGTCCGGCCGGCATGTCCACGTGCGTGACCTCGCCGACGAGCAAGGTGTTGGCCATCAGAACGTAATACTTGAAGGTCAGCTCCGGAGTGACCGGTGCGCTGGAAGCAAATTCCACTTCGATCTCCAGCCATTGCTTGATGCTGAAACGTTTGTCCTCGCCGCCGACCAGCGTGTACTCCGGAGTGTTGGGCGTGCTGACGGTGATGCCCTTGATGGTGACGGCGCCATTACTGGTGCCATACCCGGTACCGCCGGCGAAAGCCTGAGCGTGAAGGGCGGGGACAGGAACTGTCACCAAGGTCAGGAGCAAGGAAAAGAAGGGACCCAAGTGTTTCTTGGTCATAGGAAAACAATGAAACAGAAGGCGGCGAACGATCGGCGCGCGGCGGCGGCAAGGGGAAACTGCCGGAAGCGCCAAGAGGGATATTCACATAGAGTTTGTCGAACAGAATCAAGCGACCTGGCCGCGGAAGTAATCGATGGTCAAACGAATGCCTTCGTCGAAGTCCACCTTAGGCTCCCAGCCGAGCAGGGTCCGTGCCCGGGTGATATCGGGCTGGCGCACTTTCGGGTCGTCCTCGGGCAGGGGGCGGAACTCCATCTGCGAACTCGTGCCGGTGATGCGGATGATCTCCTCGCCAAACTGGCGGATGGTCATCTCGCGCGGGTTGCCGATGTTGACCGGCTCGTGGAAATCGCTTTGTGAAAGGCGGTAAATGCCGTCGATCAGGTCGCTCACGTAGCAGAAGGAGCGCGTCTGCTGCCCGTCGCCGAAGATCGTCAGCGGCTGGTGGGTGAGCGCCTGGCCGATGAAGGCCGGCACCACGCGGCCGTCGCGCAGGCGCATGCGCGGGCCGTACGTGTTGAAGATGCGCACGATCTTGGTGTCCACGCCGTGGTAGCGGTGGTAAGCCATCGTCATCGCCTCGGCGAAGCGCTTGGCCTCGTCGTACACGCCGCGCGGTCCGATGGGGTTCACGTTGCCCCAATAGTCTTCCTTTTGCGGATGGACGAGCGGGTCGCCGTAGGTCTCGCTGGTCGAGGCGAGCAGGAAGGTGGCCCCCTTGTCCTTGGCCAGACCGAGAGCGTTGTGGGTGCCGAGGGCTCCGACCTTGAGCGTGGGGATCGGCAGTTCCAGGTAGTCGATAGGACTGGCCGGCGAGGCGAAATGGAAGACGTAATCCACATCGCCCGGAACGAAAATGTATTCGGTTACATCCATCCGGATGTAGCGGAAGTGTTCGTGCCCGGCGAGGTGTTCAATGTTCCTGGTGCTGCCGGTGATCAGGTTATCCAGGGCGATGACCTTGTGTCCCTCCTTGAGCAGGCGTTCCACCAGATGGGAGCCAAGGAAGCCCGCGCCCCCGGTGACAACGGTGGTGGGCATTTTGGTGGATGAAACGGAAGAAAGGTCGTCGGTAACGCTGGCCATATTCGAGGTAAGTGGCCTCTATGTAGCGACACCGCCCGGGATTGGCGAGGCTTTTTCGCGCGCTTTTTTCGCCGGCGCGGACCCAAGCTTACTTCGCCCCGAAACCCAACAGGACAACCGGGATCGTCTTGAGCAGGATTTTCAGGTCCAGCCACAGCGACCAGTTGTCTATGTAGAAAAGGTCGAGCTTCACCCAGTCCTGGAAGTTCTTGATCTCGTTGCGCCCGCTGATCTGCCACAGGCAGGTCAGGCCCGGCGCGACGCTCAAGCGCCGGCGCTGCGCCGTGGTCTCGAACTTGTCCACCTCGTACAACGGCAGCGGGCGGGGACCGACCAGACTCATTTCCCCCCGCAGGATATTGAGGAGCTGAGGCAGTTCGTCGATGGACGTTTTCCGCAGGAACTGGCCGACCGGAGTGATCCGGGGATCGCGGTCGATCTTGAAGACCGGTCCGCTCATCTGGTTGAAAGCTGCCAGTTCGGCGCGGCGCATTTCAGCATCCGTACTCATGGTGCGGAACTTGAGCATCATGAACGGTTTGCCGTGACGGCCGCCGCGCAACTGCCGGAACAGGATGGGTCCGGGCGAGGAAAGCCTGATGGCCAGTGCCGCCAGCAAGAGCAGCCAGGAAATCAGCACCAGGCCGACGGTGGCTCCAACCAGGTCGATGGCGCGTTTGCCCAGCAACGCCCAGGAAGCATCGGGGGTGCTGCGGAAAACCAACATCGGACGGCTGCCGATGCTCTCAAAGGTCGGGCGCGCGATGCTGGTCTTGATGAAGTCTGCCACCAGCCACGCTTCGACTCCTTCCGTCTCACAAGCGTTGATCGCCGCCTGGATGGTGTGGAGGTGGGTATGCCCCGCGGCAAAAAACACGCGGGACACGGCGTGCCGGTGCAACGCGTCCACCAACTCGGAAAGGGGCTGTTGCTCGATGTCGAAGCGCTCGATGACTTCCATCTGCATGAGCTGCTCGGCGGTGAGAGACCGGATGAGCTGGTCCATGTCCGCGGGTTCGCCGGCCAGCAGCACCGGCACCCGCAGCAGACCGCGCGCGGCCAACCTTCGAGTGTGGCTCAGGATCAAGCGATCCTTGGCGAGCAGCAAAGCGCTTCCCAGCAGCACGAAGAGGATCAACACGGAACGGCTGGGCAGATCCAGGCGCAGGAACATGACACATAGCCCCACCAGGAAAGCCAGCGAGCTAAAGGCCCGGCACAACTGGCCGAGCGTGCGCCAGACGTTTTTTTGCAGGGGATGAGCGTAGAAACCCTGGAGTTCGAGCATCAGCGGCCCAAAAGGCATGATGACCACGATCATCCACAGGAACCGCCCGAATGGCGGAATCTGGGAGTCCAGGCCGAACAGACCGGTGCATCCCACCCGGAGGGCGTACGCGCCCCAGAAGGCGAACAACAGCAGAATCGAGTCGATGATCTGCTGGATTTGCTGGTTGATTTCTTGCTTGCGGCGCAGCATTTACGGGAAAGGTGGAGGACAGCCACCCGGGATAGCGAGAGCTTAATGTGAGCCATCCACAGGAAACATCAAATTTTGTGGCGCCGTCCGCGTCGCGGCCGCTGGTGGTGGGAACCGTCCATTCTTTGGAGTCGCTGGCAGCTGCGGCTGGATGGTCCCGGGTGAGCGGTGGACCGGACCTGCTGGAGTTGAGGGTGGACCATTTTGCGGACGACCCCGCTCGGCTGGACATCCTGACGGACCTCGCGCCCCGGCCCTTCATCCTGACGGTGCGTTGCCCCGGGGAGGGCGGAGCAAACGCTCTCACGACCGGACGCCGCCGTGAACTTCTCTCGCGCTTCCAACCGCATGCCCGGCTGGTGGATATTGAAGTGCGGGCTCTGGAGGAACTCGGGGGAGTCGTCGGCAGTTTGCACGCGGAGGAACGCGGGCTCGTCGCCTCCTTCCACGACTTTGCGGGCATGCCCCCGCTGCACGAATTGCACACGCAAGCATCTCGCGCACTCGAGCACGGCGCGCACATCCTGAAGGTGGCGGCGGTAGTGCGTACCGGCTCGGACCTGGCGATGCTGCTGGAATTTCTTGCGCTCGAGCGCCGGCTGCCGCTGGCATTGATGGGGATGGGTCCGTTGGGCCGTGCGTCCCGTCCGGTGCTGGCGGCGGCGGGTTCAGTGCTCAACTACGGCTTCCTGGGCGAGGTCGCGCAGGTCAGCGGACAGTGGCCGGCCGCTTTGTTGAGAGAGAGAATCGATGAACTGCTTCCCGGCCAACCGCCGTTCGACGCGCGCGCGGTCATTGACGATCTGCTGGCACGGGCTCATTCATCCAAGGTTCGGCGGCACACGTAACACCCGGAGTGCGCGTGCCACAGGCCTCTGCCCGGGTGTCGTTGCTGCGACCGTTTCGCAACCGGGCAGCCACATCCGACCGCCCGCACGTTGTGTGCAGAAGCGCCGCGTTCCCGACTCATTCCCATGGCCGAAGATCTACCTGCCGAACTCCCCGACACCGTGCCCGTCATGGTGCTCCCGGGAGCGTTGTTGTTTCCCCACGCGCTGCTGCCGCTCTACATTTTCGAGCCGCGCTACCGCAAGATGCTCGCTTACAGCCTGGCGAACGATCGCATGTTTTGTGTCGCCCTGATGCGGCCGGGCGCGACCGAATCCACCCAGAGCAGCCAGTTTTTTCAGACGGTCGGGTGTGGACTGATCCGCGCGTGCGTCGGCCGGGATGACGGCACCGCCAATCTGATCCTGCAAGGTTTGTGGCGGGTGCAATTGACCGGCTACGTGCAGGAAAAGCCTTTTCGTATCGCGCGGATCGAACAGGTGGTCAGCGTGGACGCTGAGACCGTGGAAGCGGAGGCGCTGGGTGCCAAGGTGCTGGAACTCTGCCGCCAGTTCAAGGAGCGCGGCAACGAGGTGCCTGGGCAACTCGACACGTTTCTCTCCCATTTGACGGACCTTGATATGTTGTCCGATCTGGTGGCGCACACGTTTGTATCAAACCCTTTTTTGCGGCAGACTTTGCTGGAAGAACCGTTGATCCCGGCCCGGTTGCGGTTGTTGATCCAGTACCTTCACGCGGAGTTGAAGTAAGGAAACGGGCAAGCTCTTCAGAGATCCGTTGGGTCGGGTTTGCCTCGTCTGGTGCTTCTGGTGGTAGAGCGGGCGCTCCACTTGCCATCCGGTCAGCTTTCGGCAGGCGGAGCGCCCGCCCTACAATCGAAAGGCAGGCTGGACGGAGCAGTGTGCCAGGCGGCTACTTGGAAAATAGCCGTTGGTGCTCTTCGAGCAGGTAGCGATCGGTCATCCCGGCGAGGTAGTCGCAGACGGTGCGGTGCAATCCATCTTTGGCGAGGCGTGCCGCCGCCGCTTGCCCGAGCCGTTCCGGCGCGTCGATGTAGGCGTTGAACACGTCCGCCAGCCGCTCACATGCGCGCAGGTTCACATCCGCCACCCGGGGATGATGGTACAGATTGGCGTATAAAAAACGCCGCAGCTCGCGGTTGCCATCAAGCAGCTCGTCACCGTAAGAGATCAGCGGACGTGGCTGTTGGCGGACATCTTCCACGCTCTTCACCTCGGCGGCGGCGATCTTTGCGCTGCTCGTGGAAATGACGTCCTCCACTTCGCGGTCGATCAGCCGGCGGATGATCGTGGCGCACATCTCGCGGCCTTGCAGGCCGGGATAATCTTTTCGAGCTTTCCCTCGCAAGTCCCGCCAGATCGCGGTCTCGGCGAGATGATCAGAGGAGATCAGATCCGCATCCAGGCCATCGTCCAAATCATGGCTGTAGTACGTGATTTCATCCGCCAGATTGGCAATCTGCGCTTCCAGCGAGGGACACGTGTACTGGCCGCCGGCGCGGCTGGGCGGGGGATCGTAGAATGTCTGGTGCTTGCGCAGGCCTTCGATGACCTCGAAGGACAAGTTCAGTCCTGGAAAGGTCGGATAGTTGGACTCGATGACCTCCACGATGCGCAGGCTGTGCGCGTTGTGGTCAAAGCCGCCGTGCCCGGCCATCAAGTGATCCAGGGTCTGCTCTCCGGGATGACCAAAGGGTGGATGGCCGAGATCGTGCGCGAGGGCGATCGCTTCCGCCAAGTCTTCGTTGAGGGACAACGCGCGGGCGATGGTCCGGCTGACCGAAGCCACTTCAATCGTGTGCGTGAGGCGGGTGCGAAGGTGATCGCCGGTGCCGTTCAGGAACACCTGCGTCTTGTATTCCAGACGGCGGAACGCGCGCGAGTGGATCACACGCGCCCGGTCGCGTTGGTAGGAAGTGCGGTAGGGATGCTCCTCTTCGGGGTACTCGCGACCCGCGGTGTCAGCGCTCGCTTGCGCGCAGGGTGCGAGCACCCCTCGCTCGGCGAGTTCCATTTGCGGCCGGCTCTTGCGCATCGTGGGGTTACGGCTCTTCGTTCATCCGCTTCAACTCGTCCGCGCGCTTCAGCAGTCGCTCGCGCAGTTCGCGCCGGGCCAGCCGGTGCTGGACGCGCAGGAGCAGCAAATCATACATGGCGAGCAGCGCCGAGCCGATCGTGAGCCAGCCGCAGACGAGCCACCAGACGACGAAACGAGCAAGGTTTTCCCGCAGCCAAGCAGCCAGGATCACGTCGCCCACGAGAAACATGAACATCGCTCCCAGCACCATGTAAAACATGGTCTGGCGGCGCAGGTGCTGATCGAAGACCAGCCCGCGGGTGTATTGCAGGATCATGCTCACGAAACCCCGCCGGGCGGGAGACCTGGGGCGAGGGATGGGGGAAGGTTCCGGCTCGCTCATGGCAGCAAGGGGGAATAAGCCATAAAATTTCCGCAGATAAACCGTGGATCGGAAAATCGCCCCGGTTATTTTCCGGCGATGGCCCGGCTCCGGAATCAGCCGACGATCCGGTTGGTCGTCACCGGATCGAAGAGGTGTGCGTTCGCGGCGTTGAGTTGGAACTGCAGACGATGCCCGACTTCACGCTGGTCCACCATTACCTGGCTGCGGCTGACTACGGTGTGGTTGCCCGTCTGGAGGTAGAAGTTGGTTTCCGCCCCCGTCGGCTCCACCAGATCGACCACGGCCTGGAACACGACTTCGCCCGGCGTGCGCGCGTGCTGGCTCAGCTCGATATCCTCCGGTCGAACACCCAACACGACATCCTTGCCCACGTACGCCTTCAAAGCCGGACGCTCGCTGGTGCGGAAGCGGCACTCGACGACACCGCCCTCCATTTCCTTGAAGATGATCCGGTCCGCCTTTTCGGTGAGCTTGCCGCGCACGAAGTTCATCGCCGGACTGCCGAGGAAACCCGCGACGAAGAGGTTGCTGGGTTCTTTGTAGAGTTTGAGCGGTGCCTCGTTTTGCTGGACCGCGCCCTTGTCCATGACGGCGATGCGGGTGCCCATGGTCATCGCTTCGACCTGATCATGGGTCACGTAGATCATGGTGGCCTGTAGGCGCTGGTGGAGCTTGGTTAGCTCCGCGCGGGTTTGCACGCGCGTCTTGGCGTCGAGGTTGGAAAGCGGCTCGTCGAAGAGGAACACCTTGGGCTGGCGCACGATGGCCCGGCCCAGGGCCACGCGCTGGCGCTGGCCGCCGCTGAGCTGCTTGGGCTTGCGGTCCAGGTAACTCTCGATGCCCAGGATCGCGGCGGCCTCGCCCACGCGCTTCTTGATTTCCCTGGCCGGCGTTTTGCGCAGCTTCAGGCCGAAAGCCATGTTGTCGAAAACGCTCATGTGCGGGTAGAGCGCGTATGACTGAAAGACCATCGCGATGTCGCGCTGGCTGGGCGGCACGTCGTTGACGCGTTTGTCGCCGATGAGGATTTCGCCCTTCGTGATTTCCTCCAAGCCGGCGATCATGCGCAGGGTCGTCGATTTGCCGCAGCCCGACGGACCCACCAGCACCAGGAACTCGCGATCGGCCACTTCAATGCTCACGTCGTTGACGGCATTGACCTCGTGTCCCTTGTTGTCCTGGTAGGTTTTGGAAACGTTGCGGATGCTGACTTTGGCCATAACAGTGAGGGTCGGAACAGAGGAGAAGCGGCGGTGCGGAAGCGGGTGCGGCACTTTAGATGGAGGCATCCGGAGGGTCAATGTCCTTGTTGGCTGACCGTTGGATCACCTGGGAAAGTATCAGACCCTGTACATCGTAGGGTCACGGCTGATTTGATCATTTGCTGGCGTCCTGGCGCGAATCTCGCTTTAAGTAGCAAATCAGGTTCACTGGACCGGTCACCAATCCAGGTGCGCGGTGGACTACGGCCATCTGCTCCAAGCGGGGCGATGGAAGATTAGAAGGCAGTAACTCTCTTGTATATTATGGCTAAAAAGAAATCATCCTCACCTACGACATCCACCGGATCGGACGGCACCGTTCCTGTCACCAAGACCACGGCGGGCGCGGTCGCCGGCGCGGCCGTGGGCGGCGTCGTCAGCGGCCCGATCGGCGCGGCCCTCGGCGGCGTGGCCGGCGCGGTGGTCGGCGAACGGGTTGCCAAAGGCAAGCCGGTTGTTCCCCCCAAGGCCATCAAGGCCACCAAGGATCTCGCCAGGAAAGTGTCAGCGAAAGTGGCTGCCAGCCACCCCATCGACGCGATCACCAAAGCGGTGAGCAAGAAGGTGGCTCCGGCGAAAGCCTCGGTGGTCAAAGCCACCAAGAAGGTGACTGCTACCGTGACGGGTAAGAAGGCTGCTGAGCCTGCGAAAAAGGCGCCTGCCAAGACCAAGCCAGCCGCGAAGAAGGCACCCGCTCCAGCTCCCAAAGCTCCGGCTGCAAAAGCAGCGGCGAAGCCGAAAGCAGCACCAGCCAAGCCGGCTGCCAAGAAGAAACGGTAATTTTCCGTCTCGCGACGGTGGTGAGGATCGACACCCGATCCCCGTCAGTCATCATTGCTCCCGCGGAGTGAGTCTCCGCCGGAGCAATGTTCTTTTGCGGTCACTCCGGAGGCAACCGGCTTACAACCACAAGGATCCCTGCCGACTAGCGCCGCCGGCGATTTACAGACCGGCGATTCGAGGAACCCCCACCTCCCTGGCCGTCGCGCGGCCGCCGCGTGGGGCTGGGACTTGCCGGCGCGTCGTTGATCGGGCTGTAGCTGAAACCTTCCACCTGTTTGCGCGGCACCTTCGCGCCGATGAACCGCTCGATGTCGCGAGCGGCTTGCGCGTCGTCGGAACCACTGAGTAAAGTAAAGGCGTCGCCGATCTGCTGGGCGCGGCCCGTGCGTCCGATGCGGTGGACGTAATCTTCCGGGTGATGCGGCACGTCGTAGTTGATGACATGCGTCACCCCGGCCACATCGATGCCGCGCGCGGCGATGTCCGTGGCCACCAGGATCTGCACGTGGCCGTCGCGGAAGCCGTCCAGCGCGCGGACCCGCTGGCCCTGGCTGCGGTTCCCGTGCAGCACGTCCGTGGTGTGCTTGCCGGTCTTGAGCTTTTTCGCGATCTTGTCCGCCCCGTGTTTGGTGCGGGTGAAAATCAGCGTGCTGCCGACGCCCGTCTCCTCCAGCAGCGCCATGAGCAGATCGAACTTCTGCGATCCGTCCACCGGGTAGAACGCGTGGGTCACGGTCTCCGCCGGCGAGCGGCGCTCGCCGATCTCGATGATCGCCGGATCGGGCCGCAACGCCCACTTGGTCAGGCTCTCGATTTCGGGCGGCAGCGTGGCCGAGAAGAAAAGGGTCTGCCGGCTCTTCGGGCAACCCTCGACGATGCGCTTCACCGTCGGCAGGAAGCCCATGTCCAGCATGCGGTCCACCTCGTCCAGGACGAGGATGCTGATGCCGCGCAGCGAGATGTCTCCCTGTTGCAGCAGATCGATCAGGCGGCCCGGTGTGGCGACGAGGATATCGACGCCGCGCTGGAGGTCTTCACGCTGTTTGCCGTAACCAACCCCACCGTAGATGGCGGTGGTCCGCAGGTCGCCGAACTGGGCGTAATCCTGAAAGTTGGCGGTGACCTGGAGGGCCAGTTCCCGGGTCGGCTCCAGGACGAGAACGCGGCAGCCGCTTTCCTTGCCCTGGCGGCGCTGGTGATGATCGAGCAGGCTGAGGATGGGCAGCGCGAAGGCGGCGGTTTTGCCGGTGCCCGTCTGGGCGGACCCGATGAGGTCGCGGCCGCTCAAGACCAGCGGGATCGCCTTGCGCTGGATGGGCGTGGGTTGCTGGTAGCCGGCGGCTTCCGCGCCGCGGATCACCGTTTCGTTGAGACGAAACTGCGCAAAGGTGTTGGAAGGGTCGGGTTGAGCCGCAGCGGGTTGCGGGGTGGCAGAAGGAGCAGATGGGGCCGGCTTGCGCCCACGAAACAAGGTACTGAACATGAAAGAGAGCCATCATAGCACAGTTTTCTAACGTACCCAAGTCCTCTCTGCACAGCCTCCACAGCCTCCGCCGGCACGACGGCCAATACTTTGATGGGCCATCGGTGGATCGGCCGCTTGTTGCTTCTTACATCCTCGCTGCTGATCACGGACGAATCCCCGGCATGACAAACCAACCTCCTGCCTCCAATCCCGAGCGGATTGCGAGGATCCTCGCGATGGTGTCGATCATCATCATCGTGGCCGTGCTGTACTTCGCGAAGGAGGTCTTCGTGCCGCTGGCCCTGGCGTTGCTCTTCTCCTTTCTGCTCGCTCCGGTGGTGACGCGCCTCGAACGCTGGCGCTTCAGCCGAATTCCCGCCGTGCTGACCACGGTGTTGCTGGCTTTCTGCGTCGTGGCGGCGGTCGGCTACCTGGTCTTCGGTCAACTCTACGATCTGACCGTCAAGCTGCCGAGCTACAAGGATAACATCGCGGCAAAGATCGCCTCCATCAAGAGCGGCGGCAAGAGCCCGTTTTCTCAGGCGACGGACACGATCAAGGAACTCGGCAAGCAGCTCGAGAACACGGCGCCCGAGGCGAACGCGGCTCGTCCGCTCTCCGGTGCGTCCGAGAAGAAGGAGAAGGTCGTCCCGGTGCAGATCGTCGAGCCGGCGACGAACCTGACCACGCTGGTGCAAAGCGTGTTCGGTCCGATCCTTGGTCCGCTCGGCCTCGCGGCCATCGTGGTGGTGTTCGTCCTGTTCATGCTCATCAAGCGGGAGGATCTGCGGGACCGCATCATCCACCTGATCGGCAGCGGGAAGCTTAATACGACCACGCAGGCGCTCGACGAGGCCGCGCACAAGGTCAGCGGGTACCTGTTCATGCAGGTGATCATCAACGTCAGTTTCGGTGTGCCCGTTGGGATCGGACTGTTCTTCATCGGGGTGCCCAACGCGCTCCTGTGGGGATTGCTGGCCACGCTCTTGAGATTTGTTCCCTACGTCGGGGCCTGGATCGCGCTGGGCTTCCCGTTGATCTTGTCGCTGGCGGTGTCGAAGTCCTGGGCGATGCCCATCGAAACGCTGGGGCTTTTTGCGTTCATCGAGCTGATTACCAGCAACGTCCTGGAACCGTGGCTGTACGGCGCGCACACCGGGTTGTCCCCGGTGGCGATCATGGTCGCGACCATTTTCTGGACGTGGCTGTGGGGCGGTGTGGGGCTCCTGCTCGCGACCCCGTTGACGGTGTGCGTCGCGGTGCTCGGCAAATACATTCCCAGCCTCAGTTTCCTGGACGCCATGCTGGGCGACGAGCCGACGTTGACACCGGAGGACCGCTTCTACCAGCGCCTGTTGGCTTCCGACCGCCGGGAGGCGGATGCCGTGGCTCACGAATACTTGGAGACCCACACGCTGCCCGAGTTGTACTCCGATGTGTTCGTCGCCGCAATCTCGTCCGCCGAGCGTGAAGACGAAGCCGGCACCCTGGAAGCTCGCAGCCAGCGGTTCATTTTCACCAACACGCGCGAAATGATCGAGGAAATAGGGATCGAAGCGCCGGCGCTTGCCGCTGCCAAAGCCGCCGCGCTCAAGAAGGCAAATCACGACGATCCGGTGATCGAGGTGATCGATGCGTCCGAGAGGAAAGCGTTGGTTGCCCAGAACCCCATCTATTGTCTGCCGGCGGCGGATGAAGCCGATGAGATCGTTGCCGTGATGCTTGCCCAGCTGTTGGAGCAGGAGGGGCACAGGGCCGAATCGGTGTCTCACAAGACTTTGGCCAACGAGATGGTGGCCATGGTGGCGGAAGCCGGCAGCCGGTCGGTTTGCATCTCCGTGACACCGCCGCACAACACGTTGCACACCCGCTACCTTTGCAAGCTGTTGCGCGCCCGGTTCCCCGACTTGCACATCGTGGTGGGACTCTGGGGAGCCGAACAAGACGAAGAGGCTCTCGCCCGCCGCAAGGAGCGCCTGACGGCCGACAAGATCGTGGGCAAGTTGACTGACGCTCTGGACGACCTGCGGCCTTTCGCCACCTTGGATGCGCTGCCCGCTGATGAGACGGAGTTGGCGGCTGCCAGGTAGGTTGACGAAAAGAAGAGGGCGGGTTTCGTCGGAAACCCGCCCTCTCTGTGGTTGTTCTTCGGCCGTGAACCGCTTACCAGATCTGCACCTGCTCGTTTTCCGGACGGATCATCGGGCTGCCCTCCGGCACACCGAAGGCCTGAGCGAACTCGGATAGATTACTCAACGGCCCGTTGCACCGGAACTGCCCCGGCGAATGCGGATCGGTGACCAGGCGCATCCGGAGCATTTCCGGACGGATGTTGCTGCGCCACACCTGCGCCCAGCTCAGGAAGAACCGCTGCTCCGGCGTGAATCCGTCGATCTTCCTGGAGGCGGCCTCCGCGCCTTGTCGCTGCAACGCTTTTTCCAGCGCGGCGTAAGCGATCTTCGAGCCGCCGAGGTCGGCGATGTTTTCACCCTGGGTCAGCTTGCCGTTGACGTGCGCTCCTTCGATGGGTTGGTAGCCGTCGAACTGCGCGACGATCTTCTCGCTGCGGACCTTGAAGTTCCTGGCGTCCTCGTCGGTCCACCAATTTTTGAGGTTGCCCTGGGCGTCGTACTGCCGTCCCTGGTCGTCGAAGCCGTGGGTCATCTCGTGGCCGATCACCGCGCCCATGCCGCCGTAGTTGACCGCATCGTCCGCGTCCGCGCTGAAGAACGGCGGCTGGAGAATGCCCGCCGGAAACACGATCTCGTTGCGCGATGGATTGTAATAAGCGTTCACGGTCGGAGGCGTCATGTCCCACTCGGTTTTATCCGTGGGCTTGCCGATCTTTGCCAGGGTCCGGTTCATCTCGAATTGTCCCGCTGCCAGGATATTAAGAATGTAAGGCTGCCGCTTGATGTCCAACGCGCCGTAATCGCGGAACTGGTCGGGATAGCCGATCTTGACCCCGAAGGCGTCCAGCTTGCCGAGCGCCGCTTTGCGGGTGTCGGGGCTCATCCACTCCAGCGTGCTCAGACGTTCGCGCAAGACACTCTTCAGGTCGGTGACCATCGCCAGCGCCCGCGCCTTGGCTTCGGGCGTGAACGCTTTCTCCACGTACAACTGACCCAGCGCTTCGCCGATGCTGCCATCGACTTGACGGAGCACGCGCTTCCAGCGGGGACGAATCTCTTTCGCGCCGGTGAGGGTTTGTCCGTAGAAGTGGAAATCCTCGTCCACGAACGGCTTGCTCACGTCGGGCGCGACATCGTGCAGCACGTGCCAGCGCAGGTAGGCCTTCCAGTCTTCCAGCGGAGCACTGCCGGCGACCTGGCCGACGTGGGTGAAGAACTCCGGCTGCTTGACGTCCAATCCGCCCGGGTCCTGGACGCCCAGCGCGTTGAAGTATGCTTTCCAATCGAAGCCGGGGGCCGCTTGCACGAGCCCGTCCAGGGTCATCTTGTGGTAGTTGGCCTCCGGATCGCGCAGGTCCACGCGGGTCTTGCTGGCTTTGGCCAGATCGGTTTCGAAGCCGAGGATCGTCTTCGCTTCGTTGGCAGCCACTTCCGGGGCGTCTCCGAGCAGGGTCAGCATCCTGGCGACGTGTTCCTGGTACTGGTCGCGCAGGGCTTTGGAACGGTCGTCGTCCTTGGTGTAGTAGTCACGGTCCGGCAGCGCCAGTCCGCCCTGGCCACCTTGGGCGATCTGAAGGCTGGAGTTCTTCTCGTCGGCGTCCACGTTGACACGGAAGAGCGCACTGATGCCGAGGCTGTGCAGGTGAGCGATCTCGGCGGGCAGGTCAGCGCGGTCCTTCAGAGCGGCGATCCGCGTGAACTCGGCTTCGACCGGTTTGATCCCGTCGGCGTCCACCTTGGCTTCATCCATGCCTGAAGCGTAGAAATCTCCCACCTTCTGACGGGCGGAACCGGCGGGAGCCCCGCCAGCGGCACTTTCTTCCAGAATCTTGTGGAGCACCGCGTTGTTGCGCTCACCCAATTCTTCAAACGCGCCCCAGCGTGAATATTCCGCGGGGATCGGGTTCTTCTGCATCCAGCCGCCGTCGGCGAACTGGTAGAAGTTGTCGCCGGGTTTGACGTTGCGATCCAGGTTGGCGGGATCGATGGGCGGAGGGGTGGCGACGCCGGTATCCGCCGCGCGAATCGTGGTGAGAGGACAGAGCAGCGTCAGGCTGGCAGTGGCTGCAAGCAATGGTTTCGGGTAGCGCATAGTGAGTGGTGATACATCGATTCCGCCGCACCCAGCAGCCCTGCGGACCACAAAAAATTTTGTCCAAGCCTTAGAATCGCGCCGGTGGAAGAAAGGTAACCCAGCGACTTTCGACCAGTAGTTCACGGAACCTGATTGTGCCTCAGCCACCGGGGTTTTGCACCGGCAAGATTGGCCAAGGGACTCACGGCATACCCAAAGCCGCCGCGTGGGGCAGGTAAGGCTCCGCCAAACTCTTCACTTGCGCCTCGTCGAAGTGCGGCGCACGGAAGCCGGACAGGCAACCTCAGCCCTCGCCCGGTTTGCTTCTGGTGGCCAATCGGCGAATCACCGCGTCGAGTTGGTCCACGCTGACCGGTTTGCTGAGATGCTCTTTGTAGCCGGCCAACCGGCTGCGCTCCATGTCCTCGTCCATGCCGTAGCCGCTCACCATGATGCCGCCCAAAGTGGGAGGCTTGGGCATCTGGGCAAGCAGATCGATTCCACTGCCGTCGGGCAGTCCCATGTCGCTCACCAGCACGTCGAAATCCTGGCGGCGGGCCGCTTCCAACGCCGCGGCGATGCTGGTGGCCGTCTGCACGGCGTAACCGCGCCGCTTCAAGAGCAGAAACAACGAGCGGTTGGTGTCTTCGTGATCATCCACCAGCAGGACGTGCAAAGGAGAGGTCGGTGGATTGGCTGGCGGCGGAGTATCCATGAGGGGAATCGGACGGGGAAGTAAACAGGAGCAATTTAGCAGAACCTGATGGTTGTGGAAGGGATGCCCTCGTTTCCTCCTGCGTCACACCTCGGCGAGCAGGGCCATCCGCACCCTTTCGAACTCGTCGTACAAACGCTTGAGTTCCGCCGCGGCGTCGTTCATCCGCCCGGCGCGGCCCATGCCTTCGATCTCGGCACAGATATTGTGCAGGTCGTCCGCGCCGAAATTGGCGCTCGCGCCCTTGATGCTGTGGACGGCGCGCACGAACTCCGGTTGCTGCCCGGCGGCGAGCGCGGTTTCCATGTCCGCCAGGCGGGCGGGGGTGTCGGCCAGGAAAAGATCGACCATTTCCTTCAGGAACCCGTCGTCGCCTTCGGCTTGGAGGCTCTTGAGGGCTTCGAGGCTATCACGATTGAGATTGGCTGGAGTCACGTTGGACAAGGTGGTGGACCCGCCGCCGTTGGTGCTGCGGCGGGTGTTGAAATTGGGTGGTTGGATGGCCGCGGCCACGGCGGCGCGCAGGTCACAGCATTGTTCGAGGGCGGTTTTCAAGCGGACGGCTTTGACGGGTTTGGTGATGTATTCGTCCATGCCGGCATCCAGGCATTTCTCCCGGTCGCCCGTCATGGCATTGGCGGTCATGGCAATGATGTAGGGACGCCGCAGGCCATCCGGCCAGCGGCGGCGGATTTCGCGCGTGGCTTCCAGGCCGTCCATCTCGGGCATCTGGACGTCCATGAGAACCACATCAAACAAGGTGTCCTCCAGGGCGTCGACCGCCTCGCGCCCATTGTTGGCGGTGGAGGCGGTGTAGCCGATCTGCTTGAGCAGGCCCATCGCGACGCGCTGGTTGACCACGTTGTCCTCGGCGAGCAAAATCTTCAGTGGCCGCGGGGTGCTTGCGACGGCGGGGAGGGCCGCCGACGGTGAAGCGGCCAGGGGAGCGTGCGGTGAAAGTTCGCGTGGAACCGCCACCGCCGCCGCCGCCACGTCCGGGTGGGTTGGCTCCGGCGCAACGTCGCGAGCTGGTGCCCCCGCGGGCGCGGCGGCGGCCTTGATGGTGAATTCGAAGTTCGAGCCCAGGCCGGGTTCGCTCTCCAGCCAGATAGCACCCCCGAGCATTTCGCAGAGCCGGTGGCAGATCGCCAGACCCAGGCCGGTGCCGCCGTGCTTGCGGCTGATGGAGGAGTCCGCTTGGCTGAACGGCCGGAAAAGGCGGTGCAACTTGTCCTCGGGGATGCCCTCGCCGGTGTCACGCACCGTGAAGTGAAACATCCACGGCTCGTTGGCCACGCTGTGGCCGTGGTTTTCCACCGGCTCGGAAAGTTGGTGGCCGGTGACGACCACGTCCACCCGGCCCTCGGGCGGAGTGAACTTCATCGAGTTGGAGATCAGATTGAAAAGGATCTGGCGCACCCGGGTCACGTCGCTCACGAGCACTTCGGGAATTCGCGGGTCCACCTCGCAAGCCAGCGTCACGCCTTTGCTGGAGGCCTGGATCGAAAGGAGGTCGATGACTTCCTTCAAGCTGTGCCGCAGGGTAAAGGGTTGGTTGTCCAGTTCCAGACAGCCCGCCTCGATCTTCGAGAAATCCAGGGCGTTGTTGATCAGGCTCAACAGGTTGTCGCCGCAGGAGGCGATCAGCCGGACCAGTTCCCCCTGTTCGGGCTTGAGTTCGGTGTTGAGGAGCAACCCCGTCATGCCGATGATGCCGTGCATCGGCGTGCGGATCTCGTGGCTCATCATCGAGAGGAAGTCGCTCTTGATCTGCGCGGACGTCAGCGCCTCGTCGCGGGCCTGTGCCTGGGCGGCGGCGGCGTACTTCTGGGTCGTCACGTCGTGGACCGTGCCCTGGTAGTACAGGCACTCGCCCGCGGGGCCGTAAACCGTGTGGATGCTCTCGGCGATCCACACCGTGCTTCCGTCCCGGCGATAGATTTCGCTCTCGGAATCGTTGACCCGGCCGTGGGCTTGCAACTCGCGCAGCAGTTCGTCCCTCCGCGCGGGCACCACTTGCTGCTGGCGGGCGAAATCGCGCACGCCGGCCATGAAATCATCCACCCGCTCGTAGCCGTAAACTTTGGCCACCGCCGGGTTGGCGTTGGCGTATCGACCGTCCGGCAGGATCTGGAAGATGCCTTCCGCGACGTTCTCGAAGATGGAGCGATAGCCTTCCTCGGCCTCGCGCACCAGGCGCATCGCCTCGTTGATCTCCGATGCGGTCAGTTCTTCCTCGGCCATCTTGGCGAGATCCCGCACGGTGGCGACCTCGTAGGCGGAAAGTTCGCGGGGTTGCCGGTCCAGGATGCAAAAGGTGCCCAGCGCGTGCCCGTCCGGTGACATCAGCGGGTGGCCAGCATAAAACCGGATGCCGTGCGGTCCGCTCACGAGCGGATTGTTCCGGAAATCCGCGTCCAGACTGGCGTCGGCGATGATGAGGGTGCGATCCGGCTTGGCCACGGTGTGGGCGCAGATGGCGGCCTGGCGCGGCAGCTCGCTCGCGCCGAGTCCCTGGTTGGATTTGAACCACAAGCGGCTTTCGTCCAGCAGCGTGATCGCCGCGAACGGCACGCCGAAAAGCCGGGTCGCCAACCGCGTGATGCGATCAAATCGCTCCTCGGGCGGCGTGTCCAGGAGGTGCAGGGCGCGCAACGCCTGCAGGCGCTCGGCCTCGTCCGGCGGTGGGAGCAGCTCGATCATGACCGGGGCATCGAGATCATCTGCGTGCGGCGGGGCGCGATCGCGGGCGCGGGCGGGGCCGGCGGCGGGGTTTTCGCGGCGTCGGCTTCCTGGGCGAGCGAGCCCTTGAGCACGTTCATCAGACCCTTGACGGCCAGTTCGATGTAGGAAAACGGTTTGCCGATAAAATCGTCACCGCCGCTCAGGCTCGATTTGGCCCGGCTCTCAAAACCGCCCAGCGCCGTCACGAAGATCACCGGGGTCTTGGTGTGCAGCGGCATCGCACGCAGTTTCTTGCACAACTCGAAGCCGTTCATGCCGGGCATCTCCACGTCCAGGAAGATCAGGTCGAAGCGGTTGGCTTCGAGAAGTTTGAGGGCCTCGTCCGGATGGCTGACGGCGGTCGATTTCAACCCCGCCTTTTCCAACGAATGGCCGATGACCCGGCGGCTGATAATCTCGTCGTCCACGATGAGGATCTGTTCGTTGATGGGCTGTCCGCTCTCGTGCGTGGCGGCTCCGGTGAAGAGCATGGCGAGGAAATCCATCGCCTGGGTGAGCGTGCGCTTGGTCGAGGCGTTGAGACCTTCGGGCCGGGCCTCGAATTCGCGCAGCATGGCTTCCAGCGCGCCCGAAAGGCGGGCCACTTTGACAAAGCCCGCGATGGCCGCGTTGGCGGTCAGTGAATGGACGCGGGTGTAGAGTTCGAGCAGTTGGGCGGACTGCGCCTTCAGGTCGCCCTGGCTGCGCAGGAGCACCTGGAGCATGCCGCGCAGGTCCTTGACGAACTCCGGCGCACCCTGGAGCAGCGATTCCCGGATCTCCTCCTGAAAATCCGCGTCGTGGCTCGCCACCGCCTGGACCGGGAGCGGCGGCAGAGTCACACTGCCCGGGCTGGCCGGGCTCGGCGCGGCGGGTGCCGGCGCGTTGCTGCCGGCGGCATCAAACTTGATCGTGGGCCGGCCCGCCTGCCCGCCGAAGACCGACGCGGTCGGCAGGAAAATTTCGTTGAGCGCGTCGATCACGTCGCGGGGCGTGGCGGCCGCTTTGTTGAACAAACGCAGCGCGCCGGCCGCCTTGGCCTCGTCCTCCACGTCGCGGGTGTAGATGTTCGTGAAAACGAGGACGGGGATCTTCTCGAATTTCTTTTGGGCGCGGGTCTTTTTGAGGATTTCCGAACCCGAAAGGCCACCGGGCAGCAGGAGGTCGAGTAGCAGCGCGTCCGGGCTGACGTTGTAGAGGTCGTGGAAACCCGTTTCACCGTCGAGGGCGACTTCCACCTCGTAGCCGGCCGCTTCAATCTGGGCGCGGTAGATGCCCGCCACGGCCTCGTCCGCGTCGATGATCAAGACCTTCTTGTTCAAGGGCGCGACCGCTGATGGTTCCAGGGCCATTTCCAGCTTGACCACCCGCCGGATAGCGGGCTCTGGTTGAGGGAAAGTTTCACCGCGGACGGACGGGGGGGTGGGCAGGGGCGCGGGCGCGATGCGCGCGGGGACCGGTTCGGTCGATCGGCTCGAAGGCACGGACGGAACGGAAGGCACCGCCAGAGGCGACGCCTGCCTGGTGCGCGGCTGGGCCTGCAGGACGCGCGGGAACAGGGCGGTCTTCAGCGCGGTGAGGATGCCGTCGATCTTGACGCTGGAACGTTGGAAGACGCGGGAAGCACCAACACTCAACGCCGCCAGTTCCTTCTCCGACTCGCCGGCTGCATCGCGCACGAACACCCCGATGAAGAGGCTTTTCAGTTCTTCGTGCGAACGGATTTCCTGCAGTAGCCTGGCTCCGTCGATGCCCGTCGCTTCGTAGTCCAGGAGTACGGCGTCGAAGGCGACCTCATAAAGGAGGTCAAGGCCTTTTTCACCGTTGGGGATGGATTCGATGCCGTAGCCCCACTGTTCGATCTCGCGCTGCCAGCGGCGCATGGCGGAATCTTCCTCGGCGATGATGAGGATGCTCTTGGATTTGGTGAGCCGTTTGCCCCCGGCCTGCTCGATGGCCGTGCCGTTGATGGTTTCCGACGACTCGCCCGACGCCGCTCCCGGAGCACCCGCAGACCGGCCGAAGATCCGGCTGAGAAAACCGCTGCTCTTGTTTTTGGAGTCTGAATTGCTCATAAGTATCCTTGGGTTGCATGCGCCTGCCGCCCCAGAAGGACGGACGGCCCATTGCTTCCGGGTCAGCGTAAGTGTTTAAAGAAAGCAGGCGGCAGTAAATTGGCCGAGCGTCGGGGCAATCGTTAAGGGCAACACGTTTCTGGCCACACCCGAGATCGTTGCCGGTGCGGGTTCGCTCTTCTCTACTCTACATAGCAAGTTCTCGGCCCGGGGAATGCCAGGAAGGAAAATGATCTCAACTCGTTGCCAATGAACCAGTTGTTAATCGAAAATAGACGCCCTGCAAGCCGCTGTTCCGACTGCTGCCGGGGATGAGTGGTTTTCATTCCGATGGAGCACTGCGCCGGGAAAGAACCTCGCCACGCCGCGACGGATCTGCCTCTGCTGTTCCGGCAAGGTCGCTTTTGTGGGTGGATGGCGCGCTCCACCGCGCCGTTGACGCCACTGGCAATGCCGCTGCCCAAAGGGGAGCAAAAGGCGGCTGAGCCGCAAGCCGGCAATGGCGCGGCGGAGCGCATCATCCACCACCAGGCTGAACCACAACGCTCGCACTCCAACAAGGTGCGATAAGCTGTGTCACTGGTTCTTCCGGGTTGTTGACCCTCAAGATATTTTCTAACGACCAATTGCCTCGGGCACAGCATCTTCTATTTGCTTGCCGCCGTTTAAAGGACCCGGCAACAGTTGCGCGCCATCCCGTAAGGCTTTACTACGCCTCCGTGACCTGGACCAGCCACTCCCTGGCGAACGGTGCCTTGGTGCTGGCGGCGACCGGGCGCATCGACATGACGCTCGCCGCGATCGCCACGGCGACCCTGCCCGACCAGGTGGAAAAGGTGGTGCCCTGGGTGCGTCACCGTGGAGTGAGCCACTGGCTGGCGGTCTGGATCGTTGTTCTCCTCTACGCACCGGTGTACGTCCAACGGGCGCTCGTTCACCACTGGCCGCCGGTTCTGCGCGGCTGGGGGAAATGGCACGGCCCGCACCTGATCATGGGGGCGGGCGCCATCATTTCCGGGCTGGCACTGGGACCGCTGCTTCACGTCCTGCTCGATGGCTGCTCTTCGCGCGGAGTGCCGCTGCTGCCTTTCCTCCGTGCCCGCCTGCGGCTGCGCCTTTACCAGACGGGCAGTGCACGCTCGGGACACTGGAACCCGAGCGAACTGTTTTTCCTCCTGTGCCTGCTGGGCGGATGTGCAATGGTCTGGCACGCCAGGTGGCGGTAGCACGCCGGGCCCTGCAGCCGAGTTTCTTCGAGCCGATTGGCCGCAGGGCGGGTTTAGCTCTATGTGCCCGCTGCATTCGAAGCATCATCTGACATCTCCCGCGCGCATCTCATGAGTAGAAAAATCTGGATTCTGGTTCTCGTTCTGGCGGTTTCGGGCGGGGCGTGGTGGTACTGGCAGCGTTCTCACGCGGCGGAAGCGACTTCGGCCCACGCCGGGCCGGGTGGCGCAGGCAGCCACGGGAGCCACGGCGGACGGGGCGGGGGCTTCGACAGCCCGGTGCCCGTCATCGCCGGCGCGGTGGAAAAGCGCGACGTGCCCATCTTCCTGGACGGCCTCGGTACCGTGCAGGCTTTCAACACCGTGACGGTCAAGGTTCGGGTCGATGGCCAGTTGGACAAAGTGGCCTTCACCGAGGGTCAAAACGTCCGCGCCGGCGACCTCCTCGCGGAGATTGATCCACGTCCGTACAAGTCGGTGTACGATCAGGCGGTGGCCAGGAAAGCCCAGGACGAAGCCTTGCTCGCCAACGGCAAACTCATCCTGCAACGCAACCAGGACCTTCTGGCCAAGAAGGTGCTCGACCAGCAAACGTTCGACACCCAGAAATACGCCGTCGATCAGCTCAACGCGACCATCCAGGGCGATCAGGCCGCCATCGACAACGCTAAAACTCAGTTGGACTACACGCGGGTGACCGCCCCGATCGACGGACGCGTCGGCGTGCGCCAGGTTGACCAGGGCAACATCGTGCGCGCGGCTGACACCACCGGGCTGGTGGTCATCACCCAGCTTCAGCCGATCTCGGTGGTGTTCACGCTGCCCGAGCAGAATTTTCAGACGATCCACGACACCACGGTGGAAAGGGAGGACAAGTCCGCCCTGGAAGTCACCGCCGTGGACCGCGACAACGCCAAACAGATCGGCAAAGGCGCGCTGGCCGTGATCGACAACCAGATCGATACGACCACCGGCACCATCAAGCTCAAGGCCACCTTTCCCAACGAGGACCTGCGGATGTGGCCCGGCCAGTTCATCAACGCCCGGCTGCTGCTCACCACCCGCAAGGACGGCCTGGTCGTTCCCGCCAGCGTCGTGCAGCGCGGACCGCAGGGTTCCTTCGCGTTTGTGATCAAGCCGGATCAGACCGTGGAGTCGCGTCCGGTCAAGGTGGCCCAGATCGAGGATAACCTGGCGCTGATCGACGACGGCCTGCAAGCCGGCGAGCAAGTGGTGATCGACGGCCAGTACAAGCTCCAGGAAGGCTCGCGCGTCCAGGTCGGCAGCCCCGGTGGCAAAGAGAGCGGCGATCACGGCCAGCCCCGCGGCTCCCGGTTGGGCACGAACGGCGGCAAACCTCCCGCTGGCGGCAACGACGACAAGGCGAAAGGCCTGCGGCAGCACCGCAGCGGCTCCAGCGCAGCCGTGGAACAGACCAAACCTACCGCGTAAATCGTGAGCATTTCAGAACCGTTCATCCGCCGGCCGATCGCGACCTCGCTGTTGATGGTGGGGGTGATCCTGCTGGGTTTCCTCGGCTACAAGCTGCTGCCGATCTCGGCCCTGCCAGCCGTGGATTTTCCCACGGTTCAGGTCTTCACCCAACAGCCCGGTGCCAGCCCCGACGTGGTGGCTTCTTCGGTGACCACGCCGCTCGAACGGCAGTTCGGCCAGATCCCCGGCCTGGCGTCGATGAACTCGACCAGCAGCTTCGGCACCTCGACCATCACGCTGCAATTCGTGCTGGACCGCGAGATCGACGCCGCCGCCCAGGACGTGCAGGCCGCCATCAACGCCGCTGGCGGCGTGCTGCCGAAGGACCTGCCCAATCCGCCGACCTACAACAAGGTCAACCCGGCCGACACGCCGATTCTCTCGCTGTCGATCACCTCCGACAGCTTGCCGCTGGACAAGGTAAACGATTTTGCCGACACCGTCCTGGCGCAGAAGCTCAGCCAGGTCACGGGCGTCGGACTGGTTTCCATCCAGGGCAACCAGAAGCCGGCGGTGCGGGTGCAGATCAATCCTGCCGCCGCTGCCGGGATCGGCCTGAGCTTGGAAGACGTGCGCACGCTGCTCGGCCAGGCGAACGTCAACGCTCCGAAGGGGAGCTTCGACGGCGCGCGGCAGTCGCTGACCATCGGCTCCAACGACCAGATTTTCACCGCCGCGGCGTACAAGCCGATCATCGTGGCCTACCGCAACGGCGCGCCCATCCGGCTGGGCGACATCGGCACCGTCGTGGACGGCGTGGAGAACGATCAACTCGCCGCCTGGGTGGCCGACAGCCGCACCCACTACCGGCCCGCCGTGCTGCTGGACATCCAGCGCCAGCCGGGAGCCAACATCATCGAAACGGTGGACCGCATCAAGAAGCTGCTCCCGCAGTTGACCGCGTCCATCCCGCCGGCCGTCAAGGTGGCCATCCTCACCGATCGGACCGAGACCATCCGTGCTTCGGTGGACGATGTGCAAATGACTCTGTTGCTGACCATCGCGCTGGTCGTGATGGTCATTTTCGTGTTCCTGCGCAAGGTATGGGCCACGGTGATCCCGAGCGTGGCGCTGCCGCTCTCGCTGGTCGGCACTTTCGGCGTCATGTACCTGCTCGGGTACAGTCTGGACAACCTTTCGCTGATGGCCCTGACCATCTCCACGGGCTTCGTGGTGGACGACGCCATCGTGATGATCGAGAACATCGTGCGCTTCATCGAAAAGGGGGAGGAGCCCTTCGAAGCGGCGCTCAAGGGCGCGCGGCAGATCGGCTTCACGGTCATCTCGCTAAGTATTTCGCTCATCGCGGTGTTCATCCCGCTGTTGTTCATGACGGGTATCGTGGGCCGGTTGTTCCGGGAGTTCGCGGTGGTCCTGAGCGTGGCGGTGGTGATGTCGGCCTTCGTCTCGCTGACCCTCACCCCGATGATGTGCGCCAAGCTCCTCAAGGCCGAAAAGAAGGGCGAGAAGCACGGGCGTTTCTACCGCTGGACGGAAAGCTTCTTCGAAGGGATGCTGGGCCTGTACGAACGCGGGTTGAAGTGGGTGTTCGCCCACCAGTTGTTCACCCTCCTGATCGCGGCGGCGACGCTGGTTGCCACCATCTTCCTGTACATCCGCATCCCCAAGGGCCTGCTGCCCCAGCAGGACACGGGCGTGATCATCGGCGTGACCGACGCGGCGCAAAATATTTCCTTCGACGCCATGCTCAGCCGGCAGCGCGCCGTGGCCGACATCGTGCGGCAGGACGCCGACGTGCAAAGCGTCTCCGCCTTCGTGGGCGCGGGCTCGGTCAACCCGACGCTCAACGCCGGGCGGCTGACGATCATCCTCAAGCCGCGCAACGAACGGAAGTCCAACGCGGAGCAGATCATCGCCCGCCTGCGCGATCACACCGCGCAGGTGCGCGGCATCTCCCTGTTCATGCAGGCGGTGCAGGATTTGCAGATCGACAGCAAGGTCAGCCGCACGCAGTACCAGTACATCCTCCAGGACGCCGACGCCGCCGAACTGGCCGCGCAGGCCCCGCGGCTCCTGGAAAAGATGCAGGCGCTGCCCGAGTTGACCGATGTGGCCAGCGATCAGCAGTCCAACGGCTTCCAGCTTTCCGTGGATGTGGACCGTGACCGCGCCTCGCGTTTGAACGTTCTGACCCAGGCGATCGACGACACATTATACGATGCGTTCGGCCAACGGCAGATTTCGATCATCTTCACGCAGCTCAACCAGTACCGGGTCATCCTGGAAGTGGAGAAGAGCTTCCGCACCAGCCCGGATACACTCGACAAGCTCTACGTGAAATCGAGCACCGGACAGTTGGTGCCGCTGAGCGCTTTCGCGAAGCTCAGGAACACCACCGCGCCGCTGTCCATCCCGCACCAGGGGCAGTTCCCGTCGGTGACGCTTTCCTTCAACCTCAAGCCGGGCAGTTTCCTGAGCCAGGCGGTGCCCGCCATCCAGAAAGCCCAGACCGAGATCGGTTTTTCCGACACGGTGGTCACGACCTTCAGCGGCAGCGCGGCCGAGTTCCGCGCCTCGCTGGAGAGCGAGCCCTACCTGATCCTGGCGGCACTGGTGGTCATCTACATCGTTCTGGGAGTCCTGTACGAGAGCTACATCCATCCGATCACGATCCTCTCGACCCTGCCGTCAGCCGGCGTGGGGGCCTTGCTGGCGCTGGAGATTTGCGGGATGGATTTATCTTTGGTCGCGCTGATCGGCATCATCCTGCTCATCGGCATCGTGAAGAAGAACGCGATCATGATGATCGACTTCGCGCTGGAGGCCGAGCGCGACCAGGGGATGGCTCCGGAAGATTCCATCTACCAGGCGTGTCTGCTGCGCTTCCGACCGATCATGATGACGACTGCCGCCGCCTTGCTCGGCGCGTTGCCGCTGGCGCTGGAGACGGGTACCGGTTCCGAATTGCGCCGTCCGCTGGGTGTGTCGATCGTGGGTGGCTTGTTGCTCTCGCAATTTCTGACGCTCTACACGACGCCGGTGATCTACCTTTATCTGGAGCGTTTCAGCCGGTGGATTTCCGCGCGCCGGGGCCACCGTGAGGAAGAGGCCTTGCCGCCCGCGCCTACTCCGCCCGCTGCATCACCTGAAGATCTGCAACCTGCTCACTCTTGACACGGCTCATAATGAAGCGGCCTACGATACTCTCCCAATCCGGCTCCGGGTCTTGCCCCTCTGTTATCCTAAGTAGGAACATAGATTACGAGGTTTCGCGTCCTTTGTCTGTCATCCTGAGCGGAGTGAGTCCGCGAACGCAGTCGAAGGACCTTCCGGCCGGCGGCAGCCAGAGCGACCTTCCAGGCTGTAACTTGCTCTGCTGGTCGGCCTCTGCCTCCGGCGGCAGAAGGTCCTTCGACTGCGTTCGCGGACTCACTGCGCTCAGGATGACAGAGGAGGAAGGAGCAGCAAACATAACGGCAGGGGAAGGATAGCATGAGCATCTCTGAAGGCTTCATCCGCCGTCCGGTCGGCACGTCGCTGCTCGCCGCCGGCATCCTCCTCCTGGGCATGGTGGCCTACCATTTCCTGCCCATCGCGCCGCTGCCACAGGTGGACTTTCCCACCGTCCAGATTTCCGCCAGCCAGCCCGGCGCGGACCCGGAGACGATGGCATCTTCCGTGGCCGCTCCTCTCGAACGCCGCTTCGGCCAGATTGCCGGCGTCTCGGAAATTACTTCCTCCAGCTCACTCGGCAGCGCGGGTATCACCGTGCAGTTCGACCTGACGCGCGACATCAACGGCGCGGCGCGCGACATCCAGGCCGCCATCAACGCCGCCAGCGGCGAACTGCCCACCGGTCTGCCCAACCCGCCGACGTACCGTAAGATCAATCCCGCCGATTCGCCTGTCATGGTGCTGGCGCTGACCTCCGACACCACGCCGCTCTCGGAGGTGTACAACGTGGCCGACCAGATCCTGGGCCAGCGGCTCTCCCAGATTGAAGGGGTCAGCCAAGTGGGCATCAACGGTGGCGCCAAATCGGCGGTCCGCGTCCAGGTCAACCCCGTGGCGCTCGCTTCGATGGGTATGAGCATGGAGGACATCCGCAACGTCCTCGCCACGGTCAACGTCAACTCGCCCAAGGGCAGCGTGAGCAATGCTGAACAGTCTTACGTCATCGGCAGCAACGACCAGCTTTCCAAGGCGGACCAGTACCGCCCCATCATCGTCGCCCAGCGCAACGGCACGCCCGTGCCGCTCGGCTCCATCGCCACGGTGGTTGACGGGCAGGAAAACACCAAGCTTGCCGGCTGGTACGGCGGCAAGCGGGCCGTCCTGATCACCATCACCAAACAGGCGGCGGCGAACGTCATCCAGATCACCGACCAGATTCACGCGCTGCTGCCGGTGCTCCAAAAGTGGATGCCGCCCTCGGTGCACTTGGCGATCCTGAGCGACCGCACGCAGACCATCCGCGCGTCCGTCCACGACGTGCAGCTTACCCTGCTGCTGAGCATCGCGCTGGTCATCATGGTGATGTTCATTTTCCTGCGGCGTTTCTGGCCGACGTTCATCGCAGGCGTCACCGTGCCTCTCTCGCTGGCCGGAACCTTCGGCGCGATGTACCTGCTGGGCTACAGCCTGGACAATCTCTCGCTGATGGCCCTCACCGTGTCGGTGGGCTTTGTGGTCGATGACGCCATCGTGGTCATCGAAAACATCGTGCGCTTCATCGAAGATGGCGACACCCCGGTGCAAGCGGCGCTCAAGGGTGCGCGCCAGATCGGGTTCACGGTCATCTCGATCAGCATTTCGCTGGTCGCCGTGTTCATCCCGATCCTGTTCATGGGCGGGTTGATCGGCCGGCTGCTGCACGAGTTCGCCGTGACGCTGAGCGTGGCGATCCTGGTTTCCGCCGTGGTCTCCCTGACCCTTACGCCGATGCTCTGCGGCCGGTTCCTGCGCGCGGAGCATCCGGACCGTCCGCACGGGCGCTTTTATGAGGCCAGCGAATGGGTCTTCAACGGGTTGCTCCGCCTTTACGAGAGCGCCTTGAGGTGGGTGCTGCTCCACCGGACGTTCACCCTTTTTGTGCTGGTGGGAACGGTGGTTGCCACCTTCTACGTCGGCCATCTTCTTCCCGGTGGCTTCTTCCCGCAGCAGGACACCGGCTTGATGGTCTGCATCACCGAAGCCGCGCAGGATATTTCCTTCGCCAACATGTCCGAGAAGCAGGAGCGCGCGGCAGCCGTAATCGCGTCGGATCCGGCCATCGCCACGTTCGGCTCGTTCGTCGGAGGCGGTTCGGTCAACCAGGGGCGCATGTTCATCAGCCTCAAGCCGTTTGCCCAGACGGGGGTCACGGTCGATCAGGTCATCGCCCGCCTGAGACCCAAGCTCTCTCACATCGAAGGAATGGGAGTTTTCCTCTTGTCGGTCCAGGACATCAAGGCCGGGGGGCGATCCGGCAAGGGGCAGTACACCTACGCGCTCCAGTCGGCAGATTTGCTGGAACTTCAGCACTGGACGCCGCTCCTGGTGGACAAGCTCAAGAAGTACCCGCAACTCAAGGATGTCACGACCGACCAGCAGGTCAGGGGCTTGCAGCAAAACGTCGTGGTTGACCGAGACGCCGCCTCCCGGTTGGGCATCCAGCCGGACGCCATCGACAACGCCCTCTACGACGCCTTTGGGCAACGGCAGGTTTCCGTGATCTACACGCAGCTCAACCAGTACCGGGTCATCCTGGAAGCAACGCCGCGTTTCCAGGAAGAAGCGGTGTCACTGGACAAGATCTACGTCGCCGGTACGGGCGGAAAGCAGGTGCCGCTAAGTTCCCTGGCGCACTACGAGATGGCAAACACCTCGCTCTCCGTCAACCACCAGGGACAATTCCCTGCGGCCTCGCTGACTTTCAACCTGGATCCTGGCACCTCGCTGGGTGAGGCCACCGCCATCATCCAGCGAGCCTCCGATGAAATGCACCTGCCCGGCACGATCACCGGCAGCTTCCAGGGCACGGCCAAGGTGTTCCAGGATTCGCTGGCGAACCAGAAGTGGCTCCTGCTCACGGCGATCCTGGCGGTGTACATCGTCTTGGGCATGCTCTACGAGAGCCTGATCCATCCGTTGACCATTCTCTCCACGTTGCCCTCGGCGGGGTTGGGAGCGCTGCTGGCCCTGTACCTGAGCGACAACGATCTCTCCATCGTGGCGATGATCGGCATCATCCTGCTCATCGGCATCGTGAAGAAAAACGCGATCATGATGGTGGATTTTGCTTTGGAAGCGGAGCGCGAGGAAGGGTTGTCGCCTGAGAACGCCATCTTCCAGGCGTGCATCGTGCGTTTCCGTCCGATCACCATGACGACGATGGCCGCGCTGCTCGGGGCCGTGCCACTGGCGATTGGCATGGGAACCGGGTCCGAACTGCGCAAGCCGCTGGGTGTCGCCATCGTCGGCGGACTGGTCGTGTCGCAAGCGCTGACGCTGTTCACGACGCCGGTGGTTTACCTGATGTTCGAGCACCTGCGCCAGATGGATTGGCGTGCCCGCTGGCGCCGGTTGTTGGGACGCAAGCCGGCTGAAACTTTGGCCGCGGCCAAGGCGTAAATTCATCTTCCGGCTGGTGCGCACCGCCAGAGCACCCATCCGCCGTGCTCGGTGACCACTGTCACATGGATGTTGGCTCTTTGAAGGATGGGGACAAGATCCGCGCGAACGATCCCGCGATAAACAGTTGGCTCATGATCCGCGCTGGCTTTTGCCAGCAAACTTTCGATCTCCCAGGCGTGCAACACCTCTGCTGACCGCCGGAGATGAGCGTAGAACTGGATGAAGTCGGGAGCGTTGAATTCGAGATCCGCGTAAAGATCCATCACGACCACGTCACCAGGCTGCAAAGTGTTTTGTAGATCTCGGGCGGAGGCGTGCAGCGTCTCCGGTCCGCCCCGCGCAGGTTTGATGTAGTGAAAAGTGGCCATGGGAAATGCGCTCACCACCACGATAAGGCACGCGCGATTACCCCATGGGAACCGCTCGGCGAAGCTCGTTGTCCAATCGAGGGTCAGCACCGCCAGCAGTGGGATCATGGTGATCAGATAACGCTCGGCCCGATAGGGCGTGAGGGCGAGCACAAGGCCCAATGCTGTGCAGATCATCGCCGTTTCTAGCTGGGCCGAACTGGTCCGCCGACGTTGCGACGGCAACAGTGTTCCGAGCGCCGCAAGGGGTGCGAGCACTCCAATTGCGTCCCAATCCTGTACCAGCCACCACCAGTACACGTACGGTCGAAACCCGGCATCCTCCGGATCGTGCGCTCGGAGCAACGTGGCGGCCTGGTTGTGTCCGGCGGAGACCAGCAACTCGTCGCCGTGCCTGATCCATTGCAGTGCCGGCCAGGCTGCAGCGACGAGCAGCGACACGAAAAACGCGAGCGGCAGATGCCGGGAGTGGAGCGTGTGCCGCTCTTTCTCCGCCACTCCCCGCAGCACAAGAATCAAAACCCAGGTGATAAAAGCGTACGGAGCTTTTTGCCAGGCGCCCAGCACGCAAGCCGCGCCGACAAACCACCATACAGCCAATTTCAGAATGATTGAGAGTATGGTAGGCTGCCAGTCATGAAACCC
>CAXTOP010000052.1:0-39819 GCA_964245965.1 uncultured Chthoniobacterales bacterium
TGCCATCCGCCAGCTTAGCCGAGACTTGCCTGCCACTCAAATGAGTAGCGCTCTAGCCGGGTGGCCACGCCATCGCGCGGCCACCGAGTAGATGGACGTGCAAATGCGGTACACTCTCGCCGGCGTCGCGCCCGTTGTTGATCACCACCCGGTAGCCGCTTTCCAGCACGCCGAGGTTCTCGGCCACCCAGCGGGACACGACGAGCAGTCTGCCAAGAAGCTGGGCGTCATCCGCCGACGCTTCCGACAAGCGTGCGAGGTGGCGTTTGGGTATGATCAAAGCGTGGACTGGTGCTTTCGGGTCCACATCGTGAAATGCGATCAAGTTCTCATCTTCGTAGATGATCCTGGCGGGGATCTCCCGGCTGATGATCTTCTCGAAGAGGGTCATGGGCGGCTAGAGAATCGAACTATGAACGGGCCGGTCCCACGGTAAAGAGCCAACCTTTTCACGGACAAAGCCGACCACATCCTCGGATTGCAGTCCGGGGTCTGCAGCCTGCCCCGCATTGAAGTGGAGCAGGCAGGCGCGCAGATCATAGAAGTGAAAGCTGGGCAGATTACTCCGGTGGAGATCGTCGATCCTAGAGGCGAGTGCCTGGTAAAAAGCAGACAGTTCATCGGATCCCGTAGCCTGCGCGCATTGCAGCAAGGAGATGTGACAGGACGGAGAATCGGCCTGGAAGCAACGGGCAATTTCCTCGTAGCCAATGTCTTCCAAGGTTTGTTTCACGACTTCCTGGAGCCGGTTCAATCCGACCACATTCTTGGCGTAAAAACTACGTAGATAGCTACAGATGCTTGTAGTTACGTGATCAGCGAGCCACCACTCCATGAAACCGGCTTTGATCGCGGCCCGGTCCACGGCGGCGAGAAGCCAGCCCGTGTCAATGGCGCAAATTCCCCCGTGCTGATCTTGGAGCAAAGGCAGGTTGTTGCGGATCGCGATCATGGAACACGTTCGTTAACCGAAAAGTTCTGGTTGCATCCCGTTGGGCTTGGGCCGGCTTTCGAGATTTTTGATCTCGTCGATGAATTCTCCAATATCTGCGAACTGACGGTAGATCGAAGCAAAACGGACGTAAGCTACCCCATCGATCATGTGAAGTTTCTCCATGACTTTGGCGCCAATTTCCCGGGAATGAACCTCGCGACTGTAGTTGGTTTCCAGATCGTGGACAATATCTTCCACCGCTTGATCGAGCACCTCCAGACGCACCGGACGTTTCTCGCAGGACTTGATCACTCCAGAACTCAGCTTGTGCCGGTCGAAGGGCTCATGGCGTCCATCGCGTTTGATGACCAGCAAGTCGGCGCGTTCGATCTGCTCGTAAGTGGTAAATCGATACTCGCAGTTCAGGCAAACCCGGCGACGGCGGATGCCCGAACAATGATTGACGGGACGGGAGTCGATGACTCGATCTTCAATGCCTTTACACTTTGGACAACGCATGTGGTAGCCAGCGCGACGGTCCTAACTGGCTAACACAAGATGTAGGGGTGTCAATTCGATCTGCCCAAAATCTGGCAAACAACGTACCAAAATGCTGAGATTTGTGGTTACTTCTTCGCGGCCGGTTTTGCCTTCGAACGCGTTCCCCGGGCCGGTGCCGCTTTGCCGCGGGCAGGTTTTCTTTCCTTGCCGTCGTTCTCGAACTCGAAAACGACCTTACCCTTATCGAGCTTGAGGTAAGCGGAAAAAGGCCGCCCTTTCTTCGAGACAAATCTAGGCAGAAGATCCGTTTTGCCGGTTGAGAGCAGCTTCATTGCCTGATCCAGCGGCACCTCGCGTTGCAAGATGGTCTTGCTCATGCGGAAGTTACAGGTTTTCTCAGGCCCGACTGCCAGGTCGCAGGTATAGGAGGTGTCCGTCTCGTACACCTGTCCTTTGTGGCAGACGGGACAAAGGTGTAGTGGGGTCTTGCCGGTGAAGTCAGGCACTTCCCGATCCGTCGGGAAATCGAACTCCGGCTTTCCTTCCAATCCAAGTTTGATCGCCGCAGAGAAGGGACGCCCTTCCTTGCTGCGAAATCCATCGAGCGGACCGATGTGCCGGTCCAGCAAAAGCGTCTTCACCTCTGCCGGATCGAATTGCCGTCCGGCCATCGTCTTCCACAGCACAAAGTCGCACGACTGGCACTTGTACACCCTGTATTCCTCTTGGAGTGGGCGCGCGCCGCACTTCGGGCACTGGACATCCAGGTCCCCGAAATCGCCTTCCACTGAGTCGCCCTGAAAGTTCTTCGCCTTGCTGACGATATCCTCGGTCAAAGCACGGATTTGGGTCATGAACTCACGACGCTTCAATCCACCCTGCTCCATCTGCTTGAGCTTGGATTCCCATTCGCCCGTCATCTCGGGTGAGCAAAGGGCGGACACACCGATGCCGCGCAGCAGAGCGATCAGAGACATGCCCTTGGGCGTCGCGGAAAGCTCGCGTCCTTGGCGGGCAAGGTACATATCCGCAATAAGACCCTCGATGATCGCCGCGCGGGTCGCCGGCGTGCCGAGGCCTTTGGTGCTCATCGCCTCGCGCAGTTCCTCGTCATCGATCAACTTGCCGGCGCCTTCCATCGTGGCGAGCAGGGTGGCCTCGTTGTAGCGTGGTGGGGGCCGGGTTTCGCTCTGCCGGACTTCCACCTCGTTGGTCCTGGCGTCCTCGCCCTGAACGATGGGCACCAGGTTATCATCGCCCACTCCCGCGGCCTCGCGGCCATAGACCGCCATCCAGCCCGGGTCCTTGATGATCTTGCCGTCCGTCTTGAACGTTTCGTTCTCCACCCTTGTGAGACGGGTGGTGACTTCGAACTGCGCGGCCGGATAGAACGCGGCGATGAAACGGCGTGCCACCAGGTCGAAGAGTTTTTGCTGCGCGTCGTCCAGTCCTTTAGGCTCCGTACCGGTGGGAATAATCGCGTTGTGATCCGAGACCTTGGAGTTGTCGAAAATGCGTTTGCTCGAGCGGATCCAACCACTGGAAAGCGCCTTGTCAGCGTGTCCCGCCAGAGTGGCGTCGGTAAAACTGCCCATCGTCGCTTTGACCGTTTGTAAATAGTCCTCCGGCAGGTAGCGGCTGTCGGTACGCGGGTAGGTCAGGACCTTGAAGCGCTCGTACAGCTGCTGGGCAAGCTGCAGCGTGCGCTTCGCGCTGAAGCCGAAGCGGCCGTTCGCGTCCCGCTGCAAACTGGTGAGGTCGAAGAGCTGCGGTGCCACCTGGGAGGTTGGCTTTTTTTCCTCGGTGACGGTGCCCGTTTTGCCAAGGCACTTTTCACGGACGGCTTCGGCTTTCTCGCGTTCCCACAAACGCTCAGCACGGGCATCCTCATCGCTTCCCTTTTTAAAAGTCTGGTCGAACCAGCGTCCACGGTACTCGCCGGCTTTGACGCCGAAATCACCGAAAACCTCGAAGTAGGTACGCGGCTTGAACTCGCGGATTTTCTTTTCGCGATCCACCAAAATCGTGAGTGTTGGAGTCTGAACACGCCCGACCGGGGTGAGTTGGAACCCGCCCGCCTTGGAATTAAAAGCCGTCATGGCGCGGGTGGCGTTGATGCCTACCAGCCAGTCGCTCTCGGCCCGACTGAAGGCGGCTTTCGCCAGCGGCGTCATCTCCTCGTCGGTGCGGAGCCGGTTGAACGCAGTCCGGATCGAATCAGCCGTCATCGATTGCAGCCACAGGCGGCGGACGGGCTTGTTCACTCCCGCCAGTTTGACGATGAAACGGAAGATGAGTTCGCCCTCGCGCCCGGCGTCGCAGGCATTGATCACGTCGGAGACGTCAGGGCGCTTGAGTAAGCGTTTGAGGAGCTTGAAACGATCTGCCGTGGCTTCGATGGCCTTTAATTCAAATTCCTCCGGAATCACCGGCAGGTTCGCGAAGCTCCACTTGCCACGTTTCTTCTCGAGTTCGGAAGGCAGAGCCAGTTCCACCAGATGCCCGATGCTGGACGAGATCACGTACTGATCGTTCTCGAACGTGCTGTCGTCCTGGCGCTCGAACCGCCCAAGGGCACGCGCCAAGTCGGCTGCCACACTGGGTTTTTCGGCGATGACGAGGGATTTAGACATAGGGCGGGAATCACTTCTACGGGCGAAGAGTCGCGTCAGGCCACTTTTACGAAGTGTTTACCGGGTAGTTGCCTGACAAGTTTCTTAAGTTCGAGAACGAACAAGGTAGAGGAGACTACCGACGTTGGCAAACCGCTCATCGTAATAATCTGGTCGATAGGTGTTTCCGAAGTGTCCACGACCGCGTACACCGCGGCTTCGTCCGGTTTGAGAGGTGACGCGGCTGTTTTAGCAGCAGCAAGAGCAAGAGGTAGGACACTCGCAGGGAGTGCAGCCACTTCACTTTCCGCCCGCGCTTCATGCGTTGTGGCTTCTACGGGGAGCAAGCCGGGCAGATCGGACATTTCTTCGATGACGTCCGCCGCATCCATCACCAATTTTGCCCCTTGCTGGATCAGACGGTTCGATCCCTGGGAGGTGACACGGTCGATCTGCCCAGGTACCGCGAAGACGGTTCTTCCCTGGTCGAGCGCCTGGCCGGCACTGATCAAAGCCCCACTGTTCAAACCCGCCTCGACCACCAACAACCCCATGCTAAAGCCGCTGATGATGCGGTTGCGCATGGGAAACGTCCGCTTGTCCGGCTTGAGAGCCATCGGGAACTCGGAAACGACGGCCCCCCACCCGTCCGCAATGCGCTCGGCCAAGGCGTAGTTCTCCGGAGGATACACCTCGCTCAGTCCGCAACCAAGCACCGCCACCGTCCGGCCTTTGGCCGCCAACGCACCCTGGTGGCAGGCGGTGTCGATGCCTCGCGCCAGACCGCTGACAACCGTAAGTCCCGCGTATGCAAGATGGTACGAGAGTTTTTTGGCGGTTTCTAGACCGTAATAGCTTGTCTTCCGGGAGCCGACCATGCCAATGGCACGGGAATCGAGCGGGGATAAAGCGCCCCAACAATAAAGCAGAATCGGCGGATCGTGAATGGCTCGCAGCAACGCCGGATAAAGTTCGGAGCGTTGCGTCACTACATCGACGCCAGCGTCCCGCACCCGGTCGAGTTCGGCTGGAAGATCAACGTGGTCCTGCCAAGCCGCGATCTGCCTGGCCAGTTCGCGGCTGACACCGGGAACCGTCTCCAGTTTGGAAGCGGTTGAATGCAAAATTTCGGCCGGCTCGCGGAAGAACTTGAGCAATTTCCGGAAGGCAGCGGGACCCACCCCGGAGATCATGTTGAGGGCCATGCATGCCTCGTCGTTTGTCATACATGCCGTCTCCCTCCCACCGTCACAGGTTCACTCGGCGGCAGAGACCATTTTTGCTTCGGCTAAAACCTCTTGATGAAAGCTTTGGCGCGCAACCCTTTAATCCATTGCTCCTGCAACCGCTGGCGCTCGTCGGCGTTGACCTTTTTCTCCAAGTCGGGACGCACATCGGCAATGGGCTTGGTCACCGCGTTCTTTCGTTCGACCACGCGCAAAATGTAGTACGCATTTTCGTAGTCGATCACCGGACTGATCTTGTTGGCGTCGAGCTTGAAGGCGACGTTGGTCAGCTTCTCGTTGAGAGTCTTGCGGTCGATCCAGCCCCAGTCGCCACCGACCTGGCGGCTGCTGTCATCACTGTACAGTTGGGCCAACTGATCGAACTTGGCGCCCTTGAGCAATTTGCTGCGCACTTCCTCAGCCACGGCGCGCTGGGTATCGGCCTCTCCCGGGGAGACGGTTGTCCCCTTGTTGATCGCGATCAGCGAAAGATGCACCTGTTCGGGGGTCGTCAACGACGGGATGCTGGTCTTATACAAACCATCCACTTTGCTCGGTGCGACGATGAAGTCGCTTTTCACGTTCTGGAAGCGCATGGCCTGAACGATGATTTTCTCGCGCTCGGCGTCCCGAAACTTTGCCATCGTGAAATTCTGCGCCTGCAGGGTGCGGACGAAGGCCTGCCGGTCGCCACCGAACTCCTCGCGGATGATGGTTTCCACCCGGTCGTTGACGATGTTGTCAGGAATCTTGAAATCCTTTTTCTTGAATTCCTGAATGATGAGCTGGCGATCGATCAGATCTTCCAGTGCCGCCATGCGGGCGTCGCGGACCTTTTTGACCATGTCGTCCGGCGAGGTGGCGCTGGCCCGGATGCCCCGTTCCCGGGGGCCGACCAGTTCGCGGACCTGCGAAAAGGTGATCACGTCGCCATTAACCACGGCGGCAACACCGTCAACGACATCGTTGGTCGCGGCACGCGTTTCAGCGGGCAACAACACGCTGGTGGCAAGGAGCGCCGGCAAGGCCAGCGCACAGGTGGCGGACAGGTAACTTCTCTTCATTTTCGGAGGGGGAATCGGCTTGGCTGTCTCTGGAAAGGCCGCAGCTTACAACGAGCCGCCCCGGACGGGTCAACGCTAAAGATTTTCTATGAGCGTGGAAAGTTCGCGGATTTTAGAGGCCGGTTCCCTCGATGTCAAGCGGGGGAACTTGCCACCCACCAGGACGTAGTCCGCCCCACGCATCAACATCACCTTGTCTTCCCGCACCTCGATCTGCTGCACCCGTCGGGAAGCTCCGAGCAACTTCAATCCGTTGAACAACAGCAAGTTATTCACCGTTTCGGGGAAAGCGCCGAAGCGGTCCCGCCAGCTTTCGGCCAGTTCGTCCAGTTCGGCGCGCTTCGCGATCCCGGCGAGTTGGCGGTAAGCCTGGATGCGCAAACGAGGTTCCTCGATATAGGTGGCCGGCAGATAAGCCGGCCAAACTTCTGCTGCCCGGTCGCGGTCAGCCTCGGCTTCCTCCTCGTCCTTGTCGTGGAAGGGCGAGTTGGTGTCCACGTGCGCGCCGGCGTGGACATCATGGAGACGCTGGATGTAGTCGGCCTCGGTCGTGGCGGCGAAGTCCAGGCGGATCACGGTTTCCACCCGGGACCGGACTTTTTCACCGCGCAGCTTGGAGACAGCCTGCTTGAGGAGTTGGCAGTACAGATCGAATCCGACGGCCGTCAGGTGCCCGCTTTGCGCGATCCCCAGAATGTTGCCAGCACCGCGAATCTCCAGGTCGCGCAACGCGATCTTGAAACCCGCACCCAACGAGGAATATTGTTTGATGGCGTTGATACGCTTGCGGGCCTCGCCCACAGTCATCAGGTCGCGCGGGAGCATGAGGTAGGCGTAGGCCTTGTGCTGGCCGCGGCCAACCCGCCCGCGAAGTTGGTAAAGGTCGGCCAATCCAAAGCGGTCTGCCCGGTCGATCACGATCGTGTTGGCGTTGGGAATATCCAGGCCGCTCTCGATGATGGTGGTCGCCACCAGCACATCGGTCTCGCCGCGCACGAACCGGTGCATGACGGCTTCCAACTGATCGTCGTTCATCTGGCCGTGGCCCATGTCCACCCGCGCGCGCGGGCAGAGGTGCCGGATTTTGGTGGCAATTTTTTCGATGGTGTCAATGCGATTATGCAGGAAGTACACCTGGCCGCCGCGGTCCAGTTCCCGGTCCACGGCGGAGCGAATCAGCCGTTCGTCGTAGCCGCAGATGACGGTTTCGATGGGATAGCGGTTCGGCGGCGGCGTCTCCAGGGTGGAAAGATCCCGCGCTCCGGTGAGCGCCATGTAGAGGGTCCGCGGGATGGGCGTGGCCGAGAGGGTCAGCACATCCACCTGTGGGAAGCGTTCCTTGATGCGCTCCTTGTGCTTGACGCCGAAGCGCTGTTCCTCGTCCACGATCAGCATGCCGAGGTCCTTGAACTCGATGTCCTTGGAAATGAGCCGGTGGGTGCCGATGACGATGTCCACGCTGCCGTCGCGCAGGCCGCGGGCGACCTGCGCCTGCTCGCCGGCCGTGCGGTAGCGGCTGAGCAATTCGACGACCACGGGGAAACGCGCCATGCGCTCGCTGAAGTTGTCGTAGTGCTGCTGGGCCAGCACGGTGGTTGGTACCATCATGGCGACCTGCCGTCCGTCCAGCGCAGCCTTGAAGGCAGCTCGGATGGCGATTTCGGTCTTGCCGAAACCGACGTCGCCGCAAATCAGCCGGTCCATCGAGCGGGGGCTCTCCATGTCCGTCTTCGTGTCGGCGATGGCGGTCAACTGATCCGCGGTCTCTTTATACGGAAATGCGTCTTCGAACTCCTTCTGCCACGGGGTGTCGGAGCCGAATGGTTCGCCCTGCTGCGCTTCGCGCAGAGCGTGCGTCTTGAGCAACTTGGCGGCGTAATCGTAAATGGACTTCTCAGCGGCTTTCTTGGTCGCCGCCCACTTGCCGTCGCCCAGCTTGCTCAGGGCGGCGTGCTTTTTGCCGACGCCAACGTAGCGCGACACCAGAAAAGCCTGCTCCAGGGGGACGTAGAGCTTGGCCCCCTCGGCAAACTCCAGCATCATGAACTCCTCGACCGGTTCCTCCTCGCCATCCGGAAAATCGGCGTTTCTGCCGCCGCCCGACTGGAGGCCCAGGAACTTGGCTAGGCCGTGCTCCAGGTGAACGACCAGATCGTTGCGGGAAAGCTCGGCGAAATCGATCTGGGTGCGTTGCTTGGCCAGGATCCCCCGCCCGCGTGCCCCGGAGGAGAACCGCGACGACGCCTGTTGCTGGTAACCCAGCATTTCACCCGCCGTGATCACTGCCAGGCGCGCGGCCGGCAGGACGAAGCCGGCGGCCGTCGCCGCTGGGAGGTAACGGAGGTGCTTTTCGTCGAGCGACCAATCGTGCGCAGTTTTCCGCAGGGACGAAAGCTCGGCTTCCTTGCGGTAGAGGACGTAAACGGTGTATTTCTCTTTCTGCCAAGCTTGGAACTGTGCCTTGATCTGCCGGTCCGCCATCTCGCGCTGGCCGGGTGCGCTCATCGACTGGCGCGCCACAATCAGCGGCGACTCGTAGAACGCCGCTCCGTAGTCCTCCTCGGCTCCGGCGTCTTCCCCCTGCCCCGAGACGCCGGCGGTGATCAGGGAGCGAGCCTCCTCGAACTCGGCGCCCACGGCTACAGTCAGGTCGTTCTTGCCCAGGTACTCGCGCAATGGTCCGAAGTTGCCCTCGGGCTCGCCCAGCAGCAGGGTGCAGTGTTCCAGGGTGCGGATGGAGACTTGTTGATCCAAGTCGAACTCGCGGATGGATTCGATCTCTTCGTCGAACCATTCCAGACGCACCGGCAGCGCGTGCTGCCAGGAGTAAGCGTCCAGAATGCCGCCCCGCACGGAGAACTGCCCGCGCTCGGCCACCTGGGACGCGGTCTCGTAGCCGGCTTCCACCAGCCGGCGGACGACCTCGTCGCGGTCCACGCGGGCACCACGCTTGAGGGCTAGTTCCAAGTCGTGCAGCGTCCGCAACGCCGGAACGAGAGCATCCAGGGTCTGTTGGTTGATCACGACGACCTGTCGATCCTTCGCCTCGCCGATCTTCTGCAAGGCCGCCAGGCGCTCGGCGGAAACCTCCGGGTCCGGTACGGCACCTTCCACGGCAGCTACCTCCACGTCCGGCAGCAGGATGGCGAGCGGGAACCAGTCGCTCAACTCGGAATAAAACCGCTCCTGGCTGCGCGGGGTTTCGCAGATGAACCAGAGGTGCCGGATTGATTCGGCGGCAGTGCGCGCCAACAACGCGGCTAAAAAAGCCTGGGCGGGCGGAGCCACGTTCTCGAAAGCCACGGTTTTGGACCGCTTCTTGCCCAGAGTTTGCACCTTTTCGGCCAGGATCTTCACCTTGGCCACCGTCTCGAAAATGTCGATCCCTGCGTTGTGCATGAACAATGTCGATTGGGCTAACACTGATACTTTATCATCAATGTTCCTGTTACATCGCGCGCGCGATAGGTCGTTCCTTCCAAACGGCCGACCGGCATGATGCCCAGCCAACTGCTCGTAAGGAAGATTTCTCGTGCCTGTCGCAGGTCACTACGCTCAATGGAGGTTTCGCGGACGTCCCGTTGCCGCAGCACCCAGGCGCGAACCACCCCGTCCCGTGCCCCGGAACCGAGCGGCGGAGTCACCAATCGCCCCTCCTTCAACACCACAAAAACGTTCGCCATGCAGGCTGAAATCAATTCGCCTTGCGGAGTGAAGGCGAGGCCTTCATTCGACCCAGCAAGTTGCGCCTCTTGCAGGGCGGCGGCGTTGGGCCAGTAGTTGTGGGTTTTTCTGCCGCCGAGGGTTGGAGAAAACGGCACCGGACAGAAGCTGACCCGGTAGCCGTGGGCGTAGGTTTCCGATGGGATTGGCGCGCGCGGCTCGAAAGAAAGGAGCATGCGGCATTGATCCGCCGGACCGCCGGGCGGGCCATCACCAGCCGTGACATGAATCCTTGCGACCCCGGAAGCTGCGGAAGGCAGGTTGGAGTGCAAAAAATCGCCGGCTTGCCGGAACCAGGTCTCGCCGACGTGGAAGTCGGAGGCTTCGCAAGCTTCCAAACCGCGCCGCAGATGCTCTGCCAGGAACAGCAACTCTCCGCGCCGCACCCCGATTGTCTCAAACACCGCCATGCCGTAACGGAAGCCGCGATCACTGATCGGCAGGCTGGTCGAGGGGCGGAAAGAGCCCTCACGGGTCCGCAGCCAATGCACCGTCCGGCTCACTGGATGTTCAACTCACGCGTGATGCCGAACCGCTCGATGCGCTTGCGCAACGTGGCGCGGGTCACTCCCAGCAGCTTGGCCGCCTTGAGCTGGTTGCCGCGCGTCAGCTTCATGGCCGCGATGGTAAACTCCCGCTCCAGCCAAGGCAGCAACTGGATGTTGGCGTCCTGGTTGGCGGCATGAAAAAGCAGGTTGATCGCGGCCTGGATTTTCCCTTCGGGACCATCTTCCTCCCCTTCCGAAGTGCCGCTGGCCACGTCGCTATCGACGAACACGGCTCCCGTGGTCGATGCGGCGGAGCCCGACGGCGTTCCGTCCAGCGCCAGCGTCGGCGTCGTTCCAACCATCCCCAACGGGATGTCTTTGGGCAGCAGCACATCGGTGGTCGCGAGCACGGAAGCACGCTGGATCGTATTTTCCAGCTCGCGCACGTTGCCGGGCCAGGGGTAAGCTTCCATCGCCTTCACGGCGTCCTCGGAGAGCGTCACGCGTGGCAGGTGCTTTTGCAGCGAGATCTTGGCCAGGAAATATTCGCACAGCAGCCGGATATCCTCCACGCGCTGCCGGAGCGGCGGCAGGTGAACCCGGACGACGTTGAGGCGGTAGAATAAATCCTCGCGGAAGAGTTTTTTGCCGACTTCCTGCTCCAGGTTCTTGTTGGTTGCCGCGACGATGCGCACGTCGGTCGTGAGTGTGACGTTGCCGCCCAGGCGCGAGAACTCCCCCTCCTGCAGCACGCGCAGGATCTTGCTCTGCACCGGCAGGGGCATTTCGCCGATTTCGTCGAGAAAAAGCGTGCCGCCGTTGCTTTGCTCGAAGCGGCCGATGCGCTGGGTCACGGCCCCGGTGAACGATCCCTTTTCGTGGCCGAAGAGTTCGCTTTCCAGCAAATTTTCCGGGATGGCCGCGCAGTTGATGGCGACAAAGAACTTGTCACTGCGCCGGCTGTAATGGTGGATGGCGCGGGCGACCAGTTCCTTGCCCGAGCCGCTTTCGCCGGTGATCATCACCGGCGCTTCGCTGTGCGCAACGCGGCCGATCATCTTGAAGACCTGCTGCATGGCGGGCGACTGGCCGACGATGCTGTCCTGGTGCTGCTCGATGGTGAGCTGCGGCTTGAAGGTCGTGGCCGCGCGGATTTCCACCAGGGATTTGAGCGCGGCGTCCACCACCACCTTCAGGTTGAAGGGCAGCGATTCCTTGCGGATAAAATCGTATGCTCCCAGCTTCATCGACTCGATGACGGACTGGGTTGTCCCGAAGGCGCTCGTGAGCACGACCATCGCGTTGGGGTCGCGCTGGCGGATCTTGGCGAGCAGCTCCATGCCCGTGTAGGGCTGGAGATGGGTATCGCTGATCAGGAGGTCGGCGTCCTCGCCGAAATAGAGCTTGTACGCCTCGTCGGTCCTCGTCGCCGTGAGCACGCGGGTCGTCGGGGTTTCCAACTGGTGCGCAGCCCATTCCAGAAAATCAACTTCTGGATCAACGATGACGATGGTTTGCATGCGCGGCGGCAGGATGAAGATAGCCCGGGACTTCCCCTATCCGGAGCTAAAGCGAGCCATACCTGCGCTGACGATTACTATAGTCGCGGATGGCTTCAAGCAAATCTTCTTTGCGGAAGTCCGGCCAAAGTGTCTTCGTAAAATAAATCTCGGTGTAGCTGAGCTGCCAGAGCAGGAAGTTGGATAACCGCATCTCGCCCGAGGTGCGGATGAGCAGGTCGGGATCGGGGTAACGGTGCGTGTACAGGTGCCGGCTGAAGAGATCGGCATCGATCATGGTGTCATCGATCTGTCCTTCCTTGATCGCCTGGACGATGCTCTTGACGGCATCAATTACCTCGACGCGGCCGCTGTAGCTGAGCGCCAGGATCAGCGTCAGTCCAGTGTTGGACGCGGTGGAAGCCATCGACTTCTCCAACTGCTGCTGGCAACTGGCCGGCAGTTCGTTGAGCCGTCCGATAGCCTGGAGCCGGACGTTGCGTTCGTGGAGTTCGGGCGTCGTGTCGCGGAGAAACTTTTGCAGCAGCGTCATCAGGGCGCTGACTTCCAACTTCGGACGCCGCCAGTTTTCCTGGGAAAAGGCGTAGAGCGTCAGGAACTCAACGCCCAGTTCGCCGCAGCCTTCCACGCTCTGGCGGACGGCGCGGGCCCCTTCCTCGTGGCCGAAGATGCGGGAAAGTCCCCGCTGCTTTGCCCAGCGGCCGTTGCCGTCCAGGATGATCGCGACGTGACGCGGGACGCTGTCCGGTGCGGTGGGTGAGTTCATGCGGGCAAGCAGCGGGCACCGCGGCTTTGCGCCGTCCTTCTACAAGTGAATCGTTTGCGCGCGGCCAGGACCGACGCTGACGATTTGCAGCTTGGCACCCGTCAACGCGCTAATTCTATGCAGATACTTGCGCGCTGCCACCGGTAGTTCCTCGAATTTGCGGGCTTTCTCGGTGGGTGCCAGCCAGCCCGGCACCTCCTCGTACACCGGCCGGCAGCGCGCCAACGCCTGGAAGTCCGAGGGCGGCACGTCCACGCGCTGGCCGTCCAGATCGTAGGCGACGCAAATTTTGATCCGCTCGACGGTGTCCAGGCCGTCCAGGTTGGTCACAGCCAGGAAGTCGATGCCGTTGACCATCGTGGCGAAGTGCGTGGCCACCGCATCGAACCAGCCGCAGCGGCGCGCGCGGCCCGTCGTGGAGCCGAACTCCCGGCCCATGCCGTGGAGCATGTCGGTGATCCTGGCGTCCTCGCTCGGGAAGGGTCCCTCGCCCACGCGGGTCGTGTAGGCTTTCATGACGCCGACCACCTCGTCGATGGCGTGCGGTGGAACACCCGAGCCGGTGCAAGCACCGCCTGCGGTGGTGTTCGAAGAGGTGACGTAGGGATAAGTCCCGTGATCAAGATCGAGAAAGGTGCCCTGCGCACCCTCGAAGAGGATTTTCTTCCTGGCCGCCAGCGCCTTGTGCAGATAGACCACGGTGTTCGTAACGAACGGACGCAGTTTCAAGCCGGCTTCCAGGTAGTCGGATTCCAGCTTTTTGAAGCTGACGGTTTTAGCCCCAAAAGTCTTCAGGATCTGGTTCGCCTCGCGGACCTTCGCCTGCAGTTTGGTGGAAAAGACCTCCGGCTGCATCAGGTCCGTCATACGCAGACCGGTGCGCGCCGCCTTGTCGCCGTAGGCCGGTCCGATGCCACGCTTGGTGGTGCCGATCTTGTGCTTTCCTTTGACCAGTTCGCGGTGCTCGTCGATCAGCCGGTGGTAAGGCAGGACAAGATGGGCGCAGTCGCTGATGAGCAGGTTCTTGTCAACCGGGATGCCTTGGGCCCGGAGCCCTTCGATCTCGCCGACAAGCGCCAAGGGGTCAATGACGACCCCATTGCCGATCACGCACGTCTTGCCCGGACGCAGGATGCCCGAGGGAATGAGGTGGAGAACGTATTTCTTGCCGGCGTGGACGATGGTGTGCCCGGCGTTGTTGCCGCCCTGGCTGCGCACGACCAGATGGGCGCTGCCGGTGAGAACATCAATGATCTTGCCCTTGCCTTCATCACCCCATTGGGCACCGACGAGCACAGTATTTGCCATAAAGACGTTGGATAAACTACGGGAACGAAGGAAGGAAGGTACGCAGGGACTCCGATGGAACGAACCACAACCATTAAGAAATCCTGTCCGCGCCTGCAAGCAGTTTTGATCGTCGCGCCCGCCCGCCAGGCGCAGTGTTATTTATACAGTGTGCAGAGAATTTACATTGTCTTTTGGACACCGACTTCTTAACACTCAATCATGGAGGTGTGGATAAAGCGGTTTGAAGTGAACGCTGCTTCCTTGAACGAGGTCTTACCGGAATCGAGTCGTTGCGCTAGGCTGTTGCCATGCCGAATTTTTCTTACCGCGCCCGCGACGCCAAAGGGCAGATCGTAGAGGGAACCATCGAGTCGGCGGATCGCGCGACCGCCATCCTCGCCATCGAGCAAAAGCGTTGTGTGCCGGTCACGATCAAGCCGATTCCGCTTGGCGACTCCCTGGCAGTCGCGGGCAAAAAGACGGAGGCGAAAGCCTCAAAGGCGCGCACTGCTGCGGCGAGCGCTCCAAAAGCCCCGGGTAACGAAGTGGCTGCTGCCACTTCGGACCAGCGCCTGAGCCACGCGCAACGCCTTTTCTTCACCGAACAACTCGCCTATCTGCTTTCCGCGGGCATGACGCTGGATGAGGCGCTGGGCGTACTGGTCAAACGTTTGAAGCAGGTCAACCTCCAGAAGCTCACCAAAAGTCTGCACCAGGGGCTGCTCGAAGGCCGCAGCTTTTCCCAATCTCTACGCGGCTTCCCGCGGATTTTCCCGCCGCTCTACACCAACCTGGTCATGGCGGGTGAGGCCAGCGGCGCGCTGGAGGACATCCTCACCCGGCTGGTCAGCCATCTCACCAACATGAAGAAGATGCGCGACACCGTTTCGCAGGCGCTCATCTACCCGGCCTTTCTGGTCTGCGCGGGCGTGGGGCTGATCGTCATCTTCATCACCGTGATGGTGCCGCGCTTGCAATCTTTCTTTGCGTCCAGCAGCGGCGCGGTTCTGCCGCTGCCCACCCGCGTCCTGATCGAAGCCAACCACCTCATCGTGACTTACTGGTGGCTGGCGGCGATCGCAGGATTTCTGCTCTATTCCCTGTTTAAACTCGCGACCCGCTCGGCCGATGGCTTGATGCGCTGGGACCGCTTCCGGCTCTCGCTCCCGGGCTACGGCTCGGTGATCCGCTTCCAGTTCTACGCGCAGTTCGCCCGTACAATGGGAACGCTCCTGCAAAACGGCGTGACCCTGCTGCGCGCCATCGAATTGCTCGAGGATATGTCGGGCAACACGTACCTGCGGGCGCGGATGAGCGAGGCGCGCGCCGCGCTGGTGGACGGCGCGAGTCTTTCCAACGCCGTCGGCAAGCAGCGGATTTTTCCCGAGTTGTTCGTGGACATGATGGCGGTGGGCGAACAGTCGGGTAAATTCGCCGAGACGATGCAAATGATTGCCACCGTGTACGAGCGCGAACTGGACCAGAAAGTCAAAGCGGCGTCCGCCCTGATCCCACCGGTGATCATCGTCGCCATTGCCGTCCTGGTAGGTTCGGTGGTTTACGGCATCATCAGCGCGGTGTTCAGCGTCACCTCGGGACTCCAGCACAACGTGCATTGAGCGAAGCTCTGCGGCAGGCGGTGCAAATCCAGGCTTGCTTCCTGACGGTCCGCCCTGGTACGGTCGTCCGTTTTCCCGCTGTGTTCTCTTCCTCCAGCCACCAGCAGTTCTCTCGGCCGCGTGCCGGGCGGGTTCTGTTTGCCGTTTTGGCGGCGGTGATGTTTTGGTGTGGCACGGAGGGCATCGGCGCGCAGGAACTGCAAGCGCAACGCAGCCCCTACTCCGCTTACCTGGACTTGCGGCCTTCGACGGCCACGGGCGAGTGGACGCAGGCGGTTCCGGATTGGATCGAAGCGTTCGAATTTCTTCCCGGCAACGGGACTGGCAGCGCGCCTGCCGCCGGGTCTTCAACCTCCAACCCGGAAAAGCTCCCTGCCACTGGCGATGGCACTTCGGGTCGGGCCAGATCGGTGTTCCGGATCAGGCTGCAGCGTCCCCCCGGTGCGAGTGATGACCTGCAATTACGCGTGTTTTTCGAAGACCGGACCCTTGCCACACGCCCTACCGTTACGGCTTGGGATGAATTGGGCACGGAGCTAATGCGTTCTTTGCCGCTCGGTCAGGGCTTGGGCATAGCCACCTCGGAAACGCTGACCATCCCGATGGCAGGAGTCAATTACCTGGAAATTGAGACTTCCGACGATGGCACCCAGGTGCGCGGCGCCTTCTTCGGTTGGCTGGAAAAAGCCCAGATCCGCCAGCCCATTGATTTTCCCAGTTTGGCGAAGGTCACCGAACCTTTTCAGGTCATCTCATCCACCCGCACGCGGCGCGACGACACCTACCTGTACGGAGTGGTGACAGCAAGCCTGCAAAAAGCGCCGATGACGATGACGGCTGCCTTCCCCGCAGCCAGCATCCAGTTTGATCTGGAGCGTCAGCCGCTCGTGGCGGTGGTCAGTTACGAGGTTCTCGGGGCCAGCGTCAATCATCCCCCGGTCTTGCAGGCCAACAACCAGACCGTGGGAGCCATCGACCTCATGTTGCCGGATTTGGCCGACCCTGGTTACCAGGGTCTAACGGGCGACGGGGGACCGGACCTGCCTTTCCGATACACCGGGTGGATGCGGGCGCAGAAGATCATCCCCGGGTGCCTTCTGGTCGCCGGGTTGAACGAGTTGAAATTGACGCTGTCGAATGGTAGCAATCCTGCCGCGATCCGTTCGGTCGAAATCCAGCTCAAGTATAACTGGGAGAAACTAGATTATGTCCTCGCCCCTGCCTCCATCCCATCTGCGCCGCACTGAACTGCGCCTCGCGCCGCTCCATCGCCGCCGCGGGTTCACGCTGTTGGAGATCATGTTGGTGGTTGCCATCATTGCGCTGCTTCTGGCGGCCGGCTTCAACCAACTGGGCGACGTGATGGGACAAGCCAAGGACACCATCGTGCTGTCCGACATCCACACCTTCGAGCAAAAGCTGAAGATGTACGAGGCCTCCAACGGTTTTCTGCCTACGACCGAACAGGGTCTCCAAGCCCTCGTGACCATGCCGACGAGCGAACCGCGTCCGACCAAGTGGTATCAGGGGATGGAAAAACTTCCGAAGGACCCCTGGCAGCAGGATTATGTTTACGTCCAGCCCGGTGTGCACAATCCGCAGAGCTACGACATTTACACCAAGGGCAAGGATCGTACCGCAGGCACTGCGGATGACGTGGGCAACTGGGAAAACAAGTAGGTTCCTGTCTTCCATCCGGGGGCGGCAGCGTGAAATAATCGCGTTGACAGCTTGGATACCCTCCCTTATCAATGCCACGACTCTTATCGAGAGTGGCGGAGGGACTGGCCCGACGATGCCACGGCAACCGCTGGAAATCTGCCACACGCGAGTGTGACTGTTTCCGGGCCCAGGTGCTAAATCCAGCCTCGTCAGGACGGCGCGAGCCGGCCCGGCGGGGAAAGATGAGAGAACTGGTTTTGGACCGCTGAATACCTCGCTCTGGGGCTATTTTGGGCAGTCCATAGTTGGTTCTCCTCATCATCCGTTTCGGGGACGAGGAACTTTCTTCTCACTCCCTGCGGCGGTCATCTCGTGCGAGTGACCGAGGATCATGCCACATGGACAAAGCCGCCAATCCCTTCTTTACACACCTGCGCTGCCGCGAATGCGGGCGCTCCTACCCCAAGCAAGCGGTTCACGTTTGCGATTTCGATTTTGGCCCCCTGGAGGCCGCCTACGACTACGAAGCCATCGGTCGGACGCTCACCCGCGAGTTGATCCAGAGCCGGCCGCAGACGATGTGGCGCTACCGCGAGTTGTTGCCGATTGACGGCGAGCCGACCGTCGGGACCCAGGTGGGATTTACTCCCCTGGTGCGAGCCGACCGCCTAGCGAAACGGTTGGGCATCCGCGAGTTGTACATCAAGAACGACACCGTCAACTATCCTACCCTCTCGTTCAAGGACCGGGTGGTTTCGGTCGCACTCAGCCGGGCGCGTGAACTGGGCTTCAAGGTGGTTGCCTGCGCTTCGACGGGCAACCTCGCCAACTCCGTGGCCGCCAATGCCGCCGCCGCGGGTTTGAAGAGCTACGTGCTCATTCCGGCGGACCTGGAGAGCAGCAAGGTGCTCGGCTCGCTGGTGTACGGCACCACCGTCATCGGCATCCACGGAGCCTACGATCAAGTCAACCGCCTTTGCTCGGAAATCGCGGGCAAGTACGGCTGGGGCTTCGTGAACGTCAACCTGCGGCCGTACTACGCCGAGGGCTCAAAAACGATGGGCTTCGAGATCGCCGAGCAACTAGGCTGGCGCACCCCGCGACATACGGTGGTGTGCATGGCCAGTGGATCTTTGCTGACCAAAATCCACAAAGCGTACAAGGAACTGGCGACGCTAGGACTCATTCCCGAAAGCGACTTTACCATCCACGGCGCGCAAGCGACCGGCTGCTCGCCCATCTCCGCCGCCATGAAGAAAGGCTCCGACCTGGTCAAGCCTGTCGCCAAGCCACAAACCATCGCCAAGTCGCTCGCCATCGGCACGCCGGCGGACGGCTATTACGCCATCCACACGATGCGGGAGACGGGCGGGTACTCGGAAGACGCCACCGACCCGGAGATCATCGAAGGCATCAAGATGCTCGCCGAGTGCGAGGGGATTTTTGCCGAAACTGCCGGCGGCGTCACGGTCGCCTGCGCGAAGAAGCTTATCGAATCCGGGCGGATCCCGGCGGACGAAAGCGCGGTCCTGTGCATCACCGGCCACGGTCTGAAGACCGCCGAAGCCGTGGCCGAACACTGCGGCACGCCTCACCTCATCAGACCGAACCTGCGCGACTTCGAGGAACTCATCAGCGCGGAACTCACCCCGGCGGCGGAAGCCGCCCGTTAGCCGCAAAGGACGAAATATCATGGCAACCAGCATTCGCATCCCCACCCCGCTCAGGAAATTAACCGGCGAGAAGGAGGTCGTTGAAGCCGACGGTTCGACCATCGGCGAGATTCTTCAATCCCTCGACTCCACTTATCCGGGGCTCAAAGAACGCATCTGCGACGAGGAGGGCAACGTTCGCCGGTTCGTGAACGTGTACCTCAACGACGAAGACATCCGCTTTCTGGAAGAAAAAGCGACCGCCGTCAAAGACGGCGACGAGATCAGCATCGTGCCGGCGATAGCCGGCGGGTAGGCCCGGGCAGCTATTCCGCGTGGAATGCGGCATCACTTGCGTGATGCGTCCACGAGTGACAAAGGTGACGCCTGATGAAATCCCGCCTGTGGTTAATGTTTCAACCCAAGTTAGTCACCCAGCCGGTCGTTTACGAGATCGGCAAGCAATTCGAGGTGGTGACGAACATCCGGCAGGCCAGCGTCAACGAAGAAATTGGTCTGGTGTCCATCGAACTGGACGGTGAGCGCGCCGAGATCGAGAAGGCCATCAACTGGCTTGAAGGCATCGGCGTCAAAGTCGAACCGGTCGAGATCAACACGATTGAAGGCTGACTGCTTGGCGTCAGTTGAATTGGATCGGATCGGGCGGGTCGATCTTGACGGGCACCGCGTTATTTTCCTGCTCTGCCGGCACAACGGGCAAGGCACGCCGCACTTCCTTTTCGGGGGCCGGCGTGGCCGCAGCCAGTGGATTGGCGGCTGCTTCCGGCACCTTGCCAGCCGGGGGCAGGGGGTTGTCACCACCTTTCGATTCCAGCAGATCCGTGCCCGGGTCAACAATGGGCTGGATCGTGCCGTAAGGGTCCTTTTCACCGACTCCCAGCACGGTTGGACTCTTGATCGTCACCAGCTTGGCAGTATCGTTGGTGCCAACGGCCACCGCTTTCGGCGGCACCTTGGCTCCCGTGGGGGTCGCGCTCGATGTTTGCAGGACTTGCTGCTGTTGGATTTGCGCCAGGCGCGCGGAAGCGGCTAGCGCCGCAATCGAGCTGCGTCCTCCGCCGTGTACCGGGCAGGATTGCTGCGGCATCTGGGCGGCGGTCGCGTAGGTGGAAAACGTCGTGCGCTTGCGCTCACCATCAATCGTCTCAAAACACCGGCTCGTCGCCAGGTCGCCGGATTCCGCGCAAATCTCCACCTTCTTGAGGGCGCGCGGCACCGTGATCTCTTTGGGTGCCGCGAACGTGGCGGCGGTGTTCATCACCTGTGTCCAGACCGGCAGAGCTAGCTCATCGCCAAAGGCTCCGCGGTAAATCGTGGAGGGTTTGTCGAAACCCGTCCAGACGACACACGTCACCTCGCTGTTGTAGCCCGCAAACAACGCGTCCGCAAAGTTGTACGAACTGCCCGACTTGCCGGCGGCGAGCGCCGAAGCCTTGAGCCCGAAACGCGCACTCGCCGCGGCGGATACCCCGGTTTTGAGGTTCTCGGCCAACGCGCTGTGCACCTGGTAAGCCGGACCCTCGTCCACGGTGCGGGCGCGAGGACCGACCTTGGCTTGGTAAAGGATCTGTCCGTCCGCGTCCTCGATCTTGGTCAAGAGGAAAGGCGCAGCGGCATGCCAGCCGCCGTTGGGAAAGCTCGTGTAAGCCAAAGCCAATTCCGACAAGCCGACCTCGCTACTACCCAGGAAGGTCGCCGGGAACTCGCGCAAAGGCGAGCTGATCCCAGCACGTTTGGCGAGCGCCATGACGTTGTCCAGACCCACCTCGTTGCCGACGCGCACCGTGGCGGCGTTCTTTCCTTTGATCAGCGCCAAACTCGCTGGAATGGGGCCTTCGTAGTGGTTGCCGGCGCGTTCCACGCCCCACTCTCCGAGGATGCCGGTCTGGCCTCCGACCATGACCTGCCTGTTATCCAGGACCTGATCCAGGAACAGGCGTCCTGGAAAGATCCCCTTTTGGTAGGCGGCCGCGTACACCAGCGGGGTGAAAGCCGTGCCCGCCGGGCGCCGCGCCTTGGAGTTGGTCACGCGGTTGAACTCGCTGTGCTTGAAATCCCGTCCGCCCACGAGGCTCAGGACCGACCCATCGGCGTTGTTCAGCACCACGAGCGCACCCTGGAGGTAATCCGGCGCGGCGAGCGCGTTGTGAATGTTGGCGGGTGCGGCTTTGGGATCCTGTGCCGCCGTATCCGCCGCCCGTTTTTCCGCGTCGCGATAAAGGTCGCCGTATTGGGCGTAAGTCTGGTGATTCTGAAAGGCCGGGTTGCGCTCGATCTCGTCGAGTTGGCCGTGCAACGCATCCTCGGCGGTCTTCTGCAGGCGGGCGTCGATGGTGGTGTAAATCTTGAGCCCCTCGCTGATCGCGCGGTCGAGCCCGACCTGGGCAATGACCTGCTGGCGGATGGCTTCCAGCGCGTAGCTGTCGCTGCTGGCGAGGACCCGGGGTTTGATGACGAAAGGATCGTCGTAGGCCACCTGGTACTGGTCGCGGCTGATATAGCCCTCCTCTTGCATCCGGCCCAGGACGAAGTTGCGCGCTCCCTTGGCTGCCTGGGCATCGCGCCAGGGCGAAAGGTTGTTGGGGCTTTTGATGATTCCGGCCAGCATGGCGGCTTCGGATAGGGTCAGCTCCCGGGCAGAGTGCCCGAAGTAGCCCTTCGAAGCCGCTTCCACCCCGTACAAACCGCTGCCCAGATAGATGCGATTGAGATAGTACTCCATGATCTGGTCTTTGGTCAGCGTGGACTCGATGCGTTTGGCGACGTAAATCTCCAGAACTTTGCGCGAGAAGGTGCGGCCCTTGAGCGGAAAGGTGTTACGCGCCAACTGCTGGGTGATGGTGCTGGCACCCTGGCGGATGCGGCTGGAACGGAGGTTCTTGAGCGAGGCTCGCAGAATCCCCCTGAAATCGCTGCCGTTGTGGACGTAGAAGCGGTTGTCCTCGGCGGAAACCACGGCGTGCTGCAGATCGGCGGGCATCTGCGCGATGGGAACCGGCTCGCGTTTTTGCTCGTAGATGTACCCGAACGTCGTCTTATTACGGTCGAAGATGGTGCTGGCGCTCTCCATCTTGCCCAGCTCGGACATGTCGAAGGACCCCGCCTTGTCCACCCATTGCAAATGGAGCGTATAAGCCACGATCCCACCGACAAAGGCACAGATCAGAAAAGCGATGAGCAGGCCGAAGAACCAGCGCCGCCGGTAAAAAGGGGGCTTCTTGTAAATATTCCGCATGGCACGGGAGGAACGCTGCGGTGCGGCGCGCATCGGCAAGTCCTCCCATGAAACGCGGACAGGCGCAAACTCTTTATTGAAGCCCGATGCCTGTCCAAGGTTGCCGAAGGCGAAGTTCCTCTTTACCCTAGGCACAACCATTCTCGGCTTATGGAGCATTCACCCGGCGATCCCGCGCTAGTCGATTTCCTGCGGCGTCAGATTTCCGCCCACGGACCGGTGACCTTCAAGTGGTTCATGCAACAGGCCTTGTATCACCCACAGTTCGGGTACTACGGGGCTGGAAAAGCGCGGATCGGCCGCCGGGGCGATTTTTATACGAGCGTCAGCGTGGGAAGGATATTTGGAGAACTGATGGCCAAGCAGTTCGAGGAAATGTGGCTGCGGATGAACAAGCCGCTGAGTTTCACGATCGTCGAGGAAGGGGCGCACAGCGGCCAATTTGCCCACGACGTGCTGCACTGGATGAAAACCTACTCGCCGGAATTTTTCCACGCGGCGAAGTATTGGATCGCGGAGCCAAATTCCCGCTTGCAGCAGGAGCAGCAAGCGATGCTGAGCACGTGGCCGCGCAACAAAGTTCGCTGGTGCCAGAGTCTATTCGATCTGGAAGCAGGCTCGCTCTGCGGCGTCCATTTCTCCAACGAGCTGCTGGATGCTTTCCCGGTGCATCTGGTCACCTCGACCGACGGTGGCCCATGGGAGGAGAACTTCGTGGACACAAAGAAGGAGGGCTTCCACCTGGTTTACGGGCCGCCCTCGAACAGCCAGCTTCGCGCGCACTTGGAGAAGCTGCCGCGCCACCCCGCCCCGCCCGGTGCCACCGGTCCTCAGACTTACACGACCGAGGTCAACCTGGCGGCAGCGCGTTGGATCGAAGACGTCGGCAAAGTAATGACCAGCGGGTACGTTCTCTTGGCGGACTACGGGTACCCGAGAGATGTATATTACTTTCCCGAACGGACCACCGGGACGCTGATGACCTACCGGGATCAGCAGAAAAGCGGCCAACCTCTGGAAAGTATTGGAGAGCGCGACATCACCGCCCACGTAGATTTCACCACGCTGGCGGAACGTGCAGAGGCGGTGGGCTTGAAGCTGACAGGTTTTTGCGACCAGCACCATTTTCTGATCGGGCTGGGCAAGGATGAGCTACTGAAGATCGAACGTTCGATCAAAGAGATGACGCCGGAGTTGTTGCACTTCGTCCGGAGTTTCAAGACGCTGATGCACCCGTCCACGATGGGCATGGCTTTCAAATTCATCTGTTTCCAAAAGAACGTTCCTGCTTCGGAGAAGCCTTTGTCCGGTTTCAGCGAGTGCAAAGACGGTCGGCTGGAACTGGGACTTGCCCCGCTGGCGGAACAATCTTCGAAGGGGCCTCGAGATCCGTACGCGTCCTACTGAAGGCAGCTTGATGAGCGAGCAGGTGTTGACGCTGACAACCGTTTGCGCCATCCTCCCACCACCTGACCGTGGCAGACGGAAGTCGGACAAAAGCCAAAGTGGCGAAATGGCAGACGCGCCAGACTTAGGATCTGGTTCCGCAAGGAGTAAGGGTTCAAGTCCCTTCTTTGGCATAAATTCAGTTCCGCTAGTCGCCACTATCTTCCGGATTCTTGATGGCAACCCGGTTTTACATCCCGTTCTCTCTGGTGGTAGTCGTCGTCCAGTGATCGGGTCTGCGGCGACACGTGGTACAATCTCTTTACTCCATGATGTTTTCCTCTCCCGTTACACGCCGCGATTTTCTCAAGCACTCTGCCGGACTTGCGGGAGCTGCGGCTGCCGCGAATATTCTCCCCGTCCGCGCGGAGGATGCTGTGCCCGACAATCCTGGCACCCGCTTCGTTTTCTTGACCGACATCCACCTGATGGCAAACGACGCACTCGGGTCCGACAAAGGCCTGACGGCGTGTCTGGAGGCGGTCGAAGCGCTGCGGCCGCGGCCCGAGTTCATCCTTTGCGGGGGCGATCTTACCCACGAGTCTCCCGACCTCGGTTATGAGGCGGGTAGCAAGCTCCTGGATCGTTTTCTGAGCCTCTGGAAGGAACACACCACCCTGCCGACGCACTACACCTTCGGCAACCACGATTTCGTTGGGTCGAAAAATCCGGCTGCCGCCCACGACGATCCGCGTTTCGCCAAGGGCTTGTGGCAGCAGCGACTCGGGCTTGCCCACACGTTCCACAGCTTTGACGCGGGGGGATGGCGCTTCGTGGTGCTCGATGATGTGGCCCTCAAACCGGATGGCTCTTACGCCGGGGAGTTTCCCGAAGACCAGATCGCTTTCCTGAAGCAGGAAATGGCAGCGGCAGCCGGACGACCGGTGCTGCTTTGCGGGCACATCCCCACAGTCTCCGTGTTTCCGACCGTCGCGGGCCTCGCCAAACTCGCCGGCGCAAAGATCGAAACTCCCTCTTCCCTGGTGGCCACCAACACGAAAACCATGCTCGACACGGTCAACGAAGCGCATGGCAATCTCAAGCTGGTGCTCGCGGGGCACTTACACCACTTCGAGCAGGTGGACCTGGACGGTATCCGCTACATCAACAGCGGGGCCGTCTGCGGAAATTGGTGGAAAGGCCCTCAACTCGGCTGTCCCGAAGGCTTCCTCGTCGTGGACCTCCAACCCGACGGCAGATTTACCCACACGTACCAGCCCTACGGCTGGAACTGGCTGGCCCATCAGGCCTGAGCCTGCGCCGCGTGCTCGAAGGACATTTCGAGCTGAGCACAGCCGGGAAGATCCAGCGCAGCGGGAACCAGCGCGAAACGCACCCCGGCGCCGAGCAGGCGGACGGCGCGGCCCCGCCCTCGCTGCCATCCTTCAGCCAAGAGGCGGCGGTAGTCCGACAGATCGGGTTCCCGCTCAAGGCACTCGATGGTCGTGTGGGTAAAATCCGTGAATTTCACCTTCACGAACAGCTTGTGGATGCCCCGTGCCTCGCCATCTTTTTTCGCCTGGATTTCAAGGTCTTCGATCAGCTCCGCGAACAGCGCCTGCAACCGGTTTTCACAGGCATCGAGTGAGTCCAACGGATGATCAAAGGTGCGCTCGTTGCTCAGACTCTTGCGCAGACGGTCCGCGACCACCGGCCGGTCATCCAGGCCGCGGCAACGCTCGTAAAGCTCGGTGCCGAACTTGCCGAACAGCCGGTCCAGTTCCGTGCGCTGGAGTCCCTGCAATTGGCCGCAGGTCTCGATGTTCAACCGCGCGAAGCGGGCCGCGGTCACACTCCCCACCCCCGGGATGCGGCCGACCGGCAGGTCCCGCATGAACGCGGCGACAGCGGCAGGTTTGATCACGCTCTGGCCGTTGGGCTTGCGAAGGTCGCTGGCGATCTTGGCGAGCATCTTGTTCTCCGCGACGCCGGCGGAGACGGTCAGCCCGGTGGCCTCGAACACCTTCTGCCGGATTTCGGTCGAAACCTCGGAGGCGGGCCGCCCGAGGTGGGTGACGTCCAGGTACGCTTCGTCGAGCGAGAGCGGCTCGACCAGCGGCGTGTACGCCAGAAAGATTTCCCGGATGCGCGCGCTCTCCGCCCGGTAGAGATCGAATCGGGCGGGCACCAGAATCAGGTGCGAACATTTTTCCAGCGCCTGGAACACCGGCATGGCCGAGCGGACGCCGAACGCGCGGGCCTCGTAGTTGCAAGTCGTCAGCACGCCCCGCCGCTCGTTGTTGCGCGAGCCGCCCACGCCGATGGGACGGCCGCGCAGGTGCGGCTGCTCGCGCATCTCGACCGCCGCGTAGAAGCAATCCATGTCCAGATGGATGATCTTGCGCGTGGCAGCCGCCGTGGTCGCGCCCGACATCATGACGAGGATGGAAAACCCAGCGGCGGAGCGGCGGGATCCATCTTGCGCAGGCGAAACCGGGCGTCGTAGCGCCCCCTTGCCTGCTGCCGGCAGCACACCCCGCAGGCGAGCATCCGGTTGCGGGCGATCGGACGGGTCCGGCGGACCACCAGCAGGCAGGCGGGACATTCGTAGGCGTGCGGACGCGCGAGTTTGCGAGGTTCGGCCAGCGGCAACTGGTGGCAGCGGCTCTCGCCACCGATGCCCAGCCGGGCGCAGGCTTGCTTCCACTCCGCGCCGTGCGGGTCGCGCAGCCGCCGCCGGCGGCGGCCGAACCACGAACGCTGCTGGTGTTCCCAGGCCACCAGCAGATGGGCCAGTTCATGGCGGAAAGTGCGGTCCGTCTCCCCGGGGAACCCCTGGAGGCGGGGGTTCAGCTCGATGCGCCAGAGGCGCGGGAAGGCGCGTCCGGCGGTGCTGCGCAGGCGGGAGTTCCAGCACACTTCGATCTGCTTGCCCAAGGGAACAGCGCCGCAGCCGCCCAGCAACTCGACGGCAAGCCGCCGCAGTTCCGCAGCATCCAGTGTTGCTGGCAAGGGCGGCGCGGGGGCTGCGGTCGAATCCTCTCGCATGGATGGACGGTTACTATGCAGGACGGCGCGGCTGCCCGCGAGGAAAAAGCGTGATGTCCGGCCGTTGGACTACGCTAAAGTAGCCGGTGTGCGATCCTCCAAGGCCTTCCCGCTGTTTTTCCTGCTGCTGATCGGTGTTGGAGTGACGCGGTTCACCCTGGCGTCGCCGGACGGACGGATCGGCGGCCGCTATTCCATCGTACCGGTCGCGGCCGCCGACAACGGGCTTTCCAACGGCGGGATCGTGGACATCGATCCGCACGGCTCGACTTACATCGTCAACGTCCGTCCCGATCTGGGCAAGACCCTCCGCGGACTAGGTTTATCGGAAGGATCGGACCTCGTTGGCTTTTCCCTGAACACCGGGGGGGTCGCGCACGGGTTGGCGGTTTACCGGCGCGCCGGGGATGGCACGCGTTGGCAGGGGCGTTGGATTTCGAGCATCGACTCCGGGTCAAGCATCGGCACGATGGACATCGAGACCGACCCCAAACAGCCCACCCTGGCCGGACGGCATCACTTCAGCGGACGGCGGGCTTCCTACGGACAGTTCGACGGGACGGTGACCCTGTCGCCGCAGGGCGAGGACTTCGTCCTCACGTACACCACACCCGGCGGCGCCGTGCTGTACCGGGGAGCCGGCACCGTGCGCGGCGAGCGGCTGGTCGTGGCCTGGAGCTTCGGCAGCAACCCGGCGCTGGCCGTTTATCAGCTTGGCGGTACCGGCGAACTCGACGGCCGACGGGTCAGCCTCCGTTCGGGCGGAGCGCTGCAACCGCCGGCCACCGAGCACCTCGTTCCGGCTGGGACGGTGCCCGTTGCCATCCAACCCGCACCTGATGCCGGCGGTGAAGTTCCTGCTCCTCAACCCACGGACCCAGATGCGGGCGAAATGTCCGCGGCGGAGCCTGGTGCGCCCGTGGTCAAAAATTCCGTTTACCTCGACCTGATGACGCGCTACGGCACCGAGGGGTGGGCCGAGCGGTGGCTGGACCGGCAACTCACCGTGGACGAGACGCACCTGCTCCAACTCGCCGCGCGCCGGCACCGGGCGGGTGACCCCAGTACGGACGTCGGCACCAGGACGGTGGCCCAACTCATCGACGAGGAACGAAAGCTGCAGTCCCATTGATCCGGCTGCCAGCCGCGGACGCCTGCGAAATCGGCAGACAATCCACCTGCTTTCCCGTAAAAAAGAGGACTTCTATGATGACCATTCCCTGGCACGCCGTTTTCCTGCCCGCTCTGCTCGGCTTGGCGTGCGCTTTCCCCGCGCACGCCGAATTGACCTGGAAGCAAAAGCTCATCGAGGTGAAGGCCGATCCTTCCATGGGCGTGGCGGAAGCGCGGTTCACCTTCACCAACGGCACGGCCAAGGCGATCGACATCCGGCAGGTGGAAAGCGACTGCGGCTGCACCACCGCCGACCTCGTGCAGCGGCACTACGAGCCGGGCCAGGGCGGAGAGATCGTCGCCCGGTTCACCCTGGGCAACCACGTTGGTCCGCAACGTAAGACCGTGGCGGTGAAGACCAACGACCAGAGCGAGCCGACCATCCTGACGCTGGTGACCGACATCCCGGAGATGGTTCGCATCAAACCGGCCTTTGTGACGTGGTCGAAGGGCGACGAGAAGAAGCCTAAATCCTTGGTGCTGGAGACGGTCAACGATCTGGTCCTGCAGGACATCGACCTCAAGAATTCCAACCCATCCATGAAGGTGGAGATGGAGCCACTCGTCAAAGGGCACAAATACCAGATCACCGTGACGCCGGGCAGCACCGATGGGTTCGCCTTTTCCACTTTGAGCCTGGACTGCCGCTTCGGTAAAGACGTGACGCGCACCTTTCACACGTATGCCACCGTCAAACCCAGTGCGGCGGCGGAGTAGGATCATCCCGCCGGGCAAAGCCGATTCAGGAGGCACTATGTTCAAACCCATCCCTATTCCCCTGCGAGCTTTGCTGGCGACCGCCCTGGTTTGCCTGGCGGGCTTCTCCCCTCTGCGCGCGCAGACGGATGTTGTTCCCATCCAGCCGACCACCCAGCTGCCGACGGGCCAAGCCGCCCCCGCCCAACAGCAAACGACCACCGTCCAGCGGGACGCCGACGGCAACCCGATCCTAACCACCACAACCACCACGACGGCTCCGGTGGTCCCCGTGCAGCCGGTGGCTCCGGAGGAAGTCCTTTCCCCGGGCGAACACGTGGCGGAAATTCAACTCACCGTCTCCCGAGGCTCGGTCCAAGCCTACTTCGGCCGGGCGGCCCGACGCGAGAAAATCGGCATCGGCGACGTGGACATCTCCATCAAGCTTCCCAGCACCAGTACCGTCACCAAGCTTGCCAGCCGGGATAAGACCTCCGAGGGAGCGACCCGGATCACGGCCGACAACCCATGGAGTGTACGGGTGCGCTTCAGCGGCCCCGGCCGCTACGTGTTCAACCTGGTCGAATGGGACAACGATCCCGTGGTGACGTCGGCGCTGGTGAGGGTGGACGGCCAGGTGATGTTCTCTGGCCACGGCAGCGACGACAACATCAACGGCTGGGCGCAAAAGAGCTACGGTCCCGGCGTGGTGAAAAGCGGCAGCCGCGAGATCGCTTTTACGCTCGAGTAGCACTCTGCCGACCAAGGCTCACGCCGCGAGCTTGATGTTCTCCCGGCTCAGTGCCTGAAGAATCGACACCGACAGGTCGCTGCGGGCGATGACCCAATCTTCGTAGTGGCCCGTCCACGCCCGCACCACCAGGCTGACGCTGGTGGCTGTCACGGCGGTGATGTAAGCCTGCGGCGCCGGCCCGCCCTTGGAGGAAGCCTGCGCGGCCACGGTCGCTTTCAGCAGCTCCATCACATGTTCCAAATCCGGGCCGCTCGCGATGGTGAAGGGAATCTCAAGGGCGCGGAGCTGGTCCGTGTAAGTCCAGTTGGTTACTTGGTTGGAAATCAGGTTTCCGTTCGGCAGGATGATGTCCGAGCCTTGCTGCGTCCGGATGATGCTGGCCCGGATGCCGATGCGCCGGACCTCGCCGATGGAGTCTCCGATCTGGATCACGTCGCCCACTTTCACCGGCCGTTCGAACAGGAGGATGATGCCCGAGACGAAGTTGTTGATGATGTTCTGCAACCCGAACCCCAAGCCGACGCTGAACGCCCCCGCGACAATGGTCACCTTGGTCAGGTCGAATTTCAGGATTACCAGCGCCACCAGGAAACCGATCAGCAGAATCAGATAGTTCAGGATGGTCGAGATCGCGTACGGCAAACCGGGCGAGAGCGTCACCCGCTCATAGACTTCCTCGTTGAGGAAGAATCGCAGCAAGCGCGAAATCACTACGGAGAGCCAGATCGCCGCGATGGAGCCGAGCACGGATCCGAGCGAGATGTTTTCCGATCCGATCTTCAGGGATTTTTCCAGGACAAACCCAATCCGGGTAAATAACGCCTCGCGCAGTTGGAACAAATCGAGCGTCAGCAGCAGCCAGCCGAGCAACGCCGCCCGGCCTAAGTAGAGCGACGTTTGCCGCTGCACCTCCTGGCGGTGCAGCCGGGCAATATGCGACGCCGACAGCGGGCGCACGCGCAGGGCGATCAAGGTCAACCCCTCCAGTACCCGGAGCAGGGCGAACAGAGCCACACCGATGTACCCGCTGCGGATCACGGCGGTTCCGACCAGCGTCCCGAGTTGCACGTAGCCCAGGATACTCGCCGCCAAGGCGACCACCAGCAGGAGGATGGCAAAGCGTGCCACCACCACCAGCCAGAAGGGAGCGGCCGGCGCGCCGCTCTTTGCCGCCGCGCGCTGTGCAAAGATCAGTCCGACAAAAGCGGTGATGGCCAACACCAGTTCGCCCGCGAAAATCCAGCGGTTGAGGATGGGAAAACCCCCGGTGGCGACCCGTAACTGGTCGAGCACGAAGAAGAGCACCAACGAGTACAAAAAGGGATAGAGATGCCGGTCCAGCAGCCGCCGCAGGATGATGATGGTCGGTCCCAGGAGCAAGCCTCCCAGCACCGCTCTGAGCATATTGGGCGCGTCCGAGTAGATCGGTCCCTTGGCGAGGAAGGAAAGCGCGACAGCCGTCGCGACCGGGACTTCCAGGATCGGCGCGGCCCGTTTGAGTTGCGGTTCCTCCTCGGTCCATTTGTGCAAGCCGTGCCGCAGCCACAGCAGGCCGAGCACCAGGACGGCGATGACCCCCAGGTGAATAGCAAAGTTCTGCCACTCCCGGCCCGCGTAACTGAGCAGATCATCCCACTGCGTCTGAAAGGAAGAGGGATTCTGGATCGCCTTGCTCTCGCCGAGTTGAACCTCGGGGCTCCAGAGCGGCGCGCTGTCGCGCACCAGCAAGGTCTTCACGGCGCTGGAGATCGCCTGCTGGACGGTACCCTGAGCCGTTCGGACTGCGGCGATCTGCGTGGAAAGCTGGCTTTGCAGTTCCAGCAGCCGGGTCTGGCGACTCTTCAAGCGCTTCTGTGCTTCCTTGGCGGCGTTGAGCACCGTTTGCACGAGGGTCAGCGTCTCCTTGGGGGCAGACGCCTCGCGCGCGGTTTTGTCGGTGGCGCGCCAGCGTTTGTCGATCTGGGCGACCTCGGCGGACTCCGTCTCGAAACTCTTGGCACGTTGCGCCAGGAAGGCGCTCCGGTCAGTGAGGGTGTCTTCGAGTTTCCGCCCGGCGGCCTGCAGGCCGCGCAGGTCGTCGAGTGAACTCCGGACGGTCCCTCCACCGCTGACTTCACTCTGGACCCGGCCCGAGCGCTCGGTGTAATCCGCCACGCTGGCACGAGTCTCGGTGACTTCCTGCTCGGACGCCGGCTCGGCCTCCACCCCGTTCAAGGTGTCCAGCGCCGCCTGCGATTTCTCGGCGATGTCGGTCAACGCGACCGACTCGTCGGCCGGTGTCGGTGTAGGCGAAGCCGGGGCGGGGCTGGCCGCGGCAGCGGCGGTTGGTGCGACGACAGGTGCCGGCGGCGGTTGCGGTCCGGCCGCAGACGCCGCACCGTGCCACAAAGCCACGGCGGCGAGGCCTCCCAGGATCAAGCGCGGGAACCGCGGTGTACCGGCTTCCTCTCGTGCGATTCGCATAAGCCGGCCAACCTCCGGCATCCGCGGTCTTCTTCAAGAAGCGAGATCGAAGCCGTTGGCCCGGATGGCGTCGCGGTACCAGTGGAACGACGTCTTGGGGACGCGCCGCTGGCTGCCGTATTCCGTGTACACCAGACCGAAGCGTTCCCGGTAGCCGCTGTCCCACTCGAAATTGTCGAGCAGCGACCAGACGAAATACCCGGCCAGCGGAACACCGTCTCCCATGGCCCGGTGTGCTTCCTTCACGTGGTTGCGCAGGAAATCGACCCGCTCGAAATCCTGGCACCGGCCTTCTGGATCAAGGTAGTCCCGGAAGGAAGCGCCGTTTTCCGTGATGATGATCGGCAGTTGACCGGTGTAATCCTGGCGGACGCGCGTCAGAACCTCGTGCAAGCCGGGTGCGTCGATCTGCCAGCCCATCGCGGTGGTCGAACCGTTTGCGGGCCGCTGGATCAGGCCATCATCCGGTCCCGCGGAAATAATCGTGGGCGTGTAGTAGTTGACGCCCAGAAAATCGATCGGCGTGTGGATGGCTTCCAGGTCGCCGGACCGCACAAACGCGAAATCGCGGGTGACCTCCCGGTAGCGCGCCTGCACATCAGCCGGGTATTCGCCGCGGAAGATCGGGTCAAGGAAGAGCCGGTTTTGCTCGCCGTCCACCCGGATGGCGGCGGCCACGTCGGCCGGGTTCCCCGGATCCCCCGGCCGCACCGGCGTCACCGCGATCACCGGGCCGAAACGCCCCTTCCCCTTCCCGTCAGTCGGCCGCAGAGCCTGGACGACACGCCCGTGCGAGAGTAGAAGATGGTGCGCGGCGGTCAGCGCGTTGACGTCGCCCGTCAGACCCGGCGCGTGGCGGCCGCTGCCGTGGCCCAGCCAGGAGGAAGTGTGCGGCTCGTTCTGCGTGATCCAGTAAGAGACCTGCGCGCTGAGCGCCCCATACACGAGGGCAACGTGCTCCACGAACCGCTCGACCGTGTCGCGTTCCAGCCAGCCGCCGCGATCCTGTAAGGCCTGTGGCAGCTCCCAATGGTAGAGCGTCACCGCGGGAACGATGCCCCGCTGGCAGAGGCCGTCCACCAGACGCTTGTAGTAATCCAGGCCCTTCGCGTTGGCCGGGCCCCTACCTTCGGGTTGGATGCGCGGCCACTGGACCGAAAAGATGTATGACTTCAGCCCAAGATCGGCCATGAGATCCAGGTCGGACTCCATTTGCCGGGGATCGTAGGTGTTGCACGCGTGGTCTCCGGTGTCTCCGTGCAGGATCTTGCCGGGTCGGCGGGTGAAAGTGTCCCAGATGGACGGCCCTTTTCCGTCTGCTTCGGATGCCCCCTCGATCTGGTAACCCGAAGTCGCCGCGCCCCAGAGAAAATCTTTCGGAAAGGAGATGTGCATCGTTGGAGCAAGGTACGACCCAACAACGCGTTTGGCTGTGTGTCACTTTCCCGGGCGCAGCCGCGCGAGAATGCCTTTGAGCCGATTCTGCCAGGTGGTCGAGGCGTCGGTTTTGGCGCGGACCTGCGCGTGCCACTCGGCGAGCTCCTCGAGGGTGAGGTGTTGGTAAAACAAGCGGTGGATGGGCCGAGCGACGTCCATCGGCGTGCCTGCCCAGTGGATCAGGTAGGGCTTGCGGGCTTCGTCACGCCAGAACGTGCCCTCGAAATCGGCGTCATCGTAGTCGCCCGCCCAGGTGGATTCCATCGCCACGGGGGGCATGGTCAGGTTGCTGAGTGGCACGCCGGAAAGCAGCCGCAACAGGTTCACTCCCGGCTGGTCGGCGAGTGGGTAAAAACAGGTTTCGGCGTGGGCAGGATTTTCGGCCGCTCGGCGCAGAGCAGCGACATCGGTGAACAAAGGCCGGTCACAGGCGAACTGGCCGGAGTTGAACACCTGCCGCTGCCAGGTCGTCGAAGCCCGTCGGAACAGCGGCTCGGATTGCGGCGTCATGGTGTGGTCAGGATTGTGCCAATGTCCGCAGGAGGTGATGAACCCGCTCTGGCCGGCGAGGACTATGCGGGGGTCGCGCAGGAAAACCACGTCGGTGTCCACGAAATGGTAATTGCTCTCCAAAAAACACTGGTAGCGGCGCATCAGCGGTGAAGCCGGGGTGCCGTCGAGCCAAGCGCGGACAGCGGGCACGGTCCACCATGCACAACCTTCGGGCAGTTCGAAGCGGCCGGGCGAGCCGTCCGAGTACGGGATGACCCAGACGGGCAAATCGCATCCAACCGCCCGCAGGGAACGCACCATCGCCAGCAGCCGCAGCCTGACCGGCGCGCTGGCCAGCGTGATGATCTTTTCGAGTTTCATGCCTGGCGGAGAGTGTCAGCAATCCCCGCGCCCGCTCAACTCACAAATACTTCCCCCCCGGTCAGGCGCTCGCCTGAGCGTCCTTTTTCAGCGACGCCATGTCGATCACGAAACGGTACTTCACGTCGTTTTTGGTGACGCGTTCGAAGGCTTCGTTGATCGTTTGGATGTCGATCATCTCGACGTCGGGCACGACGCCGTGCTCGGCGCAAAACTCCAGCATCTCCTGGGTTTCCGGCAAACCGCCCACCCCCGATCCAGCGAGGCTGCGACGGCCCATGATCAACTGGATGGGCTGCAACGCCGGGGTGATCGGCTGCAGCACCCCAACGATCACCATGGTCGCATTGAGCTTGAGCAGCGCGAGGTACAGGTTGACGTCGTGATCGACGGGCACCGTGTTCATGATGAGATCAAAAGACCGGGCCGCTTTTTGCATGGCGTCCGCGTCTTTGGAGATGAGCACCTCGTCGGCTCCGAGCCTTTTGGCGTCCTCCGCTTTGCCGGGCGAGGTCGTAATGACCACGACCTTGCAGCCCATCGCATGGGCGAATTTGACCCCCATGTGCCCGAGCCCGCCCAGGCCAACGATGCCCACCTTCATCCCCGGACCCGCCTTCCAGTGGCGCAGGGGCGAGTAGAGCGTGATGCCCGCGCAGAGCAGCGGGGCCGCGGCCTTGACGTCGAGCTTGTCCGGCAGGCGGAGCACGAACTTCTCGGTGACCACGATGGAATCGGAGTACCCACCGTAGGTCGGCTCGCCGCTCACGCGGTCCTTGTCGTTGTAAGTCTGGGTGCAGGCGTTTTCGCAGTATTGCTCCAGCCCCTCGGCGCAGGCCGCGCAGTTTCCGCAGCTATCGACCATCACGCCGATGGCCACGGAGTCGCCGGCTTTGAACTTCGTGACCTGGTCGCCCACGGCGGTCACGCGGCCGACAATCTCGTGGCCGGGCACCATCGGGTACGAGGAAAATTTCCAGTCGTTGCGCGCCTGGTGGATGTCGGAGTGGCAGACACCGGTGTAGAGGATCTCGATTTTCACGTCGAGCGGGCGCAAGGCACGGCGCTCGAAGGTAAAGGGGGTGAGGGGCGTTTCGGCGTTCGGCGCGGCGTAGCCGAGCGTTTTGGTGGCCGAGAACTGCGTTCTGGCGGTGGCGGTGGCGGTGGGATGGCTCATAAAGGTATCGGGCTGCTGACGGGTGAGGATAATCCGGTAAGGGGAAGGTCCATAGACCGATGCGCTCAGGTTCTTGCCCAAAACGATCAGCGATCGCTGATTTGTGGCTTTCAGCGCATTGCCGGGCTACGATCGAAACATGAACGAGTTATGTGCCCTGATTACCCGTCATTGCCACAGCGACATCACCCCCACCGCTGTTCCACGGCTGACGTTATCCCGCATGCGCACGACCACCGATCCGACGTCTGCCATCTATTATCCCCTGCTCTGTGTGGTCGCCCAGGGCCGCAAGCGGATTTTCCTCGGGGGCGAGGAGTTTTATTACGACGCGTCGAGCTACCTGGTGACCTCGGTCGATCTGCCGGTCACGGGCCAGGTCATCGAAGCGCCCTGTCTCGGCGCCACCCTCGCACTCGATCCGAAAATTTTGGCGACCCTGCTCCTGGACATGCCTGCCTCCGCCGGAACCGGCCGCATCGCCGGAAAGGCAAAAGCAATCGAGGTCAACACGCTGGACGATGACCTGCTCGACCCGCTGCTGCGCCTCTTGCGGCTCCTGGACCAGCCGCAACACATCCCGGTGCTGGCCCCGCTGATCGAACGCGAACTTCTCTACCGCCTGCTGCTCGGCTCCCGGGGCGAGATGTTGCGGCAGCTCGCCCTGCCGACCAGCCAATTGTCCCAGATCAGCCGCGCGATCAACGCCCTGCGTCTGCGCTACGACCAGCCGATCCGCGTCGATGAATTGGCGCAGCTCGCCGGGATGAGCGCGCCCTCCTTCCACCGGCATTTCCGGGCCGTGACCGCGATGAGCCCGCTCCAGTTCCAGAAACGCCTCCGGCTACAGGAAGCGCGCCGGCTGCTGCTGTCGCAAAGCACCGACGCCGCGCGCGTCAGCTTCGACGTGGGCTACGAGAGCCCCTCGCAATTCAGCCGCGAATACCGGCGGCTGTTCGGTGCGCCGCCCGGTCGGGACACGGCGCGAGTGCGGACCGCCTTGACGCCCGCCGGAGCGCGGCGTCGAGGGTCTGAGATCAGGCGCTCCAACCTCCATCGACCGTCAGACTTTCCCCGTTGATGAAGCCTGCGTTCGGGTTGGCGAGAAAGGAAACCGCGTTGGCGATCTCGTCGGCTTTGCCGAAGCGGCCCACGCTCGTGAACTGCTTCATCGCCTCGAAGCTCGGGCCCTCGGTGGGTTGGGGTTCCGCCTGGATCACCGCGGGCTGGATGTTGTTGACGGTGATGCCATGGCCGCCCAGATCGCGCGACCAGCCGCGGGTCAGCCCACGCACGGCGAACTTGCTGCCGCAATAAACACCGAGGTTGGGTGCGAAGGCCGCTTCCCCGAAAACGGATCCCATGTTGATGATACGCCCCCAGCCGGCTTTGGTCATGCGGCGGGCGGCTTCACGCGAGAGTTGGAAGAGTGCGCGCACGTTGACGTTGAACACGCGGTCGAAGGCCTCGTCCGTCACCTCCACGAGCGGACCGTAATCCAGCACGCCGGCGTTGTTGACCAGCACATCCAGACGGCCCCCGAACTTGCCGCCGAAGGACCCGTCGAGTTGTGCGATCAGGGCGGCGGGTCCGTCGTGACGCCCGAGATCCGCGCCAACCACTTCGGCCCGGCCACCCGCGGCCTTGATTTCGCTGACGACATTTTCTGCTTCCTGACGGCTGGAGCCGTAGTGGACCAGAACCAAGGCGCCGTCGGCGGCCAGCCGGCGGGCGACGGCGGAGCCGATACTTCCGGAAGCACCGGTGACGAGAGCAAGCTTGTTTTCGAGTGGCGTGTTCATGGGATCAATCTGGATTTTCCCTGGCAGCGATGAACGCAGACCGTGCGCACGGGCTGATGGGGCGGCTCACTCAGCATCCTTCCTGGGGGCTGATTCCGTCAATCACCCATTCGGTTGCCGCCGCGCCCGCCCGAGGCGGGATAATCGGTTTGGGCAAGAATCTGAGACGATTGGCGAGGCGATGGCCTACTCCTCCTTTCAACCCAAGTGGCCGCGACAAAGGATCCCGGTGCAAAAGCTCCGGGGTGGATGGTGCGCCCCGCCGCGCCATTGGTTGTCCTGCGGCGCAACCGCCCGATCCCTTTGGACAGCGTTACCGCAAAAGGAGCAACGGCGCGGCGGGGCGCGCCATCCACCCCGGAACATTTTTCCGCCTGCTTAGCCTACGTCCGCGGGGGAGTCCCCGGCGTATCAGAGAAGCTCGCCGTACTCGCCCATTGGTCCTGAACCAGCACCCGGCTTGCCAGAATCTCCCGGTGCATACTCATCTTCTGGAACTTTGGGGCGGTGTGGAATGCACCGTCAACCGCGTTGGCGACCAATTTTTTGATCAGCTCGAACGCAACGGACACGCCTGGCGAGAGGATGACCTGGAGAGATTCGCCGGTTTGGGCCTGACAGCCTTGCGCTACCCGATCTTATGGGAACGGATGGCGCCCGACCAGGCGCAGGTCACGGATTGGTCCTGGGCGGACCGCCGCTTGAACCGGCTGCGGGAACTCGGCCTTCGCCCCATCGTCGGTTTGATCCACCACGGCAGCGGCCCCCGGCGCACGAACCTGCTTGCTCCCGATTTCGCCGCCGGCCTGGCCGATTTTGCGCGGCAGGTCGCCGAGCGTTACCCGTGGATCGAAGATTACACGCCGGTCAACGAACCGCTCACGACCGCCCGCTTCAGCGCGCTTTACGGCCATTGGTACCCGCACACGCACGACGATCGGAGCTTCATCCGCGCTTTTCTCAACCAATGCAAAGGCGTGGCTCTCTCGATGCGCGCCATCCGCGCGGTCAATCCCGCCGCGCGGCTCCTCCAAACCGAGGATCTCGGGAAAACCTTCAGCACGGCGGCGTTGGCCGGCCAGGCGGAGTTCGAAAATCAGCGGCGCTGGCTGACGTTCGATCTGCTCTGTGGCCGGATCGGCGAAGAACATCCCTTGTGGGGATACTTGCAAGAGGCAGACGCTCCCGAAGAGGATCTGGCGTGGTTCCGCTTGCACCCCTGCCCGCCCGAGATATTGGGCATCAATTATTACGTGACCAGCGAACGCTTCCTGGACGAGCGGCTGGACCGCTACCCGGCGTATTCCTACAGCCACAACCAGACCACGGCTTACGCCGACATGCCCGCCGTGCGCGCCAGTTCACAAGGCCTCAGCGGCGCCGGGCGTTTGCTGCGCGAGGCGTGGGAGCGATACGATCTGCCGCTGGCGATCACCGAAGCGCAACTGAACTGCACGCGCGAGGAGCAGATGCGCTGGGTCGCGGAAATCTGGCGCGAGGTCCGGGCGTTGCGTGCCCGGGAAGGCGTGGATGTACGCGCGGTGACGCTGTGGGCGCTGCTGGGATCGTTTAATTGGACCAACCTGCTCACCCGGGACGACCCCGCAAGCTACGAGCCGGGTGTGTTCGACCTGCGCGCGCCGGTGCCCCATCCCACCGCGCTGGCCGCGCTGGCGCGCACACTGGCGAGGGAAGGCGACACCGATCATCCCGTCATGGATGTGCCGGGTTGGTGGAGGCGGCCGGAACGCTTCGCCTGCCTGCCGGCGGAAGCGCACCAATCCCTCGGCCCCGCGATCACACCGGGAACCAGCGAGCAGGCGCGCCCCATTTTGATCATCGGCAAGGGCAGCGCGCTGGCGCATGCCTTCGAGGTGATTTGCCGCGAGCGATTTCTCCCGGTCCGCTTGCTTGATGTGGGCCAGTGGAATGCGGGTGATGCCGACGCGGGCAACAGGACCCCGGAGTGCGGTTGGCCCTGGGCCATCATCCACGCCGGCGACGATCCGATGCGAAGTGACACTCTATCGGGTCTGCCAACGCTGATCTTCGCCTCGGACCAAAACCCTGTCGCGGCCCTCGCTCACGGGCAGGACAAAAACCCCGCGTTGCTGACCGTACTCAGCGATGTCGGGTTCGGACCCTGGGATGATGCTGACCTGGTCCGGTCGGCTTTAAGGGGCGTCGCGTCTGGTGCCGGCGATACTTTACCTTGCTCGCGTCCGTTTTCTTTGAGCTACCTTCCGGATCTCGTTCATGCCAGCCTTGACCTGCTGCTCGACGGGGCAACGGGCATGTGGCACCTGTCGAACGGTGGAACGTTGAACCATAGAACGTTCGTGGCTTGCGCCGCGCAGTGTACCGGCGCCGGCCAGCCTGAAACTCAGCCTGGTGACGTGCCACCGGGCGGCGCGAGCACCATTACCCGTCGCTCCATTGCCCCGCCACCGTGGCAATCCGCACTCTGAGGCACCTAGTGGTTCAGCAAGGTAGTTTCTGGTGGTGGATGGCGCGCTCCGCCGCGCCGTTGCTTGTTGTGCGGCGCAGCCGCCTTTTGGATCCTTCTGGGCGGCTGCGCCGCAGGGGTTGACCAATGGCGCGGCGGAGCGCGTCATCCACCCACAGAAGCTACCTTGTTGAAGTACTAGTGGGTCGAGTGGCAGGATCGTTGCCATTGGATGAATTTGCGGCGATGCT
>CAXTOP010000053.1:0-38738 GCA_964245965.1 uncultured Chthoniobacterales bacterium
GGGCTGCTGCACATGGAGATCATCCAGGAGCGGCTGCGGCGCGAGTACGACATGGACATCATCGCCACGTACCCGAGTGTCATTTACGAGGTCTTGAAGACTAACGGCGAACGCCTGGAGGTGGACAACCCGACACAGTTGCCCGATCCGAGCGTGATCGACGAGGTGCGTGAGCCGGTGGTAAAAGCTTTCTTGATGTGCCCGAACGAGAACATCGGCGACCTGATGCAGCTCATCATGGAAAAGCGCGGAGAACTGGCGCACACCGAGACGCTGGACAGCCGGCGCGTCATGCTGACGTGCCGCATCCCGCTCAACGAGATCCTGGTGGACTTCAACGACAAGATCAAGAGCATCACGCGCGGCTATGGCTCGATGGACTACGAGCACGACGGCTACACGGCGGCCAAGCTCGTGAAGCTCGATATGCTGGTCAACGACGAGCCCGTGGACGCGTTTTCGAGCATCGTGCATCGCGACAAGGCTGAAGGCCGCGCCCGGCAACTGGCGGCCAAGCTCAAGGAAGTGATCCCGATGCAGCTTTACCAAGTGTCGATCCAGGGAGCAATCGGCGGCAAGATCGTCGCGCGCGAAAACGTGTCGGCGATGCGCAAGAACGTCACGGCCAAATGCTACGGCGGAGACATCAGCCGCAAGCGCAAGTTGCTCGAAAAACAGAAGGAGGGCAAAAAGCGCATGAAGAGCATTGGACGCGTCAACATCCCGCAGGAAGCCTTTATCGAAGTTCTCAAAGCTGGCTAGCGTTCTTTCCTCCTTGGTCTCTTATCCTTTCATCCCTGCGTAGATGTTTCTTGCTCTTTTTCAGTCCTCGTACCAAAAGGAAGCGCAGCTTCTGGCCCGCAACGCTCGCAAGCTCCTTCACAAGAAGAGGGACGTGCTCAGTGCGGCCACCGTGGCTGATCTCCAATCCGGCATTGACCGGCTGGAGGACGCCGCGCACCGGGGCGATGAAACCGCCGTCAAGGAAACCTCGGAACGTCTGGACAAGGAATTCGGGCGCTTCGCCCCGCAACAGCACGATGCTGCTTTGCGAGAGAATTGCGAGGTGATCCTGGTGGCCATCGTGTTGGCCATCGGCATTCGTGCCTTTTTCATCCAGCCCTTCAAGATTCCCACCGGCTCGATGGAGCCGACCTTGAACGGAATTACCGGTCACCCAATTGCGGTCGGTAAGCCATTGCCTGGCGTCATCGGCAAGACGTGGCGGTACTTCCTCCAAGGAAGGACGTACATCGACGCTGTTTCCGCGGTGGACGACCGGGTCACAGGGCTTCATCCGGAGAAGCATGCGGGATTGTTTAACTACACTCGGATTTTATGCGAGAGCGGCAGAAGTTACCTCGTGTACTCACCACCGGAGACTCTACGGAACCCGCTTGAGCACGATGGATTCGGGGTACGGCTCAACGGTGACCGCTACAGGGCTGGAGAACCTATTGCGCGCGGGTACGTGGACACGGGCGACCAAGTGTTCGTCGATAAGTTCACTTATCACTTCCGGCAGCCGCGACGAAGCGACGTCTTCGTGTTCAACACGGCGGGGATCAGTGGCATTTCGATGAATGATCCAAACGTGCAATCGCAGTTCTATATCAAGCGCTTAGCGGGAACTCCCGGTGACAAACTCCAGATTAGACAGCCATACCTCTTCATCAACGATGAGCTGGCCAAAGAACCCGGCTTCCAGCACGTGATGACCCAAAAAGAAGGCTACCACGGCTATGCCAACCTCTCGCGAGCCAGGATGTTTGTCTATCTTACGACACCTGCTGACGACTACACAGTGCCAGCGGCAAGCTATTTCGCGCTGGGTGATAACAGCTTCAACAGTTCGGACAGCCGGGCCTGGGGGCAGGTACCCGCTGAGAATGTCGTTGGTCGCGGGTTGTTCGTGTATTACCCGTTCACATCGCATTGGGGTTTTGTGCGTTGAATAGGTGTTGCATCTGAGCGACGCGCAAAGAAAACCGGCGACTCAGGTCGCCTGCGTCTCCATGATCCGTGCAATGCCGCGGATTGGGATCTCGATCCAGTCCGGACGGTTGTTCAACTCATAACCGACCTCGTAGGTCGCCTTCTCCAAAAGGAAGGCTTGCAGCAAATTCTCGAACGCAACCGGGTCCTGCGGCACGAACTCCGCCCCGGCGATCGTCTGCAAATAGGACCGCAGGAAGCTGCCCGCCACGTGGGCGTACCAGAACTCCGCCCACGGCCGCAGCAGGATCATGTCCTCGGGTTGCGCCGCGACTTTTTGCAGTAGCGTACCCCAGGCGGCGTAGTGGAACGAACGCAGCATGCCCGCCACGTCCGCCAGCGGCGAACGTTTGAGTTTGCGTTCCCCCAGCGAACGCGCCGGCTCACCCTCGAAGTCGATGATCTCAAAATCCTTCCCGGTAAACAGCACCTGTCCCAGGTGGTAGTCGCCGTGGATGCGCATCTTCATCGCCGGGATACGCCCGCGCAGCACGTTTTCCTGCAGGGTTGCGATGCCTTTCTGCAACTCCAGCAGCCGCGTGGCGTCCGCCTGCAACGCTTCGGGCAGCGTGGACATCCGGCGCTTTAAACTCGTGAACACCCGCCGCGTCAGCGTGCTCATGGATTGCAGCAGCGAACGCTGGTAGAGCATGTTAAAGGCTTCGGGAGCCATCGCCGGGTTGCCCACGGCACCCGGACCCGCCAGGGCAAGGTGCAGTTCGCCGGTGCGCTTACCCAACAGCTCCGCCCGGCTCGGGTACACGCCGCCGATCAGTTCCTGCACCATCGGCGGGGTCTTGAGATAGTCGTTCTCCAGTAACCGATTCGAGGTGGCCGGCGGCTCCGCGAGCAGCGTCTTGTCCGCCGCCTGCACGCGCTCGAAGTAGCGGCCCACGGCGTCGATGGTCAACGTCCACGCGTCGCCCTCGCTCGTGACCCAGTTCTGCATCATGCCCAGCACCTGCACGGGCTGCCCGTTTGTTGGCCGGTACTCGACTTGCCCGGCGAAGGGCGGCACGTTGGGGTAGCCGGCGGTTTCGGTCAGGAAGCGGGTCAGCTCGATGTCCGGGTTCTCGCCGTCCTCAACCTTGCGGTACAGCTTCAGGAAAAGCCGGTTGTCGTAAACGATGGAGGTATTGCTCTGTTCCGCGCCCAGGGTGCGGCAGGCGGCATCCGGCGCGATTCCGGACAGGGCCGCCCGGGCATTGCGCGCCGGCACTCCGCTCAACTCGCCGCCGGTGGCGTCGCGCAGCTTTTTGCGGCCGGACACCAGGGCGAGCAGGGCGCGCTGGAAGCCCTCGTCCGAACTCGCGTCGTACAGCGCCCCGCCGTTACCGAGCTTGGCGATGCACTCCTTGGGCGAGAGGACCCGATGCTCCCGGGTGTCCTCCCGCGACACCAAGTGGACCGGCAGCAGGTAGGTTTCCGGCAGTCCTTCGGTAAAACTCACCTCCACCCACAGGAGCCGCGCGGTGGCCGCTTCGCTGCTGACAGGAATGGCGCGGCGGATTTCCACCCGCTGCATCGTCCGTGCCTTGGAGCGGTACCAGCGGCACAGCGGCAGGTACTTGGGCAGGATGCTGTTCTGCAGCCGGCTACGCACCGGGTTGACGAGCAGGTCGTCGTAGGTGTTGAGCCCGTCGAGCAGGGGCGCCTCGCGCTCGGGTTGGCCCGCGTTTTGACCCAGCATTGGCGCAGGTTCCACCATGAGCCAGAAGTGTCCGTGCGGTCCCACGGTCAGCGTGTACGAGCCATCGGCGCGCACTTTGGGGAAGACGTTCTGGCTGAACACCTCGCGCAGGGTGCTGCCGGCAAACTCGCTCAAATCCAGTTCCACGGCCTGGGCGAAGCGCGACAGGTTCACCGCAACGAGGATGATCTCGTCCTGGTAGCGGCGCAGGAAGGTCAGCACCTTGGTATTTTCCGAGGGCAAAAACTCCATTGTCCCGCGTCCGAACGCCTGGTGGCGACGACGCATGGCCGTCACGCGCCGCGTCCAGTTGAGCAGTGAGCTCAGGTTGCGCTCCTGGTTCTCGACGTTGATCGACTCGTAATGGTACTCCGGATCGATGATGATCGGAAAATAAAGCTGCTGCGGGTTGGCGCGAGAGAACCCAGCGTTGCGGTCCGCGCTCCACTGCATGGGAGTGCGCACGCCGTTGCGGTCGCCCAGGTAGATGTTGTCGCCCATGCCGATCTCGTCGCCGTAGTAGATGATCGGCGTACCGGGCATGGAAAAGAGCAGGATGTTGATCAGCTCGATCTTGCGCCGATTGTTGCCCAGCAGCGGTGCCAGACGGCGGCGGATGCCCAGGTTGATGCGCGCCCGCGTGTCGTTGGCGTACATGCGGTACATGTAATCGCGCTCCTCGTCGGTTACCATCTCCAGGGTCAGCTCGTCGTGGTTACGCAGGAACATCGCCCATTGGCAGTTCTCGGGGATCGCCGGCGTTTGTTCCAGGATGTCGATGATGGGGTAGCGGTCCTCCATCTGCAACGCCATGAACATGCGCGGCATGACCGGGAAATGGAACGCCATGTGGCAGCTATCCCCGTCGCCGAAGTACGCCACGGCGTCTTCCGGCCACTGGTTGGCCTCGGCGAGCAGCATGCAGTTGGGGTGGTTGGCCTCGATGTGCGAGCGCAGTTCCTTCAGGTACGCGTGCGTCTCGGGCAGGTTTTCGCAGTTGGTGCCCTCGCGCTCGAAGAGATAAGGAATCGCGTCCAGGCGAAGCCCATCCACGCCCATGTCCAGCCAGAACTTGAACACCTTCAATACCGCCTTTTGCACCGCCGGATTGTCGAAGTTCAGGTCGGGTTGGTGGTGGTAGAAACGGTGCCAGAAGTACGCTCCGGCCACCGGGTCCCAGGACCAGTTGGATGGCTCGAAATCCTTGAAGATGATGCGCGCGTCGCGGTACTCGGTCGCGGTGTCGCTCCAGACGTAAAAATCCCGCTCGGGAGACCCTTTCCTGGCGGTTCTCGCCTTTTGGAACCAAGCGTTCTGATCGCTGGTGTGATTGATGACCAGCTCCGTGATGACCTTCAGCCCCCGGGCATGGGCTTCCTTCATGAAGGCCTTGAAGTCCGCCAGCGTCCCGTAGCTCGGATGCACGTTGTAGTAATCGGCGATGTCGTAGCCGTCGTCGCGCAACGGGCTGGGATAGAAGGGCAACAGCCAGAGGGCCGTCACGCCCAGGCTCTGGAGGTAGTCCAGCTTGCTGATGAGTCCGGGGAAGTCGCCGATGCCGTCGCCGTTGCTGTCGCAGAACGCCTTGAGATGCACCTGGTAGAGGATCGCGTCCTTGTACCACATCGTCTGGTCGGTGATGGGCGTGGGCTTGGCGCTCGGCTTGACGGGGGTAACGATGTGCTCGGCGGTAATCATGTGGCAGGCCTTTTCAGGCGGAAAAACAACAAAGTCTCACAGGCAGGTCGAATGACCACGCATGGTTGGACGCTTGCAAGATGATTTTAGCCACGGATGAAACATGGATGAAAAGGGAAGAGGAGGATGGATTTTCCGTGATCGGTCAACGGGACGTACTGCATTGGGGTTCGGCGTTCCATTTGCGTTTCGCCCGCGGCTCTGCTTCCACGGTGCTTGGTTTTAGCTGGACGCACTCCCGCGTTTGCCAGGCGGCGGTGGAGGCTGGATCCCGTCCAGCAGCTTCAGAAAGCTGCGCTTCTGTCGGTTGGCGGCGCGGACCTCGGCGCGGTAGGTGCCGAAATCGTCCCCGCGTCCCATCCGGTCAAGCAGATGGCCGATGCGCGTGAGCAAGGTGATCGCCTCCTTGTAAGCGTGCTGGTCACCACGGGCGATGATCGGTCCGAGTTGGTCCTGGTAGATCCGGAGCGCCTCGGCGGGATGCGTGCGCTCACGTCGAGCGGCCACTTCCAGTAAAAGGTCGGGGCGGCAACTGCCGGACCTCGTTTCGCTCCAGGCCTGGTCGTCCAGGCCTTCTTCGAGCAGAACCGCCACGAGCAAGCTGCGATCAGGCTTGGCTGTTCCCTGCAGCAGGTCCAAAACCCGCTGACGCCACTCCGGCCAGGCCGCCGGCCACTCTTGCCGGACAAAATTCCTGAGCTTGCAAAATTCTTCCAGGCTGGTCTGCTGAGCGAACTCCTTCCACACCAAATTTTGCGCGTCCTCGTGCCGCCCGAGCCTTGCGTAGATGCTGACGAGCAAATCGTTCAACCCGCTGCTCGTCGCAGCACCGGGGAATGCGGCAACGCCCCGTTCGGCCCAACGGGCGGCTTCTTCCGGTCGGCCGGCGGAAAGCTGCAAATCGGCCAGCGCCAGGAAATCGTGTGCGCTGGTAAGATCCCGCTGCTTGACGGCGATCAGCGCATCCGTGTCGCCAGCGGCACGCGCGACGCGTTCCATCAGGGCGTTCAACTGAAAGCGCCGGTAATCGATGGATGCTGCCGGCGCGCCTCCCGCCTGTTTCGCACCTTCCGCGCCGATGACCGGCAGCCGCGACCATTCCTGGATCAGGAGCCGCCGCCACGCCGCTACACCCAGCGGCCCCAAGGCGTCGGCGTAGGTGTTGACCGCGTTGTTGAACACGCCCAGGCCGCCTTCCAACTCGTAGGTGAGCAACCGGGCCGCGAGCGCCTCGGGATCGGGCTTGGCCAGACGGCAAGCTTCCAGATGGTACTGCTGGAGGTCGTCGTAGATGGCATTGAGCGCACCGTCGCCGGTGTCGATCATGTCACTGGAACGATCCAATTCAAGTAAGGCGAATTCGGCCAGCTCCAAGACCGCCGCCGCCTGCCCATTTTGCAGCAGGTCGCCGAGGGGCCGGATGGCTTCTTCGACCCCTTGAGCGTAATCGCCCATGGAGCTGTAGTCCACATAATCCGCGCATTCGATCGCCTCGTGCAGCAGGTGTTTGTAAAGATCCAGGTCTGGCGGGGTGCGCGCTGGGGCGGAGGGTGGGGTGGTGCCGGCTGACTTCTTGCTGCCGCCCGCCGGGGCGACGCCGATGAGTTCCAGCAGGATGCGCCGGTGCAGAATGTCGTCGTAATCGGTGGCTTCGAGGGTGAGGCTCACGAGCCGTTCCTTGTCGAGGCTGCGCAGGTAATCGCGGAGTTGATCGCGGCTGATGCCGGTTTCGTCGGCCTCGGGGCGCGGCTGGGCCGGAGCCGCGCCGTGGTTTGAGGGACCGTCGCTGGCGTGTTCCTCCAGGGCGGCTAGCCAGGCGAGACCGACCGCGGCGCAATGTTTGCAGAAGGCTTCTTCGCGACCGGCGGCGCAGGTGCAGGCGTGGTGCAGTTGGCCGCGCTGATGCCAGAGCTTGACGCGGTAGGTCCGGCTGCCGCTGACCTTGGCGGTGGCGCGATCGATGCTGGCTTGAAGCTGGCGGACGCGGTTTTCGGCGAAGTACGCTTCACCCCGAGCAAATGCCTTGGGACCAGCGAGTTGCTGGAGCAGGGGACGATCGAGAAAGTTTTCCGAGGACGGCGACGGCATGAGGCAGGCCCTTTATCTAGCGGATGTCGCCCCGCCGTTCAACCCGGATCAGTCGGGTGGAAGCAGGTAGAGCCATCGACTACCGCGACCAGCTATGTACCTGTGTCTGTATCAGACATAGGCAGCGGCAATACACGCGCCTCGAAAAGAATCGGATGGACTTTCTGCGGTTCTATCAACCTATACTCGACGCCTTGGAATTATTTCGTGACAGGCTGGTCGAAGCGGGGAAGAACCGCAACTTTACAGTCGTATGATCTGCAAATGCTTGTGCTCTGCCGGACAAGGCGACTCAAGCATCATCGACTGGGCATTCTCCGTTGCAAATACACTGCTTGTTGGGAATCCGTTGGGATTTCGCGGTCCCAACGAAAGTTGGGAGGTCGGAGGGGTAATTTGAACCTACGACCTTCGTCGCAGGAACTTTGCTCGGGATCTGCTGGGCACAAGAGGCAAACCCTTGTAAGTGCCTCAGAAAGAAAGTGCTCGGGGGGGGACTTGAACCCCCACGCCTTGCGGCATACGCCCCTCAAACGTACGTGTCTGCCATTTCACCACCCGAGCAAGGGCACGCGGCAAACGTGGAGCACATCATTATCACGCTCCGCCCGGCGCGCAAGCCACTTTCTGCGTGTTGCCAGGATGATACCGCGCGGCATGGGTCCAGCTACGCTAAACGGAGACCAACTCTCATTTCCTCGTTGCATGTCACCGCTGCCCGCTCCTACAATCTCCACCGTGAAAGCTTCACCGGCTGCAGCCGGCGCATCCAGCCTGCATTGGGTCAAAGCGGACCTGCACCTGCACACCGCCGAAGACCCCTTCGACGTGATCGACTATTCCGCCGCCGAACTCCTCAGGCACGCCAGCCAGCGCGGCTTCAACGTCCTGGCGGTGACCTTGCACGACAAGGTCTTCGACGATCCCGAAGCTTTTGCTCAAGCGGAAGCACTCGGCCTCCTTCTCATTCCCGCCGCCGAGTTGCGCATCGACGGGGCGGACGTCGTCCTGCTCAACCTCACCGCGCAAGACGCGGCGAAAACCCACACGTTCGAAGACCTTCGCCGCCTGCGCGCGCGCCGGGGGAATTCGCTGCTGGTTTTTGCGCCCCACCCCTTTTACCGGATGGGCGGATCCATCGGCTGGCGCATCGAAGACCACCTCGATTGTTTCGACGCTGTCGAGCATTGCCACTTCCACGTTCCATTCTTCAATCCTAATGTGCCCGCCCAGCGCCTTGCGGCCCGCCACCGGCGGCCCCTGCTCGCGACGTCCGATGCGCACCGGCTGCGGTTCTTCGGCGAAAACTACTCCTGGCTCGGGCTCGCGGAGCAGGAAACAACCATCGAGGGTGTTTTCGGGGCGATTCGCGCCGACCACGTTCGCCGGGTTGCGCCGACCGGCGGGCTAACGCGCTTCGTGGCGCTGATGTTTTTTCTGTTCTGCATCCATCCTTTGCTCAAGCGTCTTCCCGGCACTAAAAAACCGAAGTACCAACCCCGAGTTCCGCCGCCGAGCTTGTTAAATGTCCCACAGAGAGACGAAGCACTCGTTTGAAGTTATGAAGATCGTAAAGATTCTCGCTACCGCGTCGCTCGCCCTTTGCCTTGCGCTTGCGGGCTGCAAAACCACGCCCGACGAACCGAGGACAAACAACAAAGCCGCAGAGACCAAACCAAAGCCCAAAGTTCCCAATATTCCAGATCAGAGCAGCGACGTGAACTTCCAGGCGTTTGTCAGCCGATTGCGCCAAGCGGTGAGCCACCACGACGTGGAAACGATCGCCGCCATGATGACCACCTCCTTTGGCTACCGTCTCGAACCTCTCGGCGAGGGCGCGGGGGTCTTCGAATACTGGGATCAGAACAACATCTGGCCGGAACTCCAGCTCGTGATGAACGAACGATTTGCTCCGAAGGGCAATTACATGGTGGCACCGCCGGAATTTGCCAAGGAAAACGCGGAGTTTACCGGATATCGTGCCGGCATCGTGCTCGAGAACGGAAGCTGGAAATTCGCCTATTTCGTCTCGGGGCAATAGAGGCAACCGCCGCTGGCCGCGCAGCCCGTCAGGGCTGAAGGACGGTGTCCAGCGGGTGGATGATCCCGTTGGAGGCTTCCACCGCGCTGCCGACGATCTTGCCTTCGTCCACCTCGATGCTCTTGCCGTCCGAACTGGTTTCGATGTCCACCTCCGTGCCTTCCAGCGTCTTTACCTCGTCCAGCCTGGAAAGGTCAGCCGCCGTGTATTTGGCCGGCGCCACGTGGTAGGACAGGAGGGCGACTAACTGCGCCTTGTTCTCGGGTTTGAGGAGGTTGTCCAAGGTTCCCGCCGGCAGCTTGGCGAAGGCGGCGTCGGTCGGAGCGAACACCGTGAAAGGACCCGCCTTTTGCAAGGTGCCGGTCAGGCCGGCGGCGTCGAGGGCCTTGAGCAGTGTCTGGAAATTACCGGCTGCCTTGGCCGCAGCCACCACGTCGCCTTTGGCGGCATCCGGAGTCACGGCCGCTGCGGCGGTTGGCGCCGGGGCCGGCGAGTCCGGCGACTGTGCTCGCAGGATGGATGCATCCGTGCATAACAGCAAGCCGGCTGCCACCGCGAGGACGGCAGAAAAGCTCGAGGGGAGGCAGTCGGTGGTGGCAGGAACGAAGGCGGGAATTTTCATGGGTTTTCCGGGCTGGACGGGGCGACTCAAATCAGAATGCGTTGCAGGCCTTCCGTCCGGATGCCTTGGGGAAAGGATAGTGGAATCCAGCCCGGGCCGCTTTGCAAGGTCCGGCGCCGCGTGTTAGGGTCAACCTGCGATGCGCCGCCCGTGTTTCCCGCTTGATTTTCCCCCGCAAAAAACGTCCGGCCGCGGGTCTTTCCCGATCCTGGCGAGGCTGGCCGGCCTTCTCCTGGCCGCCGTCCAGTTGGGTGCCTGTCACTCCGCGGATTCCGCCCTCGCCCTGCCCAAGCCGGGGGCGCCGATTCCGGTCAGCCTGAAGCGCGAGCCCACGGTCGCCGAGCAAGCATTCTGGCAGCAGATCTCGCCGGCCCGGGTCCTCTACATTCCAGAGGTTCATAACAACAACAACGATCACGAGTACCAGTTCGACGTGATGAAAGGCCTCAAGGCGCGCAACGTCCCGTTCGTCATCGGCTGGGAGATGTTCGACGAGACCCAGCAACCTTTGCTCGACCAGTGGAACGGCCGCCAGATCTCGACCGAGGTGCTGCTCGAAAAAACGGATTGGCAGCGGCATTGGGGAGTGCAGTCGGTGCTGTACGAGAAAATGATGCGCTGGAGCCTGGGGGAAGGAGTGCCTTCGCTGGCCCTCAACGCCCCGCAATCCCTGAGCCACAAGATGGCGGCCGGGGGCGAGTTCACGCTGGAAGAACGCGCGATGCTGCCCAGCGGTTTTCGGGCGTTGCCCGGCGGTTACGAACACTTCGCCGAGCAGATGAACCAGAGTCCTCACGCCGGTGCCGAGGCGGCCAACCTGCAAAACTTCTACAAGGCGCAGCTCGTCTGGGAACAAACGATGGCGGCCCGCGTGCTGGAGTTCCTTGCCGCCCATCCGGACGGTAAGCTGGTGGTGCTGCTGGGCCGCGGCCATGTGGATGGCGGCTTCGGCGTGCCGGCCTACGTCCACCAGAAATCCGATGCCGCTCAACTGGTGCTCTATCCCGGACGGCCACCGGCCGAGCAGCACCCCGCCACGGCAGGTACCATCGCCTGGATCACCCCGGCTTCCCGCTCCGCCGCACTTTTTTCATCCGATGCGCCCGCACGGTCCCGCTGAACCTGATGGCAATCTTCAGGGGATGCTCCTCGTGGCGCACCCCGGCCTGAAGGATCCCAACTTCCGGCGGGCGGTCCTGTTTCTCTCGGCTCACGAAGCGGACGCGGGCACGTTCGGATTGATCCTCAACCGGCCGCTGAACAAGGCGGCTTCCCATCTGCTGCCCGAACACGACCATCAGGAGCTGCTCTCCCGTGTCCCAATTTACGTAGGCGGTCCGGTCGGACAGAACCAGCTTTCCTTTGCCGAACTTGGCTGGGATGAGGCAGAAGCGCGCGTTCAGTTGCACTTCAATCTTTCACTGGAGGAACTCGCCGAGCGGGCCGAACGGGGATCGACGGGGCTGCGCGCGTTTGTCGGCTATGCCGGGTGGTCAACGGGACAGCTCGAAGGGGAGCTGGAACAAAAAGCCTGGGTTCTGACCCGTCCGGAGGCTGGGTCCCTGACACCGGCGAGTGACCGAAAGCTCTGGAATACGATCATGAACTCGCTGGGTCCGGACTACAAGCTGCTCGCCGCGGCACCGGACGATCCCTCGCTGAACTGAACTGAGTGCCACGATGGACTCCGCCGGATAATTGCGCGCGTCGGCCATCCGGGACTATACTACTCGTTCTTTCCATGAAAATCGGCGTCCCAAAAGAAGTCAAACAGCAAGAAAATCGCGTTTCCCTGCTTCCCTCCGCGGCCTACCAGCTCATCAAGCGGGGGCACAGTGTGCTCGTGGAACGTGGAGCCGGGGTGGGTTCCGGTTACCTGGACACGGACTACGAAAAGGCAGGCGCCACGCTGGTCGGCGAACATGCGGCCGTGTTCGCGGAGGCTGATTTGATCACCAAGGTTAAGGAGCCGCTGCCCGAAGAATACCCACTGCTGCGCCAGGGCCAGCTTCTCTTCACCTATCTGCACCTTGCGGCGAACCGTCCTCTGACGGAAGCACTCGCCCGGAGCGGCGCGACCTGTATCGCTTACGAAACCATCGAGGTGAACCACCGTCTGCCGTTGCTCGAACCCATGAGCGAGATTGCGGGCCGCATGTCGATCATCGTCGGCGGCTATTTTCTGGCCAAGCACCAGGGCGGAGCAGGGGTGTTGCTAGGCGGCGTGCCGGGGGTGCTTCCCGGCAAAGTGGTCGTCATCGGCGGCGGCAGCTCGGGAGTTAACGCCGCGCGCATGGCCACCGGTCTGGGCGCGGACGTGACGATTCTCGAAGTGGACCTGGAGCGCATGCGCTTCCTGGACATCACGATGCACAGTGCGCACACGTTGTATTCCAGTGAGGCGCACCTCACCAGCCTGCTCCCGACCGTGGACCTCCTGATCGGCGCGGTCCTGGTACCCGGCGCGCGGGCACCCAAGCTCATCACCCGCGAGATGCTCAAGCAGATGCGTCCCGGCAGTGTGCTGGTGGACATCGCGGTTGACCAGGGTGGGTGCGCCGAAACCACCCGGCCGACCACGCACCACGACCCGGTTTACGTCGAGGAAGGCGTCACCCATTACTGTGTAGCCAACATGCCGGGCGCCTACGCCCGCACGGCGACGCAGGCGCTGACGAACGTGACCCATCGCTACGTCGAATGGCTGGCGGATGTCGGGCTGGCCGAGGCGGTCGGCAAGCAGCCCTCGCTGTTGAGCGGCATCAACGTGATGGCCGGGAAAGTCACCCAAAAAGCCGTCGCCGAGGCGCACGGGATGGAGTACACCGATCCGCAGACTCTACTCTGATCGCCTCCGACCTCGCACCCGGCGACGCCCGGTCGATTCACCTTGACGTGTCCGGCTTCCGCTTGCACCACGTCAAGGGCGGGGACGATCCCGAGTTCACCCGGGTTTACCGGGTGCTGGACAGGGCGTTCGGAGCGCAACGGGAGTTGGAGGGAGAAACGGTGTTGGCCAGGCGCCTCCAATGGGCTCAGACGCCTCAACCGGACGGGTGGTTTTTGCGCTATGGGATGGTGTCCGTGAGGACCGCGCAAGACGATCTCGCCGCGGTGCGCGATCATAGCGTGATCATCCCGCCTCCGGTGGCAAATGGTGCTGCCACGCCGGTGGTCATCCACCTTTCGCACGTCTTGGTCGTCCCGCGTTGGCGGCGCACGGGCCTGGCGGGATGGATGCGCGCTCTGCCGCTGTCGTTCGCTCGCGAGGGTGTGTTCACCGCCACGGACACTAACCGGGAAGCAGCCTTCACGCTTGTGGCCGAAATGGAACCGGCCAACGTCGAAACACCGGCCAGGCTTGGTCGATTGGCGGCGTACGAGAAAGCCGGCTTCCTTGCCGTGGATCCGGCGCGAGTGAAATACTTCCAGCCGGACTTCGGCACGACGCCGGGCATCACAAGCCCGTTGCCCATGTCCCTGATTATCCGCCGGGTTGGTCGTGAACAGGAAAAAGCGGTTGACGGCGCGGAGATGCGGTCGCTCGTCACCGCCTTGTACCGCCTGTACGCCGAGGGCTGCCGCGCGGAAGACCTCGCCGCTCTTGCAGCAGAGATGGATGCGGCTTGTCCGAAGGCCGGCGAGAGCGTTGCGCTGGTCTCTCCGACCCAGGGGCAAACGTGATCCGATTCGCCGGTTGCGAATCGCTCCCCGCGAATGGATGCTAACCCCCGCGCCTGATTTCACGCCATGCACCATCCATCCTCCAGCAGCGATTCGCTTCCCACCGTGGAACTATTCGACCAGTACGTCCTGCCGACCTACGGACGTTTCCCGCTGTGCCTGGCGCGAGGGCAGGGGAGCCGGGTCTGGGACGAGCAAGGTAACGAATACCTCGACTTCGGGGCCGGGATCGCCGTTTGCTCGCTGGGCCATGCTCACCCACGGTTGGGCGAGGCGGTCACAAGGCAAGCCGGCATCCTCGGGCACACCTCGAACCTTTATTACACCCGGCCGCAGGGTTTGCTAGCCAAGCGCATCGTTGAGCTGGTCGGTCAGCCCGGGCGCTGTTTCTTCTGCAACAGTGGAGCCGAGGCCAACGAGGCGCTCTACAAGCTGGCGCGCCGCTTCGGGAACCAGACGATGCCGGGCGGCCGGGCTGAGATCATCACCTTTTTGCAGTCGTTCCACGGGCGGACCCTAGCGGGGATCTCCGCCACCGGGCAGGACAAGGTGCGTGTCGGCTTCGAACCGGTCACACCCGGCTTTGTTCACGTGGTCTTCAACGATCTGGCTTCCGTCGAACGCACCGTCAACGAACGCACCGCCGCGATTCTTCTGGAGCCAATTCAGGGGGAGAGCGGCATTCTGCCGGCCACCGCCGGGTTCTTGCGGGGTTTGCGCCGCTTGTGCGACGAGCGGAACATCCTGCTGATGTTTGACGAGGTGCAGTGCGGCTTCGGGCGCACCGGCGATTGGTGCGGCTGGCATTCCCTCGGCGCGCCCGAGGTCGAACCCGACGCGATTAGCTGGGCGAAAGGCATGGCGGGAAGTTTTCCCATCGGAGCCATGTACGCGCGCGATCGAGCGGTAACCATGCTCGATGGTAAACCGGGCCGCCTCGGCGATCTGCTCGGACCGGGCAGCCACGGCACCACCTTCGGCGGCAATCCGCTCGGCTGCGCTGCCGCCCTGGAAACCTTTCAAGTAATTGAGGACGAAGGGCTACTGGAAAATGCCCGGACCATCGGTGTCCGGGCGAAGGAAGCACTACGGGCGCTGGCGAGTCCCTTGATCCGGGAAGTTCGCGGGGTCGGCCTGATGCTCGGCATCGTGCTGGACGAAGCCGCCTGCGCTGCGCTGCCGGCCTTCCAGAACACTTCCCGCGCACCGGGCTTGCAGTTAACCGACAAGCTCCAGCACGCCGGTTTGATCGTCGTGCCGGCGGGCACGCACGTCATCCGGTGGCTGCCGCCGCTCAATGTCACCTGGCCGGAGGTGGAGCGGGCCATCGACATCCTTTCCGGGGTGCTGCTTGACTTGCGGTAGCGGCGATCTTTTCGCTTGTGCCGACGGGGGTTCTGAGGTTTTAAGGGGCGATGAAGCATCTGCTCTCCATCGAGTCGCTGACCCCCGCGGAAATCATCGCCGTCCTGGAGTTGACCCGCCAGATGAAGGCGACCCGGGGCCGGCACGAGCGGCACCCGTTGCGGCACCGCTGCTGGGGCATGATCTTCAGCAAGACCTCGACCCGTACACGGGTGAGCTTCGAGGTGGGCATCCGGGAACTCGGCGGCGACGCGCTTTTCTTCAACGGCAACGACCTGCAACTCGGCGGGCGCGGTGAGCCGATCGAGGACACCGCCCGCGTCATGGGCCGCATGTTGCACGGTGCGGTGATCCGCACTTACGCCCAGAGCGACGTCGAGACTTTCGCGAAGTTCAGTGGTTTGCCCACGGTGAACGCGCTGACCGACGAGGAGCACCCGTGCCAGATCCTGGCCGACCTCTCCACCATCGAGGAAAAGCTGGGAACCTACCGGGGCAAGACCGTTTGTTACATCGGTGACGGTGCCTGCAACGTCCCGCGCTCGTGGCTGTGGGCGGCGGCGCGGCTGGATTTCCGCCTGGTGATCGCCGCCCCCAAGAAATACCAGCCCGAGCCGGAATTGCTCGCGCGGCTGGGTTCCGGGGCCGATGTCACCTGCACCGAGGATCTGCCGGCGGCCGCGACCGGAGCCGATGTCCTCTACACCGATGTTTGGGTGAGCATGGGAAAAGAAGCCGAAGCCGCGGTACGCATCGCGGATCTCTCCGCCTACCAGATCAACACGGAACTGATCAGCCGCGCCAAACCGGGTGCTCTGATCATGCACTGCCTGCCCGCGTACCGCGGCAAGGAGATTACCGCCGAGGTCATGGAAGCGCACGCCGACACGATTTTTACGCAGGCGGAGAACCGGCTGCACACGCAGAAGGCGGTGCTCACGCTCCTGGCCGATCACCGGGATTGATTCTCACGCCGCGGAGTGCGGCTTAAGGACGACGTTCATCGGCGTGAAAAAGTGCGTGCTCGGGAGCAGTCGGTCCGGGTGCATAGGGTGACAGATTGACCCGTTCCTTTTCGGAAGGAAAAGATTGCGGGGCCATCGGAAGTCACTACATTGGCGGCCTCCCCGACTCGGCGCAGGCTATAAACCCCTTTTCGACACCCTCTTCTATGCCCTCTGGCTCCCCTTTGCTCACGATAGGAATCTGGATTTCGCTGCTCCTGGCCGTCGGAGGCCTGGTCTTTGCGTTTAACCTGATCAAGGGAATCCTGGCGGCCCCGGCGGGTGATGGCCGGATGCGCGAGGTGGGACGAGCGATCGAGGAAGGAGCAAAAGCCTACCTGAACCGCCAGGTCATCACGATCAGCATCATCGCGGTGATCATCTTTATCCTGCTGATCGTTTTCAAAGACTGGCCCACCTCCTTCGGCTTTCTGCTCGGGGCGGTCTGCTCGCTGGCCGCCGGCTTTATCGGGATGCGCGTCGCGGTGCTCGCCAATGTCCGCACCGCTTTCGCGGCCGGACTGAGTCGGAACTCGGCGATGCGGGTCGCCTTCAACGGCGGCGCGGTCACCGGCCTGCTCGTGGTGGGCCTGGCGCTGCTGTCGGTGGGCTTGTTCTATCTGATCGCGGCGCATTACGTCGGCGACCGCGGGGCCATCAACAGCCTGATCGGCTTGGCGCTGGGTTCGAGCCTGATCAGTGTGTTCGCCCGTCTGGGCGGCGGCATCTACACGAAGGCCGCCGACGTGGGGGCGGACTTGGTGGGCAAGATCGAGAGCCACCTGGACGAAGATGACCCCCGCAATCCTGCCACCATCGCCGACAACGTGGGCGACAACGTGGGCGATTGCGCCGGCATGGCGGCAGACGTGTTCGAAACCTACGCCGTCAGCTTGATCGGTGCGATCCTGATCGGCGCTCTGACCCTGCCGGGCATCCGTGAGGCGGTTGCGTTTCCCTTTCTCCTGGGTGGCATCTCAGTGGTCGGTGCGATCCTCGGCATCCTGTGGGTCAACCACCGTCAGGAAGCACCTGGACGCGTCCTGCTCGAATCAGTCGCGGCCAACAGCTTGGTTTCGGCGCTCCTCTACCTGCCGGTGACCTTCTGGCTTTTCCACAAGCCGATCACCATCACCACGGGAACGGTGGCCTACACCTACACCGCCGGCCACATGTACCTGGCTGCCATCGTCGGGATCATCCTGACCGGGGCCGTGGTGCTGATCACCAACTACTACACGTCCACGAAGTTTTCTCCGGTGCGCAAGATCGCGCAGGCCAGTGAGACCGGTCACGCCACCAACATCATCGCCGGTCTGGCGACCGGCCAGCGCGCGACGGCTTTGCCCGTCATCTGCATCATCATCGCCATCCTCACGAGCTACCACCTGGGTGGGTTATACGGCATCGCTATTGCGGTGATGAGCATGCTTTCGCTGTCCGGCATTATCATCTCGTTGGATGCGTTCGGCCCCATCACCGACAACGCCGGCGGCGTCGCGGTCATGAGCGATCTACCCCACAGCGTGCGCGAAATTACCGACGAACTCGACGCCGTGGGCAACACCATGAAGGCCGTCACCAAGGGCTACGCCATCGCCTCGGCCGGGCTGGCGGCGCTGGTGCTCTTCGGCTCTTACGTCGAAGAGTTGAAGCTGCACTTGGCGACCAAGTACGTCGGCATTGATCCGGCAAACCTGCTCGCCGGCACCCAGTTCCTGCTCAACGATCCCCGCGTGGTGGCCGGCCTGTTCATCGGCGGGGCGCTGCCTTTTCTGTTCACCGCGTTCAGCATGGATGCCGTCGGCAACGCCGCCGGTGCCGTGGTGCGCGAGGTCCGCCGCCAGTTGGCCGAACGCCCGGGCATCCTCAAGGGCGAGCAGACGCCAGATTACGCCACTTGCGTGGACATCGTGACCAAGGCCGCGCTTGGCCAGATGATCGTGCCGGCCTTGCTGCCGATCGTGACGGTCCTGCTGGTCGCGGCGATCCCGGCTCTCGGGCAGCTCGCCCTGGGTGGCATGCTCATGGGCACCATTGTCACAGGCCTGTTTCTCGCCATCGCGATGACGAGCAGCGGCGGCGCGTGGGACAACGCCAAGAAATACATCGAAGAAGGCCAGCACGGCGGCAAGGGCTCACCGGCCCACGCGTCCAGCGTGACCGGCGATACCGTCGGCGACCCTTACAAGGACACCGCTGGCCCGGCCATCAACCCGATGATCAAGGTCGTCAACATCGTGGCCATCCTGATCATCCCGCTGTTTTTCTAAGCGGCGCGTTTAGCGGCGGGGCTCCAGGATGTCCAGCAAGGCCTGGACGTCCCGGCGCTTCAATTGAACGGTGGTAACGCCGGGCGTCGCGGGGGTGTAATCGCAACGCAGGGCGTCGGGACCATCGACCATGAAGTGCATCTCGCCGCCGTAACGGGCGTCGCCAATTTTGCCGAGGTCGGTGTTCGGTGCCGCGGAGGCAGCGCCGGCCAAAAAGTGGCGGAACATATCGGCGACGATACCTTTCAACTGTTCCAGCGTTTTGTACTTGCCGGTGTTGATCGTCAGGTAGTGGGTAAAGGTGCCCTGGCGTTCTAGCTTTTGGCCGTTTGAGTCGGTGACTTCACGCAGGCCGTCTTCCTCGACCGTGAAACGCAGCTTTTGGCTCACGGCTTGGGAGTCAAGCGGCATCGTGGAGGTGACGGTGTAGTTGATCGTCAGGCCGGGGTTGGGTTTGAGCGTGGCGCGACCCAATTCGGTCGAGAAGACGGCCGTGGCTGCCGGCGCGTCAGTCTGGGCTTTCGCGACGGCCCCCGGCCCGAGACCGGTAAATAAAATCGCCACGGCGATTGAGAAGACGTTTTTTGTCATGGCGCAGGCTCGCTGCAACGAGGTAAACATTCAATGGTACAGCCGGATACGCTTGTGAATCGCGATTCTCCAGTGGCCTTCCCCCACCATGAAAGCTTTGTTCCTGACCAACGAATATCCGCCTTACACGTACGGCGGTGCTGGCGTCCACGTGGAGTACCTCAGCCGCGAACTCGCGAAACTGATGGACGTGGAGGTTCGATCCTTCGGCGATCAGGACGACATCAGCAATGAGCACCTGAGCGTGCAGGGTTTTCCCAAGGATGTTTCGGGTTATACCTGTCCAAAGCCGTTGCGCTCCGCCTTCGGGGCCATCAGCCGCTGCACGGACTTCAACACGCGGAACATCGAGGCCGACGTGGTTCACTGCCACACTTGGTACAGCCATTTCGGCGGCATCTTGGCCAAGCTCAACTATGGCCTGCCGCTGGTCCTGACGGTTCATTCCCTCGAACCGTTGCGGCCGTGGAAACGCGAACAACTGGGCGGCGGCTACGATTTCAGCTGCTGGGTGGAAAAAACGGCGATGGAAATGGCCGACGCCGTGGTCGCCGTCTCCCAGGAGACCAAAGCCGACGTCCTGCGGCTTTTCAACGTGGACGAGAAGCGCGTCCACATCATCTATAACGGCATCGACCCGGATGAATACCGACCCGGCGTTGCACAGGACGTGCTGGCGGCCAACGGCATCGACCCCAATCTGCCTTACGTGCTGTTCGTCGGCCGGATCGCCCGCCAGAAAGGGATCGTTCACCTGGTAAACGCCATCAAGTACTTCGCCCCGGGCTTCCAGGTGGTGCTCTGCGCCGGCGCGCCCGACACGCCCGAGATCGCCGCGGAGATGAAGGCTGCGGTGGAGGCCGCGCGCGCGGTCCGGCCCGGTGTCATCTGGATCGAGAAGATGGTCAATAAGCCGACGGTCATCCAGTTGTACACGCATGCCGCCGTTTTTTGCTGCCCTTCCATCTACGAACCCTTCGGGATCATCAACCTGGAGGCGATGGCGTGCGAGACCCCCGTGGTGGCCAGCGCGGTCGGCGGCATCAAGGAGGTGGTCGTCCACGGCGAGAACGGCTTCCTGGTCCCCCTGGAGCAAATGAGCGAGAGTCCCTTCGAACCCGTGGACCCGGACCGCTTCGCCCGGGACCTGGCGCTCCGGATCAACGAGTTGATGGCTGATCCCGCGTTGCGCACGCGTTTTGCAAAGGCGGGGCGTGAACGTGCGACGCAAATGTTTAGCTGGACGGCAATTGCCGCGCAGACACGCGACCTTTATGCTACTTTAGCCTCCCGCAGTTCCAGAGGCTGATAAACTCCCGCGGTCACCCTTACCGCCGTCGATACGGGAACCAGCCGCTCGCCCCACGTTTATAGCCTATGTTTGTTGATCACGTCAGGATTTTCGCGAAGGCCGGCGACGGTGGAGCGGGGTGTTCCAGTTTCCGCCGTGAATCGTTCGTGCCGCGCGGTGGACCCGACGGCGGCGACGGCGGCGACGGCGGCGATGTCGTGCTGCACGCGGATTCCAGCACCGACAGCTTGGTCGAGTTCTTCTACGACTCGAACGTGCGGGGCAAGGACGGGCAGCCCGGTCAGGGAAAGAAAAAGTACGGCAAGAGCAGCCCTCCGAAGATCGTCCGCGTGCCCGTTGGCACGATGGTTTACCGCCTGCCGCCGGGTCAGACGATCTCCAAGCGTTCCAGTTCGTTCATCGGCGAAGATGGTGAACCAATCGCCCCGGACCCCGGCAGCGACCAGGAACTTGGCGTCGAGGATCTGGAGTGTCTGGCCGACCTGACGGCAGCCGGACAGGAGTACCTGCTGTGCAAAGCCGGTATCGGCGGGCGCGGCAACGTGCATTTCAAGAGTTCCCGTAACCAGGCGCCAACCCGTTCCGACACCGGCACACCGGGTGAGGAGGGATATTTCTACCTCGAACTGCGCCGCATCGCCGAGGCTGGTCTGGTCGGTTACCCGAACGCCGGAAAATCGACCTTGCTCAGCCAGCTTTCGGCCGCCAAACCCAAGGTCGCCCCATATCCTTTCACCACCTTGCACCCGCTCGTCGGCGTGGTGGAATTTTCCGGCAGCTATCAGCGCGCGACTCTGGCCGACATTCCCGGCCTGATCGAGGGCGCGCACCGCAACGTCGGCCTGGGCCACGAGTTCCTGCGGCACATCATGCGCTGCCGTCTGCTCATCCACGTGCTCGACATGGCGGGTTCCGAGGGCCGCAACCCTCTGGAGGATCTGGCCAATTTGCGCAAGGAACTGACCCTCTATAATCCCTTGCTGGGTGAACGCGCTTGGTTTGTCGCGGCCAATAAGATGGATCTGCCCGGGGCGGAGGATCACCTTGCCGCCTTCCGCGTACGTTATCCGCGCATCCAGGTGGTGCCCATCAGCGCACAACAAAGTGAGGGCATGGACGCCGTGCGCAACCTGCTGCAAAAACTGCTGGCTGAAAGCGAACCCGTCCCTGGTTCCGAAGTGCCGGCCACGTGAGTACCGGCCACCCATCCCTCCTCCTTCCTCCCGAACCAAGCCGCAGCGAGATGGTCCCCCCTTAAAGGATGGACAAGCCGGCGTGTCTTGCCGAAACTGCGCCCCTACCAGAAATGATGTCCGAGCAGCCCGTCGTCGCCAGCTATTGCACCACGTTCCTGAAACGGGAAATGGCGCATATCTACCGTCAGGTTACCGGGTTGCGCGGCGTTAAAACGTTTGTGATGACGAAAACCCGGCTTAATCCGGATCGTTATCCCTTTGACGACATCGAGCTGGTGGGCAAGCCAAACAAGAACTTCCTCCGGCGCTTCTACCTCAAGTACGTGCTGCGTGCCGAGGCCGTGGTGTACCGCGGTGAGTTTCAGGTGCTCAATGGCATCCTCCGCCGACGGGGGGCGCAGCTCATGCACATCTACTTCGGCCACACCGGAGTGCATCTGCTGCCGTTCATCAAGGCCTGGGACAAACCTTGCCTGGTCTCCTTTCACGGCGCGGACATCACCTTGCGCGAGCACCAACCCGGCTACCAGGCGCAACTGCGGGAACTTTTGAAGACCGTGCCCTTGGTGCTCGCCCGCTCGGAAAGTTTGCGCGACAAGCTCCTCGAATTGGGCTGCCCGGCGGATCGGCTCGCACTCAACCGTACCGGCGTGCCGCTGGACCAGTTTCCGTTCGTCCGGCGCGTGGCACCGGCCAACGGCCGCTGGCAACTGGTGCAGGCCTGCCGGCTGATCCCAAAGAAGGGCTTGATCACGGCTCTGCGAGCGTTTGCGCTCTTCCGCAAGACTTACCCCAACGCCGTGTACGTCATTGCCGGCGAGGGGCCGATGCGTGACGATCTCAAAGCCTGGGTAGGAAAGCTGGGATTGAAGGACCACGTCCGGTTCCCCGGGTTCCTCAGCCAGGCCAAGCTCTACCAACTCTACCTTTCGTCCCACGTCTTTCTGCACCCCAGTGAGATGATGGCCGATCTGAACCAGGAAGGCATTCCCAATTCCATGCTGGAAGCCATGTCCACGGGCCTCGCGGTGGTGGCGACCTTGCACGGCGGCATCCCCGAGGCAGTCACGAGCGGCCGGTCGGGTTTGCTCGTCGCGGAGAAGGATCCCAGAGCCTTGTGCGCCGCACTGGAACAGGTTGTCGGCGACGTTGATGCCTGGAGCCGGATGGGCCAGGAAGCGTCGGCCGATATCACCGCCAATTTCGAGCAACGCGCGCAGATCGAACACCTGGAAAATCAATACCGGAAGGTCCTCGGCTGTCGCTAACCTCGTTCCGTGAATTCTGCCAAGCCTCTGGTCGCCAGTCTGTGCGGCACTTTCCTCAAGCCGGAGATGCAGAGCGTATATCGGCAAATCACGGGCCTGGAGCGGTACCGGACCATCGTGTTGACGGAAAAGCGGCTCAACGCCGACCAGTTTCCCTTCGAACCGGTAGTCGTCCTCGAAAGGCCGCCGGTGGTTGCCCGTACCAGGCTGGGCAAGCTGCTCAACTTGAAGGAGGCCAAGAAAAGACCCAGGGGTAACTTCATCCGGCGCTTTTATTATAAGCACCTGCTTAAGCAATGGCCGCCGCCCGAGAGGCCCAAGCCCTTCCCGGCGATGACCGCCTCGAGCACCGTCACACCCGCGCCGATGGTGGTACCGAAGTCGCAAGGGAATGAACCGTACAACCTGGTCACTCTCCTGCGTGAACACCAACCGGCGCTGGCCCACGTGTACTACGGTCACAAAGCCGCAAAGTATCTAGCCATGCTCCAACGTTGGGGTGGTCCGTGCATCGTCAGCTTTCACGGACTCGACGTTACCGAAGGAATCTACAAGCCGGGAAAGGGGTCGACACTGACGGAGGTTTTTGACCATTGCCGCCTCGTGCTGGCGCGCAGCCAATCTTTGCTCGACCGTTTGACCGAGCTGGGTTGCCCGCGCGAAAAATTACGGCTCAACCGTGCCTCCATTCCTCTGACCCATATTCCGCGCCGGTTGCGGTGCGTTCCTCCGGATGGAAAGTGGGTACTCCTGCAAGCGTGTCGCTTGATCGCCAAAAAAGGTTTGGGTTCTACTCTGCTGGCGTTTCGCGAGGTCGTCCGAGCCGAACCCGCGGCACGGCTGATTCTGGCTGGAACCGGTCCGATGACGGAAGAGTTGAAGGTCATGGCTAGAGAATTGGGACTGCGCGAGCACGTGCATTTCGCGGGCTGGTGTAGCCAGGAAGAGTTGTTCCGTTTGTACGATCAGGCCCACCTTTTCCTTCATCCCAGCGAGACGACAGTCACCGGGGATCAGGAAGGGGTGCCAAATTCGTTATTGGAAGCCATGGCCTCGGGGCTGCCGGCCATTGGAACGCTCCACGGTGGGATCCCGGAGGCGGTCACCCATCAGGTGGATGGGATCCTCGTGCCCGAACGTGCGCCCGGGCAACTTGCCGCCGCGATCTTGGAGGTGCTGCACGGAGAGCGGAGACTGGAAGCTTTGTCCGAGCAGGCACCGTTAAGCGTGGAACAGAAATTCGGTGCGGCCAAGCAATTGCGTGCCCTGGAAGATTGCTATGCCGAGGCAATTGGCGATTTCGCTCGGGGGTAGAGCAGGGGGGGTGGAAGCCTTATCCCGCCGACTTTTCACGCAAGATACCCCGTAACAAGCATTCGACGGTGGCGCTGGCACTCTGCTCGATTGGACGCCAGGGAATTTTCGGGTGACTGGAACGAATCAGGTGCAAGGACACCGTGCCGTGCAGACCGCTCCACAAGGTTTGTGCCACCTGATGCGCATCGAGCAACTCGGGAAACAGGCAGTCGGCCGCCAGTGCTTTGAAGACGGCGGAGTGGAGGTAATCGTAGGCACTCGGCTCTTCTGCCGCTGAGGATGCTTCTGGAGCAACTTGGACGGTCATGAACATTGCCTGGTAGTGATGCGGATGTTGGAGGCCAAAATCGAGGTAGGCGAGAGCCGTTTTTTTTAATCGCTCGATGGGATCGGACAATCGTTCCGCTTGTTTGAAGAGCCGGCTGTGGGCTGCGAAATCGAGGGCGCACAGTTCGGCAACGAGAGTTCGTTTGTCCGGGAAATAAAGATAAATCGTTGCCGCTGAGTGCTCAACCTTTCGAGCAACTTGCCGCAAAGTGATCGATTCTTCGCCGTTGGCTTCAATCAGTTCGCGCGCCGCATCCAAAATCTGGAGGCGCAGTTCCTTGCGCTCTCGAACGCGTCTGGCGAGATGGTTCTTCATGTTCGTTGATTAAGTGAACGCTGTTATTTAAATGAACAATGCTTATTCTACCATCCGTCCGTCGGTAGTCGACAGAGGAGGGGACTGCTGTTTGATTGCTCCAAGGTAATCCGGTTCCAGATGACCAAACCCACCGCGAAACTCCGGCTCGACTTGGCGTTGGTCGAACGCGGGTACTTCCCATCGCGCGAGAAGGCGCAACGGGCCATCCTGGCTGGGGATGTGTTTTCCAACGACCAGCGCCTCGATAAACCCGGCACCCGGGTGGCCATCGATGCCCCCCTGGATGTGCGCCAGAAAAATCGGTACGTTGGTCGGGGCGGACTCAAGTTGGAAGCCGCCTTGAAGCACTTCGAACTGGATCCCACCGGAGCCACCTATCTGGATGTGGGAGCTTCCACGGGTGGCTTCACTGATTGCTTGCTCCAGCACGGCGCCAACCGCGTGTACGCGTTGGACGTGGGCCACAGCCAACTCGATTGGAAAATCCGCAGCGATCCACGGGTGGTCGTTCTGGAGAAATTCAACGCGCGCCACATACGCGCCACCGACTTTCCAGAACAAATCGGCCGAGCCGTGATCGACGTGTCCTTCATCTCTCTGACCCTGATACTGCCGCCATTGGAGGCGGTACTCGGCAGGACTAACGACCCCGGCACCAGCATCACGATGCTCATCAAGCCCCAGTTCGAACTCTCGCGGACAGACGTTGGTCAAGGGGGAATCGTCCAGGAACCAGAGTTGCATGCACGCAGCGTCGCGAAGATTCAGCGCTTCGTTGCAGAGTCGCTTCCAGCTTGGTGGTGGATGGGAGTGATAGATTCACCAATCCTCGGTACCGAAGGTAATAAGGAATTCTTAGCGTGTTTGCGGAGGTGAGTGTGGAAGGGAGAGATTCCTCTAAAATGGCCGCTAAATTTACATTACATTTATTGTATGATGTTATATTTATCCACGTTGCTTTGAATAACTTGCATCGCTGGGAATAACTTGTGAATGGCCGCGGCTTCCCTGCTGTGAAGAACCAGGTGCCTCCCATCCAGAATGATGGGAACACTAGCCACCGAAGGTCCGGCCCCTTGCCCTTGTTTTCCGCGCCGAAATAGCCGATGAATGAAAACATTTTTATGGTTAACTGGATTTTGAAGCGAATCCTCGGGTCGAGAAACCAGCGCGTTCTGCGCGGGATGATGCCCATCGTCAAGAGGATCAACGAATTTGATGAGCAATTCAAAACGCTCTCCGATGATGATCTGCGGGCGAAAACTGCCGCTTGGAAGGCTCGTTTGGCTCCAGTGGACGATTTTGCCGAGCGCGAAGCCATCCTGACCGAGATCCTGTCCGAGGCTTTTGCCGTCGTAAAAAGTGCCGCCCGCCGTCTTGTCGGTAAATCCTGGCTCGTTTCCGACCAGCCTGTTACTTGGAACATGGTGCATTTCGATGTGCAGCTCATCGGCGGCATGGTCCTGCACTCCGGTCGGATCGCCGAAATGGCCACGGGCGAAGGTAAAACCCTCGTTGCCACCCTGCCCCTTTATCTGAATGGCTTGACGGGGCGCGGAGCGCACCTCGTCACCGTCAACGATTACCTGGCCCGCCGTGATGCGGAGTGGATGGGCGAGTTATTCCGTTTCCTCGGGCTGACCTGTGGCTGCATCCAGCACGACCAGTCCCCCGACGTGCGTCGCGAACAGTACGCCTGCGACATCACTTACGGCATCAACAGCGAGATGGGCTTCGACTACCTGCGCGACAACGGCATGGCCACCAGCCGCGAGCAGCAGGTCCAGCGCGGACACGTTTACGCCATCGTTGACGAGGTGGATTCTATTCTGATCGATGAGGCCCGCACCCCGTTGATCATCGCCGGCCCGGCCACGGTTTCCACGCACCAGTACGATCAGTTCAAGGGCGGCGTCGATCAGTTGGTGCGCAAGCAGACCATGCTGTGCAGCCGTCTTGTGAATGAGGCTAAGCACCTGCTCGACGACGGCAAAAACGACGAGGGCGGCATCAAGCTATTCATGGCCAAGCTTGGCCAGCCGCGCAACAAGTCCCTGCTCCGCCTGCTCGAAGATCCGGTGAACCGCCGTGCCCTCGACAAAGCAGAATTGTCCTTCTACCAGGACTCGCGCAAGGAAGAGCTTTTCGCGCTGAAGGAAGAGCTTTTCTTCACCATCGACGAGCGGGCGCAGGAAGCTGATCTTTCCGAGCAAGGCCGCGCCTTCCTCAACCCGGACGACGCTGAATCCTTCGTGTTGCCCGACCTGATGACCGCTTTCGCCGACATCGACGTCCGCAAGGATCTCAGCGACGAAGCCAAGGCACAAGCCAAGTCGCAGTTGCAAGCCAACTGCGACCACAAGGCCGAGCGCATCCACAATATTTCCCAGCTCCTGCGCGCCTACTGCCTCTACGAGAAGGACGTCGAGTACGTGGTGGAGGAAAACAAGGTCGTCATCGTCGATCAATACACCGGCCGCAAGATGCCCGGAAGACGCTGGAGCGACGGGCTGCACCAGGCCGTTGAGGCCAAGGAGGGCGTCCAGATCGACAAGGAAACGCAGACGCTGGCGACGGTCACCATCCAGAACTATTTCCGTTTATACCAGAAGCTGGGCGGCATGACCGGCACCGCCGAGACCGAGGCCAACGAGTTCCACGACATCTACAAGATCGACGTGGTCGTCATCCCGACCAACCGCTCGATCCAGCGTGACGATTCGAACGACCGCATCTACAAGACGCGCCGCGAGAAGTACAACGCGGTCATCGCCGAGATCAAGGAGCGTCACGCCAAGGGTCAACCCGTGCTGGTCGGCACAGCCAGCGTGGAGTCATCCGAGTTGATGAGCCGCATGCTCAAGCGCGAGAAGATTCCGCACAGCGTCCTCAACGCGAAATATCACCGGCAGGAGGCAGAAATCGTGGCTCGTGCGGGCCAACTCGGCAACGTCACCATTTCCACCAACATGGCCGGGCGCGGCACCGACATCAAACTCGGCGAAGGCGTCGCGGCGCTGGGCGGCTTGATGGTCATGGGCACGGAGCGACACGAGTCGCGCCGGATCGACCGGCAGTTGCGTGGTCGTTGTGCCCGGCAGGGCGATCCCGGCGCCTCACGCTTCTACGTGAGCTTCGAGGATGATCTGATGCGCAATTTCGGCGCATCCGACCGCATGACCAAGATCATGGAGCGTTTTGGCCTGGAGGACGGCCAGGAGCTCGAGCATCCCTGGCTCGACAAGAGCGTGGAAAACGCCCAGAAACGTGTCGAGCAGCGCAACTACATGAGCCGCAAGCACACGTTGGAGTACGACGACGTGATGAACAAGCAGCGCGAGGTGGTTTACGGCTACCGGAACGAGGCCATCGAGACCGATGACACGCGGCGTCTGATTGATGAGGTCATCGACGAGGCAATCCCCGCCAAGGTTGATGAGTACCTCAAAGCGGACAGCGAGACCGGGCCGAACTACGGCGGGCTGCTCCACTGGGTCAACGTCACGTTCCCCGTGGGTCTCTCCGAGGAAAAAGCAGGTTTCGCTGGTCGCACGGTCGAGGAAAACGGCCAGTTTCTGATCGGCAAAATCCGCGAGGCATATCTGAGTAAGTGCAGCCACGAGGATCCAGACGCCGTGAAGGGTCTGGAGCGCTACATTGTTCTCAACGCCATTGACCGCTTGTGGCAGGAGCACCTCTTCGCGATGGACGCCTTGCGCGAGGGGATTCAGCTCCAGCGCATCGGTCAGAAGGACCCGCTCGTCGAGTACAAGAACGAAGCCTATGCGATGTTTGTGGAGTTGATGTCGAACATCAAGTTCGAGGTGTTGCACAACCTGTTCCGGAACACCTCCAGCCTGCAAGCTTTTGAGAAGTTCCTGGCCAGCCTGCCACAGAACCTCCTTCACGAAACGCTGACCAGCCAGCGGCCTGCCCCTGCCCCGGCCCCGTCGGAGCCGATGGCACCCGACGGGAACGGCACACCTGCCGAACCGCCCCGCGGAGTTCCCACCGGGTTGCTCTCGCGCCGCACGGACGACCTGGACTTCGGCCGTGCTCCCCAACTCGAGATTCCGTCGCGCCGGGAATTGCCCAAGGTGGGCAGGAACGAAGCGTGTCCTTGCGGCAGCGGGCGAAAGTTCAAGAACTGCTGCGGCCGTACGACGGTCTGAGTAGCGAATGCCGGCGCCCGACCGTGCCGCAAAGTGTCCCCGTGCAGAGACAAGCGATTCTGTCTTGCTTGTCCACGCGGGGTGGCCTAGTGATTACACCGGTTGGGTAATCCTATGGGTTTACGTCAGATAGTTCTTCTACAATGCGGTGTGTGTTTGGAAATATTCATGGTGCTGGCCATGTCGTTGCGTTCCAAGGGCACTTCTCTTGCACATAGACCATCTCCTCCGCCGACGTCTCGTCAGCGGGGCTTCTCCTCTCCGGGCGAGAATACGAAACCCTCGGCACCCGACTCTTTCCGGCAGGGTTCTCCTGGGATCGAAGCCGATCGCTCGATCGCACAAGAAAATCGCCCCTCCTCTGGGAGTTCGACCTCTTCTTGCCCAGGCTTCCTTGCATCATCGCTGATGCGCTCTGCCTGTCACTTAGTTCGTCACCATCCATTCCAAGTTCAGCATGAAATCTCGTTATTCGTCCCAATCCTCCACGCAAGGCTCGCGCCGCGGCTCACGCCAGCGTGGCGGCCAGGGTGGCAAATATTCCTCGGAGCGTAGTTCCGGTGGAAGCAAGCCCGAACCCGCTTCGCTCTGGCAGAAGATCACGGCCTTCTTTACCCGCTCGAAGTCGGCCAAGCCCTCCGGTCGTCCCGCCGCCCGGTTGGCTCCCAATCCTTCCGGCTCTTCCTCATCAAACCGCGACTCGTCGTCCCCGCGCGAACCGCGGGAACCGTCCTCCACCCGCGAGCCTCGGGAGGAATCGCGCAGCCGGATTTCCCGCAAGCCGGAGTCGGTCGAAGTCACCACGCCGCGGCTCTACGTCGGCAACCTCTCGTTCGACGCGACTGAAAGCGACCTGAGCGAGTTGTTCAACGGCGTCGGCCAAGTGGTCACCGCAGAAGTGGTCAGCCACAAGCAGACTCAGCGGTCCAAGGGATTTGCCTTCGTGCAAATGCAGACTGTTGACGAAGCCAAGCGTGCCGTGACCGAGCTGCACGACAAAGAGTTTCTGGGCCGCAAGCTGGTGGTGAGTGGCGCCAAGAGCAGCGACCAGCACGACGGCCAGAGCGAGCCGCGTTTCACCGAATAGGATTCGCCGGCAGCTTCACGTTTCGCAAACCCGGCTTCATCAGGAGATGAGCCGGGTTTTTTGTATGGCGGGAGCGGTTTTTATCGTTGGACCTACCTCGGTGGGTAAAAGCAGCCTGGCGCTGCGGTTCGCCGCACAGATCGGGGGCGAGATCGTCAACGCCGATGCTTTCCAGGTTTACGAAGGGTTAGAATTACTAACTTCGAGGCCGAGATTGGAGGTTCAGCGGCGGGTGCCGCACCACCTCTTTGGCAAGGTTCCATTGTCGGAGCCATACAGCGTCGCTCGCTACTTGACGGAAGCGACAGCTTGCTTGGCAGCGATTCGCGACCGGGGCCGCCCGGCCGTCGTGGTCGGAGGGACCGGCTTGTACGTCAAGGCGCTCACCCACGGGCTTTCTCCCCTGCCCCCTTCGGATCCTGCGATTCGCGCGCATCTGGAAACACAGGAACTCCCCGCGTTGCTGGAAACGCTCCGGGCGGCTGATCCTGTGTCCGCCGGGCAGATCGACGCGAAAAATAAACGCCGTGTCGTCCGCGCCCTGGAAGTCTGCCTGGTCACGGGGCAGCCGTTTTCATCGCACCGCGAGGAGTGGAAGCACTCGGTCTATGGGGAGGCCGGAGCCGGCGTGTTCCTGGATTGCGAGCGGGAAACACTCAGAAACCGGATCGACCGGCAGGTCGAACACATGTTCGAGGCCGGTGTGGTGGAAGAAGTCAGCCGAATCGATCAGCAAGCGCTCGGTGCCACCGCCGCGGGTGCCATCGGTCTGGCAGAAATCCTCCAACTGTCGGATGGCCGGCTTTCGCTGGCGGAATGCAAAGAACGGGTGAAAACCCGCACCGCTCAATACGCCAAGCGGCAGGTCACCTGGTTCAAAAAAGAACGGGTGTTCCGCCGTGTCACCTCATCTCTCGAGTGCGACGCGTTGGTTTCGCTGCTGGAAGCATTATCCGGCCGTCGTTAGAACTGGATGCGCCCGAGTTGCTGGCGGGCGATCTTCCCGGCCACTGGAACCTCCCACTCGGTGCCGCCGAACGCCTTGACGATCATCACGATGTAAAGGACGAAGAAGGCAAGTCCGACGAACCAGGCCAGGATCGCCCAGAAGAACGAGATGAATCCGAGAGGCCCGTGGAACACCATGTAAACCAGGTGGGTGAAGAACGAGAAGGCAAGGTAGGCCAGGCCGACGATCACCGATTGCATCGCCCAGAAACGAACGAAGCGGTCGCGCTTCTCCAGGTACAGGAGGACGATTCCTCCGATCAACATGAACACCACGGCAAGGACTGCCGCCACGTTGGACGTCAGGCCGGTGACCGCGGAGACATCGCGCGTTGGACCGACGGCAGGTGACGTGACGACCTCATCACTCGGGTCAGGTGGTGTGGGAGGCAAGTCGTTGGGCATAAATGGAATACTTCGATGATAGGTTGCCTGAGCAACATCCATTAAGTCGTAATGTTTGTGCAAGTCAAGCACACTCCGTCTTGTTTCATCCGGCAAGCTGCGACAAGGTTGCCGGCGTGGCAGTTCCATCGACAGAACTTTGGGTCAAACACCGGTCGGGAGATTGTCGGGTGGTCGTTGGGCGGGGCTTGCTCACGGAAGCGCCGCAGATGATCAAAGAAAGTCCGTTCGGCAGTGGGTCCAGCCGGTGCGCGGTCATCACGGACAGCAACGTGGCACGGTGGTACCTCGGTCCCCTGATCGACGGTCTGCGGGCGGGCGGAATGCAGCCTGTGGAGATTATCGTGCCAAGCGGCGAAGCTTCCAAATCGATGGCTTCCGTGGCCGGGATCATTGACCAGCTAACGCACGCGCGCCTGGATCGCCACAGCTTCATCATTGCCCTCGGCGGCGGCGTCATCGGCGACCTGGCCGGGTTCGTGGCGGCGATCTACTACCGCGGCGTCCCATACGTCCAGATTCCGACGACCGTCATTTCACAATGCGACAGCGCCATCGGCGGTAAGACCGGAGTAAATACGGCCAAAGCCAAGAACCTGATCGGCGCGTTTCATCCGGCGACCCTGGTCGTGGTGGACCCTGAAGTTTTACGCTCGCTGCCCGTACGGGAATACAACGAGGGTTTTGCCGAAGCCATCAAGCACGGCATCATCCGCGACCCGGCGCTCTTCGAGGCTCTGGCGACGCTGGACGAAGAAGCTCTGCCCGCCGTAATCCGGCGCAACCTGGAGATCAAAGCAGAGATCGTCAACGCCGACGAGTTCGAGCGCAACGGTCAGCGCGCCCTGCTTAATTTCGGTCACACCATCGGGCACGGCGTCGAGCAGGCGGCAGGCTATGGCAAGCTTCTGCACGGCGAGGCCATCAGCCTGGGGATCGTGGCGGCCAGCAGGATTTCGCACTGGAAAGCCGGGCTTCCGGGCGACCAACTTGCCGCCATCGTCAAGCTGCTGGAGCGCTTCGAGCTGCCGGTGACCCTGCCGGCGGAGATTTCAACCGACGCCATCCTCGGGAGCTTGAACCTAGACAAGAAATTCCAGGGAGGCCGCGTCCGGTTTGTCCTTAGCCCGGCCATCGGCAGCGCCGTCTTGTCCGAACCGGATCAGGTCACGCGCGAGGATCTCCGGTACGCCGTGCAAGAACTACGCGGCGGCTAGCTTTGCTTCTCTTCGTCGTGCGCTTCCCGGTATTCGTCGTCCCGGGATGACACCATGCGATCATGATCGGCCTCGGTGATTCCCTCTGAGTACAAGGCTTCACCGATGGTCTCCTCGTCTCCACTCGCGGCAGCGTTCGTGCCGGGCGAGACCGACGTTCCGCTCTCGCCTGGAACATCGTCGTAGCTCGACAGCCCGGCGATGGTGCCCTCGTCGTCCGCGGCGGCGTCCTCATCGGCTCTCCCGCTTAGTTCCTCGCGCGCTTGCTGGTGGAACTCATCCGCAGAGGCATCGGGATCGAGGCCGGCGATCATGGCCAACTCACGGGCGCGTTCATCTACCATCGCCTCGCTGGCCTCACCGAGGCCGGCGTCATGATCAAGGATTTTGCCGGGATTTTCCGGCTGGGTGTCGGGCAATTTCATACCCATAATTCGCGAGGCGTCGACCCGTTGGGCGTGTGCATCGGTCCAGCAACCCGGGCGGTCCCTCGCGGCGTAAGGGTTGCGGTGCTACTGTCGCCAACACCCCATGAACAAGAAGGTCTCCGACCCAGCACTCACCGCCGAGAATCGTTCCATCGGGCTCGCCGCCGGGGACGAAAAGCTCCCGTTCGACATCGATCTGGCGATGGACGGGATCCGTCAGGCCATGAAGGTCAAACGCAAGGCGGCGCTCTTCGAATTGTACGACGACGGGTTTACCTCCGCTTTTGAGCAACTGGTAGCGTGCATTATCTCCATCCGCACGCGCGATGAGGACACCGTGCCGCTTTCCCGGCGCATCTTCGCCAAAGCCCGGATGCCGCGCGAGATGGTGGCTCTGTCGGTGCAGGAGATCGACCAGGCGATCAGCGGCTCGACTTTTCACGAGGCCAAAGCGCCGCAGATCCTGGCCATTGCCCATCGAACAATGGACGAATTTGGCGGAGAACTACCTTGTGATCTGGAATCGCTCCTGAGTTTCCGGGGAGTGGGGATCAAGTGTGCCAACCTCGTGTTGGGCATCGCCTGCGGCCAGCCCCGGGTGGGCGTGGACATCCACGTTCACCGGATCACGAACCGCTGGGGCTACGTAGCCACGAAAACGCCCGAAAAGACCACGGCGGCTCTGGAAGGCGTCCTGCCGAAGAAGTACTGGGTCGAAATCAACGCTCTGCTGGTGCCCTTCGGCAAACACGTTTGCACGGGCATGGCTCCGCGCTGCTCGACCTGCCCGGTGCTGTCGATGTGCCGGCAAGTCGATGTGACCAGCCGCCGTTGACGCACCAGCTTCCTGCCGTGACGAACGTCCAGCCTCCACTCGCGACGATCGGGATCACGATCGGCGACCCCGCCGGCGTCGGCCCCGAGATCGTTGCCCAGGCGCTGTCTTCCGGCGACCTGCCAGCCGATTTCCGCTACGAAGTCATCGGCCAGACGCCAGCGGGAACCCTCCTCGGTCAGCCTACCCTCGAAAGCGCCCGGGCGTCCTGGCGGGCGCTGGAAGAAGCCGCCGCCCGCACCTTGAACGGTGAACTGGCAGCGGTTGCGACGGCTCCGGTGAGCAAACACAACCTCTACGAGGTCGGCTTCACGTTCCCCGGACAAACCGAATTTTTCGCGGCGCGCAGCCGGACCGAGAATTTCGCCATGGTGCTGACCGGAGGTTCGCTCACCGTGGCCTTGGTTAGCACTCATCTTCCTCTGGCCGAAGCAATAAGAACACTATCTACTTCCGAAATCGAGCGGGTTGGTCACCTGCTGGGGGTGTTTTTGGAAGGCCGATTGGGCCGGAAACCACGCATAGCCGTCGCTGGTCTGAACCCGCACGCCGGCGAGCGTGGCAGCTTGGGGCGGGAAGAAATCGACATCATTGCACCGGCCATACACGCGCTACAGCAAAGCCAGGAACTGGCTGGCACCGTGTTCGCCGGTCCGGTCTCACCGGACACCGTCTTCTACCAGGCAGCCGCCGGCCAGTGGGACGGCGTGTTGTGCATGTACCACGACCAGGGATTGATTCCGCTGAAGCTTCATGCGTTCGACGAAGGGGTGAATGTAACCGTTGGTCTGCCCATCATCCGAACCAGCCCCGATCATGGAACCGCCTTCGAGATCGCCGGGCGCGGCCAGGCGCGGCCAGCCAGCATGATCGCCGCGATTCGCTTGGCCGCTGAACTCGCCCGGCGTAAGATGTCCGCTCGCTAACCAATCAATGCTCGCCGCTTTTCCCAAGTACCTACGGATTTTTAGCGTCGGTTTGCAGAACACCGTCGTGTACCGCTGGAATTTCTTGCTGCGGGCTCTTTTCGGGGTCGTCCCGCTCATTGGCACCGTGTACCTGTGGCGTGCGCTGTTCGCCTCGCGCGGCCGGAGCGTCGCCGGGTACGAATTCTCGTCGATGGTGTATTACTTCCTGCTCACCCTCCTGGCGGCGGACCTCATCACGCCGACCGACGACGAATGGCAGATCGCCAGCGACATCCGTGAAGGGCAGATCAACTCGTTGCTGACCAAGCCCGTGAGCTACCTGATGTATCGCATCAGCCTGTTCCTCGGCTACCGGGTAATCTACACGCTGGTGACGCTGCCACCGACGCTGGTCCTTTTCGCCATCTTTCACGACTACGTGGTCGTGCCGCACCACGTGGCGACCTGGGGCTGGACCCTTCTTTCTCTGACCCTGGCCGCGGGACTGCAGTTCTTCATTGCCTACGCGGTGGCAATGCTGGCGTTTTGGATCCTGGAAATCTCGACTGTCGTGTTCATCCTGTTCTCGTTCGAATACTTCCTGAGCGGACAGTTGTTCCCACTCGACATCGTTCCCGCCTGGCTCCAGTCCATTCTGGCCTGGCTGCCCTTCACTTACGAACTGTATTTCCCGGTGGCTGTGTTCCAGGAAAAGGTAGTGGGTGCCGCGCTGGCGCGTGGCTTGTGCGTTCAGGCAGCCTGGGTGACCGCCGCCTGGGCGTTGGCTGGATGGATGTGGCGCCGGGGGCTGCAGCGCTACCAGGCGGTGGGCGGTTGAAGGTAGAGTGATCCGATGAACAAATACTGGACCGTTTACAAGCTGCTCTTCCGGAACTCGCTCATCCGCGAGATGGCTTTCCGCGCCAATTTCCTGCTCTGGGTGGTGACCGAGCTGTTGTGGTTCCTGGGACAGATCGTCTTCATCGACGTCCTCTTCCTGTACACGGATACGATCGGCGACTGGACAAAATGGGAAGTCGTGGCCCTGATCGGCACCCACCAGATCATCAGCCAGGTTTTCCAGGCTTTTTTCTACGTCAATCTGGCCAACCTGCCCGAACTCGTCCGCACCGGCCGTCTGGATTTGATGCTCCTGCTGCCCATCGACGCGCAGTTTGCCGTCTCGACGCGGCAGTTCGGGATGGACAATGTCGTCAACGCTGGTGTCGGGGTGGCCTTCGTGGCATTTTCACTCGGCAAGCTCGGCATCATGCCGGGTGCGGCCCAGCTTCTGAGCTACACGGTGGCTATCTTCCTGGGTGCCGCGATCCACTACTCTATCATGTTCAGTCTGGCGGCCCTGAGCTTCTGGATCGTGCGTGCTCAGGGCCTGATCTACGGCTACTACAATCTGGTCAACGTCGCTCGGTATCCCGAGCAGGTATTCGGGGGCATCTTTAAGTTCATCTTCACGTGGCTCATCCCGGTGATCGTCGTCGCCAACGCTCCGGCGCGCATCCTGGTGCGCTCGCTGGCGCACCCTTTCCTGCCGCTCCTGCAGCTGGCGGCGGTGTCGCTGCTGGCGGTGACCTTGAGCCGGATGTTTTGGACGTTTGCCTTGCGCCGTTATTCCAGCGCAAGCTCCTGAATTTTTCGCGTTTTCTGCCTTGCGCAGCCGCGGAAATGCCAGTACTAAGTCCCCCTTTCCGACTGCTGGCACTGCTTCCCCACCCTGTTGCGCTGCTTTCCCCGACTCGATCCCTCACGCCATGCCCAAAGCTAAATCCGCCTCTGCCAAGGCCAAGGCTTCCCTTCCCGTCGAGCAGAACGGTGAGGCGCAAAATGCGGCTGACAAGGCCGATAAAGTGGCTACCACCTCCGGTCCCGCGGAGGACGATAGCCAGGTGCAAGCCGCCAGCGCCGCCGACATCACCGCCTCGGTTTCCCGCTATTTCCTTCCCTCCAAACGGAACGACGACGCGAACGACGCCAAGCTTTCCCCGTTTCTCCTGGGCCAAAAGAAGCGCCTGCTCGCCTTGCGCGACGCCATGCTGGATTCCATGAACGGCATGGCGCAGGATAATCTCCGCTCGCGCGCGGAAGGCAACGAGGCCAGCGCCTTTGGGATGCATCAGGCAGACGCCGGCAGCGACGCCTACGACCGGGATTTTGCCCTCAATCTGCTTTCCCAGGAACAGGACGCGCTCTACGAGATCGACGAAGCGCTCAAGCGCATCGAGCAGGGGATCTACGGGACCTGCGAGATGTCGGGCAAGCCGATCAACAAGGAGCGTTTGGAAGCGATTCCCTTCACGCGTTTCACCGTGGAATGCCAGTCGCAGATCGAGCGTCAGAACAAGGCGCAGCGCGTCCGTCAGTCCGTGACGTCCCTCTTTGGGTTGACCGAAGAGGAAAATGGCGATACGGAGGAGGAAGAATTCACTCCCGACACGAAGGAGTAGCACGCAAGAGCAATCATTTAAGCAACTGTCATGGCACGCGATATTATTACGCTGGAGTGCACCGAAGCCCGGGGCTTGGGCTTGACCCCCTCCCGCTACGTTTCCACCCGCAACAAGAAGAGCCCGAACACTCCCGGCCGCCTGGAGAAGAAAAAGTACAATCCTTTTCTCAAACGCCACACGCTGCATCGCGAAACCAAGTAAGCAGCCCGTTCTTTCCGTATCCATTTTCCCGACATGCAACCCAAGACTCCTCAGCGCCGCTCCAATTTCCGCCGCGCCAACCGCATCATGCCGCGGCGCCGCATCGACATCGCGCCCGAAGCGATCGACTACAAGAACCCTGACCTTCTCAGGAAGTTCGTGACGGAAAGCGGCAAGATTCTTCCCCGCCGCGTGACGGGCATGTCGGCTTTCCTGCACCGCAAGATCACCCGAGAAATCAAGCGCAGCCGTTCGGTGCTGCTCATGAAGTAACACGGCGCTCACTTTCCTCTTGCCGTTGCCGGCAGAACATCTTGACGGATCGGGGTATACTACTCCGATCCGTTTTTCTTTTTACCAGATCCATGCAGCTTCAGAAGATCGCAGAACTCAAGGATACGCAGAGCGAACCTGACCATCGGCAGATCGCGATCGACCGCGTCGGGGTGAAGAACCTGCGCTTCCCGATCCAGGTACGCGATAAGGCCTGGAGCCTGCAGAGCACCATCGCCACGGTTGCCCTCACGGTCGATCTCCCGCACCACCACAAAGGCACACACATGAGCCGCTTCGTGGAAGTGCTCAACGCTCACGGGCCGGTCATGCACGTGGACAGCATCCGCAAGATCCTGCGAGAACTGCGCGCGCGCCTCCATGCGGATTGCGCACACGTGAACTTCGAGTTTCCCTTCTTCCTGCAAAAGGCAGCGCCCGTCACCGGTGCGGTGGCCTTGATGGACTACACCGTGCGCTTCGAAGCGACGAGTGACGGAGCAGGTGGTGACTTCGTGATGACGGTCATCGTACCGGTCACGACGCTCTGCCCTTGCTCCAAGGCGATCAGCGACGAAGGAGCCCATAACCAACGCGGTCAGGTCACGTATTCCGTGCGGTTTGCGCAGCCGATCTGGATCGAGGATTTGATCCAGATGACGGAGAGCTGCGCCAGCAGCGAGCTTTACAGCCTCCTGAAGCGTCCTGACGAGAAAGCGGTGACCGAGCGGGCCTACGCCAATCCCGTGTTCGTCGAGGACTTGGTCAGGAACCTCGCCGACAAATCCAACGCCAACGAGAATATCTTGTGGTACCGCGTCGAGGCGGAGAACTTCGAGTCGATCCACAATCATAACGCCTACGCGATGATCGAGAAGGATCGGCTCAAGTGACCTAGAGCGCTACTCATTTGAGTGGCTGGCATAGCCGCAGTGTTTGAAAAAGCCGC
>CAXTOP010000054.1:0-35327 GCA_964245965.1 uncultured Chthoniobacterales bacterium
CCGCGGGAGGAACGGGAGCAGGCGTGCCATCGGAGAACCCTGGGGCAAAGACTCAAGGCCTAACGGACTCAAGCTCAGCGACAGAGGCTGGCGACGCAAGGCGTGGGATGCAGAAAAGACTCCCCGCCAGCCTCTGTTCGCTGGAGCGCGTTGTTAGGCCTCCGGTGACCACGGCACTCCCCACAAGGTCATCTGGTTGCGTGCAAAGGCCGGGATCGCCACCTCCGAAAACCAATCCCGCCGCATCTCTGGGAAGCGCGCCTCTAGCTCTTGGAAAAACGCAGGATAACCGATGAAATCCTCGCCCACCCACCAATAGGAGCCATCGTCGGTGTGGCGAAGACCGATGCAAACCTCATCGTAGCTGAACAGGTCGTCCTTGTAGGCGAACACCTCGCGCACGGCGCTCCACCGTGCGCGGACCTGGAAAACCCCGTCGCGCAACACCGTGTAACCGTCTGATTCAAGACGCACCTCCCACTGCGGCGGTTGACTAGAAAACCGCTTTTTCAGGTTGGCGAGAAGGGTGTGCATGGTGCTGGCCTAACGTCCCAAGCTCAGCGACGGCGGGGAGAAAAGCAACCTCACCGCGGCAGACGCTAGTACCGCCGTTCGCTGCAGCGCCATGTTAGGCTTTGGAGCGTGCCGATAGGAACAAGACCTCCGTGTGCAGACTCACGGCATGGTGGCCAGGTCAAACACCCTCTTGATGGCTGGGGCGAATACGACAGCGGCCCAGCAGCCAACCACCAGCAGCCAAAGCCGCAACAACTGCCACCGGACCGGTGGACGCGAAAGGATGCCAGCGAGAACCAGCCAGAGCACGTCCAGCCCAACGGACAAAAACAGGATGGGCAGAGCGGTGAAGCCCCACAAGAAAACGTAGCCATAATCCAGTGAGGGGACGACATCAGGCGGAAAAGCGTCATCTTCAGGCGGCAGCCAGTACCCGGAAGAAAAGTAGGCGAAGGCAGCCAAGCCAAGTAGGTTGGTCAGCACGGCACCCAGAACAACCCGCTTCCAAAACCGGGAGTTTGTGCGGGCTAGTACCCAGTGTCGTGCCTGGAACAAGGTTACTATCATGGTTGGAGCCTAACGTATCCAAGCTCAGCGACAGAGGCTGGCGAAAAAGGACGTGGAATGCAAGAAAAAGCCTGCCGCCAGCCTCTGTTCGCTGGAGCGCGTGGTTAGGCATCTGGGGAGCGGACCGAACCGAGCAACGACTTGGAAACGCTGCCGTCTTCGGGCCGGAAGAACACCACCCGTCCCGCAGGCTTTTCGACGCGCAGGCAACCGCAGTCTGGACACTGGTAGATCGCCGGAGCCAACCTCCAATTATGGCCTCCCGGCTGCTCGGCGGAGGCAAGAAACTGCTCCCAATCCTCGTCGGCAATCAAACGGGCTTTGTAAGGGAGAAAATCTGTGTTGTCGGAGAGCACCTTGCCACAGAGACACATGAATTTCATAGCGGCGCGCAGAGATGCCTAACGAACTCAAGCTCAGCGACAGAGGCTGGCGACGCAAGAGGTGGAATTCAAGGAAAAACGCCACCGCCAGCCTCTGTTCGCTGGAGCGCGTGGTTAGGCCCGCGCCTACAGAGCGACCTCTGGACCGCCGGAACGGTGGACGGTGATCCCGGCGGGGGAAGGACGGGTGCTGCCGCCGGGGAGGGACGAGCGGAGCGGAGGATGCACCGGAAGGATGAACGTGCCAATGGAACGGCCCGTGCGGGAACGGGCGTGTGCTGGCTATCGGTGAGCAGAGCCGACGTGCCACCGGCAACAGAAACGGGAACCCGCTCACCATCAAAGCACCCGAACGGGAAAGTTGCTTGGGCCTAACGATTTGAAGCTCAGCGACAGAGGCTGGCGAAGAAGGACATGATAAACAGAAAAGAGCTCGCCGCCAGCCTCTGTTCGCTGGAGCGCGTGGTTAGGCGCGGGTGCCTTCGGGCAAGGCGTCGCAGAGGTGCGCCAAGCCACGAGCGCGCATGGCGGCAAGAACCTGCGGGTCGGTGCCACAGTAGCGGATGGCCTCCACGCACGATCCCCAAGCCGCCTCAATGACGCGCGCCAACTCTTCGGGAGTCTGCGGCTGACGCTCAATGCGGCAGTGGGTCGGACAACCCCTGCGGCTGTCGGAGCGCGGAAAGGTGACGGCACTCCAAGTGATGTTCGCTGGGGCAGTCTCCACAGGCAGTGCACAGATAATGCATTGGTCTTTGACGACGTAGAAGGGGCCGGGCACACTGTCCAGCTCACGCTCGAACAAAGGCGGAACTTGTGGGGTGTCGGGCATAGCGGTGATCGGTAGCGCCTAACGGACTCAAGCTCAGCGACGGCGGGAAGAAAAACAAGGCACTCGGCACCGACGCCACCCCGCCGTTCGCTGGAGCGCGTTGTTAGGCGCGTGGAACTCGGAGTCTGAGGAACGGGAACCGGCGTCGAGCCAGCCGGGGGAATGACGGGCGCTGCCGGCTGGAAGGGCCGACCGAAGCGGACGACGAACCCGGAAGGCAAACCATGACCACGAAGCGAACGGAAACAGGCATGACCTCGAAGAACAAAGCGGAGAGGGAGAGTGCCTAACGGACGGAAGCTGAGCGACGGCGAGGAGGAAAGCAAGCTCGGAACTCAGGCTGTACGCCGTTCGCTCGAGCGCCTGGTTAGGCACGTGGCGCTGGGAGTCTGCCGCTCGAGAACCCACCGCCCGCCGGCGGGGGGATGAGGGTGCGGCCGCCGGGAAGGGCTGACCGGAGGAACAGACTCGCCCGGACGAGTGACGGGCAGGCGGAACGAACGGGAACCGACGTGCCGCGGGAGGAACGGGAGCAGGCGTGCCATCGGAGAACACAGGGACAAAGACTCCGGGCCTAACTAGTAGTAGACGAACGAAAGTCGTAGAGAAAGGCGAACATCGTTCGTCTAATCCAGGTTGCGGGCATAGCTGGTGTGCGCAAAAGGGTCGGTCTTTGCAGGGGTGCAAGGGGGCACGAACGACCTCTCGCGGGGTTCTCTAAATCAATGTTCTACCGTAAAAGCGTTGAATGCGACAACCACCTTATCAACAAGAACCTCGACCTTGAAGTGGCCGGCACCTAAGTCTGAGGCAGCACGTTTACTCCACAAATCGTAAGGGGTAGGCTGAAAATCTAGCGTCTTCGTTACCGCAGGCACCGGTTTACCTTCGTGATACCAGTTCCAGGTGACGAGGTGTTTTCCTTGGGGCTTTATCACCTCGTCCCATTGCAACGCCGTGAAAATACGATGTAATCCTGCGAGGTAAACTTTGTTGGCGGCACTCTCTTGGCGTGAGAAAGACTCTCACCACTGGTCGTCAGGTGGCTACGACTCGCATGGGTGCGGATTCTGCACCGTGCGTCGAGAAGGTGCCCAGCAAGTTCAAAGCAGAAAAGCATGCGGCGGTAAGGACGAAGGATTTCTTCATGATGTCTGATGACCTCACCAGTTTTTGCTGGCCGAGTCAAGCGCTGGACGGCGGCTACCAGCCTCACCTGAGTGTTTCACCGGAGTTAATTTTGAGTAGGACCATCTCCTCCGTAAGTTCATCTGCCCTCACTGCCGTTGTTCACACCAGAAACTGACCTTTTTTACTACCGGGAGGTCTCTCCCTCGGTACTCCCCGGTTGGCCACTGTCGCCACCGGGGACACTGTCGCCACTGTCGCCACCGGGGACGCTGGCGGGCTGGATCGTGGGCACCTGCAAGAGCGGCAGCACCAGCGGCGTGATCCCGCAACGCGCCGTCAACGCGGAAACCTCCTCGCGCAGATACGGGTAAAGCGTCATCGGCGCGCCCAGGGCCGTCCATTCCTCGATCTGGTCGGGCGGGAAAAGCGCCTCGTTCACCGTGAAATGACCCACCAGCAGCACCTTCAGGCGCAGCGCCGCGCCTTCCGCGTCGGTCTCCCCGCCCGCGAGCGCCTGGAGACTCACCTCCACCGTGCCGCTCGCCGGGTCGTAGGCGGACGCCGCGCTCTCGAGGCGCACCTCCTCGGCGGGCAGACGGTAGTCGCGCCCGAGCGGACGGGCGAGTTTGATGAAGAGCTCGCGCGCCGTGACCCACTGCAATTGCACGGGGTGAACCAGCGTCTCGACGACGCGATTTTGTTCGTTGTGGGTGGTCATGGGGGAAAAGAGTTCAGGCGCTCAGAAACAACCGGGAGTGGGTGCCGGCCGCCGCCTCGGTCGCCGCCTCCGTCGCGGGACGCAGCTCGACCGTCGCGCGCGCCGGGGCGTAGGCGGCCGCCGGCCGGGCGTCCGCGGCCTCGTCGGCCGGCGGCGCGCTCTCGGGCAGCAGGTCCCAGAGGTTGGCCCAGCCCGGAGCGGTCAGGGTGCCGACACGCGGGAACGCCTGGCTGAGGAACACCTGGTCGTCGGCGCGGAGCAACTGGGTGATCTGCTCGTTGGCGGCGTAGGCCAGCAGCAGGTTGCCGGTCTGGCGCAGTTCGGCGGCAAACACGTCCCCGGCGCGGGTGTGGAGGGGGAGGAAAGGCATGGGAGGGGAGGGATGCGGGATGCGGGATCCGGGAGGAAAGCGGAGAAGAGTAGAGATGGTAAAGCGAGCTGGTACGCAGGATTTTCAGTTTTCGTCTCGCATCCCGCATCCCGCATCTTTTTATCAGTTTCCGATGCGAAAAGTTTGGACGTGCTCGATACGTATGAGGTTGCGCACGCAGAGGATGCGTTGCAGCAGGCTCTGGCCGCCGGCCGAGGGGGCACGCGAGGAGGAGGACGAAGCGGCGGCGGCAGTCGCCGGCGGCGGAGTGAACGAGAGCGGCAGCCGGACCGTGCCCGCGCCGACGCCCCCCGCGGGCCGCGGCAGCTTCGGGCGCCGGTGGACGGCGCGCACGGTGTCGATGACCGTGAAGCGCGCCAGCAGCTTGATCGCGTCGGCTTCCCGGACCGCCTCGCGCCGCGCGGCGCTCAGGCCCGCCACGAGCTGGGTGAGCAGGTCGCCGCCGGTGCGCGTGTGCAGGTCCAGGCAGCGGCCCAGCCGGACGCGGCACCGCAGCACGGCCCAGCCGCCGGGGGAACGCTGCTGCGCCCAGCGGACGGCGTCTTCCGCGCCGTCGTCGAAGAAGTAGATGCCGGTGCCGAGGTATTGTTCCTCGCCGTGCCGGGGCAGGAAGCGCCCGCCTTCCAGGATGGCGGCAGCCTCGGCCTGCGAGGTGCCGAAGTAGGCGTCGCATACGACGCCTGGGTCGGGAATGGCGGTGGAAGGTGGCATCCGGCCCCTATAAAAGAGCGGCAACAAAGCGCTGGCAATGCAAAAACGCTCTGCTGGTGGCGATGTCCGGGCTTTCGGCTGGTTCCGTGATGGATGGCGCGCTCCGCACGAAGAATTCATGGCGCGGCGGAGTGCGCCATCCACCCAAAGGCTCCCCCGCTGCTACTCGGCCGCTTCCACCTGGGCTGCTTTATCCGGGCCTTCGTGGTGCTTGACCATCTGGTGCTGGCGCTGCGTCAACTCCTTCAACTGCCGCTCCATCGATTTGAACGCGCCGCCGATCACCTTGCTCAGCGGCTCGTGCAGGTCGTGCTTGGTGGGTTTCTCGTCGGCCACCAGCTCGTGGCCCGGCGGCACGGTCACGTCCAGACGCACCCGGAAGGGGCTGCCGGAGTGCTGCGCGTGGTTGAGCTGCTCGACGACCACGTCGCAACGCGTGATGTGGTCGCAAAATTTGTCGAGGTGCGCGGCCTTGTCCCGCACCAGGGTTTCGGTTTCTTCGGTCTTCTCGACGCCGCGGTAGGTGATTTCGACGGGTAATCGCATGGGGAAAACCTCCGGCTGAATCAGGCGGGTTGCAACTCCGGGAAATGCGCCGCCAAGTGGTCCGGCGCGGACTTGAGCAGGTTGGCGTGGACCGTGTTGCCCAGGTGTTTGGTCACGGCGGGCTGCAGGTTCTCGGTCACGGTCCGGGCGATCTGCGCGGGCACGGCCAGCAGCCAGGTGTCGGGCTTTTCACGCATGACCAGTTCGTTGATGCGCGCGGCGACGTGCTGGCAGGCGCGGCGCTCGTTTTCGAGGTCGATGGTGCCGTGCTCGTCCGCGCCGCCGACGGGGCCGTTGCCGGTGGCGTGGCTGCCTCCCTGGAAGCGCCCGGCCTGGTCGGTGACCTTTTCGTCGTAGCGGCCGTGCGTTTCCTGCGCCTCGAAGGCATCGAGCAGGTGCAGGCCCGGGGCGCGCGTGGGGTTGGGGGTGACGGTGTAGGCGCGCAGCCCGCCGCGGTCCGCGACGATGAGCAGAGAGGGAATTTGCATGGTGCCTCCTGATTCGATTCCCGGCGCGCTTTAGGCGGTTTCCCAGCGGCGGAAGGAACGCGGAGGAAATCCGGGTAAGGGAAAACCGGATTTTTCGGTGATTTCTTGCATCCACCCGGCCTTGTTCGGCGGATGCCCACTCAATGACGACCCCAAACGCTGGTAACACTTCCACCCCCAATCCTTTCAGCCGCCGCTCGTTCATGCGCCGCGCCGGCCTGGGCGCACTGAGCGCCGCCGCGCTGCCCACCGCCGCGTCGCTGCTGACCGGCTCCTCCACCGCCCGTGGCGCCGCCGCCACGGACATCGATCCGGAAATCCTCAACTTCGCGCTCAACCTCGAATACCTCGAGGCCGAGTACTATTCCTACGCGGTCTTCGGTGACGGCAGCGAGAATCACGGCGGCGTCGGCACCAACGGCGCGCTCGGCACCCCGGGCACGACCACCGTCAAGGCCAACCCGAAGGTCACCTTCTCCAACCCGATCGTGGAAGCCTACGCCCAGGAAATCGCCCAGGACGAGATCAACCACGTCGTCTTTCTGCGCGAGGCGCTCACCGCCGCCGGCGCGGACGTGGCCGCCCGCCCGAACCTCGATCTGCTCAACTCCTTCAACACGGCCGCCCAGGTGGCGGGTCTGGGCAACAGCTTCGATCCCTTCGCGGACGACCTGAGCTTCCTGCTCGGCGCGTTCATCTTCGAGGACGTGGGCGTCACGGCCTACCTCGGCGCGGCCCCGCTGATCACCAACCCGGCCTACCTCGCCGCGGCCGGAGCCATCCTGGCGGTCGAGGCGTACCATGCCTCGGAAGTGCGCACCGTGCTCTACGGCATGAACGAGGCCGCCGCCGCGATGCCGATGCCCCAGGCGGCCGTGGGACCCACTCCCGCCATGACGATCGCCCAGCAAGTCGCCGCCATCTCCGCGCTGCGCGACGGGGTGGACGGCAAGAGCGACCGCGACCAGGGCATCCTGGACGCCAACGGCGGGGCGAACATCGTCCCGACCAACGCCAATTCGCTGGTGTACTCGCGCGACACCAAGCGCGTGCTCAACATCGTGTACGGCGGCCGGGGTCTGCTGGGCAAGGGCGGCCTGTTCTTCCCCAACGGCATGAACGGCGCCATCCGGTAGTCCGCCGCCCGAGGTTCACCTTTTGCGCGCGAGCCGCTCCTTCCTTCGGGAAGGAGCGGCTTTTGTTTTTTAGACGCGGCGGCGTTCCGTGTCCGGTTTGTTCACTTGGCCGGTGCTCGGGTTCTGTTGAGAGGGGGATGGAATACTTGCATTAAGTGCAGTGTTTGGTGGCTTCCCCTGACGGTGGAAAACCGGGAAACTGCCCGCATGCCCAGCGAACAAACTGCTCCCGCCGCCCCGGTGCCGCACGGCGCTTCCGAGGGAAATGCGTTGACGCCATCGTACCGCGCGGCGGTGGGCGAAGCCATCTGCGGCGACGTGGCGGAGGGCGTGCCGCTGCCGGCGGCGTTCCTGTGCCACGGGGTGCCGGCGGCGGCCGGGCAGGCGTGGCTGGAGTCGCAGGCGGATTTTGCCCACGCGGTGGAAGTGGCCCGGGCGCGTTACCTGCGCTCGCTGATCAAGGAAGTACGCGAGGCCGTGGCCGGGTCGGGCGCACGGCACGATTGGCGCGCCTCCCTGGCGCTGCTCGAACGCGAGGACAAACGCGATCCATCGTCCGCCGGTAAAACGGTGGAAAAATCGATCGACATATTTTCTCCCGGGCAGTTGATCGACCTGCAAGCCCGCCGCCGGGCCGCGCTCGGTTAACCACAGAGACACAGAGGGCACAGAGGGCACAGAGGGAAGAGGCGGCGGCTGGTAAGCGCGTCCCTCATCCTTTTCCTTCCCTCTCTTCCTCGGTGTTCTCTGTGTCTCTGTGGTGAACCGAATACTTGCATTAAGTGCACAGTTTGCCCCCTTCCTAACCTCGTCGCGCCCGGCGATATTAGTCGTGTGGCAACGCTCCTCCCTTCACCCGGTCTCAACCTCAATCTCGACCGAGACCTCGACACGACGCCCATCGGCTTCGTGGAAGGCATCCTCGGGCTGAGCCTCTACCCCTGGCAGGACCGCGCGCTCACCCCGCTGGAACTCGCCACCGGCCCGCGCGCCCGCCGCACCAAGATCTCCCTGGTGACCCCCAACGGGGCCGGCAAGAGCGAGCGCGTCGTCGCCGGCGCGGCCCTGTGGTGGGCGGCGGCGCACGCGCGCGGCAAGGTCGTCATCACCAGCAAGGACAGCAAGCAGCTCACCCAGCAGATCGTCCCGGCCATCGACCGCCACGTGGGCCGGCTCGGCGGGTGGCGTGCGGTCCACTCGCCCTACTACCTCGTGCGCACACCCACCGGCGGGTCGATCCACGCGTTCGTCACCAGCGAGGGCACGCGCTTCGAGGGCTGGCACAAGGAGGACGACACCGACGGCCCGCTGCTCATCATCGTGGACGAGGCCAAGAGCGTGCCGGAACCCATCTTCCAGGGCGCGGACCGCTGCACCTTCAACGCGCTGCTCTACTGTTCGTCGCCCGGCATCATGCAGGGGCGTTTCTACGACAGCCACACGCGCCACCGCGACCAGTTCCACTGCGTGCAGGCCGGGTTGATCGACTGCCCGCACATCCCGCGCGCCAAGGTCGAGGACATCCTGCGCGGCTACGGCGAGCGGCATCCCTTCACCCGCAGCAGCGTGTACGGCGAGTTCATGGAGCAGGAGGACGACGCGGCGAAGTTCGTCGTCGGCCTGGCGGCCTTGCAGCGCTGCCTGCGCAACCCGCCCGACCCGCGCGAGGGCATCGTGGCGGCGTTCTGCGATTTCGCGGCCGGCGGGGACGAGAACGTGGTCGCTGTCCGCCGGGGCAACCGGGTGGAGATCGCCGCCGCCTGGCGGGAGGCCGACAAGCGCGCGGCGGTCGGCCGGTTCCTCACGGAGTTCCGCCGCGCCCGGCTGGCCCCCGAGCAGGTGTGGTGCGACGCGAGCGACAAGGATATGGCCGACCTGCTGGCCGGCGCAGGCTGGCGCGTGAACCGGCAGAACTTCGGCGCGCCCGCCTCCAACCCGGAGATGTACGTCTCCTGGGGGGCCGAGGCCTGGCACGAGACGGGGTTGGCCATCGAGCGCTGCGAGGTGATCCTGCCCGGCGGCGACGCCGTGTTGCACGCGCAGCTCACCACGCGCCAGAAGGGCATCAACGCCCGTGGCAGGCTGTGTCTGGAGGACAAGTTCGCCATGCGCCGCCGCCGCCTGCCCTCGCCCGACCGCGCGGACGCCGTCTGCGGGGTGCTCAACGTGCGGGATTACTCCGCTCTGACCTCCCCTCCCGCTTTTCCCGAGTTCGACGCCTTCTTCCTCACCGGTGCCGACGCCGGATACTGATCCACAAAAGAACACCCCGGTGTTGATGTCCCGGGAGGGACCCGCTCCGTCGGGTCCGCTGCTGGCAGAGTGGCTACGGCCACGGACCCGACGGAGCGGGTCCCTCCCGGGACATCAACACCAAGCTCATCATCATGAGATCCCCCAGGTCTCACAAGGCTCCTACAAAAGTCCGTACCATGCCCAGCGACTCCCTCCACTCCCAGATCCTCGATGCCCTGCGCGACCGTTCCGCGTGGGAGGACCGGCAGCGCGTATTCTACGAGATGCGCCACCAAGGGCTGCGCCGTCTCAACAAGCCTTTCCCCGGCGCGGCCGACCTGCACTTTCCGCTCGCGGACACCCTCATCGAAAAGCTCAAGCCGTTCTATTTCGCGCAGCTCCATTCGACCGATACTTTTGCGAGTCTGGTCTGCCGCCGCCCGGGCCAGGACGCCGCGCTGACCGCCGCCGCCACCCAATGGCTCGACTACAAGCTGCGCCTGCGCTCCAACTTCCAGACCGAAACCCTCATCGCCATCGACCGCATGCTCGCCTCCGGCGCGGCCCCGCTCAAGGTGTATTGGGACGCCCGCCGCAGCCAGGTGCGCTTCGCCGCGCCCGCCGTCACGCAGCTCATCGTCCCGGCGTGGACGCAGGACTTGCAGGACGCCGATTGGGTCGTCCACGTCCTGCAGCTTTCCGCGGCGCAGTACCGGGCGAACCCCTTGTTCCACCAGGACGCCGCCTTCGTCGAACGCCTCGCCGGCGGAGCCGATCCCGACGATGAACGCGAGCGGCGCGAGGGCATCACCTGCGGCGCGGGCGGCGGGCAGATCATCCTGTGGGAAATTTACGTGCGCGACCACGAAAACGCCCGGTGGACGGTGCTCACGCGCTCGCCGCAGGCCTTCGCGACGCCGGTACGGCCCAATTTTGGATTACCCTACGAGCACGGGCGGCTGCCCTTCGTGCTGATCCGGGCCGAGGTCAACGAACAGGGCTGTTATTCGTCTCGCGGGGTGACGGAGATCGTCGCACCCTTCGAGACCAGCGCGAGCAAACTGTGGAACGAGAAGCACGACGCGATGAGCTTCTATAACCGCCCGCTCTACCAGGCCGACAAGGACATCCCCAACGTGTCGAGCATCGCGTTGCGCCCCGGGCAGATCTTGCCTTTCGGGTTGAAAGCGGTGGAGCATCCCGCGCCGCCGATGAGCTTCGACGAGGAGTTGAGCCAGGTGCGCGGGGTGGCCGAGTACCGCGTGGCGCTGCCGGATTTCGGCGTGCTCCAAGTGGGCGGGCCCGGCAGCCGCACGGCCACGGAGATCAACCAGGTGGCCGGGCAGTCGTCCACGGTGACCGACATGCGCGCCCGGGTGTTCCGCCTGATGCTGGCGGAAGTGTACGCGCAAGCCTGGGCGCTGCTGGTGCAGTACGACGGCGAGGACCTCGCTTTTACCCTGGGCGGGGTCGCCCGTTCGTTACCGCCCGCGGCGTTGCACGGCGACTACGAGGCCGCGCCGAATGGCAGCGACCAATCGTGGAACCGCGCGGCGCAGTTCCAGCGCGCCGTGGACCGCACGAAGATCTTCGGCGGCTCGCCCTACGTCGATCAGGCCGAGCTGGTCAAGAGCGCGCTGGAACTGGACGACCCGGCCTTGGTCAAGCGCCTCTTCCGTCCTGCCGCGGCAGAATGGATTGAAAAAATATGATCGCTTTCTTCCAGCACCTTCGCTCCGCGCGGCTCTTCCTGCGCTGCCAACCCTACGCTGAACTACCCGGCGATTCCTGGTCGCACGAGGACGCCGCGGCGTGGCTTGCGTTCCGCCAGACGCCCGCCGGCCGCAAGCTCGGGCTAATGCTCGCCAACCAGGTCGTGCGTTCCGCCGTCACCGCCACCGCCACGGCCGACCCCGCGCAAAGCGTCCACCAGTGCGGCTACGCCAGCGGCATCCGCGGCACCGTCACCATCCTCGACTCACTTCTGTCCACCCACACCCAATCATGAACGAACCCACCGAACCCAACGAGTCCACCGAAGACACCCTGCGCGATCTCGCCACCGCGACCGACGCCACCCGCACCGCCTCACCCGCCCAGGAAATCGAAGCAGCCGGCCCGTCCGCCGCCGATGACGCCGCTCCCTCCTCCGACACCGCCGCGGCTGCCCCCACGGCCGAGCCCGACCCAGAACTCGTCCGGCTGAAGGCCGAGGTGGCCCGGCTCACGCGCCTGACCAGCCTCCAGGGCGGCAGCGGCCCCGGCACGCCGCCCGCCGCGCCCAAGCGCTTCGCCGAGTTGAGCGACCGCGAGATGGAAGCCGAGATCGGCCGCCTGGCCGCCGAGATCGACGGCTTCTGAGAAAGGTAGAAGGCAGAAGGTAGAAGGTAGAAGGCAGAAGGCAGAGCCGGAACTTCGCATCACCCTTCTCCTCTTCTGTTCACCTTCTGCCTTCTACCTTCTGCCTTCTCCCTTCTGCCTTCTGCCTTCTGCCTTCCCCCACACTCACCAACCCGCAGCAACCAACCAACAACACCGAAAAGAAAAATGGCACTCCAAACCACCGCAACCGCCGGCATCGCGCTGGCCTACGAAACCTACTTCAGCCGCATGCTGATCCAGTCGGCCTCGCAGCTCGTCAAGCTCAACGACTTCGCCACGCGCGCCAAGCTGCCCAAGAACACGGGCGGCCAGTCGGTGCGCTTCTTCCGCCGCAGCGCGGCGGACGCCGGCAAGGTCGTGGCGCTCAACGAAGGCATCGCGCCCGACCCGGCGCAGTACCGGGAGATCGCGTTCACGCCCATCGACGTGCCGCTCAAGCAGTACGGCGAGGTCGCCAAGATCACCGACGTGCTCAGTTGGACGCAGCTCTTCGACATGCTGCGCCAGTCCATCCGCCTGATGGGCGAGGACTGCGCGCTGCAGGCCGACGACCTCACGCGCGACGAGATCGTCAAGCACGTCGTCAGCCCCGGGCAGGCGCGCTTCTCGCAGGGCCTGGGCAATTACGGCGCCCTGCAGGCCGCCACCGCCGCCACCGGCCGCTTCGTGGCCACCGACGCGCTCGACGCCATGACGCAGCTGACCCTCCAGCGGGCACCCACCAAGGACGGCTATTACGTCGGCATCGTGCCGCCGCAGGTGGCGCGCGATTTGATGGACGACGACCGCTGGATCAAGGCCAGCCAGTACAGCGCGGTGACCCAGCTCTTCAAGGGCGAGGTAGGCATGCTGTACGGCATCCGCTTCGTGGTCGCGACCAACCCCTTCCGCGAGGACGGGATGACCGACCAGGCGCAGGGCGCGTATGATCCCACGGGCGACATCTTCACCTCCATCTTCACCGGCACGGACGGCTACGGGGTGGTGGAGATGACGGGCCAGAGTCCGTTTAGTCCGCGCACGATCATCGTGGACAAAGCGGACAAGAGCGACCCGCTCAACCAGACGATCACGGCGGGCTGGAAGGCGTATTGGGCGGCGAAACTGCTCAACGAAAAGTACGTCGTGACCGTGCGCAGCAAGACGGCCTTCGCGTAAGAAGAAGAAAAGGATGAAGGCAGAAGGCAGAAGGCAGAAGGTAGAAGGGCGGAGCAGAAATGCCGCCCGTCTTTTGCCCGGCTCCTTCGCCTTCATCCTGCTTCTTTCCCTTCTCTGCCTTCTACCTTCTACCTTTCTCCTCCATGCCTCTTTACGAATATTACCATCCGGCCACCGGCGAGTGTGTGGAAGCGTTCCGGTGCGTTGCCAAGCGCGACCTGGCGCCGCAGTCAGGCTTCGTGCGGCGGGCGGTTCCCAGCCGGCTCGGCTTCGTCGCCGGTGCCACGCACCTGGTTGCGCCTGCCATGCGCGAGGGCGTGCTGCGCGGCTACCACCGGCAGGAACAGCGCGAGGGCAGCCGCTTTCGCAGTGCGTTCACCAAGGCCCAGATCAAGGCCGCGTGGGACTGCTGACTCTTCGCTCTGGAAATTGTAGGGCGACGGTCCCCGTTGCCGTACAGACGTCCTCTCTGGCAACGGGGACCGTCGCCCTACAATCCAGAGGACAACACCCCCCAATACTTGCATTAAGTGCACAGTTTGCCCCCTTCCTAACCTCGCTACTTACCACGAAACTACCTTTGTCATGGAGCCACTCGACGATCACAACAACAGCACCGCGCGCGACGCGCGGGAAACCCGGCGCATCATCCCGCTGGAATGGTACTGGCGGCTGGCCGCCGGCCTGGTGTCGCTCTTCACGGCGACGGGTCTTTTCTGGCTTTCGCACACCTACGTGAGCAAGGACGATTACGCGTCCGACCTCAAGCTGGCGGCGGCCGCCGCGGATCGCTCCAGCGGCGCGGTCGCCCTGCGCATCGCCGAGCTGAGCCGGGAGAACGAACGCGGCCGGGCCGAGATCACCAAGGAGCTGAGCGGGCGCATGAGCGAGATGCAGGACGTGCTGCTGCGCATGAAGGAATCCCTCATCCGCATGGAAGAAAAAGCCCACGTGGACGAGCAACAGAACCAGCGCCTCACCGAGCTGGAGCGCCGCGTCGAGGAAAGCCGCGACATGCTCATCCGCGGGCAGGCAACCAATCACCGTTAGAACCGTACCAACAACAACATCACTATCAATCCGCCGCCGCAGACACAACGCCGAGGGGAAGAAGAGTAGAAGGAAAACTCATCCATCACCCCGCCTCAACTTCTGGTTCTTCTCCTCGGCGTTCTGTCTGCGGCGGCGGCGCAAACTACCAAATCCATCCTCCTCCCTCTTATGAATTCGGAACAATTCCAGACCCTTGCCCTCGGGTGGATCAGCGCCCTGACGGCCACCGCCGTCGCCACCGGCTACGCCGCTGCCAAGGTGTGGCCGGTCCTCGCGGACCTCAAGGCCCGCTTCGACAGCCTGAAGGACCGCGTGGACCGCCACGGCGAACGCCTTTCCACCCAAGACCAGACCATTGCCGCCGTCGCACTGGCTACCCCGCCATCTGCGGATGAAATGAAAACCAACTCCGATCTATGAACGACATCCAGAAAGGCAGGACCTTCACCGACACGCCGCCGGGCAACAGCGTCACGGCGGCGGACCTCAACAACCTGGTGGACAACGCGACGATCCTGCCGGCGTTCGTCGGCGAGAAGCCGGCGGCGGAACCCGACCCGGCGGATTACCTCCTGATCTACCAGGCGTCCACGGCGCAGTTCTGCAAGGTGACGGCCGGGCAGCTCGCCGCGTTGGCGCCCGCGCCGCCGGTGGCGCCGGTGATCGTGGGCAACGCCGCGCCGGGGCCGGCGTTCCAGAGCGGCGATTTTGCGTGGATCAAGACCGGCGGCGACAACGGATTACCCGTGAACGGGTTGAAGCTCTGGAACGCGGACACCGCTGCGTGGGAGCCCGCCGGCACGCTGCCGCGGCTGTCCGTGGTGCGCTACGTGGGCGACACGGGCGCGCCTTACTTCGATCCCTCGGGCCTGGGCGCGAAGGGACGCTGGAAAGGCTGGGCGCTCTGCAACGGCCTCAACGGGACCCCGAACCTGAACACTGCAAACGAGACCTACCTGCAACTCGTGGCGTGACCCATGACCCTCGACGAATACACTTCCTTCATCTGCACCAAGATTGGCCAGAGCGACGACCTCTCGTGCCAGGCCTGCGACGGCTTCGTGCGGGCACGTTACCGCATGATCTGGGATTCGCTTTTGTGGCGCGACACCCGGTGCGTGGCCAGCGTCACGGCGACCGCGGCCACCGTCGCGCTCCCGGCGACCATCGAGCGGGTGGTGAGCATCCGCGCCGGCAACGCCTTCCTGGAGCCGGCGGACGACGCCACCTTCCTGGCAGGCTGTCCGGCGGGTGTGCCGCGCCGCTACGAGGAATTCGCCGACGTGGACGATCCCACGGCGTTACGCAAGCTGCGGCTCTCGCCCGCGCCAACTCCCCTCCTACCCGCCACGCTCTTGATCGCGGGCAAGCGCCCTTTTCCCGGCCTCGCCGGCGGCGGCAGTTCGCCGCTGCTGCGCAACGTGGACAACGCGCTGCTCACCTTCGCCACCGGCGACATGCTCGAGCGCCAGCGGCAGTACGGCAAGGCGCAGGCGAAGTTCACCGAAGCCGCCGCGCACCTGGCCGCGCTGGTTGCGCTCGAAACCCGTCAGGGCGGGCAGATCGTGCAGCTCATTCCGGTGTAGCGCCGGTGGATGGCGCGCTCCGCCGCGCCATTCGTTGAGACTTGCGGCGCAGCCGCCCGGAAGAATTGAAAGGCGGCTGCGCCGCAGCGGCTAATGGCGCGGCGGAGCGCGCCATCCACCACGGAACCTACCTTCAGAACACCAGTGCCTTCATGTTCAACTCCACCGCCCTCGACGACCCGCTCCTCTTCGACGCTTGCGCTGCCTTCGACGGCGGCGTGGTCAGCAACGCGCGCGCGAACCTCCTCGCCGCCAACCAGCTCGCCGGCCTCATCAACGGCGACATCACCCGCACCGGACAGATCATCACCCGGCGCGGCACCCGGCGGCTCGGCTCCGGGCCGGTGGCCAACGGCCGCGCCTTTCCCGTGCAAGGGCTGGCCTACTACGAATCACCCTTCGGCGGGTACCTCGTGGCGGCGGCGGGCGGCGCCCTGTGGCGTTTCAACGGCGGCAGCGGCGGCGAATGGTCGGCCCTGCTGCCGCCGACAGCTTCCCGGCCCACGCTGGACGCCCGCGCGCCGGTGGCGTTCGCCCGCGGCGCGGACCTGCTCTTCTTCACGGACGGGCGCGGCCTCCTCCGCACCTGGGACGGCACCGCCTGCCGCGACCTGGCGTGCGCCGGGCATCTGCTCGCCTGGCAGGACTCGCGGCTGTGCGTCGCCGGAGACCCCGCGCAGCCCGACACCATTTCCTTCTTCGATGCGCCGCTGGCTGCCGCCGGACAACTGCGGGTCGGGGGCGGCGAGGGCGACCCGATCATGGCCCTGGCGCCGTGGAGCGATTTCAACCTCGTCGTGCTCAAGCGGCACGGCGCGTGGGTCGTCAACACCCCCGCGATGACCGCCAACGCCATCAGCCGGCGCGTGGGCTGCGTGGCCGCGCGCTCGGCGGTGCAGGTCGGCACGGACGTGTGGTATCTCTCCGCCGACGGCGTCCGCAGCCTGCGCCGCACCCAGGGCACTACCCAGCAGGAAGTCGGCGACGCTCTATCCCTGCCCATCCAGGACCTCATCGATCGGATCAACCCCGCGGCTGCTAGCACGAGCTGCGCCGCGGCCTGGGGCAGCCGCTACCTGCTCGCCGTGCCGCTCGACGGCGCGAGCGCGCCCAACGCCGTGCTCGTCTGCGACACCCTGACCCAGCGCTGGACCGGCCAGTGGCTCGGCTGGCGGCCGCTGGATTGGGCCGTGAGCGCCTTCGGCGGCGACCTGCGGCTGTGCTTCGGGCAGGCCGACGGCACGGTGAGCACCTGGCTCGACGGCGTGCCGGCGCTTGCCGAAACGCCCGGGACCTTCACCGACGCCAGCGGCCAGCCGGTGGCCACCGTGGTGCGCACCCGCGCGCTGACCTTCGGCGATGCGCACAGCCCCAAGACCGGCTTGCAGTACGAATTGGAATTCGGCGGCTCGCAGGCCGATGTGACCGTGCAGGCGGTGCTCGACGGCAGCGCCGTACTACCCACGGACGGGTTGCCCACCGGCGGGGCGGCTCTCCCATTGCCGTTGACGCTGCCGGGCGTGCTGCCGCGCGGGGGCGTCGTGCGCCGGGCACTGGATTTGCAGCGTTTCGGGCCGTTTCGCGAGTTGCAGTTCGAGGTGGCGAGCGCCGGCGGCAAGCTGGCGCTGCGTGCCATCCGCGCGAGCGCCTTCGCCGACACGCTGGAAGTGCAGACGTAAAAATCGGCCACGGATCAAACACCTCTTCCCATCCGCGTTTCATCCGCGTTCAATCCGTGGCTTAATACCCGCAACCACCCTCCTAGCCACGATTCCCCGGGAATGAAACGGCTCCTTGTTCCTGTCCTGCTGACGTGTTCCACCGCGCTGCTCCACGCCGCGCCCGACCCGGCGACCCCGGTCCCTTCCGACGAACCACCCAAGAACGCCGTCGAATCCATCAACGCCCCGGACCTGCTCAAGCACATCAAGGTGCTGGCGTCCGACGAGTTCGAGGGCCGCGCGCCCGGCTCCAAAGGCGAGGAACTGACGGTCGATTACCTCACCAAGCAGTTCAAGGAGTTGGGCCTCAAACCCGGCAACCCGGACGGCACCTACATCCAGGACGTGCCTCTGGCCGGCATCACCACCCACCCGACCGCCTCCTTCACCGTGGGCGGCGCGACCACCACGCTCAACTACCCCGACGACTTCGTGGCCAGCAGCGAACAGCTCCAGAGCAGCGTCAAGGCCACGGACTCGGACGTGGTCTTCGTCGGCTACGGCGTGGTCGCCCCCGAGTACGGCTGGGACGACTACAAGGACGTGGACGTGCGCGGCAAGACGATCCTGATGCTCATCAACGACCCGGCCATCCCCGACCCCGCGGATCCGACCAAGCTGGACGACAAGATGTTCAAGGGCAAGGCCATGACCTACTACGGCCGCTGGACCTACAAGTACGAGATCGCCGCCAAGAAGGGCGCGACGGCCGCGGTCATCATCCACGAGACGGGGCCGGCGGCGTACCAGTATTCGGTGGTGCGCATGAGCTGGGCCAAGGAGAATTTCGCCATCGACGCGCCCGACAAGAACGCGGGCGCCGTGCCGATCCGCTCGTGGATCACGGTGGACGTGGCCAAGAAAATCCTCGCCGAGAGCGGGCACGATTTCGAGCAGTTGAAGAAGGCGGCGCTTTCGAAGGAGTTCCGCCCGCTGGAATTGGGCATCAAGGCGAACATCGACGTGGAGCAGACCGTGCGTCCGTTCAAATCGCGCAACGTCGTGGCCCAACTGCCTGGCTCCAACCCATCGCTGGCTGACGAGTACGTCATCTATTCCGCGCATTGGGACCACCTGGGCAAGCACCCCGAACTCAAGGGCGACCAGATCTTCAACGGCGCGGTGGACAACGCTTCGGGCACGTCGGCCCTGCTCGAAATCGCCAAGGCGTACACCGAGGCCAAGAAAGCGCCCGAGCGTTCGATCCTGTTCATGGCCACGACCGCCGAGGAGGCCGGTCTGCTGGGCGCGAAGTATTACGCCGAGCACCCGCTGTATCCGCTCAGCAAAACCCTGGCCGACATCAACATGGACGTGATCAACGTCCACGGGAAGACCGCCGACATCGAGGACCTGACCAGCGGCAACAGCACGCTGGACGACCTGCTGGCCGAGGACGTGAAACGCCAGGGCCGCTCGCTCAAAGTCAACAGCCGGCCGGAGAACGGTGGGTTTTACCGGGCGGACCAGTTCGAGTTCTCCAAGCAGGGGCTGCCCTCGCTTTATACCGGCATGGGCAAGGAGATGATCGGCAAGCCGCCGGGCACGGGCGACCAGATCGAGACGGATTACATCCTCAAGCATTACCACAAGCCCTCCGACGAGGTGACGCCGGACTTCGACCTGTCGGGCGGCGCGGAGGACGCGCAGTTGCTCTTTGAGGTCGGCTGGCAGGTGGCCAACGGCGACCGTTTCCCGACGTGGACCGCCGGCAACGAGTTTAAGGCCAAGCGCGAAGAGGCGATGCTGGGGAAGTGAGGAAGGCCGCCGCGTGAGCGGCTCGTCACGAAGGTGGAGACATCGCACACCGGCAGTGATGAACACGGTGTGCATGCCCCGGGAGGGACCCGCTCCGTCGGGTCCGTTCCTGGTAGGATGGCTCCGCTATGGACCCGACGGAGCGGGGGTCCCTCCCGGGGCATGCTTGAGGCCGATGCGCGGCAAACAGCCACTGGCCATCCGTCCAAATGATGTAAATATGGACATGCTCAGCGGAAAACGCCGTTCCCTCCTCCTCGCCGCCGGCAGCCGATGGCTGCTGCCCTTGCTCGTCGCCCCCGCCGTCGTCCACGCCGCCCCCACCCGGCTCTGGCAGCCGGAGGATTTCGCGGCCATCCACGCCGTCGGCGATCCGCAGCTTTCCCCGGACGGCAACTCGGTCGCCTACACCGTGGAAACCATCGTCCTGGACAAGGACAAACGCTTCACCCACCTCTGGCTCGCGCGCTGGGACGGCTCGGAAAACCGCGCGCTCACCTCCGGCGAAACCACCGAATCCCACCCGCGCTGGAGCCCCGACGGCAAGACCCTCGCCTTTCTTTCCGGCCGCACCGACGAGCACAAGGACGCCCAATTGTGGCTCCTGCCCCTGGGCGGCGGCGAGGCCGAAAAGATCACCGAACTCAAGGGCGGCATCGATGATTTCGCCTGGGCGCCGGATTCCAAACGGCTGGCCCTGGTCGTCCACGATCCCGACCCGCGCGACCCGGACGGCCACGAGGAGGAAAAGAAAACGGCGCCGCCCCTCGTCATCGAACGCTTCCAGTTCAAACAGGACATCGACGGGTATCTCACCGGCCGGCACGCGCACCTGCGCCTGCTCGACCTCGCTTCGCGCAAGGTCGAGGCGCTCACCAACGGCGCGTACGACGAACTGCTGCCCGCCTGGTCGCCCGACGGCCGGGAGATCGCCTTCGTCACCAAGCGCGGCGACGATCCCGACCGCACTGAAAATTGGGACATCTATGTCATCCCGGCCAAAGCCGGAGCCACCGAGCGCCAGTTGACCACCGCGCCCGAGGCCGACGCCAGCCCCACGGCGGAATGCGCCCCCGCCTGGAGCCCCGACGGCAAGCAGATCGCCTACCTGCACGGCGGCGACCCGAAGAAGGTCGAGTACGCCGTGATCTCGCTGGCCGTCATCCCGGCGGCGGGCGGCACGGCGCGCGTGCTCACGCCGAATCTGGACCGCAACGTCATTCAGCCCCATTGGGCGGCGGACGGCAAGAGCGTGCTGTTTCTGTACGAGGACGACCGCGCGCAATCCCTGGCGCGCGTGTTCACGGAGGTCGATCTGCCCGCGCCGGAAACCCTCGTCGGCGGGCGGCGCAAGATCAACGCGTACGCCGTGGGCAAGGACGGCCGGACGGTGCTGCTGGCCGCCTCGACCGAGCGGCCCTACGAGGTGTACGCCGTGGAAGCGGGCGGCGCCCTGCGCAACCTTTCCAAGCAGAACGACGAGCTCTTTGCCCAGATGCGGGTTGCCCGCACGGAGGAAACGAGTTTCAAGAACGCCGACGGCACGGAGGTCCACGGCTTCCTGGTGCACGCGCTCGGGGAACCGAAGGGCGGCGGCAAGGGACCCGCGCTGCTGCGTCCGCACGGCGGGCCGCAATCGCAGTACGCGTGCGAGTTTTCGTTCGAGGCGCAGCTGTTCGCCTCGCACGGCTACGCGGTCATCCTGCCCAACCCGCGCGGGTCCACGGGCCGCGGGGAAAAGTACGCGCTGGGCATCTACGCCGCCTGGGGCAGCGTGGACGTGCAGGACGACCTCGCCGCCGTGGACGACGCCGTCGCGCGCGGCGTGGCCGACCCTGACCGCCTGGGCGTGGGCGGCTGGAGCTACGGGGGGATGTCCACGGATTATCTCATCGCCTCGACGACGCGTTTCAAGGCGGCGACCAGCGGGGCGTCTATCGGCAACATCCTGGCCGGCTACGGCACGGATGAATACATCCGCGACTACGAAGCCGAACTTGGGTCACCTTGGAAGAACCTGGAGACATGGCTGAAGATCTCGTACCCGTTTTACCACGCGGACCGGATCAAGACGCCGACCCTGTTTATGTGCGGCGAGAAGGATTTCAACGTGCCGCTCATCAACAGCGAGCAGATGTACCAGGCGTTGCGCACGCAGGGCGTGCCGACGCAGTTGGTGATTTACCCGGGGCAATTCCATGGGTTCAAGACGCCCAGCTACATCGCGGACCGCGGGCGGCGGTACCTGGAGTGGTATTCCCGGTGGTTGGACCCGGTGGGCGGGGCCAAGCCGTGATGCCGCTTTTCCCAGGTTTATCCAAAACGCGCCTCCTCCGTTTGTCATCCTGAGAGTGTGTATAAATAACGGTGTCGTGGTTCTTTGTCTGTCATCCTGAGCGGAGCGAGGCACGAGCGCAGTCGAAGGACCTTCCGGCCGGCGGCAGCCAAGGGTTCCTTCCAGGTGAGAGCTTGCCTGGCTGGAGACACGCTTGCCTCCGGCGGCGGAAGGTCCTTCGACTGCGCTCGTGCCTCGCTCCGCTCAGGATGACAGCAAGAGAGAAGAAGATCGCTATGATCTATACGCCCTCTCAGGATGACAGACGAAGGTGGCAATTCACAGCAACGAATAACTAACTTCCTGGAAGCGATACCAGATAGTCCCAGAAAAACAAGCGGCAGGTCCCGGTGAGAAATCCTCACCGCGGACCTGCCGTGCAAACCGACTCTTGCTGCTTCGACTTAGTGCTTCGTGGTGGTGTCGTGGCCTTCCGTGACGGTCTTGCCATCGCGCGTGACCTCAACATCTTCCTTGCGCACCGTCTCGCTGACGTTCTGCGTTTCGGTGTCGGCGGTCTTGTGCAGACGCACCGCCCCGGTCACCTGCGCTTCCTTGGACACGACGACCTCTTCGCGCGTGAGCGGCACGTCGATGGTCTCTTCGGTGAAGTCCGTGCCCGTTGCGCCCGCGTGAACTTGGTCGGCCGAGACGCGCTCGACGACCACGTCTTCGTGGCGGATCTCCACGGGCTGGTTGACGACTTCCGTGCGGACGATCTTGCGCAGGCGCACCTGGCCGGCGTCCACCGTACGCTTGCCGACTTTCACCTGCTCCTCGCTCAGGGTGATATCGCGGTTCTCGCCCGTCGTACCAACGGCGTGCTTGGCTTCGCCGCCCGCCAGGTTGATGCCGGCGGTGTCCACGTTCATGCCACGGGTGCCGGTCGTGCGAGTGGTCTCGGTGCTGGCGTCATAGGCCGCGCCGGTGCTGGCCGCAGCCATGCCGGTACCGGTGGTGGAGGTGGCGCTGTCGGCGGCGTAGCTCGCGCGGGTGGCCGTGCTGCCGCCGCCGAGGCCGTAATAACGATAGATCTCGGCTTCCTGCGTGTCGGAGATTTCCGCGTCGGCGTCGATGCTCATCGCGTTCTTGATGAACTCGGCGTCGTACGGCAGGCGCACGGTGTGGTTAGACTCATCGACTTCCGCCTTTTCGACGGGCACGACGTGGTTGTGGCCGAAGAGCCAACCGGTCTTCACGCCGATGAACTCCAGGTTGCCGCTCTGGGTGTCGGCCCAGAAGGAGTGAACGGTGCCGATGTCCGCGCCGCTCTGGTCAACGACCTGGTAGTCGAGCAGGGTGTGGGCGGTGTCGGCGGTGGTGGTGCTTAATGTAGCCATATGATTAATGGGTAGGTTGGTCCGCTTCGGCGAGATGCCTGGGCGCACCGGTCTGCTGTCGTGGGTTTGATCGATCGCAAAGGCGTGCGGGAAATGCCTGGGTCGAGGCAAGACTAGCCAGCGAACTAAACCGGTCATTGTTCTGCGGGAACATTGATCACCTTTGCTTGAATGAATCGCCAACCGGCAAAAGGGCGGTTGCCTATTTTCCTGATTTCGCGGCCGTCTCTTTCGGATCGATCCTGGCCGGCAAGGATCACTCGTTACGAGCGGTCCGGGGAGTCGGCACGATAAAAAATCATGGACCTTTCCCGACGTGCCCGTTCTTTCCCTCTTGGTCTCGCCAGTCTGGGCGTTTGCGCCGCGCTCGTGCTGGCCGCGCCGCCGGTCCTGCGGGCCGCGGGGGACGCGCCGCCGGCCGGCTGGGAGGAAATCCAGCGGGAGAACAACGTGATCGTTTACGGGCGGACGCGAACCGGGAGTTCCATCCGGGAGCTGCGGGCGGTCGGCACTTTCGACTCGCCGAACTGGATGGTGAAGAACGTGCTCGACGACACCGAGCATTACGTCGATTTCATGCCGAACACGCTGGAAAGCCACATCCTCGCGCGCGACCCGGCCCACCACACGCTGGTGTCATACGCCCGGCTGTCCGCGCCGCTCATCAGCCCGCGGGATTACGCGCTGCTGGTCCACGACGAATCGCGCGCCGCGGCGGACGGCACGATCGTTTACAAGACCCGCTGGGAACCCAGCGACAAGGGACCCGGCGAGAAATCGGGGGTGACGCGCGTCAAGATCAACGAGGGCTCGTGGACGCTTGAACCCATCGACGGTGGACAGAAGACGCGCGCGACCTACCAGCTTTACACCGACGGCGGGGGGCTGCCGGCGTTTGTGCTCAACCAGGCGACCAAGCGGCGCATCGGCGAGCTGTATGAGGCCGTGAACAAGCGCGTCCAGGAGCCACAATACCGCAAGACCAAGCCGGCGTTTCCATGAGGGTCACGTTGTTCTTCGAAGTTCAGCGGGCGTTGTCTTCTCCTTGTCTGTCATCCTGAGCGGGCGTGTGGATAATGACTTCTGCCTTTTCCTGTCATCCCGTGAGGATGGATAGATAATGGAGGTTTCCCGTCCTTCGTTTGTCATCCTGAGCGCAGTGAGTCCGCGAACGCAGTCGAAGGACCTTCTGCCGCCGGAGGCATACGGCTATCCAGCCGGGCATGCTACAGCTTTGAGGAGCCGCCTTGGCTGCCGCCGGCCGGAAGATCCTTCGACTGCGTTCGCGGACTCACTGCGCTCAGGATGACAGAGGAAGAAAGCACGACGCCATTATCTATCCGCCTTCGCGGGATGACAGAAAGGACGATGCGCCTCCACTCTGTGCTCCCCCCGCAGAAGCGATGTTATTTACCCGCCCCGGCCGCCCCCACCCGCCCGGCTAGGTTCGCCACCACGGCCACCAGCTCCAACGGCTCGACCGGCTTGGGCACATGGAGCTGGAATCCCGCCAGCAGCGCCCGGGTGCGGTCCTCCGCCCGTGCGTACGCCGTCAACGCCGCCGCGGGCGTGTTGCCGCCTCGGTCGGGACCCAGCGCTCGCACCTTGGCGATCAGCGAATAACCGTCCTCGCCCGGCATCTCGATGTCGCTCAACAGCACGTCCGGCCGCAACTCCTCCACCGCCCGCAACGCCTCCGCCGCCGAGCCGACCACCGTCACCGTGGCGTGGCAATAAACCAGGATGCGCGCCAGGATCACGCGGGCCTGCTCGTCGTCGTCCACGGCCACGATGCGAATGCCTTCCAGCGCCCACGGCAGATCGGCCAGCGATCCCCGCCGGCCCGTGTCTTCCGCCGTGGGGTGCTGGCGCGCGCGCGCTTCCTCCCCCGGGGCCAGGGCCGGCGGCACGTGCGCGGCGGCCATCGGCAGGTTGACGCTGAAGGTCGAGCCCTGGCCCACGCCCGGGCTGGCCGCCTGCACGGTGCCGCCGTGCAGTTCCGCCAGGTGGCGCACGATGGCCAGGCCCAGCCCGAGCCCCCGGTGCGCGCGCGTGCTGGAACTATCCGCCTGCTCGAAACGCTCGAACACGTGCGGCAAAAACTCCGCCGTCATCCCCTCGCCCGAATCCGCCACGGTGATTTCCACCGACGAGTTGACCCGCGCCAAGAACACCTGCACCTTGCCGCCCTTGGGCGTGAACTTGATCGCGTTGCTGAGCAGGTTCCAGAACACCTGCTGCAAACGGTCGGGGTCGCCGATGATGGGACCCGCGTTGGGGTCAAGCACGCTTTCCAGGCGGATCGAGCGCGAGTCGGCCGCCGGGCGCACGGCGTCCAGCGCGGCGCTCATCACGTCGGCCGGGCTGACCGGGCGCACGTCCAGGCGCAGCTTGCCCGAGACGATGCGCGACACGTCCAGGATGTCCTCGATGAGCTGCACCTGGCTGCGCGTGTTGCGCTCCAGCACGTCGAGGCCTTCCTGCCAGGTTTCGGCGTCCGCCGGGCCGTCCAGGCGCAGGATCTGGAGCCAGCCCAGGATGGCGTTGAGCGGCGTGCGCAGCTCGTGGGAGAGCGTGGCCAGGAACTCGTCCTTGGCGCGGTTGGCCGCCTGCGCGGCGAGGTGGGCCGCACGGATTTCCCGCTCGGCGTTCACCCGTTTGGTGATGTCGTGGAAATAAACCGACAGGCCTTCGGCCGACGGGTAGGCGTGGACTTCGAACCAGGCGTCCAGCGGCTCGTAGAAGCTCTCGAAGGTAACCGGTTCGCCGGTGCTCGCCGCCCGGTGATACTCGCGGTGAAAGACCGAGCCGGCCGCCGCGGGGAATTCCTGCCAGAGGCTGCGCCCGAGCAGTTCCCCGCGCGGACGCAGCAGCAGGCGCTCCGCCGCGTCGTTGACGTAGGTAAAGCGCCATTCCACGTCCAGCGAGAAAAAGGCGCTCGAGATGCTTTCCAGGATCGTGCGGATCTTCCGGGCCACGCGGACCGCTTCCGCCTGAGCCGTCCTCTGCGCGGTGATGTCGATGGCCACGCCGTGGAAGCGGGTCAACTCCCCGGTAGCGTCGTCGTAGAAGCCGCGCCCGGTCGCGCCGAGCCAGCGCACGGCCCCGTCGTTCCCGAGTGCTTCGGCGCGGTACTCGATCTGGTAGCTGGTACGGTTGGCCAGGGCGGTTTCGAGCGCGAGGCGGGTCGGTTCCCGGTCCTCCGGGTGGAGCCGCGACAGGAACAACTCCTGGGTGATCGGCTCGCCGGGCGGGACGGAAAAGAGTTCCCGCATCCGCGCGTTCCAGTGCATGCGGCGCGAGGGCATCTCCCAATAAAAGGTGCCGAGGTGCGCGCCCTCGATGGCGAGCCGGTTGCGCTCCTCGCTCAGGCGCAGGGCGTCCTCGGCGCGCTTGCGCTCGATGCCCAAGGCGATGTGCTTGGCCATCGACGCCATCATCTCCAGCGTCCGCTCGCCGAGCGGCCGGCGGGAAAACAGGGCCATCACGCCGACGAGCCGCTCATCGACGATCATCGGGTAGCCCGCAAAGGCGACCAGGCCCTTCTCGCGCGCCCATTCCTGCTCGGGCACCAGCGGATCGCCGATGACCTGGTTGGTGAGATGCGGCTGGCGCGTGGAGGCGATGCGCCCGATCTTGAACTGGCCGACGGGCACGCGGCCGTGGGGACCATCGAGATGGGTGTACATGCCCGAACTCGCGCCGAGTTCGAGCGTCGCGCCGTCTTCGCCCAGCGTCCAAATCCGGGCGAACGCCGCGTGGAGGTGCTCCACCATGCTCTGCGTGCAGCGCCGAAGCATGTCCGGCAGCTCGCGGGCTTCGGTCAGGTGCCGGCCGATTTCGGCGGCGAAGAGATTGAGGTCCAGCCCGTCGCCGGCGGGGGCCGCCGGGGTGGGATCGGGACGGGAGTCGAACATGGCGGGATTGTAGCAACCCGCCAGCGGCAAGCGAGTAAAACCCGTGGAAGGTGTGAGACAAGGGCGATTCTTGCGACGCGAGGTCGGATGTTACATCTTGTCGCCATGGTTGACGACATCCGCAAGCACTTGGCGAACTCGCCCTTTGTGCCTTTTCGCGTTCGTATGGCGGACGGCCATGAGTATCCCGTGCCGACGCTCGATCACATTTACCTGCCTCCAGGTGACCGGCGCGTCATTATTTCCGACGACGCAGGCATCGCGGTGATGTTGCCTGCACTGCTGGTCAGTGGGCTTTTGTACGCGGACGATTCGCCCACGCCCTCCCCGGCAGCCTAGCTTGTCTCGGTATTCTGGATGGCAGGGCGGGCGCCCCGTCTGCCGTAAATGGATATGATAGCAGGCGGAGCGCCCGCCCTGCCATCCAGAATTGTCCAGCGGGGATTGCTATCCTAACGATTGCCGCCGCCCAGATTGCGCATCATGCGGGAGGCGATCATCCCGAGCGCGCCCATGACGATGGGATTGCCCATCGCTTTCACAAACCAGGGCTGCTGCGCTACCGTCTGCTGCATCACGTCGGGATGCTGGGTCCGGGCGTAATTGGCGACGCGCGCGTAGTCGTCGGCGCTCATTTGCTGCGGGTTGGTCGAGCCGAGGCCGAGCATCCCGGCGAGCGAGCCGAGGCCGACGCCCTTGTTCTGCAAACCGCCGAGCAGCGAGCCGACGAGGCCCTGCTGTTGGGTCGGGCTGGCCTGGGTGTAGGCGTTGGTGGCGGCCTGCTGGAACTGGTCGTCCGGCAGCTTGCCGAGGTATTCGCTGGCACCCTGGTGCATCGTGCTGCTGTCGAACTGGCTGTCGTCCGGGTGCTGCGAGGCAAACCGGTCGAAGTATTGGGAAGCGTCCTGAGCCTGAGAGGCATTCTGAGGCTGGGAGGCGTTCTGGTCGGAGACGGTGTTGCCGCCGCCGAACCGCTGCATGAAATCATCTACGGTGCCGGGCATAATAGTTGGGGTAGTTTAGTGGGTTGTTTGTCGGGGTGGTGGATGGATGGTTTAGCGGGCGGGGGTGTAGCTCATGTCGCGTGTCTGCGCGTTGAGATGGGCGGTGCCGATCTTCAGCGGCGGCGTGGAAGGAGCGTAGGCGACCACGTTCAGATCCTGGCCGGGAAATTCCTTCGCCAGTTGGGTGAGCATGGTACGCATCAGAGCGGGGAGGCTGTCCATCTGGACGGTGTGATCGAGGATCAGGCCGAGTTCGTTCTGCTCGTTGAGCACAGCACGGTCGATGGTCTTGAATTGCGGATCGGCCTGCCGGAGGCGGTTGAGGAACTCCACCTGGCGCTGGTGTTGGGAAGGGCCACCGGCGTTGCCGTTGCCGCCCGCATTGACGTTGCCGCCGGGAACGTTGAGTCTGGGATTATCGTTGAAGAGCCGTTGGTCCGGCGTGGCATTCGGCTGGGGCGCGCGCCGGACGACCGGGGGCGGCGCAGCGGGCCCGCAGGCCGACAGGCAGGCGGCGGCGAGCAGCGCCAGAGCCGCAGGGAAAATGGGACGCATGGGGAACGGGGCTGAAGTCTTCACTTGCTTTATGATCGGACGAAGCCGGTCGGCTGGACCTTTCCGGCGTTGGTTGGTTGGGGGGGGAAATACCAAGTTTGAAAGGGTAGGATGCCTTTTGAAATGGCTTATTCCCTTTGTCTGTCTTTAGAATGGTAGGATACCTTTCGAGGTGGCGTACCACCTCTATCTGTCATCCTGAGCGGAGCGAGGCACGAGCGTAGTCGAAGGACCTTCCGGCTGGCGGCAGCCAAAGCTCCCTTCCAGCCTGAAGCTTGCCCTGGGGAGACCCGCTTGCCTCCGGCGGCAGAACGTCCTTCGGCTGCGTTCGCGGACTCCCTGCGCTCAGGATGACAGACCAAGGAACAAGGACCTCATTATCTCTACGCCCTCCCAGGATGACAGACAGACACTGGCGTGCCCATCGTGTACTTTCCTCTCGGAATTAACACCAGCCCACGGTTTGCGCCGTGGGCTGAGATTGATACGCCCATCAACAAGGACAGACGGTTGGAGCACCCGCTTACTTCGCCAGCTCGACTTCCACGCGGCGGTTCATCTCGCGGGCGGCCGGGTTCGTGTTGTCCGTGACCGGGTACGCCTCGCCGAAGTTCGCCGTGGCGATGCGCCCCGCGTCCACGCCGGCGCCCGTCAGGGCGCTCTTGACGCTGTTGATGCGCTGCTCGGTCAGGCGCTTGTTCACGTCGGCCGTGCCCGTGCTGTCGGTGTAACCCTTGAGCGACACCCTGGCGTTGGGGTTGAGCTGGAGGTAGGACACCACCGGGTTGATCGCGGCGAGGCCGCTGCCGCCGAGCGCCGTGGCGTTCGCGTCAAAGAGCAGCACGACCTTGCCCTGGTCAGGGCCGGCGGTGTTAACCAGGAACGGGTTGGGCGCAGCGAGGCCGGGATTGGTCGTCGTGCTGGCGAGCGGCGTCGGGACCACGCCGGGAGTGCTGGCCACGGTCGCGGCGGGCGCGGGAGTCGCGGCGGCGTTGGCGGTGTTGTCCGGCGCGGCCGGGTGGCGCGTGCAGAAGGGAATCAGCAGCAGCGGGATCAACAGGAGCAGCCACAGGTAATTGAAGCCTTTGCCGGAGGAGCTGACGGGCACCGCACCGACGACGTTGTCGTCGCGGCTGGGAAGTTTATTGGGGTCGTTGGCCATAGGTTGGGTTGGGGTTTTTGCTGGGATTTACTGACTACGTTTCGAGAGAAGAAAACAGGGACGAACGAATCTGTATCCGTCCGTCCCTGCTCCGGGGTAGTTGGTGGAAGGTGCTGCTTTACGCGCGGGTGGTCGTGGCCGTCACGCCGTCGTCTTCGTGCCGGGCGGCGCTGCGTCCACCGATCGCGGCGGCAATCGCGCCGAGCAACAGGGCGAGCGAGGAGGCCAGGCCTCCTTTGGCGGCACCCTTGCGGGCCGTGTCGGCGGCGGCGAGACCCTTTTCCTTGGCTTCGGCGGCGACCTGCTTGGCCTTTTCCTTGGTCTGCTCGTAGGTCTGCTGGTAGTTGTTGACGATCTGCTCCGCTTCCGGACGGCTCTTGCCGGTACGGGCGGCCACGACGTTGATCAGCGCGTCTTTATCCGCCGCATTGGCCACGTCCTGGTTCTGGTTGAACACCTTGCTGAACAACCCTTTGATGTCGCCGCCGGCGGCGTTGGGGTCCTGCGCGGCGTTCTGCGCGGTGCCCTGGGCCTGGTCGGCCGCACCCTGGGCGCGGTTTTGCAGGTTGCCGGGCTGGAGTTCCGGCTTGCCGGTTTGTTGCAGGAGCTGGTTGATCTGCCCCTGGATGTCGTCCGTGCTGATGCCGCTGTCGGCCAGCTTGCTCTTGGCCGCGTCCATCAGACCCGGCGAGGCGCTGGAGACCGCCTGGCCGGCCTGCTTGACGACCGAAGACACGAGCGAGCCCGCGCCGCCGATCAGGCTGCCCAACCCGCTGGTGAGCAGGTAGAAGCCCAGCAGCGAGGTCAACCCGAAGGTGACCAGGCCGTGCAGCATGGAATCCTGCTTGCGCTGCATCCCGGCCAGCCGCCCGGCGACGTAGCCGCCGGTGAAGAGCGAGATCAGCACGCTGAGCAGCGTCCAGACGGCCGCGCCCAGGCCGAGGCCGCCGACGGGGTTGTCACTGTACGGGTTGGCGGCGCTGGCCCCCACGCCGAGACCCAGGAGGGAAAAGGCCAACTGCGAGACGAGCGCCATCACCGCTCCGGCGAAGATCGCTCCCCACGAAATGTGCGCGTGGTGCGCCTGGGTATGAGCGGGCACCGCCGTGCCCACGTGCTGGACGGGGGTCGTGACGGTTTCGCGGTGAACGCTGCCCGTCTCCACCGGCGTGCCGGGGGTGACGTAAGCGGTGGAGCCGGTTTGGCGTAGGTCGTTGTTGGCCATATTTAATCCTGGGTGCTGCGGCGCGGGGGAGGCCACGGCTGCTTGGCTGTTTTCTTACTTCTTGGTCGTGTCTGTCGTGCGGGTCACTTCGGTTTTGCCGTCGCGGACCACTTCCACGTCCTCCTTGCGGACGCTGTCGCTGACGGTCTGGGTCTCGGTTTCGCTGGTTTTCTTGACGCGGACCGCGCCGGTGACGTGGGCCTCCTTGGCCACGACCGCTTCCTCGCGGGTGGCTCGCATCTCGATGGTCTCTTCCTGGAAGGCCTTCGAGGTGTCGGCGCCGTGGAGTTGATCGGCGGAAACGCGCTCGATGGTCACGTTCTCACGGCGCAGTTCAACGGGGACGTTGACTTGCTCGGTGTGAACGGTCTTGCGGATTCCGACTTCGCCGGCGGACACTTCGCGCTTGCCGACTTTGAGCTGCTCTTCGTGCAGGACGATCTGCAGGTCCTCGGCGGCCTTGTCGTAGGCGGCCTTGGTGGCGTGTTTGGCCTTGTCCCAGCCGAGGCTGGAGGAGCCTTTGAGCTTCTCGTAGCTGCTCTTCAGGGTGCTTTCCGCTTCCGTGAAGGTCTTGTCGGCACCGTGCTCGCGGGCACCCATGTAACCCGTCTTGTACGCGCCGCTATATTGGTCGTACTTGTCGCCGCTGGTGGCGTAGGACTGCCTGGAGTGGTTTTCCTGCCAGTAGGCGTCGTGCTTTTCGGGGTCAATGGCCGCGTCCGCCGCGTGGGCGACGTTGCTGCCGATCACGCCGCCGGTCAGCGCGCCGGCCGCGCCGCCGATGACCGCGCCGACGGGGCCGCCGATGGCTCCCATCGCGGCACCGGTGGTGGCACCGGAGACGGCACCGATGCCGGTGCCGACGGGTTTGGATTCGGCGGGGGTGCCGGTGACAATGTCTTTATCGAGTTTATTTTCGCTCATCTGGATGGTGTGGTGTTGGGTTTTGCTGTCGGGGATGGAGCGGTCCCATAAAGGGACAGTTCCGGAAAGGCTGTGGAAGCGTGAGGAGTCGTCTGCTTGACTGAGTCCCCCGAGGTGACCTGGCTCTCGTCCTTCGCAGGGGAGATGAGCCAGTCACGTCGAAATATCCGGCGCTTTTAAGGGCGCTCGGGGAAACCGATTTTTGTTCTTAGCGGCGAGAGATATTCGCCAGCCGCAGGTAGTTCAGCCGGAAATATCTCCAATCAGGTAAAAAAGGTTTTTGCCAATGCGATGTCCAAGGAGGAAGTAAATCCACCAGCGAACGTTCCAAGAAAACGCATCCCGACAAAATCGGCCAATACCTCCTTGTTCTGCTTCTCATACCTCGTATCTATGCACGCGGGCCGGCCCAGCCCTGCGAATCGGCCGGGGGTGCGCCAAACAACAAACTCGCCCGGAACCCTTTGCTTTTGCCACCATGGAACTACGCCACCTGCGCTACTTTGCCGCCGTCGCGGAGGAACTGAGCATCACCAAAGCCGCCAAGGCCCTGCGTCTGGCGCAGCCCTCGCTCACCCGCCAGATCAGGAACCTGGAGGAAGAGCTGCACGTCAAACTCTTCCACCGCGACCGGAAGCAGCTCACGTTGAGCGAGGACGGCCAGTTCTTCCTGGCCCGCGCCCGGCGGCTGCTCGCGCAGGCCGAGGAAGACGTGGACGACCTGCGCAGCCACAGCCGGGGCGACACCAAGCCGCTCAAGATCGGCTACATGGCCGACATGCAGTACGACCTCCTGCCGGTGACGCTGAGCGCGTTCCGCAAGGTCTGGCCCAAGGTGGCGCTCAACCTGTTGGACATGACGGCGTCCGAGCAGATCCGCGCGCTGCACAAAAACAAGCTCGACGTCGGCTTCGTGCGCGAGCCGGGGCTGCCGTCGCTGGGCGGGTTGCGGAGCGAGGCGGTCACGCAGTGCAAGATGATGGCGGTGCTGCCCGACACCTACCCGCTCACGAAGCACACGCCGCTCCGGCTCAAGGACCTGGCGGGCCAGGCGTTCATCTCGCACTGCGAGGACGATTTCCCCGGCACGCGCGAATGGCTCAACCGCGTGTGCGAGCACGCCGGGTTCACGCCGAAGATCACCCATGAGTCCAACAGCACGGCGACGGTGATCCACCTGGTGTCGCTGGAGATGGGCGTGGCGCTGCTGCCCGAGTCCTGTCTGCGGCTGCCGCACCTGGGTGTGGTGTTCCAGCCGCTGGCGGAGGTGGTCCACAGCAAGACGCACATCCTGTGGCGCCGGGAGACGTTTTCCGAGCCGCTGAAGCATTACATCAGCATCGTGAGCGCGTGTTTCGAGGGCAAGAAGGACGGCAGGGTCAAGGCGCTGCCCGCATCGCACCCCGAGAAGAAGCTGGCGGCGGCGGACGTGCTGGTGGAGTCGGCGGTTTAGGGCGGGTCAATTCAGCACGAGCGACAGCGAGTTGTAGCGGCGCTTGGCACAAGCGCCGCTACAACTCGCTGTCGCTCGTCATCGCGGAACGGCCCTACCCCTCGATCACTCGCTTGGTCGTTTCCACCTTCACGGCGTGCTCCTTGGGCTCGACGTGCGAACCGTACTCCGTCGCGTAGATCTGGGTAAACTCCGCCCCGAACAACAGGATCTGCGCGGAGTAATACACCCACACCAGCGTCGTGATCAGCGCGCTGGCCGCCCCGTAGGCGCTGCCCGCGCTGCCGCTGCCCAGGTAGATGCTCAACCCCCACTTGCCCACCAGGAAGAGCAGCGTCGTGAGGATCGCCCCCACCCACACGTCGGCCCACGCGATTTTGGCGTCGGGCAGGTACTTGAAGATGATGGCGAAGAGCAGCGTCACCACCACCAGGTCCAGCGCCAGGTTGATGAGCAGCAGGATCACCCCGCCCCCGGGAAAAGCGTGTTTGAGCTGGTCGCTGAAGAGGTGCATCACACTGGAAAGCATCAGCGAGACGAGCAGCAGAAAACAGATGCCTCCCACCATCGCAAACGACAGGAACCGCGCCCGGATAAATCCCATGACGCCCGCGCCGGGCTTGGGTTTGACGCCCCACACGGTGTTGAGCGCATCCTGCAACTGGCCGAAAATCCCGCTCGCGCCGAACAGCGCGATGACGATCCCCGCCACCGAGGCCAGGATGCCCTTGGACGGCTGGGCCGCGTGCGCCGCGATGCCCTTGATGACCTCCACCGTGCTCTTGTCCAGGAAGTAGCCGAGCTGGTGGGTGATCTTCTCCTGCGCCTCCGCGCTGCCGCCGTAGATGAACCCGAACACCGCCAGCAGCACGAGCATCAGCGGGGCGAGGGAGAACACCGTGTAATACGCCAGCGCCGCGCCCAGCGTCGGGCATTTGTCCTCGCTCCATTTGCCGGCGGTGTCCTTCACTAGGTTGAAGGGCCGGTTGAGGCGGAAGGTGTCCAACACAAATTCTGCGGTCTTGTTCATGGGTGTATCCCTTTGGTGCGCGCGGGCCGGGACGGACGCGCCCCGGAGCCATCTAGGCACCCTCTCTTCGCGTGAAGTCCCTCATCCGCTCGGATAATAGTAGCGTATCCCTGATCGCTCCATGAACGATCCCCTGCCCGCCGCCTGGTTCCGCCGCGACGACGAAACTCCCGACGAAGCCTTTTACACGGCGCCGCGCTTCGTCACGCACATCGACGACGGCGCGATTGCCGCCGTCACGCGGTTGTACCGTGAGCATTTCCCGGCCGGCGGCGCGATCCTGGACCTGATGAGCAGTTGGATCAGCCACCTGCCGCCGGAGGTGGCGTATTCCCGGGTGGTCGGCCTGGGCATGAACCGGGCCGAGCTGGCGGGCAACCCGCGCTTGTCCGGCTACGTGGTCAAAAACCTCAACGACCACCCGGCGCTGCCCTTCGGCGACGGGGAGTTCGACGCGGCGGGCCTGTGCGTGTCAATCGACTACCTGACCGATCCCGTGGCCGTGCTGCGCGAGACGGCGCGGGTGCTGCGCCCCGGCGCGCCGATGGTGGTCACGTTTTCCAACCGTTGTTTCCCGACCAAGGCCGTGGCCGTTTGGCACGCGCTGGACGAAGCACAGCGTTGCCAGTGGGTCGCCGCGATGTTCCGCCGCGCCGGGGAAGACCTCTGGACGCCCGCCGGGATCCTGGACCGCTCACCCGCGAGTGGGTCCGGCGACCCGTTGTATGCTGTCGTCTCGCGGCGGCGGTGAAGTCGGTGTTGGGTGGTGCAGCGACACTCTTTCTATAAGCCTCGTTCTTCAGTCCGTCATCCTGAGCGCAACGTGTAGAGGATGGCTTCTACCTCTTTCTGTCATCCTGAGCGCAGTGAGTCCGCGAACGGAGTCGAAGGATCTTCCGGCCGGCGGCAGCCAAAGCTCCCTCCCGAGCTGAAGCCACCCTTGGGAGATACGCTTGCCTCCGGCGGCGGAAGGTCCTTCGACTGCGCTCGTTCCTCGCTCCGCTCAGGATGACAGACTAGAGCTTGTTATGAACTGACAGCAGATTAGAGGTGGAAGCGGGCGAGGAGCA
>CAXTOP010000055.1:0-34355 GCA_964245965.1 uncultured Chthoniobacterales bacterium
GAGGCGGGCAGAAGCAAAGTCTGCGCGCGGTCGCTGCCCTGGAGGTGACGCATCACCCATCCTACCAACCCAGCCAAGGAATGGGTAGCGTTTTCACACAACCTCAGATGATTTTGAGATTGGCAGTGTGTAGCCTTCAGAAAGGATAACCGCCGTCACCCGCGACCCTCTTTGTCGCTGGTACTGAATGAAACCAAGGTTTGGCATGCAGAGGATCGACTTCCCACAATATGCTTGTGTGCCGGGTTGCATTTAGGGTACTTACCCTGTTTATGCCTCATGCCATTTGCAAGTTTCCCCGCTATTTCCTGGCCCTCTGCATCTGCTTGAGCTGGGTTCAGCCGCTCCACCTCCACGCTCAGCAGGCAAGCGTCGCGACGGTAGAGGCCACTGTGCTCGTGGCAGGCACTTACCTGTTCAAAGGCACTACGATCTGGCAACAGCCCGACGGCACTACCCTGCACGGCACCGTCAAGTTGCACCTGTTTGTCACCCTCCAAGCGGATGGGTCGCCCGACGTAGAAACCACCGCCGATCTCACCTTCCTGAATCCCTACGATTCCTCCCCGTTCACCTATGAGTTCGTGGGCAAGATGAACGCTGACAAAGTTGGCTCCCTGCAAGCAAGTGCTGTGAGCGTCAGTAGCGGAGGATCGACGAGCGTCGCCATTCCAGCCTTGGAAGTGACCAAGCTGCCGATCATGCTCAACCAGAAGCTCACAGCGGTCAGCGGCGGAACGCTGGCTCCCAACGGCACGCAACTGACCTTTCGCACTACCTTCAGAAAGCTGTTTACGCCGTAAGTCCCTGCTGTGTAGCCGGAGTAACGCTGCGACCAATCACTGTAGAAGGGTGATTTTGGTCGCTCCACGGAACTGTCTCACAAAACCGAGGTTGTAGGGCCGAGAGAGTACTAACCCTTTCCTGCCAGCAGTCCATCGCTGAACTCAGAAAACCAAGGTTCTATCTGGGCAAAGGGTTCAAGTTATGCAACTTATGGCATGAAATTCATTCCAAGCATCGTTTACACCACGCTTGGCTGTGTTGTCGCTTCTCTTTGCGGCTGCACAAACGCCTCGAACGACAAGCTGTGGGTTGAACCTTTGGCGGCGACGCGGAAATCGACTCGCTCTGCTGAGACGCTAGAAGTGCTGGCGATTGTGCGTCCCGTTTGCAAAGCGGCAGGGTTGCGAGAAAGCAAACCTGTCTCCAACAAGCAAAGTTGGCCCAACGAGAACCAAGTGGCTTTGTTTGAAGGTGAAACCACGATGGGGCCGCTGGGACTGCAAAGATGTTTCGTTGGTCTCACCGTAGCCGAGGACTTGACCCACGGCGGAGTGCTTGTGGGCTGCAACGATGCAACCAACAACGGCACCGAGATGACGCGCCGGATCCGCGCTCGCATCCGGCAAGGTCTGGAAGCAAAGTTCGGCCGGAAAGCCGTCCAGAACAAAGCCGACTACTACTTTGATCCTCGCTAAACCAAGGTAACTACGCAAGCTCAACCATCTGCTACAGTGAGCGTCTGGGTACTGACTGCCCTTTTTGGCTCGCTTTCTCTCTCGCTACCGCTAAAGCTGGGACATTGGAGGTCGGGAAATCTGCTGCCATGACAAATAGAACAATCCTTCCTTGTGGCTCACAAAGCACTGACTGGAAGGTGTGGCTCTTGATTTCACCGCTGTACCTCTCTGCGCTCGGGCTTCTGCTCCTCAACGATTTTCTCCTCAAGCGGACCTGTCCAGGCTTTGTCACCGGAAAGTTGTCGGACTTTGCCGGGTTGTTCTCGCTGGGAGTGTTCCTGCTGGTCTGCACTCGCAAGACTGCCTCGCTCTTCGCCCTGGCTCTGTGCTTTGTCGTTTGGAAGCTACCTCTCTCGGACACAATGATCCAGGCGTGGAACTCAGCCACTGGATTGACCATCGGCCGAACGGTGGACCCCACAGATCTTATCGCCCTGGTTATTTTGCCGCTGGCCGCGTTCTTCTATCGCACAGCCGACGCCGGCGAGGTGGTCCGCAGAGGTTGGTGCACGCTGAGTTTGATGGTTTCACTGTTCGCCTTCACCGCGACCTCGCGGGCAGCTACTCCTGAGCAGCAGGCGGCTTTTCACGGCGCGGCTGCTGAGTTTGAGTTCACCCACAACCAGCCAAATTATCATCTCCCCTTTGGCAGGAAGAATCTTTACCAAGCGTTGGAAGCTCACGGTTTCAGGGTGAGCGAAAGCCTAGCGGTGTTTCCACATCCCGGTCAGCACTCTGCCAGCGTGAGCGCACGCGGCCCGCTTACGTTGCGCTCGAGTTCCGACGAACCAAGGTTGTTCAACGCGAGCTTCGATCTCGACAATGTAGGAGACGGCACCACGCTTCGCCTGACAAACGTGTCCATCAAAAAGGCAGGCCGTGCAGTTTCACAGACAGACGCCATCCGCATTTTTGAGTCCGGCGTGATTTCCCCTTTGCGGTAAGCCAGCGGTTCCTCGTGTCTCAACCAAACTCACGCGTTGGGCAGGGATTTAGTCGGTCGCAGAACTTCGGCTGGTCGTGGTCTCAGAGAGCGTGTGAGAAGCAAGTTTTCTGGTAGATTGCAGGATGGTCAAGCGAGCTTCCTACCCGAGCGATCTGACAGACAAGCAGTGGGCGTTGGTCGAACCGTTGCTGCCCTTGGCCGAACCGGGAGGTCGTGAGCGGGAGGTGGATCTGCGCGAAGTGCTCAATGGCATTCTCTACCTGCTGTGCGGCGGGGTCAGCTGGCGCATGCTCCCCCATGATCTGCCGCCTTGGGGCACCGTGCACTACTACTATCGGCGCTTCCCTTTGGATGGCACCTGGATCAAGGTCCACGACCATCTGCGCGGCAAAGTGCGTGTTGCCGCCGGACGAAAAGCCGCACCCAGTGCAGCGATCATGGATAGCCAGTCGGTAAAAACGACTAAAAAAGGGGGCCTTGCCGCGGCGATGATGCTGGCAAGCACGTGAAGGGGCGTAAGCGTCACCTCCTGGTCGACACGATGGGTTTACTGCTCACCGTGATGGTCCATGCCGCCAACGTTAGCGAACAGGCCGGTGCCAGACAGATTATGGAAAAAGTCGCCGGGGCCAAGGCAAAAGGCGTCTTGTTCTTCAAGCGTTTGAGGCTCCTGTGGGTGGATGCGGGCTACCAGGCTGGCAAGGAGTTTTGCGCGTGGGTCAAGACTCTGCTTGGCTGGCGGGTGGAGGTCATCAAGCGTCCCGAGATCAACGAGCAAAAGAAGGCGGGCTTTGTTCTGCTACCGCGCCGCTGGGTGGTCGAGCGCACCTTTGCCTGGCTGGACAACTACCGACGACTCAGCAAGGACTACGAGTATCTACCCCAGAGCAGCGAGACGATGGTCTGCCTCGCCATGACCAACCTCATGCTCCACCGCCTCAAACCTGACTAAAACCTGCTTCTCACACGCTCTCTAAGAGCTTCTTTAATCTGCTAACGAACTCCTGTCGCGCACGCGATTCTCATGGATAACCACCCGTCTGGCGGCACTCGCCCCGAGCAGCCGAACGCTCACCCTCCAGTCCGGTCCGGTCTCGGCGAAGTCTGGCAGCTTTTGCGCCTCACCTGCGTGGAATGGTGGAACGACGACACGTTCCGCCTCGCGGCTTCCCTGGCGTTTTACGCGGGCTTTTCCATCGCGCCGCTTTTGCTCATCGCCGTGCTCGTCGCCAGCCTCTTCTTCACCCGGCAGGCCGCGGCGCCCCGGATCGAAGGCGAGGTGCAAAACATGGTGGGCGAACACGGCGCACAGGCGGTCCGGCAGATCATCGAGGCCACCAAAGGGCTGGGTTCCAGTGCTTGGGCCATCGCCGCCGGAGTGGTCACCGTGATCGTCGGGTCCACGGCGGTCTTCGGCGAGTTGCAGGCTGCGCTCAACAAACTTTGGGATATCGAGGCCAAGGTACAGCGCGGCCTGGTGCTGCGGCTCATCGCCGACCGGGCGCGCTCGTTCGCCCTCGTGCTCGGGGTGGGTTTCCTTTTGCTGGTTTCTTTCATCATCAGCGGGACGCTCAACGCCCTCCAGGATTATCTTAGCGCACAGATGCCGGGGGTGCCGCGGCTGTGGAGCGCTTTCAACCTCGTGACCTCGTTCGTGGTGGCGGCCCTGCTCTTTGCCATGATCTACCGTTTTCTGCCCGGCGTGCGGCTTGGTTGGAAGGACGTGTGGCGCGGCTCCCTGGTGACCGCCCTGCTCTTTACGGTCGGCAAGTCGCTCATCGGATTGTACCTCGGCCACGCGGCGGTGGCGGGCGCGTACGGGGCCGGAGGCTCGTTTGTCATCCTGCTGTTCTGGATCTACTCCTCGCTGATCGCTTTTTTCGGAGCGGAGTTTACCCAGGTGTACGCGCGGCGGCGCGGCGCGGGCATCCAGCCAGCCGCGCACGCCCAACGCGTGGGCCGGAAGCCCAACCGCCTCTAATTGCCAAATGCGCCTTTCGGGCTGTCCAACGCGGGAGCCTGTTATTAATCGCGAGTTCACAGAGTAAGTGCAATACCTTGGCGGTGTCGGGGCGCGACGCAGGTCGGGCTCGTTTTGTGGACGAGATTGGCGCAAAGGAGGAGCTAATAAGCTGCCTGCAACTCAACGCCGAAGAGCGTGTAACCATCGCCACCCTGCACGGCCAGGGGTTTTTGCATGGAAGGATCGGCTAGGTGCTCGGCCGCCATCGCAGCACCATCTAGCGGGAGGTCAATCGCAACCGCACGCCCCACGACTTTCCGCTCTACGACACGGTGCACGACCACTGGCAGAAGTGGAAAAAGCGCGGCGGGTGGCAGCAAGCCGTGCTGGTGCTCAACGCCCGCTGGCGTGAGATCAAGCTGGGACGCGGTCGGCGTGCCCCCCGCCACGCCATCCTGGACAGCCAAAGCGTCAAGACCGCCCCCAAAGGCGAAGCGCGCGGCTTCCACGGCGGCAAGATGATCAAGGGCCGCTCGCGTCACGTCGCGGTGGACAGCCAGGGCACGCTCTTGGCCGTGAGCGTCACGGCGGCCAACGTGAGCGACAGCGCGCAGGCGGGCACCGTCATGGCCCAGGCCAAGGAGAACCATCCCGCCCTGGAGAGCTTCACCGCTGATCAGGGCTTTCGCCGCCAAGCCCAAGCGTCCGCCCACACACTGGACTGCGAGCTGCACGTCACCCACAAACCCAAAAAAAGGCTTTGCGCTGATCGCCTTTCGCTGGCGAGTCGAACGCACCTTCTCCTGGCTGGGCCAGTGCCACTTGCTCGCCAAGGACTACGAGAAAACCGTCGCCAGTGCCGAAGCCTGGATCTGGACGGCCATGCTGCGCTTGCTCGTACGGCGGCTCGCATGATTAACTCCACAGGTTCTCAGAATACTTATACTGGTCCGCCATCCATCCAAGATCGACTGCGCCCTGTTTTTTGTTGGACTTTATTGTCGATAGTGGAAGTCGTTCTCAGCGAGGCATTTATGCAAACCAACTATTTACAGTTAACGCGCTCACCTTGAGCCACTTACGGCGAAAGTTGCTCTTATCGCCGATAAAGTTTGTTGTTCAACGGATTGTCGAATTGATTTGCGAAAAGTTACATGATACCCGTTCTCGCGCCGATGGTATCAAGTAGCGACTACCAGCGAATTCGGATGTTGACTGGAACTGCAAAGGTTCGCGTGTTTTCGTCGGCTATTTTGCTGATCCTCTTTCCATCCGTCGCCTCCGCACACATGGAAACGGGTGGCATCGGTGGCTTCAGCGGCGGATTTCTGCATCCTCTCACGGGCCTCGATCACGTCGCTGCTATGGTGGCGGTTGGTTTGTGGGGAGCCTATCTAGGTGCTCCGGCGATGTGGCTGCTGCCAGTAATCTTCCCCATGGTCATGGCTTTTGGAGGTGCCTTGGGCGTGTTGGGCGTGCCGTTGCCGGGCGTGGAGTTGTGCATCGCGCTCTCGGCGATTATGCTTGGGTTGGCCGTCGCGTTCGCCGCGCGACCGCCACTTTGGGTGGCCAGTGTCATGGTGGGATTCTTTGCTATTTTCCATGGACACGCTCATGGCACAGAATTGCCCCATGCCGCTAACCCTTTCACGTACGCTGCGGGCTTCGTCATCGCCACCGGTCTGCTGCATCTCAGTGGCATCTCGCTGGGCTTACTCACACGTTGGCCTTGGGGAAAGGTGGTCGTACAAGCCGGGGGCGGCGTCATTGCGTTACTCGGCTTCTGTTTCCTCTTCGGCATCATCAAAGCGTGAGAGCGGTGCAGCGCCAGAATAGAAGAGGGTGGTGTCGGCTGTCGATAGGCGGCGGGTTGCTCCTTCTGGCTTGGCCTATCTCTGCGCAAGCTCACGCCGCGGTCCAGGGCATGGGCGAATTGGTCGGAGGCTTTTTGCATCCGCTTCTAACCCCGCCACACCTCCTAGTGCTCTTGAGCCTTGGTTTGCTCTTTGGACGGAAGCGCCCCCCGCGTTTGCAGCAAACAATGCTGGCTTTTACCGCCGCCGCCGCCGCCGGGCTGATCGTGTCAGGAACCGGCGTAGTCACGGAAGTTTACCCGACATTCATCATCGCGATTGGACTAATCACGGGTGGATTTATAGCACTCGCGGTGCCATTACCCGCCTGGGTGCACGCGGCTGCGGGCATTGCCGCCGGGTTGGCCTTGGGACTAGATTCCGGGGTCGATCCTGGCACCGCCGGCGCGGCTGCGGCAAAGACGTTGTTCGCCACCTGGGTGAGCCTGTTTGTCTGGGTGGTAAACGTCGCCTTCTACAGCGCCCGCCTACCAGCATACCAATGGCTCCAAATTGGTGTCCGTGTAGTTGGCTCCTGGATCGCGGCCGTCGCGTTTCTAATGCTCGCCTTCTCGCTTCGGCGGTGAAAGAAAGCCGCAACGATCAGCCTAGCCTCGCGTGGTAGATGATCCGCTCAACTGTCCAATACGCGCCAATAAACCCGATCACGAGGCTCGTTGGAACCGCGACACGGGAAACATACCATTTCTGTTCCCGCATCCAACCGACGAACAGGAAAGCAAAAAGGATGACGAACAACTGTCCGGCATCCACCCCAAAGTTAAATCCGAGTAGGCCAAGGATAAATTCGCGTCTGGGTAAGGACAACGTCTTCAAACCGGAAGCAAACCCAAGTCCGTGCACTAGTCCGAAAAAAAATACCACGACCAGCCGGCCGACGCTGAGTCGGGGCCGGAAAATGTTCTCGAACGCGATGAAGGTGATGGATAACGCGATTCCCGGATCGACCAGCCAGGCGGGCAGCGAGAAAATACCCCGAGCAGACAGGTAAAGCGTGGTGGCGTGAGCGACGGTGAACACCGTGGTCTGTGACAACAGTTTGCGCCAGGAAAGTCCGAAAAAGAACAATCCCAAGACGAAAAGAATGTGGTCCACTCCATCCGGGATGATGTGGTCAAATCCGAGTCTGAAGTAACGCCAGAGTGTTCCTGCCTGCACCAGCAAGAACCGCCGGGTGGCGCTCATCTCAGCGCCCGGCAGTGCCACGTTGCTGGTAGGCATCGGGGTGACTGTCGCGGACACCCGCCCGGCCTCGGCCACTTGCTCACCATGCACCGTGTCGTAGTCGAAAGGCTCGCTCGGTTGCGTGGCAATCTCCAAAAAGCGCGTTCGCTGGACCCCACGGTCGGGACGTTCGCAGGTGTAGGCCAGGGGGTATTCGACGCCCCCCTCTTCTCCGGTAACCAGCCGGAACGGTGGCCGGCTCGGCGGCACCGTGCCCTCGAAGCTCAATTCGGTCATCTTGCCGACATAGTAATCCTCGTACGTTTGCCGGTCGGCGGCAGGCACCTTCCAGCTTTTCAGCACGGGAACTATGCGCTGGTCGCCGAAATGAAATTGGATCGCTTCGAGAATTTGCGGTAACAGCCGGTTGATCTCCGTTGCCTGCCGCTCCGGCGGGAGGATCGACAACTGGTAGTAGGCCTCACCCGTGCCGATGAGTGTCGTCAGGTCGATGGCGACTTCCGCCCGGAACGTCTGCGAGGAGTCGAAGCTGATCCTGGCACGGGTGATGTTCAGAACGTGGCCGCTGGCCGTGGCTAGTAGCCACGGCCAGATCACGACCGCCAGCCAAGCGGAGTACCTACGCGAATGCAATGGCTAGAACTTGATGCGGATGCTGCCATACACCTGGAAAGGCAAATTGGCGTTCACCAGCTCCGCACCAAACAAAGGCGTGCTCGGCGTCCAGTTCTTCTGGTTGGTAAGATTGGAAAAATCCACGCGCGCCTCGAAGCGCTTTGCCTCGTAGAACACCGCGGCGTTGACCGTGTACTGCCAGGGAATGACCACGTCGCCAAATTCCGTGAGTGGGATGGGACTTGTAGCCACCACACCCGCGCTCAAGCCGCCACCCCAGTCGAACCGGTACTTGGCGAACGCGTTGAGCAAAAAGCGCGGCACGGCCGGCAGCCGGTAGGTTTTTGCCTGGTCGGAAAGCGATAGGAAGTTCGGGCTGCCGACGCCCGTGCCTGTGGGCGGCGCAAAGGCATCGTAGACGCTGCGGGTGCTCAGCGTTTCGCCCGTAACGTCCGGCTCGAAGGCGTCGAGGTAACTGGCCGAGAAGGTGCCGTAGAAGTTTTTGTTGGGCTGATAGTTGGCCTGGAACTCCAGACCTCGCGTGTCCACCTCGTTGGTCACGCCGAATTGGTTCGTGGTGGCGCGCTGCTGGTAGAAGGCTGCGAACGATGCGAACAAGCTGTTCTTGAACAGGCCAAACTTCGCGCCCCCCTCAAACAGGTAGTTCTGGATGTGGAAATTTTCCGGGATAAGCTGATTGCCGCTCAGCGACGCAAAGCCGCCGCCGTTGCCATTTACCGCCGATTCGTTGTAGTTGAAGGTGAAGTAGTCGGTGTTCCACGCGGTGGGCTTGTAGGTGACGCTCGCATTGGCGGCTCCGAGGCCCACCAGTGTCGAATCGCTCACCGCCTTGAAACCGGGGGGCGGCAGCGGGTCGGTGATGTCTTCATAGATAAGGTCTCCCCGACCCCCGAAAAGCAAGCTCCACTGGTCGGTGATCTTGAGGTTGTGCTGGTAGAAGAGTCCGAATTGATAGCCGTTGGAATCCTGGGTGCCTTGGATGGAATTCGGGTAAAGTCCGGAGGCGTACGAACCTCCCGGCGTGGCGAACTCGCGCGAGTCGCCCGGCACCGGCAGGACGCCGAACAAATTGGTGGTGATGGGATAGTTGGCCGGGTTCGTGGAGATATCGGTGGCGTTGAGATATTCGTTGTAAAAATCCTGGAACGCCAAGACATGGATGTAGCGGAAGGACAAGCCCGTGTTGATCTCGCTCTTAAGGGTCAACGATGAGAGCTGCACGTCCTTGGGTGCCGCTTTGTCGTCCGCTCCGCCCTTGGCGTCCTTGCCATCGATCTTTGCCAGGCGCTTTGTGCCGACCGGTGTATCAAAGTTCAAGTGGAATTCCAATCGGTCCTCGAAGTTGTACGATTCGTCGATGTCGTTGTAGTAACGCTGCGAGATTTCCACCTGGTCCTGCTGATAGTCCTCGAAGTACGTCTTGTTCAGGACGGAGAGATGCTCGCTCGCGGTGTAGGTGACATCCAGTTGCCCCTGGATGTTCTTACCGTAATCGCCGTCCTGCGGTGAAAACAAACCATCCCGGCGGTTGATGGTGGTGACCCCAGTCGGAGTGATGACAGAAAGGAATCCGCGCGGGTCGGCGGCACCGGGCGCGCTGAAGGGCGAAACTCCCGTGCCCTGGATGTAGCGACCGTTGTCGATGAGGTCCTGCGTGGGCCGGTTGATGCCGGTGTTTTCGTCGTAGTCCGCCTCGAAGAACTCCGCGTTGAAGTCCACGCGGAACTTGTCCGTGGGCGTCCAGCTTACGGCTGCGTACACGTCCTGCGACTCGGTGCCTTGCAAGCGGTAGTAGCTGCCGGAGTCCTCACCTTGGTAGCTGACACGCCAGGCCAGCTCCTTGGTGATGGGGCCGCCGATGTCTGCTTGCCAGCGGCGCAGGTTGTACTCGCCAATCGTAGTCGAGACGAAGCCATGATAACCGTCGTAGAACGGGCGTTTGGTCACCAGGTTCACGTAACCACCCACATTGCCGGTCGGCCCGTACACGACGCTCGCCGGCCCGGCGACTACGTCGAATGCCTCGACTGAGTTAAAGCTCAGCGGCTGGCCGTCCGAGCGGGGGGTGCGCAACATACCGTTCTGGAACACTTCGGCCGCCTGGCCGCGAATGAAAGGGATGTTCGCTCCGCCAAACTGGGAGTTGGTGTAACTATCCGGCACGAGTTTGAGTAAGTCCGTGACTTGCTCGATGGAAAGGTCGCGCTGCTGCGCGGAATTGATGGCGGTGACGGTGCGGGGCGTGTCCAGAATGGAAAGATCCGTTCCGTACACAGAGGAAATTGGCCGTTCCAACGGACTAACGCGATCAACTGGCAAAACCGATTCAACGATGACCCGGTCCGCCGAGGTAGGATCAGCACTGGAGGCGTTGTTGGAAGGGTTTCTGGTGTCGGTGGCTTTCGGCCGCTGGTCGCCGGGTGGAACATCCTGCCCGTGAACAGTAGCAAGCGTGACACTTCTAGCAGCAAGAAAGAGGAGCAGGAAACGGCCAAGGTACTTCATGAATGTTTTACAAATGTCAGGGCGGCCCTTGATTATATTTGCGCCGAACTCCCATGTCCGACGCAACGACGCTGGCGGCAAAAGCAGGCAATGTGCCAAGCTGTTTCAACTGGTTACAAGCGTTTTCATTATCCTCCGAGACCTGTTGCTTGTGGTTACCTTCAGCCACCTGTAGTTCCAATAGCCCGTATGGGGCCTATCGATCCTCCAAGAAGCGGCCTCGTTCCCGCTAGCTTCAACCATCCCGGTGAGGGCTGTGAAACGATCCTCGGCACCGGTACCGGCACAAACTCTAGCGCATTGTTTTAACCTAATACGGTATCATAAATTATGGTTAAACTTTGCTCACACGGATCAAACATCTACAAAGCATCTAACGCGAAGTGGCGGCATTTGCCCGGTCTGGAGAATGGCTAATCCCCCGACAACTCTCGAAGTTGTAGGAAGATAACCTGCTGGCAGACAGCGAGTCCGCGACCCCAAGGCCGAAGGTTCGTCGGCTTGGCACCGGTTCTGCTAAGGCTCGCGCTTCTGTTGTTTTCCTATGAGATTTAAATCCGTGTTGTTGGGTTCCTGCGCTCTGGTAATCGGCGTGGGCATGGTGTCGTTACACCCGGGACTGGCCGCTACACAGGAGGGTAAGTCGGGCAAGCCCGCCGACGCTTGGATCACCGCCCAAGCGGCCAAGGCCGCCGACAAGCCTGACGGTCAATTCCCCTTCAACGAAGAAACCAGGATTCGCCAGGACCTTCTGCAAGTGGCACTAGGCAAAAATGACGCTGACGTGTTGATCCACAACGTCAGAATCTTCAACGTCTTCAGCGGAGTCTGGCTGGAGGGGGAGGACATCGTCATCAAAGGCAAGCACATCGCCTGGACGGGTCTCACCGGCACATGGCCGGGCAAGGCCAAGCAGATGGTTGAGGGCAACGGGGAAAGCGTTGTGCCCGGCTTCGGCGAATCCCACAAGCACATCGAGAGCACGCATCTCACGCCCGAGTACGAGGGCGCGCTCTGCATCCCTTTCGGCAACACCTGGACGGTGGAAGCCTCGCACGAGTTCTCCAACGTGGATGGCGCGATGAATGCTGAGTTCTGGATGAAAGCGCGCCGCAGCGGCAGCATCCACAAAATATTCTTAGCGCTCGGGTCGGCCACACCGCCCACCGCCTTCGAGTCCGGCGGCGGCTATTACGGCTACAACGACATTGTCAACTTGATGAAGGAAGACCGCTGGGTGCTCGGTCTCGACGAAGTCATGGACTGGCCCGCGGTCTCCGACCCGAAACATCCCGGCTACCAGCGCATGTGGGAAGTAATTCAGGCCACCTGGGACACGGGTGGGGTGGTGCAGGGGCACGGCGCGGGCCTCGTCACACCCGACTTGGCCAACGCTTTTGCCGCCGCCGGACTTTCGAGCGACCACGAGGTGCGCCAGGCAGAGGAAGCCTGGGAAAAACTCAGCCGCGGCGTGTTCCTCGAACTCCGTCCGGACAGCCTGCTTAACGCCATTCCCGCGCTGAAAAAACACGGCATCGTGGATTGGTCGCACTGCGATCTCACCACGGACGACCGCGACGTGGCTGCGACGGTCCACGTCGGCGCGATGGATCATAATGTCCGCAGCGCCATCAAGGCCGGCGTGCCCGTGGAAGCCGCGTACATGATGGCAACCCTCAATCCGGCGCGCCACTGGCACATCGAACACCTCGTCGGCTCTATCGCCCCCGGGCGCTACGCGGACATCGTGTTCCTCAAGGACGTGAAGACCGTGCAAATTGGTCGCGTCTTCGCCGACGGCCAGCTCGCCGGCGAAGACGGCAAGTTCCTGCTGCCGGTACCGAAGGTGGATTACCCCTCCTGGGCTACGCAGACGATGCACATCGGCCGCGAACTGACGGCGGCGGATTTTGTCATCCATGCGCCCGCTGGCAAAACAGAGGTTACGGCAGCCACGCTCGTGCCCGATTATCGCGATCCGGTAATTCCTACCACGAAGTTGCCGGTCATTGATGGAGAGGTGCAGCGAGACGAGGCCAACGGTATCAGCAAGGTGGCCGTAGTGGACCGCTACAGCGGCAAAGGTCTGGTCTCGAAAGCGTTCTGGAAAGGGGTCGGCCCCATCACGGCAGACTCCGCGTTGACCTGCTCGGTCAACCATGACCTGCACAACATCTGGGTACTCGGCAGCAGCGACGCCGCGATGGCCCTGGCGGTCAACGAACTCGCCAAGCTCGGCGGCGGCTGGGTGCTGGTGAAAGAGGGCAAGGTCATCGCGCGGGTGAGCTACGAGGTCGGTGGTCTGATGAGCGCCCGACCCCCGGCGGTGGTCGCTGCGGAAACCGAAGAACTTTACCACCAAGGAGACAGCTTGAAGTGGATCGGCGACCCCGGTATTCCGAAGCGAATGATCTTCGCGCTGATCACCTGCGCGCCTTTCACCTGGGTGCTGGTCGCGCCGTACGAAGGAAATCCCGGAGGGATCGTCAATGTGCAGACAGGACAGACGTTCCCCGTGGTGCAATAGGTGCCGTACCGGACGGGCGGAGGGAATCTTCACCGTTTCTCTTCGCCTCGCCTCGCGCGATCATGCCGTGGTTCCAATTTAACCTTGGGGATTTTGCCGTTTGCTTCCTGAGCATCCTGTTTGAAGGGGTGCCGTTCTTGTTCCTCGGAACCTTCATCTCTGGTTTGATCGAGGTGTTTTTGCCCGCCGAATCCCTCGGCCGTTGGCTGCCGCGCAATCCCTTCCTGGCGATCTGCCTCAGCGCATTGATGGGCAACATCTTTCCAATGTGCGAATGCGGCGTGGTGCCAGTCATCCGACGGATGCTCGCCAAGGGCTTGCCGGTCTCGTGCGGGGTGACTTACCTGCTCGCCGCGCCCATCGTGAACCCCATCGTGGCCGTGAGCACTTACGCCGCCTTCCGCGGACAACACGCAGGGCGAATGACCTGTTGGCGGATCGCGCTCGGTGGGCTGATCGCTGTCGCGGCCGGCTGTGTCGTCGAACGACTGCCCGTTGGTCGGGTGCTGAACAAGGTCACCCTCGCCGTGTTGCCCGTCCGACGACGGACGGGCGCATTTCGCTTGCCGAAAACGCCAGGTGCCACCGCGGACATTGCTATCGGTTGCATTGCGCTTGCGACGCCTGGCCGACGGCTGATCGCGGCGGGGCGGTGCGCAGCGTTTGATTTTCTGGACGTAGGCTTTTATCTGGTGATGGGCGCACTGGTCGCCAGTGTGTTCAATACCGCCATCGACAAGCAAGTCCTTCTACCTCTGGCTGCCCACGTCTGGCTGGCGACAGCGGCTCTCATGAGCCTTGCCCTGCTACTTTCGCTTTGCAGCACTTCCGACGCATTTATCGCCACGACATTCAGCGGTTTCCCGCCCGCCGCAAAGCTCGCGTTCATGGTGCTGGGACCGATGATGGACTTCAAGCTCCTGTTCATGTATGGACTGGTGTTCCGCAAGCGATTGACGGTCTCGCTGGCATTCGGATTGATCGCGGTGATCGGCTTAGCCTGCGTGTCCTTCCGGCGGTACATTCTCTAGAAAATATGCCACTCCGATTTGCTCGGTGGTTCCCACTCGTGACCTTGTGGACATGGGGCGGCATCTTTCTGTATTTCTACGGCAGCGGGCGGCTGCAATCCTTCCTTCATCCCAGCTTCCGTCCGCTGGTGCTGGGTACTGGGGTGGGCTTGGTCCTCACGGGTTTCTTGCTGGCGTGCGACAAAGCCTCTCAGTTGCCGGTACCCCCGACTTCGGACTTGCCTGATCCTTCAGCCTCGTGCCTGGACGGTTGTGCGCGCACCCACGTTGCCCCAACTGCTGGTGGATGGCTAAAATCCCTTGTGATGCTCGTTCCGTTGTTGGGTGCGGTGGTGATCTCGCCCGATAGCTTCGACGCTGCACTCGTCCGAAAACGTAATGTCTCCCCGAACACCTTCTTGGCACCACCCATTACCACTGCCTCCGATGCACAAGTCCCTGCGGCGGCGTTCCCTCTTGAAATCGTCGGGAACAACGACAACAAAAGCGAGTACCTCAAGTCCGACGACGCCGGCCATATCAAAGCTGAACTCGTGGATTTTCGTTACGCTGCGCAGTCACCGGATTTACGTCGGGATTTCGACCACAAACTTCTGGAAGTCACCGGCCAATTTTTGCCGACGCCTGGAGCAAATCTAGGGCATTTCACCCTGACACGACTCTTCGTCATCTGCTGTGCGGCAGATGCGCAACCTATCAATGTATCAGTGGAAGCCGAATCCACTGCCTTGATGCCATCAAATCTACCAGAAATGACCTGGATTCGGGTTGCTGGAACGGTCCGCTTTGAACATACGGATCAGATGGTTGCTACGCCTATCATCACTGCAAAAGAAGTCCGCACGATCCCCGTCCCAGAAGAAAAATATCTTTATTAGGATCACAACTCATCCGGACGGCTGCACGAAGGTGGACGTTGGCGGCGGGCGATCAAGCGACACCAACCTGCGGATACACAGCGAGGATGGCACGCTGCCAAATGGTACATGCCACCGATCCGTGGGAGAACAACTTGTATCCCTCATACCGTATCCAAGCGGCGCATTTGCTGCATTGCTTGCAGCACTGGGGAGTCAACGTCCGAAGCAGCGGCTGGTTACGAGTACTGCGCTCGGGTTGGATCGACCTTGCGAGTGTGCCCTGCTGTGTGGTGGTGACACTTCACCCTTGGTGGTTGCCTTGTAGAGGATGAGGCCTTGGTCTTCAGGCAGAAGTCACATCGGGTTTGTCTCCCTGCCCCAAGGTACGTTTAAACAGGTTTACCGCCATCCCGTAGCTTTGGAGAGCGAGTTCCGGGTCATAGCGCGGTCCCTCATCCCGCAGGAAAGCGTGCTGCGCGTTGAACTCGGCCCAGGTGAAGTGAATACCTGCTTCGGTCATGGCGCGGTAGATGATCTCGCGGCCCTCTTGCGGGACGTGAGGGTCCTGCCTGCCCCAGACCATGAGCATCTCCGCCTTGATGTCCTTCATGCGGTCCAGGCTGTCGTCGTTCATCCCCTGCCCCAGCGCCCGCTTGTGGATGTCGGTGGCATAGAAGCAAACCCCTGCCCGCACGTCCGGGTTCATGGCGGCTCGGAAAGCCAGATGACCGCCTAGGCAAATGCCCATCACGCCCAGGTGGCCCGTACAGGCCGGGTGCGATTTGAGGAAGTCGAGTGCCGCGCGCGCATCGGCGTCGTAGCTGGCGAGTTCCTTGGTGGTCTTGTGCGCGTTGCCCCGGTCGGTACCGGCGGTGTCATAGGGCAGCACGGTGCCCGCCGGTTCGAGTTCATGATAAACCTCGGGCACCGCGACCACGAAGCCGTGCCCGGCCAAGAGCGCGGCGGTGCGGCGGATGGGTGCGGTGACCTGGAAGATTTCCGAGAAGAGCAGCAAGCCAGGATAACGCCCTGCGGCCACCGGGCGAAAGACGTAGGTGCGCATGGGGCCGGCAGGCGTCGGCAGTTCGGCAACTTCATCTGAGTTCAGGATCATCGAAAAAGGTGGGGGAAATGGAAGCAGCGTGGAAACAGGATAAACCTCGAAGGGGTAGTCAACCGCCTACAGCACGGAGGAACTCTGCCCCGCCACACCCAATCGGTGAGCCATCGGGAATCCGCACCGACTTAGGCGCTTGGTACTCCTTGGGGTTACGCAAAAAGCTCTCGACGTGGAAGAGCAGGTAGGCGCGTTGTGCCTGTTGGGCTGGGTCGGCGGAAGCGCGGCGCGTGACCTCCCCTTGCAGATTGCGGATTTGCCGCAGGGCCTCCGCACAAACCTGCTGCTGGGCGTCCGTGCTCACGGCGACCCGCAACAGGTGCTCCAATCCCTGGCGTTCGACCATCCGCGCGAGTTCCTGCTCGTAGGCACTCTGCCGGGCGTCGATCTGCCCGGTTTTCAGCACCGAGTCAAAAACCTCCGACAAGGCCAGGGTACTTTTACCCCGCGCGTTCTGCTCGATGATGCGGGAAAGCCGCTGCGGATTGAAGAGGAGGTCCAGCACCGTGTTGACCCAGCTTTCCGCCGCTGCCATCGGATCGAACACCAAGCCCGTGTGCGAATCGAAGAGTTCGCGGTCGCGCTCGTAGCCGGGCGGCAGCGGCGGGATGGCAGCGATGACCTGGTCGGGCAGCGTCAGGAACGGAGGCTGCCACGTCTGCGCCACCGCGGCCAAAGCAGCGCGTTGGGTCTCGGTGGACAGCGGCTCGTTGGTCGGCTCACCGTCACCCCGGAGCGCGTAGGCATAGTTCACCCCGCCGATTAATTTGACGGCGGCCTCGGCTTGGTAGCGGTGGAGGAGATAAACCGGCACCAGCACGTTCTCCAGGGTCGCCATCGGCGCTCCCGGCGGGATGTTGTTCTCGCCAAAACGGCTCAAAGCCCGGGCGCGCACTTTGACTAACCGGTTCAACTCGTCGGTCGCCGACGCGCCGCTGTCCCACAGGTGTGCCAGCGGGTGCGCTCCACCCGGCGGGCGGGCGTCCTCGTCGGTGACGTAGTGCAAACCCTGGTCCAAATTTCCTTGGAGGATGGCGGCCAGCCCCGCCTTTTCGTCCGTGCCGGTCGGAAAATCCTGGTAGCCGTAGAGGATGGTCCTTTTATCCCACTCGCCGATGCCCGCGGCGTAGGCTTGCGAGAGGTCCACCTCGTTTTTGTCGTCGAGGGTGAGGTAGGGCGGTGGGTAATCCATGACGGAGGTGCGTCCGTCCGCGCTCCCGGCAAAGTTATGCTGGAGGCCGAGCGTGTGACCCACCTCGTGCGCGGCCAGTTGGCGCAACCGTGCCAGGGCCATTTGCAACAGCCGCGGGTCCGGTTCAATGCCGTGTGCGTAGGGCTGGAGCAAGCCTTGGGCGATGAGGAAATCCTGTCGTACGCGCAACGATCCCAACGTGACGCGACCCTGGATGATCTCCCCGGTGCGCGGATCAACCACCGAAGCCCCGTAGGACCAGCCGCGCGTCGAGCGATGCACCCACTGGATGACGTTATAGCGCACGTCCATCGGGTCAGCGTCCGGGGGCAGCAGCTTGACCTGAAAAGCGTTCTGGTATCCTGCCGCCGTGAACGCCTGATTCCACCAGGAAGCGCCTTCCAAGAGCGCGGAGCGAATCGGCTCCGGCGCACCGGGATCGAGGTAGTAGGTGATGGGTTCGACCGGCGCACTCGCCGCCGCTGCCGGGTCCTGCTTTCGCAAGCGATGGCGCGGGATGAGCCGCTTGACGAGCGGCTCCTGGATCGGGGTAGCGTAGTCCGCGTAGCTCAAGGGGTAGAAGCCGCTGCGCGGGTCGAAGGCTCGGGGCAGGTAGCCGTCGTCGGGCAACTCGACGAAGGATTGGTGCTCGCGCACGGTCACCGCACCGGGATCGGGCGTCACCGAACGAATCCACTCGCCTTCCGGTTTGCCGGTGAAGGTGAGGGTGGCCTCGAACTCGGTGTTCTTGGGGAAGTTCTTGGTGGTGGGCAGGTAGGGGGCGGAGCGGGTGTCGTCGAGCTTATAGGTGCCCTGCTTTTGCTTGGCCAGAGTCTCCACCACACCGTGGGCATCGTGCAGCACGAAAGGAGTGACATCGATGAGCACGCGCCCGTTCTCCTGCGCCTCCACCTTGAAGCCCCACAACACGGACTGGGCGAAGGCTTGATCTAGGGCGGCACGCTCGTCCACGTTGTCACTCACGGCCCGGTAGCGAAGGTTGCGCTCCACGAGCAGAACCTTCGGCCCTACCCGGGTGAAGCGGACCACATGGCTGCCCCCGAGTTGACCGCGATCCAGGCCGATGTCATTGGACCCGACCCCGGCGGACAAGGATTCCACGTAGAGAAAGTCCGTGTCGAAGCGGCCAATCTCTAGCCAGAGCTTGCCTTCCTTGGCGTCCCAGGAACACGGAAAGAAGCCGGGCAGCCCCTGCATTCCAGCGGTCTTTTGCGCGATGGTGGTGGTGGGCAACGGTTTGGGGTCGGTGGCGATGGGCGAAGCGTCCTCCGCCCGGACCGGGACCGTGAGCAGCATCGCCAGTACCCCGGCGATCTTCATCGCCCCCCGCATACACCCAGGCATCATGTCCATGCCGCCAGTAAAACAGCAGGGGACAAGTGTTGCCTAGGAGAAAGCGTTTTGTTGCACTCCAGCAAACGGGGTGTGCGCGTGTGACGTGCCGTGCAGTCGAATTGGATGTCGATCTTAGCCAGAAACATCGGCACTCGCCGTGCTTCGCTTCCTGTATCGGGGCCTCAAGAAAGTGCAGGTCGAGATCAGCCTGGCCGCGCTGCCTACAACCTGCGCCGGGCCATCAACCTTTTGGGCGTGCCAGCGATCATCGCCGCCTTGGGGTAGGCAAAGAGGGGCCGTTTGGGCCGTTTTAGGGGCTTGAGAATGCCCCCGCACGCCTTGGGGTAAGCGGGTGGCGGCCTCCAAGTCCAAGCGGCGGCGTTTTTGCTGCCTGAGAAGCGTGCGAGACCAACCATCTAACATCGCGGCCGTTTACAACATGCGCCGCAGAGTTTCCACACGGCCTTGCGCCTGGTTAGGCGATGGAGGATGGAGCCATCGCCGCATGATCCTGAAGCAGAACGCCGTGGCAGAGAGGGCAGTCACCCATCCAAGCAGCATGGCATAAACGGCTGTCGTCACTAGGGGCGGAGAGAAGCTGGTGCCTTCATCCACATCCTCAAAGTCCCATACCCCCAACCACTGGAAAAACCATCCGCCTAAGGCACCAACTCCCAAGAGTGCGAGGACAAAGACCCGCCACTGTCGACGTTGACGAGGTGGATAGAAGGCAACCCAACCGCCAAAGAGGAGAAACACGGGTCCACCAAAGAGTAGAAATGTTGTGCCCACGGAGGGGACGCTGAAGTACCAACGTTCCCAGAATGGATGCTCAATGCGCAGGTTGCCGGGTGGCCCCTCGACGGCATCGTTCAGCAAGGCGGCCAGCACACTGGCGCTCAGCCAGAGCAGCACGGAAAACGCCAGACAGACGAGCAATTTGGTAGCTCCTTGGATGACCGCGTCGGCTGGCTCGTAGCGGGCCACCTCCATCCGGGGCAAGTCGTTGGGCATCGGTTGATCAATCTGTGGCATCACGCGGAGGTACTATGCGCCTAACGACCAAACTCAGCGACGGCGGGAGGAAAGGCAAGGAACTCGGCACCGATGTTCCCCCGCCGTTCGCCGAAGCGACTGGTTAGGCTTTTGGGTCGGTCAACCCGCGGGCGAGCAAGAGACCAAGACGCCGACCCAACAAAAGCAACACCGTCCCTGCGATACTCTGGAGCAGAGAAGGCAGGAAGCCGCGCAGCAGCAAAGGAAGAAAGTCGATGACCCCGGGTTGGTGGCCGCCGATGGGAGCGTAAGATGTCCAGCCTGAGCGCTCGCCAAAAAGGACGGGATAGGTGTCGAAGACCATGGAAAACACCTGACTGAGGCCAATTACAAGGAGGACCAGCCCTGCCGCTCGGCAGAAAAAAATGGCAAGATTGTTGGTGCTCATAGACGGATGGAACGCTCCGGGCCTAACGGCTGAAGCTCAGCGACGGCGGGAACAAAGGCAAGCTCAGGCTGGAAGCGGAACGCCGTTCGCTGGAGCGGGAGACCGTGTGAAAACTCCTGACGGACAGCATGTGGGTTGGGCTTATCAAGCACTTACACGAGATTTTGTGCAACTTACGTAAGACGTTTGGGGTTTTCACGCGGTCTCTCGCGTGGTTAGGCTACCGGAAGTGGTGTGGGGTGATGATCGGACCAAAGAGGGAGAAGAACACACCCAGCCGCTGCATGGTGCGCTCGGTCAGGGCGAACAACTCCCGCCCCTCGCCCTGGAAGAAGTACAGGGAATGGCACTCGAAGCAGATGAGCACATCGGTGGATGGCCCATTGTCCGCGGCAAACGACAGCCCATGCCTTGGCATGAAGCAACGTGCCGGATCGCCTCCGTAGCTCTCGACATCGGCGATGATCTCGCGGCAATCCGCTGCCTGGGAGGGTGGCACGGCAACCGTCCGCAGGATGGGTGAATCACGGAAGCGCGGCTCGTCGCTTGGCGGAGGTGTGGGCCGACAATCCCTGGGGAACCACTGCCCGCTGAGGAAGTACGCCGTCACTGGTCCGGCAGGAACTTGCAAGGGAGAGGTTGGCGTGAACATGGGGCTAAAAAGCGAGGTAGCCTAACGACCAAGCTCAGCGACGGAGGCTGGCAAAGTCAAGGCTGGAACTCGGAGGAAGCCCCGCCGCCAGCCTCTGTTCGCTGCAGCGCGAGACTGTGTGGAAAGTATGCTGCTCGCTTTCCGATGATCCGTTGTAGCCGGCTGACCCGCTTTCCGGCAAGCTCGTTCTTGTCGTGAGTTCTCCCAGCCACCACCACTACATCACCGGTGCCGACCGCGAGCAGGCCGTGCTCTTCCCGGAAGTCATCGACGACTACATCGCCCCCGAGAACCCCGTGCGGCTCCTCGATGCGTTCGTGACCCGGCTCGATCTGGTCACCCTCGGCTTCACCCGCGCGCTGACCGCCGCCACGGGTCGGCCGCCCTACGATCCGGGGGATCTCTTGCGCTTGTACCTCTACGGGTACTTGAACCGCCTCCGCTCCTCTCGCCGCCTGGAAGTGGAAGCCGCCCGCAACCTGGAGCTGGTCTGGCTCCTGCGCCGGCTGCGCCCCGACTTCAAGACCATCGCCGACTTCCGTAAGGACAACCCCAAGGCCCTCAAAGGGGTGTGCCGGGAGTTCACCCTGCTTTGCAGGAAGCTCGAACTCTTTGGCGGGGAACTCGTCGCCATCGACGGCAGCAAGTTCAGGGCGCAGAACAGCAAGGACAAGAACTACAGCGCGCGCAAGCTGGCAGCACTCAGCGCCGAGATCGATGGCAAGGTGGCGGCGTACCTCCAGGAACTCGAGACGCACGACCAGGCCGAAGCGCACCTGCCGCCGAGAGCCGACGCCGCGCAGTTGCAGGAGAAGATCGCCGCCCTCAAAGCGCGCGGGGCCAAGTACGAGAAGCTCGCGGGCGAACTGGCGCAAAGCGGTGAGACCCAGGTGTCGCTCACCGATCCGGACGCACGCCTGATGAGCCAGGGAGCAGGCGCGGTCGTGGCTTACAACGTGCAGGCCAGCGTGGACGCCAAACACAAGCTCATCGTGGCCGTGGAAGCCACCAACTCCTGCAGTGATCTCAATGAACTCGGTAGCGCGGCCATCCAGGCGCAGGAGACCCTGGAAGTGAAAGAACTCGGAGTGGTGGCCGACAAGGGCTACTACAACGGTAAGGAGATCCTCATGAGCGAAGGGCTGCGGTTGCGTATCAAGGACGTGTCATTAACCGAAAGCCGCCTGGTGCTCCGGGACACCAAGAGCCACCGCGACCGCAACGTGGGGCTGCCCGCCAGCTTAGAGCCTGTTATGAACCTGATGAAGACCACTCTTAAGTGCCTCTCGCTGAGCAATCGAATTTCCCAGAAAATGGCCAGTTCGGAAAACTGTCTATCGTAAGTCCCTCATCATCAGCGCAGGCTTTTAAGTTCATAACAGGCTCTAGGCCTCCAAGGAGCAGGTGGTGCGATCTTACCACGACCGCATCAGTATGCGCGGAATCACGCGCACCTTTGGGGTCTTCTACAAAACCATCATCCAATGGGCGGGGAAAAAACTGGGAGTCTGCCGGCGGTGCAGGACACGCTGCTGCCCAGCCAAAAAGGCGATGTGCTTAAGCTGGACGAACTCTGGAGCTTTGTGGGTGCCAAACGCGACACCTGCTGGCTGTGAGTAGCCCTTTGCCGCCGCCCTAAGCCAGATCGTCGCTTACACCTTGGGCGACCGCAGTCAGGAGAGTGCCTTCTTTCTACGCGAAGCCATCCCCAAGGATTACGCTCGCCGGGCGACGCGCAGTGACTTCTGGGAGCTTACGCCCTCGCTTTTCCCACCCGCACGCACCGTGCCTGCGGCAAGCAAGAAGGCGAGACCAACCACGTGGAACGCTGGTTCTGCACCTTGCGCCAGCGCGTGGGCAGGCTGGTACGTAAAACCTTGTCCTTCTCCAAAAGCGTGGAGCGCTATGCCATTGCCGGGGTCAAGCGCTACCGCATCGTTTCCGAGGCTTTCCGCAGCCTGCGCGAGGGCATGGTCGATGCGGTCATGGAAGGAGCCTACAAACTGCACAACCTGCGTTGCACGATGCGCACTCAAGCGGCTAATCCGCAGATGGCATAATCTTTGAAGCTTAGGCGAAGCTTACCCGCTTGCTATCGCTATGAACTGTAAAATCTATTCTGTAGTGGTACATCCAACGTCCCACGCGAACTTTCCCGATGGCTCGTGCGGTACACACGCGGCGGGCAGCCACAGGCCTTTTTGAAAAACTCGTTGAAACGGCTCAGACTCTGGAATCCCGCCGCTGCTCCCACCTCAATAATTGGTTCGTCCGTGGTGACGAGCAGGCGTTGCGCGTGGGAAAGCCGATGCTGTAAAAGGAACTCGGTGATCGTCGTGCCAAAGGTCTTGCGAAATAGCGCCATCGCGTAGTTGGGATGCAGACCCGCGGCACGAGCGATGTCGTCGGCGGTCAGCGGTTTCATGTAGTGCCGCGCGATGTAGCAAGCGATCTGGTCCGCCCGGGTCAAACTCGATTCAACGCCCGGCGGGCGAACAGTACGGCGGTTCTGTGCCTTCCGTTCGGGCAGCGCGAGTCCGAGGCGCAGCAAGCGAGCGTGGATTTCTATCTCCGCCGCCTGTTCCCGCAACGTGTTGCCGGATTGCAGATCATCGAACCAGCGACTGAGAGTCCGCGCGTCGCCTGCATCCGGCTCCGGGTCGTCCACAATCTCCCCGGCCAGGATTGGACGGGTCAACGTGCTGGGGAACCGGCAATTCAGAAACGAAGCCAGCGGCAAAGTCACGACGTAATAAGGCTGCTGCGTTTCGTAGTTGAGGATCTGGTGCGGCAGCGCGGCCCAGAACATCGTCAACCGCCCGTGCTCCACCGTCTCGCGGCGGCCACCCAGCAGGTACGTCAACGAACCGCAACTCAGGAAGTTGAGCTCGACTTCATTGTGACGGTCCGAGCGCGGCATGGCCTGGCGCGACCATAATTCACAGGTGAAGCCGTAAGGAGCAAAGTCCACGCGCGACGCGTCGAAATGCTTGAAGAACTTAGAATTCCGTGATGTTTTCTGCTTCATGACGTGAGAATATTCTGGCGCGATTGTCCATGGTCCTTGCACCCCTAGCCAGAACTATCCTTACCGCCTTGGTCGCCGGTTCAACCAGTGTCACACGGTTCGAGTTCGCCCCCTTTCCGTTTTTATGCTCCCTTTCAACCAGAAGGCGTCCGTCCTCGGCGTCATCTACGGCAACCGTGATTTCTTCCCCGATCACCTGGTCAGCGAGGCGCGCAAAGACGTGGATAAACTCTTCGCTGAGCTCGGCATCACCGCCGTACAGCTCGACGAAACGGATTCCAAGCTCGGTGGGGTCGAAACGCACGCCGAAGCGCGCAAGTGCGCCGCCCTCTTCCGTGAACACGTCGACAAGATCGACGGCGTCCTGGTGTGTCTGCCTAACTTCGGCGATGAAAAGGGTGTGGCCGACACACTCAAGTACGCGCGGCTCAACAAGCCCGTGCTTATCCAGGGCTACCCCGACGACCTTCACCTGCTCATCCCGGGCCGCCGCCGTGACGCTTACTGCGGGAAGATTTCCGTTTGCAACAACCTCAAGCAAGCGGGGATTCCCTTCACTCTTACCACCAAGCACGTTTCCCGGCCTGATTCGGCTTCTTTCAAGGCCGACCTGCAAAACTTCCTGGGCGTCTGCCGCGTGGTCAACGGGCTGCTCGGCGTACGGCTCGGCGCGGTGGGCGCACGCCCCGGAGCGTTCAATACCATGCGGTATTCCGAAAAGATTCTGGAGCGCCACGGGATCAGCGTTTCGACGGTCGATTTGTCCGAGATGATCGGCGACGCCAAGCGGTTGGAGCTCAGCCACCCCGCCGTCGCGGCCAAGCTGGCAGAAATCAAAGGCTACGCGCCTGCGCCCGGCGTGCCGGAGGAAAATCTCGTGCAGATGGCGAAGATGGGCGTGGCGCTCGGCCAGTGGATGGACGCCAACGCCATCGACGCCACCGCCATCCAGTGCTGGACATCCATCCAGGCCAACTACGGCTGCAACGTCTGCACGCTCATGAGCATGATGAGCGAGCGCTTCATGCCCAGCGCCTGCGAGGTGGATGTGACCGGCGCGCTCACCATGTACGCCATGCAACTCGCCGGCAACTCGCCCGCCGCGCTCGTGGATTGGAACAACAACTACGCGGATGACGACGACAAGTGCGTCCTCTTCCATTGCGGCAACTGGGCCAAATCTTTCCTGCCTGACATCAAAATCTCCACGGCACCCATCATCGGCTCCACCACCGGCGAGGAGAACACCTACGGGGCGCTGGACGGCCGCACGCCCGGCGGACTTTTGACCTACGGCCGCATCACCACCTGCGACACGGAGGGAACCATCCGTGCCTACGTGGGCGAGGGCGAACTGACGGACGATCCGCTGGACACCTTCGGCAACCGCGCCGTCGCCCGGGTGCCGAACTTGCAGCGCCTGATGCACCGCGTTTGTCAGGAAGGCTTCGAACACCACGTGGTGATGACGGTTTCACACAGCGCGGACATCCTCGCCGAAGCGTTCGGAACTTATCTGGGTTGGGAAGTCCATCACCACACCAAAAAAGGATTAACATGACCGACCAGGAACTCGCCTTGAAAGCGGTCCGCCTGCGCAAGCGGCTGCTCGCAGTGATCGTCAACGCCGGGGCCGGCCACACGGGCGGCGATCTCTCGTGCCTGGACATTCTCAATGTCCTTTACAACCGGGTCATGCGGATCTCACCCGAGACCGTCAAGGACCCGCACCGCGACCACTACGTGCAGAGCAAGGGACATTGCGTCGAGGCGTTGTACGTCGTGCTGGCGGATCGCGGTTACTTCCCCGACGCCGATCTGGAAACGGTCTGCCACTACAAATCATACTATGTCGGGCATCCGACACGGAAGATTCCCGGAATCGAGATGAACACCGGCGCGCTTGGCCACGGCCTGCCGGTGTGCCTGGGCATGGCGCTGGCCGCCAAACTCGACCGGGCACCCTACCGCGTTTTCACGCTGCTGGGCGACGGCGAACTGGCCGAAGGTTCGAACTGGGAAGCCGCCATGGCCGCCTCTCACCACAAACTCGATAATCTGGTCGCCATCCTGGACCACAACACGCTCCAGATCAGCGGGCATACCCATGAGGTCTTGAGCAACGAGCCCATCGACGAAAAGTTCCGCGCTTTCGGCTGGGACGTGCGTGCGGTCAACGGCCACGACTACGCCGAGTTGACCAAGGCCTTGATGGACCCGGCCCCGGTCGGTCAGCCCGTCTTTGTCATGGCGAATACCGTCAAGGGCAAGGGCATTTCGTTCATGGAAAATGTCGCCAAGTGGCACCACGGCGTGCCGAGCCCGCAGGAATTGCAGATCGCTCTCGGAGAGTTGAACTCCGCCGAAGCCCATTTAAAGGAATCACTGAAATGAGTGCACCCGCTCCTTCCATGTTCACCCCTGCCGCCAAGGCAATGGCGGAAAAGCTCGGGCTCAGGATGGGCAAGGCCAACCTCGACCAGTTCGCGGCGACGTTGACGGCGCTCGCCGAAGCGGACCCGAACGTCGTGGTGGTCACCAGCGATTCGCGCGGTTCCGGCAAACTCACTGCTTTCGGCAAGGCCCGGCCGGCGCAGTTGGTCGAGGTCGGCATCGCGGAGCAGAATCTGGTGGGCATCACCGCCGGCCTGGCGGCGTGCGGCAAGCGGTCCTTCGGCGTTTCGCCCTCGTGCTTCCTGACGGCGCGATCCCTGGAGCAGATCAAAAACGACATCTGCTATTCCAACGTGCCGGGCGTTCTGATCGGTATCAGTTCGGGCGTGAGTTACGGCGCGTTGGGCACCACGCACCATTCGCTGCATGACCTGGCGGTCCTGCGGGCGATCAACAACCTCACGATCCTCGTGCCGGCGGACAACTTCGAGGCACGTGAGTCCATCCGCTTGGCGGCGCAGGCCATGCGTCCGGTCTTCGTGCGCTTCGGCAAATCGGCGATGTACGACCTGCACGGTGCGGGCACCGCGTTCGAGGTGGGCAAGGCGATCACGCTGACCGAGGGCAATGACGTGGCGCTCATCGCCACCGGTGAAACGGTCGTCCACGCCCGGCTCGCCGCCGGGATACTCGCCGACCAGGGCATCGGTGCCCGGGTGTTGAGCATGCACACCATCAAGCCGCTGGACCGCGAGGCGATCCTGCGAGCGGGTCGCGAGTGCCGCGCGCTGCTGACCGTGGAGGAACACATGGTCAACGGTGGGTTGGGTGAGGCTTGCGCGGCTGTTCTCATGAAGGCCGGCGTGCAAACGCGTTTCGACATCGTGGGCATCCCCGACGAAGACACCGTGACCGGCGCACAGGCAGATATTTTCCAGCACTACGGCATTTCCATGGAAGGCCTGGCGGCCAAAGCGAAGGCACTGCTCTAACACCGGTATGCCCCTCGTCCTTGTCATCGACCAGAGCACTTCCGCGACGAAGGCGATCCTCTTCGACGAGGCGGGCCGGATTTTGGATAAAACGGCCCGCGAGCACCGGCAGATCTATCCACGGCCGGGCTGGGTAGAACACGACGCCGAGGAAATCTGGCAAAATACCCTGACCGTCCTCCGCGAACTGGTCGAACGAAACCCGGCCCGCGTGCCGGACATCGCGGCGCTGAGCATCACCAACCAGCGCGAGACCGTGCTCGTGTTTGACCGGACGACGGGACGGCCGCTGCACAACGCGATCGTCTGGCAGTGCCGCCGCGGCGACGCCTTGTGTCAGGACCTCCGCCAGCGGGGTTACGAAAATCAGGTCCGGCTCAAGACCGGTCTCAAGATCGACACCTATTTTTCCGCTTCCAAGGTCGCCTGGTTCATGACGGAGACCCCGGAGGTGGCGGCGAAGCTGCGCTCCGGCGAGGCGGTTGTCGGCACGATCGATGCCTACCTCATCCACCGGCTCACGCGGGGCGCGGTGTTCGCCACGGACCATACGAATGCCAGCCGCACCTTGCTGTTCGACATCGACCGTCTGCGTTGGGACGAGGATCTGTGCGATTTGTTCCACGTGCCTGAGAGTGGCCGGGTGTTGCCGGAGGTGCGGGAAAGCGCGTCGCAGTTCGGCACGACCACGGCGGACGGCATCCTGCCCAGAGCACTGCCTATTATCGGGGTCATGGGCGACTCGCAGGCGGCGCTCTTCGCGCAACGCTGCTACCAGCCGGGTTCCGCCAAGGCGACTTTCGGCACGGGCACGAGCGTCATGCTCAACATCGGTGACGGGTTCAAGACCTCCGACCAGGGTGCCGTCACTGCCCTGGCCTGGGTCTGGCACGGGCAGCCGACCTACGCTTTCGAGGGGATCATCAACTTCTCCGCCGCCACCATCGAATGGCTCAAAAACCAGATGGGCATCATCCGCGATGTCGGCGAGGTGGAAGCTCTGGCCCGCGCCGTCGAGGATAACGGCGGCGTATACCTGGTGCCCGCTTTCGCCGGCTTGAGCGCGCCGTACTGGGCACCCGATGCCCGGGCCGCCATCCTGGGTCTGACCGCTTACTCCAAGCGCGAACACATCGTCCGCGCGGCGCAGGAAGCCATCGCCTACCAGATCCGTGATGTGCTCGACATGATGCGCACGGGCACGACCATTTCCCTACAAACCCTGCGCGCGGACGGCGGGCCGACCCACAATAATTTCCTCATGCAGTTCACCGCCGACCTAACGGGCGCGGAACTCACCGTGGCGGAAGTGGCCGAATCCTCCGCCTTGGGCGCGGCGTCTAACGCCTTGCTTGGCTTGGGCGTTTACCATAGCCTCGAAGAACTGGCCGCCCAAACGCGGAACACGAGAAGTTTTTACCCGCAGATGGACGCCGTGCAGGTCAAACACCTGCACGACGGCTGGAAGGCCGCCGTGGCCAGAACGATGTAACTAGAGAGCATATGCCATACAACCGTTTTCAAAACGATCGAGAGACAAAGAAATGACAACGTCCCGGAGGGACCGCACCGTCGGGTCCGTGGCCTAAAAGCAAGGCTCGCCCACCACGGCGGACCCAACGGAGCGGATCCCTCCAGGACTCCAAACCGTGATGAAAATGGCTATAAACTCAGGATCACCCTCCACCCTCGTCACCCTCCATTCTTCCTGACCATGAACGCCATCAAAGAACCCGAGCCTCTGGTCGCACCCGCCGCGAGTTCTGCCCCTGCGGCTGGCAGTGGCACGAAACGACGCAATCTAGCCCGGTTCGCCAGTTGGCTGATCGGCGTTCAAGGTCCTCTGATCGGGCTGGTGCTTCTCTGTTTGGCGTTCACGCTTTCGACCGATGTTTTTCTTACCGTGCGCAACGGCCTCAACGTCCTTGATCAGGTGACCGTGCTGGGCATCCTGGCGGTCGGCATGACGGCGGTGATCATCATCGGCGGCATCGATCTTTCCGTGGGTTCCATCCTCGCCTTGTCCATGATGGTCATGGGCTGGACCCACGAGACGTACAACCTGCCGCTGGGGCTCGGAATCATCATCGGGTTGCTCGTCGGCGGGCTTTGCGGACTGACCAATGGCCTGCTGATCACGCGGGCCAAGCTCCCACCTTTTATCGCAACGCTGACGATGATGTCCGTCGGGCGCGGCCTGGCCAACATCATCACCGACGGCCGCCAGATCGTCGGTTATCCCGATTGGTTCGACCGACTGGCGACGACCCGTCACTTCGGTTTTCTGTCGGTCACGGTGGCGTTGTTCCTCGTCCTTGTGGTGGCGAGCTGGATTTTCCTGCGTTATCGCGCCACGGGCCGCTCGCTCTACGCGATTGGTGGCAGCGCAGAGGTGGCCCGATTGGCAGGCATCCACGTCCGGCCGCTGACCGTTTGGGTTTACGTCGCTTCCGGCGTGCTCTCGGGCCTGGCTGGGATTGCTCTCGCCAGTCGATTGGATTCCTCGCAACCCAGCGCGGGGTTGGGCTACGAACTCGATACCATTGCGGCGGTCGTCATCGGCGGGGCCAGTCTCAGCGGCGGCATAGGCGGCATGACCGGAACCGTGGTCGGCGTGTTCATCATCGGCGTGCTCCACAATGGCCTGAACCTCACCGGGGTGTCCCCCTTCGTTCAGCAGATCGTCATCGGCGTCGTCATCGCGGTGGCGGTCAGCTCCGACACGTTGCGGCGGCGCGGTACCTGATCCTCCTCCTTTTTCCAGTTCTCCGCAGTAACAACAAACCAACAAAATACGTTAGGCAAAACCCAATGATACCAATCAGATCCAACTACCTCGCTGCCGCCGCGGCGTTCACCATCGGTGCCGTGCTCAGCACTTCCGCGTCTCTCCGGGCCGAGGACAAAACAGACGGGCCGATTGGCTTGGCCGTCGCCAATCTCCAGGCGGATTTCTTTAACCAGATCAAGCAATCCGTCGAGGCCGACGCCAAGAGCAAAGGCATCAAGGTCATCACGGTAGACGCGAAAGGAGATTCTGCCACGCAGGTCAGCCAGGTGCAGGACCTGATCACCCGCGGCATCAAGGCGCTCATTTACATCCCCGCTGGCGCGACGGCGGCCAGTGTGCCGGTCAAGGCCGCCCACGCGGCAGGCATCCCGGTCATCGCCGTGGACCGCAACGCCCCCGACGCCCCCGGTGACACGTTTATCGCCACCGACAGTGTGTCGGCGGCGCGCACGCTGGGCGACTACGTCGTCAAGCAGACCGGCGGCAAGGGCAACGTGGCCATCATTCAGGGCCAACTCGGCACCACGCCCGAGAACGACCGTGACAAGGGCTTCAGCGAGGCGCTCGCCAAGGCTCCCGGCCTGAAGGTGGTCGCCAAGCAGGCCAGCAAGGCGTGGGCGCAGGACGAAGGCTTCGCCATCGCGCAGGACACGCTCCAGCGGCATCCTGACATCACCGTCTTCTTCGGTCGTGCGGACGCTCTTGCCCTCGGTGCCGCGCAGGCGGTGAAAGTGGCCAATTCGGACCACAAAGTCATGGTGGTAGGCTTCGACGGCGACGTCGCCGGCCTCAAGGCCGTGAAGGCCGGTACGCTCGACGCGACCATGGCGCAGCGCACCCAGGCGATGGGCCGCCTCGCCCTACAGTCCGCCGAAGACCTTATCGCCAAGAAGACCGTGCCCAAGGAGCAACTCCAAGAGGCCACACTGACGACCAAAGAGAACGTCGATCCGTTCATCGAGAAGCATCCGTAGGCTTCTCCACGCTCCTTTGTCTCATAGTCCGATGTGCGATGATCTCACCCGACTCGACCCAGGCTCCCGGCGGGGCACCTCATACAACCGTGCCCCGGCTTTCAGTCCGTGGCATCGGGAAAAGTTATGAGGGCAACGTGGTACTCTCCGGGATCAACCTGGATTTGTACCCGGGTGAGGTCATGGCGCTGCTCGGTGAAAACGGGGCCGGAAAATCCACCTTTTCCTCGATCCTGGCCGGGTTGGTTCGCCCATCCGAGGGCACCATGTCCTGGGAAGGCCAGCCCTACTCACCGGATTCACCTGGTGAAGCCATCGCGACAGGGGTAGGCCTTATCCACCAGGAGATGCGGCTGCTGCCGGACCTGTCTGTCGCGGAAAATGTCTTCGTGGGTCGCCTGCCGATGCGCGGGGGCCGGGTGGACCGCGACCTAATGAACCGCCGGGCGGCAGAACAACTCCAGCGCCTTGGCCTAGATATCGCGCCGACGCGCATGGTGCGCAGCCTGCGCGTGGCTGCTCAACAGCAAGTGGAGATCGCTAAGGCGCTCACCCTCGACGCGAAAGTCTTGATCTTGGACGAGCCGACAGCGGCGTTAGGCGGCGAGGAGACCGACCGGCTTTTTGCCCAGGTGGATGCTCTCAAGCGGGAGGGCGTTACCTTTATCTATATTTCCCATCGTTTGGAAGAAATCGCGCGGATCGCAGATCGCGTGATCGTCCTGCGCGATGGCCGCATGGTGGGCGAGCATCAGTCCGCAAAGGTGCCAGTGAGCACCTTGCTCGAAAACATGGTAGGCCGCAGCGTGGACCGGCTTTTCCCGAAAGTCGAGCTGCCCGCCGAGAGCCCCGAAATGCTGCGGGTAGAAAATCTCAGTGGCGCGAACGGGGCGTTCAAGGACGTTTCGTTCCACGTCCGGGCGGGAGAAATTTTCGGCATCGCCGGCATCGTCGGCGCGGGGCGTACCGAACTGGTCCGCGCCATCGCCGGCGCGGATCGCATCGCCGCAGGAACGGTCACCGTGGACGGCAAGACCTTGCGGATGCGTAGTCCGAGTGACGCCATCGAAGCCGGTTTGACGCTGGTGCCGGAGGACCGCAAGGGACAGGGCGTCGTCCTGGACCACAGCGTGGCGAGCAATCTGGCGTTGGGCAATTATCCCACGCTCGCGCCCAACGGCTGGCTCTGGCCGCGCTCGGTCAACGATTTTGCCGTCAACGCCATCCAGCGCCTCGGTGTGAAGGGGCGCGCCGGGCAATTGACCCGGCTTCTTTCCGGTGGCAACCAGCAGAAGGTGGTGCTCGCCCGCTGGGTGGCGCGTTCGCCCAAAGTGTTCATCCTGGATGAACCCACACGAGGGATCGACGTGGGCGCGCGTGCTTCCATTTACGAAACCATCGCGGACCTCGCGCGCGCCGGGATGGCGGTGGTGGTGGTCAGTTCCGACCTGGAAGAAGTGCTCGGCCTGTCGCACCGTATCCTCGTGCTCGCCCGCGGCCACACCCAGGGCATTCTCAGCGCCGAACAGGCGACCAGCGTCGCCGTGATGAAATTGGCCACTGCTTGATCCGCTTCGCTTCTTTTCTTCTCGCTCATCCCATTCCTATGAACTTGTTTAATCTTGCAGGTAAAACCGCCTTCGTCACCGGGGCGGGCAGCGGCATCGGCCAACGTCTCGCCCTCGGTTTGGCGGAAGCTGGCGCGGACGTCGCCGCCTTTGATCTGGCCGCGAGCACCGGCCTGGCGGAGACCGCTGCCAGCATCGAGAAACTCGGCCGCCGCGCCATCACCTGCACGGGCGATGTGACAAAGGCCGAGGACCTGGAGCGCGGTGTGGCCACCACCGAAAAAGAGCTCGGACCGCTTGCTATCGCCCTCAACTGCGCTGGGATCGCCAGCGCCATGCCGGCGGAGGAAATGCCGCTATCTCAATGGCAGAAGATGATCGATGTGAATCTCACGGGCATTTTTCTGTCTTGTCAGGCGCAAGCGCGCGTCATGCTGCCCCGCAAGGCCGGAGCCATCGTCAATATCGCCTCGATGTCTGGAGTCATCGTCAACCGTGGACTCACTCAGGCGCACTACAACGCCTCGAAGGCTGGCGTCATCCACCTCAGCAAGAGCCTCGCGATGGAATGGGTCGACCGCGGCCTCCGGGTGAACACGATCAGTCCCGGGTACACGCTGACACCCATGAACAAGCGCCCCGAAGTGGCGGAGCAGCTCAAACAGTTCGCGGGCAATACTCCGATGGGCCGTATTGCCAGCGTGGACGAGATGGTGGGTCCCGCGATTTTTCTGTGCAGCGAAGCGGCGGCGTTCTGCACGGGCGTGGACCTCCTGGTGGATGGCGGGTTTGTTTGCTGGTGACCGCCCAAGCAGAGAATCAATTTAAATTTTAGGGATTAAGCATGAAACGATTTACCGGTCAGACCGTCCTTATCACTGGAGCCAGCCGCGGCATCGGTAAAGGCCTCGCGCAACGCTTTGCGTCCGAAGGAGCAAATCTCGTGGTCTCCGCCAACGAGGACGCCGTCTTCGAAGTGGGTGCCGAACTGGAAAAGGCTGGCACGAAAGTAGTCGCCGAGCGTTGCGACGTTACGAGCAAGGAAGAGGTCGAACGCCTTTTTGCCCGCACGATGGAAGTGTTCGGCCAAGTCGATGTTTCCATTCAGAACGCCGGGGTGATTACTATCTCCAAATTGGAGGAACTTTCCGAGGGCGATTGGGACAAGGTCATGGACGTGAACACCAAGGGTGTATTTCTTTGCTGCCAGGCTGCCGCCCGGCACATGGTGCCCCGTAAAAGCGGGCGTATTATTAATACTTCTTCGGGTCAGGCGCGCCGTGGCTTTATCTACACTCCGCATTACGCGGCGAGCAAGTTCGGCGTGGTCGGAATCACGCAGAGTCTGGCCAACGAGTTGGCGGCGCACGGAATCACCGTCAACGCCTTTTGCCCGGGTATCATCGACACGGACATGTGGGCCTACAACGACGCGGCCTGGGGCAAACTGATGGGTGATTACAAGCCCGGCGAGTTGATGCAGGAGTGGATTGGCAACATCCCGATGAAGCGCGTGGGCAAGACGAACGACGTAGCCGGCTTGGTCGCTTTCCTGGCCTCAGAGGACGCCGCTTACATCACCGGTCAGACGATCAACGTCGATGGCGGGCTCTTCATGTCCTGAAAGACCGTGTTGATTGTCCACCCCCTCGAAGAAGCGGCCGTGGGCTTTTATTCGCAGACTTGCCTGGGTGTAGAAACAAAAATGGAAAGGCGTGGTGGAGGCCGGAGGTGAGTAGAAGGCTAGGGTGTGACCGCAGAAGAGATCGTTACGTGTTGGCCAGCAGGTGGTAAGTT
>CAXTOP010000056.1:0-33346 GCA_964245965.1 uncultured Chthoniobacterales bacterium
AGCATCGCCGCAAATTCATCCAATGGCAACGATCCTGCCACTCGACCCACTAGTATTACAGTGGTACTTCGTGGCAGATGAGAATGGGAAGGCGCGTTTCCGCCTCCAAAAGGGTGCAAAAAGCTGCGTTCTTAACGCTTTTCGGCCTGGAAAACCGATCTTTCCGCCGTGAATCGTCCATCTACTACTGTAATACTAGGTCATCACTGAACGCGTGAGATCAACGTTGAAGTGCATCAAAAGCGACCACGATATGGATCAGCCGTTCATGTTTCCCGACCCTCTGGAACACCCGTTTGACCTGGACGGCCCGCTTGGTTTGGACGCGATTGATTCTGATGGCTTCACCAAAGAATGCAAACATCAGCCCCGCCTCAAGCGCGAATGCGAGCATTGACACACTGCCACCGTTTACTGCCGTTGGTGCGACTGAACAGCCACGAAGGCCGGATGTTGCGCACCTGGAAGTCCTTGCCGTGCGGCCACCAAGCCCAGAAGCAGTTGATGATGGCGTTGTTGGTGACGTAGGTGTTCGGAGCCATGCCCCCGTGACCACTTGGAACCGCTGGATGAGCTGGCCGATGGTGGTCTTCTTGTCCTCGGCGTCCACCTTGTCGAGGTTACCAATCCACTCTTTGAGCCTGCGTTCTGCGATTTTGCGGTCGCAGGTCTCCAAGCCCTTCTCCCTTCGGATGCCGCCCAGCTTCTCGCAGCCGTAGTAGCGCCCGGAGCGGCTGTGACGATACAGGCCAGGAAAGTTGGCTACTTTAACATAGACAGGACTTTTGGTGATGGGAGCGAGGTTGGTGACCATGTGGAGGCGCAGACGAATGAGGAAGGAGTTGATTTTCCTCGCTCATCTCTGCGGCTTGCATCGTGCCGCCATTTCCTAAACCAGCAGGTAGCTCAACCGATGCATCAACCTCTGTGTGAACTTGATGTAGCGTGTCACAATTTGACGGTAGCAAACTCGAACATGCTGGAGCCTCGCTCCGTTCCCACTGAAAGTATTTTCTGTCACTGATCGGCCAAAATTGACACTTTCACCTTGCCCATCGTCCCCACCGTGTAGCCAGCACCGGGCTCCAAACCCAGCTTGATCGTTTTCTTGGCCAGTCCCCCCAAATCCCCCTGCGGGATGATCCTGATAGATTTGCTTGTCTTGCCTGCTTTGATCTTTTTGCTCATCTTAAGCATCCTGTGCGAGGACGTGCTGTTGTCTTCACAATGCTCATGGTCCTCGGTAAGCACACCCATCTTGACCCAAGTGAACTGGAACAACTTTTCTCCCTTGCGTCCCCCGGTTTCCTTGCTAAATGTGTTTCTCCCTACGGCCCTCCAGAGAGCAGCAGGGGGGCAAGCCGGATGCAATTGTTGGTTTTTCGCGGCTGGCGGCGAACACTGTAAAGCCCACGTTAGCAACTATTTCGGGGTCTTAGCTCAGTTGGTAGAGCGCCTCAATGGCATTGAGGAGGTCAGCGGTTCGATCCCGCTAGGCTCCATTTCCTTCCCGAGAGAAAGCGGCTACTCGCTGACTTTAATCACCGCAGCGTCCAATGCCGTTTGTGGCGTGCGGAAGCAGATCGCCACCAGGAAGGTCGTGATCGTGCCAAACATAATCCACCACGGAAATTCCATCACCGGCAGCCATGCCGGCTGGGGTAGGGGCGTACCGCCGAAAACCTGGATCAGCTTGTTGGGCAGCCCGCTCAGGATTGCCACCACCACGAAGCCCAGGATCATCGCCAGCCAGTTGCCCCGGTCGTTGCCACGGCGGCGCGTCAGCATCCCGGCGAAGAAAACTCCCAGCAGCGATCCGTACGTGTAGCCGAAGATTCCCAGGATGATCGGGATGATTCGCAAGCCACCTTGCTGCGGGTGCGCCGCCTTTTGGATCACCAAGTAGGACACACCGGACGATACTCCTACCATTAACACCGCGAACACCACCGTCGCCCAACGCACCGCGCGCAGCGATTGCCGGTCGTCCGCCTGGCGGTTGATGTAAGGCAGGTACCAGTCGCGCGTAAAGCTCGTCGCCAGCGCGTTGAGCGCGGTGCTCAGCGAACCCATCGTCGTGGCGAAAATCCCCGCCAGCAGCAGCCCGCGCACGCCCACCGGCAGCGTGTGGAGGATGTAATAGCAAAAGATCTCGTTGGTGGCTTTGGGCATATTCGGGTCGGGGTGCGCCGTGTAGTGGGCCAGGAGCAACAGGCCGACCGCGACCAGGATCATCGCGATGGGGACATCTGCCAAGCCCGAGAGGATCAGCGAGCGGCGGCTGCGGCGGACGTCCTGCGCGGTGAGCATCCGCTGCACCATGTCCTGATCGGTGCCGTGGGTGGCCATCGTGACAAAGGTGCTCCCGAACAGACCGGCAAAGATGGTGTAGTCGCTCTCGAACATTCCCTTGACCTTGTCCCAGCCGTGCCTGGCGGGATCGAGGCCGGTGTCGATGAACAGGTTCCAAGTGGTCGTGCCGGGCAGCAGCGAGCGCACCGTGGCCCAGCCGCCGGGAATCGAGTAATACAGGATGCCCATCGCCAGCAGCGCACTGCCGAGCATGATCGACGCCTGGATGAAGTCCGTCCAGATCACGGCCTTGATGCCGCCGAGGGTCGTGTAAATGGCCGTCAGGATCACTACGGCGATGCTTGCAAACGCGTAGATCAGGAACATCCGGTGCGCGTCCGCCGGTTGGGCCGGGTCCAGGGTCCGCCCGACGAAAAGCTCGTAGCAAAGCACCAGCGCGATGGCCGCCACGTAGATGCGTGCGCCGCTGGCGAGCACACGGGTGATCAGGAACACGGCGCTGGCGGCGTTCTTGGAACCGGTGCCGAAGCGCCGCGTCAGGTACTCGTAGATGGAATAAACGTTGTACCGGTAGTACGGCGCGATGAACACGTAGCTGACGATGATCCGCGCCAGGATGGTGCCGAGCGCGAACTGCACGTAGAAAAAGCCACGGGTGCTGAAGCCCTCGCCGGGAGCACCCAGAAACGTGCCGGCGCTGGTTTCCGCCGCGATGATCGACGCCAGCACCGCCCACCAGGGAATGGACCGCCCGCCCAAGGCGAATCCTTCCAGGCTGTCCTCGCGCTGCCCCTTGTAGAGGCCGATGCCAAGGATCACCGCGAAATATCCCAGCACGACCACCAGATCAATCACCCACGAGATACCCATGCAGGCAAAGGAAGCGGTTCGCGCCGCGAAAGGGAAGGGAAAACGGCAGCGTCAGCGGTCGCCGGGCTTGGCAGAAGCTTCTGCCCGTGTCAGCAGAACTTTAACCGCCAGCACGCCCATCAAACCGAGACAGGCCGTGACAAACGCCAGCGGACGCGTACGCAAGTTGTGGAGCAGGGTAAAAGGTTCGTCTCCTTGCAAGAGCGGGGAACCTTGGCGGGCACGGTTGGATTTGGTGCTGGATAGTAGGCTCATATGGCAGGTCGAAAGCATACACCCCACGCTCTTTGCGCGCTACTCGATGACGACTTTCTCGCCTTTCTGCACCATGCCGAAGAGCTTGTACTCGTCCCAATTTGCCAGGCGGATGCAGCCGTGACTCGCCGCCCGGCCGATGGTTTCCGGATCGTTGGTGCCGTGCAGTCCGATGCCTTCCTTGTTGAGGGCGATCCAGGCGATGCCCACCGGGTTGTTCGGCCCGGGCTGAATGACGTGGAAGTCATTGCTCCGCTTTCCCGTCATGAGCATCGATTTGTCCCAGCGGAAAACCGGCAGCAGCGCTTTGTTGGCAATTTTCCATTCGCCCTTGGGGGAGGGAATTGCCGTGGAACCCGGGGTGATCGGAAAGCCGGCGACAATCTTGTCGCCGTCATGAACTTCCAGGTAGGCGTCGGCGACGCTGACGTGAATCATCATTCTGCTCACGTCGGGTGCGGGTGAGGCCGCGCCGTTTCCGTCAGAAGAAGGGGAGGGGGACGGTCCCGCTTTCGCTGTTTGACCGTGGGACGCCGGCTTTTTGACGGCGGCTTCCTTGGCGGCTTGGGCTTTGTCGTGCTCCGCAGTCAGCCGGTCGAGTTGCGCCTGCCGTTGCGCCGTCACCTCAGACAGCATAAATGGTTTGGCCACGTTGGGCACGTTGACCTGATCGCCTTCCTTCAACTGGTCGATGTTCTTGCCGGGATTGAGGTGCGCCAAAAACTTTACCGCCGTGTGGTAACGCTCGCCCAGCAGTTCTGTCAGAGTCGTGTAGGGCATCCCCTTGAGCTTGGATTGATCTTCCAGTTTCGGTGGGATCGGCCCGACGGAACCGAGGTCTTCCGCGTTGACCGTGTAGGTCGTATAGAGAGGGTCGCTCGACGCCAGCGGCGACGCTTTAGCATCGAAGGTGTCCTTGGGGATTTCACCCTGCGCCCGCTGGTAATATTGCCACGCTTTCAGGGTGAAGCCGCCGTAGTTGCCGTCGATCTTGCCGGGGCCGAAGTCGTGGGCGTCCAGGAAGAGCTGGATTCGCACGGCGTCGTCCTGCGAGATAGTGGGGTTGTTGGGAGCCAGCTTGGGCTGCGGCACCGTTGCTTTGGGTTTGGCTTGCAACAGGGGGGCACCGGCAAAGGCCACACCCAGGGCCAGGAAGGAGACTGAACGGTTCATGAATGTGCCTCTACATAGCACGACGCGGGCTAGTTGCGTAGCGTGGCTGCCGAAAAGTCCGGGCCCGACAAAATGTGTTTGCGTTTTAACGGGAGCCACGCGATAGAACGCACCTTCCGCTCAAAGAGGGGGGAACATCTTTATGCACATTCTCGAAGTCATCGAAAACGAACAGAAAAAAGCCGAAGTGACCAAGTTCAAGGTCGGCGACAGCGTGCGCGTCCACACCAAGGTGATCGAGGGTGACAAGGAGCGCGTGCAGATCTTCACCGGCATCTGCATCGGCCGCAAGGGCACCGGGCTCAACGAGAACTTCACCGTGCGCCGCATCTCCTATGGCGAGGGCGTCGAGCGTGTGTTCCCCATCCACTCGCCCCGCATCGCCAAGATCGAGGTTGAAAAGGCCGGCATCGCCCGACGCGCCAAGCTCAACTATCTGCGCGACCGCAAGGGCAAGTCGGCGATGGCGGTGCGTGAGGCGAAGTAAACGCTCGTATCGCACAGTTTCCCAGTTGCCGCGAGTATGCCAGAAGGCGTCGACCCCGTTGAAAAAGCGGCGCGGCGCTTTCCTCATTTCGAGCACGAGTCCGCCCTCCGCGCTTCGGGCGTGGCGAGGGTCATTGTGGGAATCGATGAGGCTGGCCGTGGACCACTGGCTGGGCCGGTTGTCGCGGCGGCGGTGGTTCTGCCGGAAGGTTTCTCCCACCAGCACCTGCACGACTCGAAAAAGCTTTCGCCCGGACGGCGCGAGTCGATCTACCAGGATTTGACCGCCAACGAGCCGGTGTTGTGGGCCGTGGCGGTCGTGGACTCCGCCGAGATCGACCGATTGAACATCCTGCGCGCCACGCACGCGGCCATGCGCCGGGCGGTGCTGGCGTTATCACAAAAGCCGGATTATGCCTTGATCGACGGGCTGCCGGTCAACCCGTTCCCGATCCCGCACACGGCCATCGTGGAAGGAGACGGCGCGAGCCTCAGCATCGCCGCGGCAAGCGTGATCGCGAAGGTAACCCGCGACCGACTTATGGTGGAAATGGACCAGCGTTATCCTGTTTATGGGTTCGCTCGACACAAGGGCTATGCGACGAGCCATCATCTTGCTACGCTCGCGCGGCATGGCCCTTGCCCGATCCATCGTTATACTTTTCGCCCGGTGGGGCAACCGCTGTTCCCCTTTCTGGCAACCCTCGGGGTGGCTGCGCTGGCTGCCGCGGCTCACACGGCGATCGTCTCGTAAACCGGAAGACCCGCGCTACATCCTCGGGCGACGGGGAGAAAAGCTCGCCTGCCGCTTCCTGCGCCGCCGGGGTTACAAGGTGCTGCGCCGCAATTTCCGCGCGCCGCATGGCGGCGAGATCGACGTGACCTGCCGGCACGGCGACACGCTGGTGTTCGTCGAAGTGAAGACACGCTCCAATGTGGAGTACGGCCGGCCAGCCGACGCCGTCAACGCGGCGAAGCGACGCCTGATCGTCCGCGGGGCACAGGCGTGGCTGCGGATGTTGGACGATCCGGAGATCGCGTACCGCTTCGACATCGTGGAGGTTGTCGCCGAACCCGGCGAGACACCCGTCTGTGGAGTCATCGAAAATGCCTTCACGCTGCCGGAGCGGTTTATTTACTGACGGGAATTACTTGTTGGTGTCGATCCCGAGGGCCGAGTACACGCCGCAGTAGCGCGTCCGACCACGATAGAGAAAACTTGCCCCGAGACCGAGGAGTGCCCACTGCCTGAGCGTGCGGGGGAACAAAGCAGCGGCGATCAGCAGACCTCCGGCGTAAACCGAAATCGTGCCTTCCGAAGATGACACGTTTTTGCCACCAGCCGGTGGTGCTTGGAGCGTTGGGGAGGACACGGCAGCAGGTGTCTCAACGGCAGGTGTCTCAACCGGAGCGGGAGTAGCGGCTGCCTTGGGTTTCCGGGTGCGTGGTTTGGTCGCCATAAATCAAGAAGCAGGTACGATGGAACAGGTTGGAAGGATCAAAATAGCCAGACTTTGTTCTTGAATCGGTTCCGAGAGACCACCCGGCCCTGACTACCGGACCAGCTCCTGTGCGTAACCCTCCAGTTCAGCCGCGCGGTGCGTTGCCGTGTGTGCGCCGAGGACGCGGGCCCGTCCGCGTTCACCGATCTGGCGTCGCGCCGCTTCATCCCACGTGCCGAGATGCGCCACGACGTCTTCCGCACTGCTCGCCACCAGGATCTCTTCGCCGGGTGTAAAAAAGCTCTCCAAACCCGGCCAGGCGTCGGTGATGATCGGTACCCCGCAAGCTGCCGCCTCGAAGACGCGGACACTCGGCGAATAGCCGGCTTCCATCATGGCGGCACGGGTGATGTTCAGGGTAAAATCCTGCCGGTTGTAGAACGCCGCGTGCTCGTGCGGCGGCAGGTGCTGCACGCGTTCCACGTTTGCGGGCCACGGCACGTCTGGCGGGTATTGCGGACCGGCCACGATCATGGCGCTGTCTGGCAGTCGGCGCGCGGGCTCCAGCAGCAGTGATTCCAGGGAAGGTTGGCGGTCCACGCTGTACGTGCCGAGGTAACCAAGCTGCCAGCGCGTCCCGCCGCCCAGCGCGGCGGCATCGAGGGGACTGTACAGAGCAGGGTCCACCGCGCAGTACAGGGGCCGCGCGCGGGGCGAGCCCCATTGTTGTTCCAGCCGGGTCAAAGTCGGTCCGCCGCAGAAGGACAGGTACATGGCGTAGCGGGGAATCAACGCGCGGTCGATGTACCCGGCACTGCCGGTTCTGGTAATCAGTTCCAAGGTCACCGGTGTGTCGATGTCGTAGAAGGCCACCGTCGCGCGGGCGGTTTCCAGCACCCACGCGCCCACTTCGATCCCTTCGGGCACGTAGGAGCCCACGATCACGAAATCCGCCTCCCGGATCACACCGGCAAATCGTTCGCGGAGATCGGGCAAATCCCGATAAAGCTCCGTCCGGGCGTAAGGCGGATCCGGGAGGTCGCGGTGCGCGGCGTAGAAGGGCAGGTCGCGTTCCAGGAACACGATTTCGTGGCCGCGCGCGTGGAGTTCCCGCAACAGCCCGCGGTAGGTCGTGGCGTGCCCGTTGCCCCAGGAAGACGTGATCGATAAGCCAAGGATGACAAAGCGCATGAGGCAAGACAATGGCCTATCCGAGCAGCGTCCGTTCGACCAACTCCGCCCGGTGTGTGTAGGTGTGAGCGGCCAGAACCCGGCGCTGGGCTGCCTGACCGATCTGCCGGGCTCGGGCGGGGTCCAGGTCGGCGACGTACCCGGCCACCTGGACGCCGTTCTCGGCCACCAGAACTTCCTCGCCCGGTTCCAGGAATTCCTCGATGCCAACCCATTTGTCGGTCAGCAGGCAGGCGGCGGCCCCGGCGGCCTCGAACACTCGCGTCGGCGGTGAAAAACCATAGCGTGCCATGCTCGCTCGGTTGATGTTGATCACCGCTTTCGGCGTGCAGTTGAAGCGGTTGTGGTCGCGGGTGTAAACGTGGCCCAGGTAGCGCACGTTGGCGGGCAGCGCCTTGTCGGCCCAGCCGCTGCCGCCCAGGACAAAGCTCTTCTGCGGCAGGCGGGTCGCGGCATCGAAGAAAAATTCCTCGATCCGCGCTTCCCGGTCCGGCAGACGGTTGGCCAGCAAACCGAGGTCGGCCCGGAAATGTTCGTCCGCCGGGACGGGGTGATGCGTGTCCGGATCAAGGGCGTTGTACACCGGGATGCAGGCTTTCGCACCGAACCGGGTGTAGGCATCGATAACCGGCTGCCCGCCGCCGTAGGTGAGAACCATGTCGTAATGCGGCACGCACGCAAGAAACGGATCGGAAGGATCGGCGTCCATCCGGTCCAGGGTCACCGGAGCGTCCACGTCCCAGAACAGGACGCGCCGCTTCGGGCTTTGCAGCCGCAAAACTTCCGCTTCCAGCCAGTCGTCCAGGACGCCGACGCCGCTGGTTTTCACCACCACGTCCGCGTAGTGGGCGGCTTCTGTGAGGGAACGTTCCGCACCGGCGGTCGATGCGCCGTTGTCGCAGTCGTACACGGTCACGTTCGCCCATGGGGGCGGTTCGATGTCGCGGTTCTGCTGGCGGCCCCAAGCGTCCGGTTCGTAAAAAGTGATCCGGTGTCCGCGCGCGTGCAGCGCCCGGAAGATGCCGCGGTAGTAGGTGGCCGCGCCGTTCCAGTAAGCCGACAATAGACTGGAACCGAACACCGCGAAGTGCAGCGAGGGTTTCTTGGGCGAGGGCGGCGAACTCGTGGCGGACATAAGGCAGATACTCAGTCGAAATCCTGGAGGATGGCGAGCAATTCATCCACCCGGTGCCCGCACGTGTGCCGGCGCAGGATGGTTTCCCGGCCATGCCGGGCGAGCGTTGCGGCCAACTCGGGGTCGTGCAAAATGGTGTGCAGGCATTCGCGCATCTCCGCGCCATCGTGGGCCACCAGGAAATCCTTGCCGGGCGTGAACAGGTTTTCTGCGTCCTCCCATGGCGCACTGACCAGCGGAATCCCGCACGCCAGAGCCTCGAAGGGTCGGATCGTGGGCACGCCGGGCAGGGCCAGCACGTAGGGGCGGCGCGGGACGTGGACCGTCACCCGGTACCGGGCAAAGACGGCGGGTGCCCGGAAGTTGGGGAGCCAGCCTTTGTACTCCGCGCCGGCTTCGTGCAACGCGCGACGGGCTTGCTCCGGGTAGCGCACCCCATGAACCGCCGCCCGCAAGCCCAGGGAACGCACGGGTTCCAACAAGAACTCGTGCAACTCGGCCGTGCGCTCGTCGTCGCCCCAGTTGCCGATCCACACGAGATCGCCCGCGGGCTCCAAGCCGGTGTCCGGCAGCGGGTGGAACACCCGCACGTCGGCGGCCTCGTGCCACGTCCAAGCCCGCCGGGTCCAGCCTTCGGACAGGTACAGATCGCGGATGATCCGCCCGAACGCCAGAACGCCATCGTAGTGCCGCAAATCGTACGCGGCCATGGAAGCGCGTTCCGTGACCGAGCGATGGTGGGTGTCGTGGAACAGGAGCCGGTAGCCGCCGCGGGTGTGATGGGCGTGATGTTCGCCGATCTGACGCACCAGGGTGTGGTCGTTCCATTCGTGGACCAGCACCACGTCGGCGCCGGCCAGCGCGTCGGCGAAATCGAGCGTGTCGAGCCGGTAGCGGATGCTGCGGAGGGTAGGATAAACGCGGGCCAGTTCGTCCAGCGGGGAGGTGCCGTGCTCGCCGACGAGGTTTTGCAGGCTCCACGCGTCGTCAGGTTCGTAAACGCGGACTTCGTGCCCGCGCACTTGCAGTTCCGTGACCACACCCCGCAGAAAGTGCGCATTGCCGTGGTTCCAGTCGGAGAGCAGGGAGTGACAGAAGACAACGAACCGCATTGGTAGACCCTAGATAGAGCGGGATGCGAGCGGCGGTTCCGGCGCCAGCAACACCTCGTATAGTTCCCGGTAATGATCGCCCATACGCGTGGAAGAATACTCCAGAGCCTGCTTTCGGGCGCGCTGCTGCATTTCAAGCAGCCGCTCGGGTTGATCGATCAATCCCTGCACCGCCGCCGCGAGCGCCGCGGAGTCGTTCGGTTGGACAAAGACGGCGCAATCCTGCGCCCACACCTCGCGCAGACTTGGGAGGTCACCCAACACCAGCGCGCAACCGGAAAGCCCCGCTTCCAGGATGCTCAGTCCAAAAGGCTCGTAACGCGTCGGCGACACGAAGATGGATGCCCGGGCCATCCATCGGCCTAGTTCCGCCGACGGCAGCGAGCCCAGCAGGCGCAAGCCCCCCGGCTCGAACACGCGGCCATCCGGCGAACGTTCCTCGCCGGCAGCATAGGTGGGCCACGGGATACTTTCCGCGAGCCGGGCGACGGCGGCGATGTTTTTGGCTTCATCCCACAGGCGCCCAGCCGCGAAAACGAACGGCTCTTTGTCGCCCGGTGGAAAACGCGTGGCGTCGCGGCCGTTGGGCACGACGCACGCCGTGTTCGGGGACCCGTAATGTGTCCGCAGGGCATCCAGGAGGGAATGGGTTGGCGTCACCACGAGGTCCGCCGCGCGGAAGCTGTTGCCGACAGAATCCACGTAGCGTTGCCACGAAGCGGGTGCCGGCTCGCCCTTCACCGCTTCCCACCACGAAAGCACGCAGGAGTGGGCGCTGAGCAACACGGGCGTCCGCCAGGGCAGCGCGCCGTGCCCGAAGCTGTTGAGGTGCACCAAATCGGGGGCCACGCGCCGTTCGATCTCCAGCAGCCACCGGCCGGACGCTTCGACGCCGGCCCAGGGTTCGTCCATCCATTCCAGCGGATAGTCACTCGGGAAAAACTCCACGCCGGGTATTCCGTCGAGGTCGGTGAACTGCGCGGGACCCGGCTCGCCTCCCAGCGCGGCTAGAGCGACCAAAATTCCGTGTCCGGTCAGTTGCCGCGAGAGTTCGACGCAGAAGGTCCAGACTCCACCCACGGTGTCGGTGGTCAGCAGGACCTTCACCGCGCGGCGTTCCCCCCGACCATCACCAACCCCTTCATGAATCCATCCGGACGCTGTTGCATCAGGGCAAAGGCTTTCGACAGATCCTCCAGCGGCAGGGTGTGAGTGTAAAGTGGGCGCGGGTCCAAGCGACCGGAGGCGACGGCTTCCACCGCCGCGCGCATCCCTCCGACGTAAACCAACGGATCACGCTCATGTGCGTTGACCACATCCAGGCCGCGCCAGTTCCAGAGCTGCATGTTGATCTGTCGCGGCCCGTCCTGGTGGTACCCAGCGATGACCAGGCGTCCGCGTTCGCGCGTCAACTCGGCGGCGAGGTCCAGCGGCCACGCGCGGCCGGTCGCTTCGATGACCACCCCGCAGAGCGTGCCGCCGGTGAGTTCCACGACCTCGGCGATAATTTTGTGGTGATCGTCCATCGCCAGACAGGTGTCCGCGCCCATTTTTCGAGCGGCTTCCCGGGCAATCTCACGGCGTCCGATGGCAACGACCCGCGCCCCTGCGTTAACCGCCAATTGCGTGAGCAGCGCCCCCACAAACCCGATGCCCACGATGGCCACCGTCTGGCCGGCTTCGATCTGGCAGCGCCGGAAAATGTTCAGCGCGCACGCGAGAGGTTCGGCGGGAAAGGGGTGCTCGTCCATCGCGGCGGGCAGCACGACGATTTCATCCGCCGGTGCGACCGTGTGGGTCGCGTAAGCCTGTTGGGAAAGCGTGGCCACCCGCTCGCCGCCCTTCCAGTCCGTGACGGCGGGGCCGACGGCTTCCACCACGCCCCAGCCCTCGTGGCCTGGCGAACCGGGGGCGAACGGGTAGGTAAACCACGGTTTGCCTTCAAACGGTTCCAGGTTGGAAGCGCACACGCCGCAACCTTCCAGACGGATGCGCACCTGCCCCACGCCCGGTTCGGGCAGGGGCAGTTCCTCGATGACGATCTCGCCGGGCTGCCGTAAGACGGCTGCTTGCATCATGGGGGGCACGGAAGGGATTTAAACGCTCAGGCCACGGCTGACCAACTCGGCGCGGGCTTCCTCCACGCGGTCGGGCGGCACGTTGTCTTCCTGCTCGCGCAGCCAATCGGCAAAACTCTCGATCGAGTTTTCCAGCAGGTGTTTCGGTTCATAGCCCAGGACCTTGCGGGCGGCGCCGATGTCCGCGAAACAGTGACGGATGTCGCCCGCGCGGTAACGGCCGGTGAGTTGCGGGCGCAAGTGTTCCTTGCCCATCGCTTGAGCGAGCAGGTCGGCCACTTCCAGCACCGAATAACTCTGGCCGCTGCCGACGTTGAAAGCCTGGCCTGCGGCACCCGGCACTTCCATCGCCAGACGGCAGGCTTGCGCGATGTCATGAACGCTCACAAAGTCGCGCCGCTGGTTGCCGTCCTCGTTGATGAGGGGAGCCTTGCCGTTGAGGTAGCGCGCCGCGAAGATGGCCAGGACCCCGGTGTACGGGTTCTGCAAGGATTGGCGGGTGCCGAACACGTTGAAGAAACGCAAGCCCACGGTCGGAATTTTGTACGCCGCCCCGATCTTGAGGCAGGCCTGTTCCTGGTCGTACTTGGTTAGGGCGTAGATGGAAGGCAGTGAGGGCATCTTGCTCTCCGGGGTTGGCACGGGTGTCAGTTGCTCGCCGGCCTCGTCGGACAGCTCCCATTTGCCCGCTTTGAGCTGGTCCAGCGAGCGCTCGGTGCCGGCGCGCACCTTGCCGTTCTTGTCCCGGTAAAGCCCCTCGCCGTAGATGCTCATGCTCGAGGCGACGACGACCTTCTCCACCGGGTGCTCGATCAAGGCCTCCAACAGCACGCCGGTACCCATGTTGTTCACATCCATGTAACGCGAAATCTCGTACATGCTCTGCCCGACGCCGACCAAGGCTGCGAAGTGGTACACGGCGTCCACGCCCCGCAGGGCCGCGCTCACCGCTTTGCGGTCCCGCACGTCGCCGCGAACGAATTCCACCTCGTCGCTGAGATAGTCCGGCGGGCCGTCGGCGGTCGCGCCGTGAACCTGCGCGTCCAGGTTGTCGAACACGCGCACGGCGTAGCCATGAGCCAGAAGTTCGTCGGCGAGATGGGAGCCAATGAAGCCGGCACCCCCAATAATTAATATCCTTTTCTTCATCTCGTATCGTATCTAAGCGCCCGGGTGGGGAGCATCTCCGGGGAAGACAAACGTGGCGAACGGCTTAGTGCCACGGGCGGTTCCTTCCGGAGACGGGGGAGGTTTAATCAAGAAGAAGAAGGTTGTCCACGAGAAAAACCGTTTTTGTGACGCAAATCAAACCACGCCGCCGGGGCGATGTTTTCCCGGCATCCGTGCCGGCTGATCCCGGCGAATTGGTAAGACTTAAACTTTGCCTCGTCCCAACGATGCGGGTTGCCATTTCGTGAAGCATCCTTTCCCTTCCCAACCGCTCGCTGCCACCTTGCTGACGGATACCCCGTTGCGCTTTGCTTTGCCGCCTGACGCCGGCCCGGCCCTGCTCGGGGAGCTTCCTCATCCCGACTGTGAACTGTGCGTGGCGATCCCGGTTTACAACGAGCAGGAAGGGATCACCGGAACCCTCCAGGCGCTGGCGTTCCAGGTCGATCTGGATGGATCGCCGTTGGACCATCGGCGCTACGAGGTGCTCCTGCTCGCCAACAACTGCCGCGACCGCACTGTGCCCCTGGCCCGGGAATTTGCCGCGGCTTATCCCGGCTTCCATCTGCGGGTGATCGAGATGCAGATCGAGAAACCTCACGCTCACGTCGGTGCCGCGCGGCGTCTGGTCATGGACGAGGCCTGCCGCCGCCTCCAGACGCTGGGCCGGCATCGGGGAGTCATCGCGTCCACCGACGGCGACACGCGGGTCGCCTCCACCTGGATCGCCGCCACGCTCGACGAGATCGTGCGCGGCGCGGACGCGGTCGGCGGACGCATCCTTTCCAGCCATGACGAAGTGGCCGGCCTGGAGCCCGGCACCCGCCTTTACTACCGGCGCGACTCCGCCTATCGCGTCCTGCGGGCGGCCTACGATCACGCGCTGGACCCGGTCCCGCACAATCCCTGGCCGCGGCATTCTCAGTATTTCGGCGCGAGCTTGGCGGTCACGGCGGAGGCGTATCTTGCCGCCGGTGGTCTGCCCGTGGTCCATTGCCTGGAAGACATGGCCTTCGAACAGGCGCTCCACCGGTTGGACGTCCGTCTGAGGCACAGTCCGCAGGTCAGCGTCCTGACCTCGTTGCGTTGTGCGGGCAAGGTGTGCGTCGGCCTGTCGTCCACGCTCGCGCGTTGGACCGAAGCCGCCAGGAAGGGACAGCCGTTGTTGGTGGAATCCGCCGACGCTATCAAACGAGCGGCGCACGACCGCTGCCTCCTGCGGAAAGCCTGGCAGGAAGGCGCAAGTTCCCGCTTCGGCCGGATCGCTCAACTCGCCCGGGATCTGGAATTGGACCGTCCGTGGCTCCAGGACATCCTCTCCGCGTCCCATACTTTCGGCTGGCTGCACGAAAAGGTCTCGGAGGAGCAGGTCCGCCAAGGGGTTGGACACACGGTGATGCCGCTGGCCGAAGTGCAGCAAACGAACAAGGAACTGCGCTCGCGCCTGGCCGCGCACCGGGTCCCGGGCCGCCGGGGCAGACTCACGGTTTTTCGTACAAATCCCACCGGTAGCGTTCCTCTCGACGCCCGGCGAGATGACGAAGCTGCTGGCCGGATGTTTGCAGAAAAGTTTCGTGAACCTGGTCGCCCGTCAAAGGATAATCATGGACGAACGGTGTCCAATGAACCAGCAACAGGTGCCCGCTGGCTTCGAGTTGGCTGATGCATCTTTCGCGCAGAGCCAGCAGGTCGGGCAGGCTGAGATAATACCCGACCTCAGAAATCAGGATCAGGTCGAATTTGCGTCCGGGAAACTCGCCCGGCAAGCGGCATAGCTCGAAGCGGACGTTGCCCAAGCGGGCGCAACGTTCGCGGGCCTGTTGCAAAGCCTGCCCGGAAACATCGACCGACAAAAGCTCCCCGCAACGGCGGGCCAGTTTTTCAGTCAGTACACCAATGGAACAACCCGCCTCAAACGCCATGGGATAATGCTCGCGGGGCAGCGCCGCCAGCGTCGCGGTGTATTTGCCGGCTTCGTACGGGCTGGTCGTGAAGCCCCACGGGTCCGGGTTGCGGCGGTAAACTTCCTCGAAGTAGCTCGGGGGTAGAGAGGGAGCGGGGGTCGGGGCAGCGGTCGGATCGTCGCTGTTCACAAGGCGGAGGAGAGGGTGGTATCCGGCCAGATGGTGTGCAAGGAACGGGGATCGTCGATGATGTGGCGTCCCAGACGATCGACCACAGCGTCGGGTGCGGGCTGGCGCAGGTACATGGTCAAATCGCGGATCATGCGCGCGAAAGGCCACGGACGCAGTAACCCGCGCGCGCCTACCGCCCGCTCGACGTCGCGGATCGTGTTCATGCAAATTTCCTCGATAGCGGTGCGCATCATGGCCGCGTAGATGGTGATCGCATCCGCTTCCTCGTAGGGACGTTTCCAGGCGTTGGCGGCACCGTGGAGCCACAGGTTGCCGCTTTCGAGCGCGACCGCGATGTGGGCGGCACGGATGCGCTGAGCCGCATGATCGACCTGCCGCGTTTGCCGCAGGAAATCGCGCGCGGCGTTGAAAAGCCCTTCCGCGCCGCCGAGCTGGACCGCGGCGAACCGCACGGACCCGCCGTTGAACCACGGGTCGCGGTAATAATCTCCCGGCGCGCCGATCAAGCACTCCTCGCCCAGTTCGATCCCGCTGAAGTCAATGGCGGCGCTCAAAGTGGATTCCATGCCCAGCGGCTGCCACCAGGAGGCGTCGATCTTCGATTGAACCTGATCCATTGGCACCAAGCACATCTGCCAGCCGCCATCGGGCAAACGGCCTGTCACGATGGGCCGGTTCACGTGGCCCGCGCCGGAAGTAAAGTACTTGCCCGCTTCCAGCCGGTAGCGGCCGTTGTCCAAAGGTTGGATTTTGAGTCCATTCTGGGGATGCTCGGCGTTCCAAACTCCAAAAATCTGGTGATGATCCCGCGCATCTTCGGCGGCTTGCACCAGTTGCTCCGCCGTGCCGAACGTCCGGATAATGCCCAGGGCATTGACGTGTCCCTCGTAGATGCGCCCGGTCGCGAGATTCCCCCGGCCCACCTGCTTGAGCAAGTGTAACAGGGGAAACATGGTCCCGTCGTCACCGCTCAGGTCCGCTCCACCCAGGTAACGGGGCAGGGGGGCTGCCAGCAAACCCGCTTCGGCGATCCAGCGAAATTCTTCTACGGGGAAAGTCCCGGGCGTCGGTCCATCCGGCCGGCCGTGATCCCCCGCGGACGCCCGTTGTGCGCAACGGTCCGCCACGGCCGCCGCCCGGAAAAGCAGATCCTCGACCGCGAGGTCGCTAAAGCTCTCCGTACGTGCGGTCTGGGGCGGATGGCAAAGTTCGGCGGGCATAGTCACGGGATGATTCGCCTGCAAACGGTTTAAGGCTGCATGCATTCAGCCAGAATCACGGGGTTTCTCAACGGGACTTTTTCCCGAAGAACACCATCGCCGCCGTGGCGAGCAGGGCGATCAGTCCGGCACCGAAGAACCAGTCGCGGTGCAGATTGGTCCAGAGTTGCGGACTGAAGCCGAGGGCCCGGTCGTCAAAGCGGCCGTGCGCCCCGGGGTCGCCGGCGACCGGCTGGTACAGGTTGTCCGGCCGGCCCGGCGTTTCCCTTTCCTCGGTTTGCTGGCCTTGGTAGCCGGTTTTGCCCAGGTACCAGTCGCCCAGGGCGGGCAGAAATTTATTGCCCACGATGGCGACAACGGTCGGAAGGCCGACGTAGATCTCCCGGCGCCGGTTGTGCGAGGCGAACACGATGGCTTCCGCGGCGACTTCCGGCTGGTAGATCGGCGGCACGGGTTGCGCACGGTTGGGCAGGCGGGATTTCACCCAGCCGAACTGCGGCGTGTTGAGCGCGGGCAATTGCACCATCGTTGCCACGACACTGCTCTTATCGTGGATCAGTTCGGCATAAAGGGAATCCATGAAACCCTGGATGGCGTGCTTGCTCGCGCAGTAGGCGGATTGGAGAGGAATCCCGCGGTAGGCCAGGGCACTGCCCACTTGCACGATGTGTCCCCGGTCGCGGGGCAGCATCCGCTTCAACGCGGACAAGGTGCCGTTGACGTAGCCCAGGTAGGTCACCTCGGTCACGCGCTTAAACTCGGCCGCGGTCATCTCCTTGATCGGGGAAAAGACGCTGGCCATGGCGACGTTGATCCAGGCGTCGATGGGTCCCAGTTCACGCTCGACCCGCTCGGCGGCGGCTTCGACTGCTTCCGCGTCGGCCACGTCGCACGACAAAACGAGCGCTTTGCCGTCCAGGCTCTCGACTTCCCGCTTCGCGCCTTCCAGACCCTGGAGACCGCGCGCGATGAGACCAAGGTGCGCTCTTCGGTGCGCGCGAACAGGCAGGCCGTGGCACGGCCCACACCGGCCGACGCCCCGGTGATGACGATGACGCGAGGCTGCTTGGATTGATCCATAGACATTCTACCTACGTTCGCCGCCGTACGTTCGCCGCCGCTTCCGGGACGGTGCCGAGCTGCACTCCCGTGATCAGAACCCTTGACGGGAAGGAAAATTTCTTCCAAGACAAACAAACCTTTTGCCGAACCCGGACCGTTTAATGAGGACACATGGCTAACCAATCGCTCGTAGAAAAACCCGCTAAACGCGTGGAAGGCATCTTTGAATCTCTCACGGCGGGTTATTCGAAGGAGCCGCAGCCTTTGGGGGCCTATTTGACCCTGATGGGGATCTTCGGCGCCTTCGTTTCTGGCCTGACCGGTGCCGTCTGGCTGACCGGCAGCAAACTGCCGGAAGAAAAGGCCGGTCCGGGCCAAATGCTCCTGGTTGGCATCGCCACCCACAAACTGGCTCGGATCATCACCAAGGACCGCGTCACGTCTCCCCTCCGTGCCCCCTTCGTCGAGTATAAAAAAGGAGCGGGCGAAGGAGAAGTAGAGGAAGAACCGCGCGGCGAGGGGATGCAGCAGGCGCTCGGTGACCTGATTACCTGCCCGTATTGCATCGGCGTCTGGATCGCCACGCCGATGTGGTTCGGCATGATCCTGGCACCAAAACTCACCCGGTTCGTCGTGAGCGTTTTTGCCAGTGTCACCGCCGCGGATTTCATGCACCGCGCGTATTTGAAGGCGAAGAATTGGGGCGATAGCTGAGGCAGTCCGGCGCGCCTCGTGAACTCTGCCATAGCTCTATCATTGCGGGCGCTGACATTTCTGTTGTCAGGATGGATCCTGACGGGTTGTGCCATTCTGGACCCGCGCCAGGTGGACCCCCCGCCACCCGGAATCTCCCGGGTGGAAACCCTGACCGTGGATGGCCTGCCGGAGCGGCTCCTCATCCGCGGCAACGATCCGATACACAATCCGGTGCTGCTCTTCGTTCATGGCGGTCCCGGTTTTCCCGGTGCGCCTTTCCGGCAGGTGAACAGCGACCTGGAAAGATATTTCACGGTCGTACATTGGGACCAGCGTGGAGCCGGATACTCCTACTTTCACGATATTCCCCTGGCGACGATGCGGGTCGAGCAGTTCGTGCGCGAAACGCTGATTGTGTCCCGGCACCTTTGCCAGGAACTCAAGCAGTCCAGGATTTACCTGCTGGGCCATTCCTGGGGGACGTTACCTGCCATTCTGGCTGTTGCGCGCGAACCGAGCCTTTTCCAAGCCTACATTGGGATGGGCCAGTTGGTGGACATCGACGAATCCGAACGTCAGTTGACACAAATTGCATTGCAGTATGCCCGCGAGAAAGGCGAGACGGGTAAGGCGGACAAGCTGCGTGCCCTTGGGCCTCCTCCTTACGTGAGCATGCCCGACCAGGATCGGGCTGCCAACCTTATCACAGCGCTTTTCCCACAGGTATCGCATCCCGCGTCGCCCTTCCGGTTGGGATTGCTGGCGCTCACGTCACGCTACTATTCGTTTCCAGCAATCCTGCGCGCCAACACCAGCTACCACTTTTCGCGCGATCTACTCGACCCTCAATTACATCAATATGATCTCCGCCGGATGGTTCCCGAGATCGATGTGCCAGCTTACTTCTTTGTGGGGCGGGAGGATTCCACCTTTGGTGTCGAGGTGCAGGAAAGGTATTTCCGGCACCTCGTGGCACCTCGCGGCAAGCAGTTCGTGATCTTTGAAGATTCGACCCATTGGCCTTACCTGGAACAGCCTGCCGCCTTTCTGGCAGAGATGCAAAAGGTGCGGGCGCAAACGTGGCCGGTATCTCAATGAGGCGAAGGAGTTATTTCGTCACCGTGAATTTCAAGCTCTTCGCCAATTTATCGCCGTCGTATAATTCCGCGCGGTATTTACCGACTGGGAAAGCACCATTGGACGAAGGCAGGAAGAATGAGCCATACGCTCCAGGTCCAGGCAGAATGGTGGAGTTTTCATTCAACTTCTTGTTTTTGGTGGAGAAGCCAGCCGCATCCTCGGCGATCCAAACGGCTCGCAGCTTTTCTCCCTTGGCGGCACTGTCGTCCTGGTAGTGAAGATAGATCTTTGCCGTGGAGGCAGCGAACGTCGTCGTCGGGCTTTTCCCTTTATCATCCGTAGATAAAGTGGCTTCCAAAGGCTTCTTCGGGCCGGAAGCCTTGGCTTCACCAGCAGCAACGGGTGCCGGAATGGGACGCCTGATGCCTCCCATCTGATTGACGACATCGTCGGTCGCGCTGTTCCCTGTAGGCGTAGTCCGAATGGGGGTGGGAGCCTGCGCAAACCCAATGGTGGTGGCAGTAAAGGTGGCAAAAAGGCAGAGGAGGGTGATCCGTTTCATGGTGAGAAGAGCAAACTTATTTTGGAAGGAATACGTGAAAAGCGGGCTTCCTGGTCGTGCATTTACCTACAGTGGAATACCCAGAATGTGGCACACCATGAAATTTCCTCCGGGTTGCGTGCTTGATGCGGATGTAGTAGTTTGTTACCAAGACGATGCGGCGCGCGAGCGTTCCCTTTTCCTTGGGCGGTTCTCCTCTTACCCTCTTCCACAGGCGGAAGCGTGACCACGTTGGGACGGTCAGGACACACCAAAGAAATCGAAGGATCCAGGCTTTGTGTACGTCTATGTCTTATTGGGAAAGGGCGGTTAGCTCAGTGGTAGAGCGGCTCGTTTACACCGAGTTGGCCGGGGGTTCGAATCCCTCACCGCCCATTGGACCATTTGCCTTCACAAAGCACAGAACCTGACATCTCGAATGACTAAATTTATTTTATGAACAAATCACTACTGGTTTTTGCAGGGATCGCTCTTTTGGCGGTGCCTTCTGTTTATGCTCAAGGCCGTGGGCGAGCAGGTGGGGCGGCACCGAGTGGGGCCGCCTCCCAAGGGGCTGCGGGACATGGTGGTGCTGCGTACTCCCGCGGCGGGAGTTACGGGCGCGGTTATGGTGGCTACCGCGGATACGGTGGGTACCGCGGGTATCGCGGCCGGTACTACTATTTGGGCGGCGTGCCGTATTTTTACCCGTTTTTCGATTACGGATTCGGATATCCATTCTATGGTGCCGGATTTGGCTACGGTGCCGGATTTTACGGGGAGGGCTTCGGCGGTTACGGCGGCTATGGACCGGGAGGTTATGGTGGCTACGGCACGGCACCCTACGAGGGCAGTATTGTTGACGAAGGAAGGGGCGGACCGAACCGCTCCGGCGCTCAATCGCTCCCGGCAGCCGTTCAGCGTCAGTTAGCCGAGCGTGGTTATTACAAGGGCAGCATCGACGGTGAGTTCGGCGAGGGCAGCCGCAGCGCCTTGCGCCGCTTTCAGAAGCAGCATCAACTCAAGGACACGGGGCGGATTGACGAAGCCACTCTGCGGGCACTTGGCTTCTCGGATCGCCGTTAAACGGCAAACGTCCAAATAACAGGTGACTTTTGGAGGGGGGGGGCGGACCAACGGTCCGCCCCCTCTTCATTTTCCGGGACCAGGGAGATCGGGCACGACGCCGAATTCTCTTTCCAGCGTCCGGCCAAGCGTCTCCATCGGCAGGCCGAGAATATTAGTCCAGGAACCCAGCGTCGATGCAATGATCTTGTCACCGTGGTCTTGGGCTGCATACCCGCCTGCTTTGTCCAAGGGGTCGATCAAAGTCAGATAGTGGGAAATCTGGCCGGGACCGAGCGGCAAAAACGTCACGTCCGTCTTCTCGACGAACCCCACGAAACGGCCTTGGGCAACACAGGCGAGATAAACACCGGAGTACACTTGGTGAGTCCGCCCGCTCAGACTCCCGAGCATCCGGGCAGCACAGGAAAGATCGGCTGGTTTGCCCAGCGCACGGCCATCCAAACAAACCAGGGTGTCCACGCCAAGAACCACTGTTTCCTGGCCGGCCCCCCAAAGCGACGCGCTCTTGCGGCGGGCATTGAGTAGAACCAACTCCGGAACAGAGAGCCAGGAGGCTTCCGATTCCTCTACTTGCGTAGGTTGGACAGTTGCCGTGTAGCCGTACTCCGCCAGCAGCACTCGCCGGCGTGGAGAAGCTGAGGCCAGAACCAGCGTGGACCGAGACATCTTCCCGCCTAGTGCGAGGCCGACGTTCCAGTGGCTGCTGGAGGAGTCAGCATCGGCATGGGCATTTCCTTGTAATTCGCAGGAACGGCAAAATCCGCGTCAACGATCGGCTTGGTGTCCAGCGACACCGTCGTGGTGGTGATCACTTGCCCGGGAGCGACCTCCGTCACCGTGCGGATCGGGAAGCCAGGCAGGTCATTCGAGTAAACACTGAAGCTTTGCATGGTGGCAGCGAGCGGCCCGTGGTTCATGGCTGCCGTCATCTCCTTGAGCGCCGCCTGATAGTTGGGAAGGGCCGTAGTCAGCCAGATGGTCATCTTGTGGCCGCCCACCTCGCAGGTATATTCTTCCGAAAGGTAATTGTTGATGGCTTCCTTCTTGCCGGTGGGCGTCAGCTTCGGCTTGGCGCTGGCGGCAGCCGGATTGGAGCCGGTCATACTGGTGACCGCCATCTTGGCCGCCTCGGCGGGGATGCGCATGTAGCTCTTCTGCGCGTGCATGAGATTGAGGATGTCGCCGGTGTCGGCGTTCATGATCATGCTCATGCCCGGCATGGCGTCCACCCGGGTCTTGTCGCCTTTGACCTTGGTGGTACTCTCGGTGGCTATTCCCATCCCGTCGATCTTCTGCACCACGGTCAAGTCTGCCCGGAGGGTGCCGAGGCTGCACAAGGAAGCAATAACGGCGAAGAAGACAGGTTTCATAGAGGATTAAGGCAGGGTGCTCGAGCGAGAATAACCTACACGATGGTGGAAGCGAACAAAACTTTCGTCTGGGTAATACCCTCTAACCATAAGAAATTTGAAAAAAGAGCTTGGCAGAAATGGGAGGGGCTGTCAGAAGTGGGGAACTGGCGGGCATAGCTTAGTGGTAAAGTTCCAGCCTTCCAAGCTGGCCATGCGGGTTCGATTCCCGCTGCCCGCTCCAATTCCGTGGTCCCCGGACCACAAGCCGACCCGTTCCATCATCTTAACGCACCAGAGAAACCAAAGACGCTTATGCTCCAAGCTCATTCCCGCCGCCGACTCTCCTGGGTCGTCGCCACCTTGATGGTCACCGCTCTGCCGGGTGCCAAATCCGCGCTGGCTGCCGTCAGCCCTGCGGCCACCCAGATGCTCAGCTCCGAACTGCCTTCCGGCGTGACCCTGAGCAAAGCGAGCTTGAACCAGACCACCGGCGCGCTGCACGCTGCGGTGGCCAAGAACCACAAGATGGCCGCCAAGCTCCTCGAGGCCGCTGTCAGCGCGAAAAGCTCCAAGTACACCTTGGAATGCGCCCAGGTGCGTGCGTTGGTCAAGAGCGCGGCCAGCGCGGCGCCCGAACAGGCCCGCTCGATCACCGAGATGGCCGTCGCCTTGCGTCCTGACTGCGCGGATGGATTGAACGGCGACCTCAGTACGACACCCACCCGCGGCAACGGCATCCTCGGCACGGTGGGCGAGGCCCCCGGTGAGGAAGCGTCCGGCTTCGGTGCCGGTCTCGGCGCGGGCTTTCCCGGCAGCCCCGGCTTCATCGGCAGCGCGCCCAGCGGTGCGTTTGCTGGCTTTGGCGGTGTGGGTACCACTCCTCTGACCACCACCGTTAATCCGTAGTCGTCCTTTCTGCTCAATCGGTCTTCACGGCCCTTGCGATGAAATATCATCGCAAGGGCCGTTTGTTTTCCGGGGATTGACAAGGAACGGGGCGTAGTCCAAACCAGGCGAAGATTGACCATTCTTTATTCCCTCCTGCTGTGCCTCGCTCTGGGACTGACCCAGTGGTTGATTGGCGGCACCCGCCTATTGTTCAGTCTGCCGGGATACGGATTGATCGCCTTGATGGGCGTGCTCACCGTCTTCAGTATCCGGCAGCGCAAGCCCTTGCCGAACCGCGCGTGTCTGCTCGCTTCGGCCATTTTTTTTGCCTACGTGCTGGTTCGGGCGTTGACCTCGCCGGTGGTGTATCTCGCGTGGCCTGATCTGTTCATGGTCCAGGCCGGCCTCATCATTTACCTGACGACGGCTTGTTATCTGACCGATCCGGGCCGGCGGCTTTGGGTCCTGGGCTGGCTGCTCGCGCTCGCCCTGCTCAACGTGGGTGTGGGAGTCCGCCAATTCGTTTCCGGCGATGGCTTCATGCCGTCCGGTTTGGGGGGGTCTCCCCAATACCTTGGCCGTGCCAGCGGCCTCTACATCTGTCCCGATCATCTCGCCGGCTATCTGGAAGTCGTCACGATGCTCCTGCTTTCCGCGATCTTCTGGGGCCGCAGCCGGCAGTGGGTGAAACTATTGATGATCTACAGCGTGTTGTGCTGCCTGGTCGGAATGGTTCTGACCGGGAGTCGCGGGGGGTTCCTGAGTTTGTGCGCCGGGCTGGCCACGCTGGCGGTGCTGAGTTTGATGAGGGTCCGGTCCGGTGTGCCGCAACTCTTTCCCCGCGCGGTCATTGGCACCGTCCTGCTCGTGCTCCTCGTGTCGGGTGCCGGGTGGTACGGCATTTCCCAGAGCCGCAACCTCAGGTGGCGCGCCGCCAATTTGATCAGCAACGACGTGCGCTTCAGAGTTTGGCCTTCTGCCATCAAGGAGTGGTCCCTGTCACCGGTGGTCGGAACGGGTTCCGCCACCTTTCTCTATTACGGTCGCCGCTTCCGTGATCCCACTGTGCAGCAAGACCCGATCAATACACACAACGATTATTTGCAGTTCCTGGCCGAGTACGGGGCGGTGGGTATCGCCGGGTTGCTCGTGTTCCTGGCGGCACACTTTCGTTGGGGGTGGATCACCTACCGGTACTTGTCCCTGCGCGGAGAAGCCCAGGGTTCTCGTGCCAGGAAAGGGAGCAATGCCGCCGCCTGGAATATCGGTGCTTTGTCGGCTGTCGTCGCCATCGCGGCGCATTCCGTGGTGGATTTTAACCTGCACATTCCCGTCAACACGCTCTTGCTGGCCTTCATCTTCGGCGTCCTGGCGAATCCGGGGCGCGAGGTTTCGGGGGGCCGCGAGGACGCGGACAATAGACTAACCTGGATCGATTTCTTGCCGCGTTTCGTCCTGCCTGCACTGAGTGTCTGGCTGGCCGTGGCCGGATTGCCCCATTTGCCCGGTGAATACGACGCGGAGCAGGCCCGCAAGTCCCTGCGTGATGGTAGAAATTTGCTTGGCCTGAATTTTGCTACGGAGGGACTCAGGCACGAAAGCCTCAATCCCATGCTCTACTATTATCAGGGTGAAGCCCGCCAGGCGCTGGCGGATGGCATCCCCAACACCGAAGTGTCGCGGTCGTTCCGGGAGGGTTCCGTCGAACCGTACGAGGAAGGACTGCGTCTCGCGCCGATGGAGGACCGCCTGATGCTCAGATTGGGAGCTGCGCTGACGATGCTCGACCGCTTCGACGAAGCGGAGCCGCTCTTGAAACGCGCCTTGTTGTGGGACCCATCCGTCCCGGTGACCCATACCTACTACGGCAGCTACTTGCGCCGGCGTGGACTTCTCCCTCAGGCGGAGGCTGCCTTTCGCGACGCTCTGAAGATCGCGCCGGACTCCAACGCTTCCCGCGGCCTGGAGCAAATCGCAGGCGGCGCGATGGCCGGAGCACTGAACAACTAAGCCTTCCCCCTCCTGCTGTGTCTGGATTCCTCCGCCTTAAAAGCTTCGAAAAACGCGAAGAAAGTTATTGCTCCTCTCTGGAAAATCTCGCTAGTCTCGCCCGCAACGCACTTCTAAGTCCTTGTCCGTGTTCCCGAACCGTCCAGTGCCATCGCTTTCCCCAACGATCGGTCCCGAGCAGCGTTGAACCAAATTTTCTCAGCCCGACCTTTCCAGTTCCGCCAAGAAGCATATGATCAAAATTCACCGCTCGTTGTTTGCGCTTTCACTTCTCCTCGGGAGTCAGATGATCGCCGGGGTTGCCGCCGTCCGTGCTGGAGACCTTACCTTGGAGAACACCAAAGACTACAAAGGTGCAGATTTGGGCGAAGGACGTTTCAGCCCCTCGCACCTGATCATCACGGCCGATGCGCGCATCGGTTACGACGACAACACGCTGGCCCAGACCGACGGGACGGTGACAACCCGGGTTTACGTTCCTAGCACGCGGACGTTCACGACGGTGAGTGCCGACAGCAAGACCAGCGACAGCGTCTTCTTCAACTTCGACGTGGGTGCCGGGTACACATTATCCACGCCGCGGGCAAAGCTCGCCATCGGTGCCGACGTCGGAGTCAACTATTACATCGACCGTCCCGGGCGCAATTATGACATCAACGGCGGCATCACGACGACTTTCAGCTACAAGCTGACGCCACGCGCGATCTTCGACGTGTCTACCTACAATGCTTACACGTCCGAGCCGGATTTTGGCGCTTCCAATCTCACTGGCTTCAGCGGCAACACCATCGGTGGGGTCACCAACGCACCCGGTGTCACCGAGGGCGATCGGGAAAAGGGTGATTTCTTCTACACCACGACCCGTTTGGCGCTGACTTACCAGCTCACGCAGAGGTTTTCCACGGTGACCGGTTACGATCTGGTGGCTTTCGCCTACTTGCACGACCCTTACTCGTCGCTTGAGGATCGCGCGGAGCACTACTTCAGTGAACAGTTGCGCTTCCTGATCTCGCCGCTGGCGACGGCGGTGCTGGAATACCGCTTCGGCTACATCGACTACTTTGGGGTGAACAACGATTCCATCCAGAATTTTGCGTTGATCGGTGCGGACTTCAACCTCAGCCAGAGGCTCAAGGGCACGATCCGAGTCGGCTCCCAGATCCGTGATTACACCGACTTTGGCAGCGCCCTGTCGCCTTACGTGGAAGCCAACGTGAACTACTCGTTGAGCCGTCTGGCGAGCCTGAATTTTATCGCGCGCTACTCCGATGAAGAAGGCAACTTCACCGCGACCGACTCACGGGCGAATACCCTGCGCCTCGGCGTCGCCTACCAGCAGGCTTTTGGAGCCCGGTTGAGCGCCTACGTTTCCTTCTACTACACGCACTCGGATTACAAAGGTCCCGATACGCTCGTGACCACCCCGGTCGTCAACGCCAACGGAACTGTCACCAACGTCGTTCCCGTCGATTTCAACGGAAACACTGCGGTGCAGTACCCGGGTGATTTCACCGAGAACACTTTCGATGTCGCGTTGGGAGCACGCTACTCGATCAACCGGATCCTCTCCGTGGAGGTCGGTTACACCCATACCAGCGTCCTCTCCGGCATTGACTTCCGCGAATACGACCGCAACCGATACTTCGGCGGCGTGCGTGTCGCGTTCTAAAGGTTCGCTTCGAACACATCTTTGTCCACTCGAGGATGCGGGCCCTGCGGCCCGCATTTTCATTGCATATCAAGTCCCCACGGGTAATCTCCACTAATGCAAAAGACCGACGATCGTTCCTCCGGCTCTGCAAGCGAGTCCAAGCTTCACTTCCTCGATTACTGGCGGATCATCCGGGTGCGCTTCGGCATCGTCTTACTGGCCTTTCTGTTGGTGGTCATCACGGCCGCGCTCACCACGTACCTGCAACCGCGCAAGTACATGTCATCCGTCACGCTGGAACTCCGCGGCGAGAAGGAAAATGCCGGAGTGTTTCGCGAAGCCCGGGATGGAGCGGACCCGCGGTTGGCGGCGACGCAGTTGGAGATCATCCGCCGGAAAAACGTGCTCTACCCGGTCGTCGATTCCCTGGATCTCATCCATCGCTGGGCCGTGGAAGGACAGCCCCTCACACGCGAGTTGGCCTATTACAAGATGGTCAACATGATGAACCTGAAACCGGTTCGCGGGACGGATCTTCTCGAACTCCAGGTTTCCAGCACGGATCCGAAGGAGGCCGCGGAACTGGTCAACGCCATCGCCAGATCCTACTCGGTCGTTAAATCCAACATCCCTCGTGACATCGCCAAGAGCGGCGTCGAGGTCATCGACGAGAATATTCGGACTCAGAAGGCCAAAGTGGACGACATCGAGAAAAGGATGACCAAGATGATGGTGGATCATCCGGAATTACGTGTGTTCGGCAATAACTCCGACAAGAGCGGGACCGACCCCTACGACAACCAGATCAACGCGCGGCTGACTGATTCGGACAAGTACAAGACACAGGTTGCTGCCCTGACCAGCCAATTGAGGCAGGTTGAACAGTTGAAGGGAGAAGAGCTCTTACGCGCTCTGCCCACGCTGCAAATCAACGACGACACCATCAAGAAAGTGTTGCCGCTTTACCAGGATTCGGTCGCCAACGAGGCGTCCATGCTCCAATCCGGCTTGGGTCCCAACCATCCCAACGTCAAATCGGTCCGGGCCGCAAAAGAGGTGTACACCAAGCAACTCACCGATCAGGTGGAAAGCATCAAGCATTCGTTGGCCATCCAGCTGCAAATCTCTCAGACTACCCTGGGCAGTGTCGATAAGCAACTGGGTGAACTGCGCGGTGAAGCGACCGGTCAGCGCGCGTTGAGCAACGAGTACAACCAGTTGAAGGATAGCTTCCAACAAGCCCACTCGATTCTGGATGCCGCCGAGCAGAGCAGGAATACCCGGGTGATGGAGCAAACCATGCCCATCAATTCTGCGATCTCGTGGGACCCGGCCGAGCCTGCCACCTCGCCTTCCAGCCCAAAAGTTTGGCTGAACATGGCGCTGGGCGTGTTGGTTGGTCTTCTGGTTGGAATCGGTCTCGCTTTCTTCATCGAGTACCTGGATACCAGCGTCAAAACGATGGACGACGTTGAGGCAATGCTCGGAGTGCCGGTCCTGGCGATCATCCCGAAAAACATCAAGCTCTTGCACAAATGCCCGAGTGACGTGCCCGACGCGGAAGCCTACCGGATCCTCCGTACCAACATCGAATTCAACCGCAAAAGCGCCGATGCGAACACGATCTCGATGGTGAGCGGAGGCCCAGGCGAGGGAAAGTCCACCACGCTGGCCAATCTGGCATTCACGTGCGCGCAAGGCGGGTACTCGGTCCTCATCGTGGACGCGGATTTGCGCCGACCCACGCAGCACAAGATTTTCGAGGTCGGCAACCAGATCGGTTTGACCAATTATCTTACCGCCAACACGACGCTGGAAGATGTGATTGTTTCAACGCCGATCGAGAACCTGCACCTGATGCCGAGCGGCATTCTGCCGGCCGACGCGGTAGGCATTCTGAACTCGCAACGCATGTCCGACATGATCGCGGAACTCAAGACCCGGTATGACATCGTGTTCTTCGACTCTCCTCCGATCCTGGGTGTCAGCGACGGCGCGGTTCTCGCGAGTGAAGTCGATCAATCGATCATCGTCGTCCAGCATCGGCGTTTCCCCCGAACCCTGCTTCAGCGTGTGAAACAGTCGGTTGGGAGCGTGGGCGGAACCGTCCTGGGAGTCGTGTTGAACAACGTCGATCTGCGGCACGACCCGAGTTACGCCTACTACACCAGCTACTACGATTATTACTCGGCCCGGCCCGCGATCGAGGAGCAGAAGACCTCGGCCGGCACCCTCTCGATGCCCACCGCGAACGGAGCCAATGCTCCACGTGGTGGTCGCGACACAGATTATTGATCTTTGGGTTACAGCTTAGAACAACATCTCACGAATGAAAACTTCACTCGTCTTTGCTCTCGCCTTTTTTGGACTGTCGATGTCTCTCGTCGCAGACGAAGCACCACTTCGGTCTGGTGACAGCTTCGAGATTCGGATTGGCGGTGTCCCGGGAAACGAGATCACCGCCATCAACGGGACTTACACGATTGACGGCGATGGCTACTTGAACTTGCCTTACCTGGGTAAACTGGCGGTTAACAAGATGACGCCCAGCCAGATCCAATCAACGGCCGAGCGTGCTTACGTCAACGGGGGGATTTACACCCATCCGACGATCACCTTGACGGTGGCCCCGTCGGCGCGGTTTGTGAATGTTGGTGGCCAGGTCAAGGCTCCCCAACGAGTGGCGTACACACCTGATATGACGGTGCTCTCGGCCATTAATGCTGCGGGCGATTTCAACGAGTACGCGGATCAGGGAAGGGTTCGGCTCATTCGAGGCAGCAAGGTGATCGTGGTGAACTGCAAAGTGATCCGCAAGGATCCCAGCCAGGACCCAAAAGTGTCTCCCGGCGATCAGATTCAGGTGCCGCAGAGCATCTTTTAACCAAACGTTTCTCAACGCAAGAAAGGGGATGCTCTCAAGGCATCCCCTTTTTTCGTGTCTTGCCTTTGTAGAGATGATCGTTCCGCGCTTAATCGGTCTCGAGCATCGCGCGATGCTTCCAGAGATAATCGGCACCCGAATACAGGGTCAGACCGATCGCGATGCTGCTGACGGTCCAGCCACCATACGACCACAGCTGGTTCCACAGCGTCCCTGGTAAAGTGCCCATGCGGTAAAGATGAAACTCTTTGTAAGCACCAAGCGTCAGGAAGAAAATAATGGTGGCGATTTGCCACGAGGTCTTGTGCTTGCCGATCGGGTCGGCCGCCAGGATGTGGCCTTTGGAAATGGCGAGGAGCCGCAACCCCGTAATCAGAAACTCCCGGAGGATGACGATGACCACGGCCCAAGCGGGGATCGCCTTGAGCGGAACCAGGCAGACGAATGCAGCGGCCGTCATAATCTTATCCACCAGCGGGTCCATCAGCTTTCCGAAGGTGGTAATCAGGGCGTAGCGGCGTGCGATCTCGCCATCGACGTAGTCGGTGATGCTTGCGACGATGAAGATGCCCAGCGCGATCGTCTGGTGAAACGGGAACTCGATGCTGAGAACCGCCACGAACACGATGGTCAGGAAAAAGCGGCTGAGGGTAAGCTGATTGGGCAGGTTCATCGCTTGGGTTAGGGGGAGGAAACGGCGCGAAGTTCACCGTTTTCAACCGGCTTCTTCAACCCGGACACCGCCTTCATCCTCTGCTTTGCTCGCGGTTGCAAGTCCAGGTAGTTCCCCGCTGATCGCAGAGGAAGCGTGTGGCACTTCTTCCCGGGTTGAGGCATCGAGCGGGTGCTTCCAGATCGGAACTCGCAGCTTGAGTTGCTCGATGATCCAGCGAGCCGCTTCGAAGGCTGGTCCGCGGTGCCCGGCGTGTACCCGTACAAAGAGGGAAGGCTGAGCCGTGGGCACAAAACCGATCCGATGGTGCAGGATCAAGCCCTGGATGTGGAACTTCTCGCCTGCCTCGCGTCCCAGCAGTTCCAGTTGGTGCTGAGCCATCGCCTCGTGTGCTTCGTAGTCGATCCCGGCGATGTCTTCCAATCCCTCCAGCCCGCGAACCACTCCCCAGAAATCGATGATCGCGCCCGCTGCGCCCGTGAAAGAGGGCTGCGGCGCAGCTAAAGGGGTCCGGCAGATGACGATGTCGGGCGAGAGGTTTGTCATATCGCTTGCTTAGGGGAGGGGTCTGCGGGAATAAACAGGGCACCACGCAACCCGCGCAACCGCAAATCCTGATCCTGCAAATATGGCATCCGTACCTGACACCTGTGACATCGGCCTCATCGGCCTGGCCGTGATGGGCGAGAACCTCGTCCTCAACATGGAGAGCAAGGGCTTCTCCGTGGCGGTCTTCAATCGCACGACCGCGGTGACCGAGAAGTTCGCCGCCAACCGCGCCGCCGGCAAGAACATCAAGCCGACGAAGACGATGGAAGAGTTTGTCCAATCGCTCAAACGTCCGCGCAAAGCGATGATCATGGTCAAGGCCGGCTCGCCGGTGGACGCCGTCATCGATCAACTCGTGCCGCTGCTGGAGCCGGGCGACTTGATCATCGACGGCGGCAACTCGCTTTTCACCGACACCCAGCGCCGTTGCAAGGAGCTGGCGGAAAAGAACCTCCACTATCTAGGATGCGGAGTCTCGGGTGGAGAGGAAGGCGCGCTGAAAGGGCCTTCGATGATGCCCGGCGGTCCCAAGGAGGCTTGGGACATCGTCGCGCCGATCTTCACGAAGATCGCCGCGCAGGTCGAGGGCGAGGCGTGCTGCCGCTACATGGGACCGGACGGTGCCGGCCACTACGTGAAGATGGTCCACAACGGCATCGAGTACGGCGACATGCAGTTGATCACCGAATCGTATGCCATCCTCAAGGATGTGCTGGGCATGGAAGCTACCGAACTCCAGAAGACATTCACAGAATGGAACAAGGGAGATCTCGATAGCTTCCTCATCGAGATCACGAGTCAGATCTTCGGTCGCCACGACGAGGGCAGCACCACCGAGTTTCTGGTGGACAAGATCCTCGACAAGGCGGCTCAGAAAGGCACGGGCAAATGGACCATCATGAGCGCCTTGGATCTGGGCGTCGTTGTGTCCACCATCAATGCCGCCGTCGAGGCGCGGGTCACGTCGTCCATGAAAGATCAGCGCATCATAGCGTCCAAGATTCTCAACGGGCCGGCGAAGAAGACCTACGAGGGAGACAAGCAGGCGTTGATCGACGCTGTCCGCGATGCCCTTTACGCCTCGAAGATCGTGTCCTACGCGCAGGGCATGGACTTGCTCGGCGCGGCCGGCAAACAGAATAACTGGGGTTTGAAGTTCGGCGATATTGCCACCATCTGGCGCGGCGGTTGCATCATCCGGGCGCGGTTCCTCAATCGCATCAAGGAAGCATACGACCGTGACCCGGCGCTTTCCAACCTGATGCTGGACGGATACTTCACCAAGGCGCTGTTGGATCACCAGTCCAATTGGCGGCTGGCGGTGAATGCCGCGGTGTCGGCCGGCGCCGCGGTGCCGGCATTCAGCGCGTCGCTGGCTTACTTCGACAGCTACCGCCAGGAGCGTCTGCCGGCCAATCTGCTCCAGGCGCAGCGAGATTTCTTCGGGGCCCACACCTACGAACGGATTGACAAGCCGGGGGCTTTTCACACCGAATGGTTGCAGGAGAGTGGCATGTCGCCTTCCTCAGACAGCACGAAGCAGTAGCGGCTGTTTTTTGCAAAAAAGCCAGTTGCGCGCTCTGAACAGGCACCTACTATCTCAATTCGCCCAAACAACCTCGCTCGAAGGTACGGCATTGGGGTTAGAAGGCGACGGGAACCCTCGGTTTTTAGTTGACGTTCCTTGAAGGAAACTTAAGTTGCCGTCCTGCTCTTAGGAGCACCCGCTGGCAAGAGTCAGGGGTAGGATGCAGCTCACCTCGGTGAGCTGCGTTCGCAACGGGAAAAGCTTGGCTTTTCGGTTGACGTTCTTCTGACGCAAAGGTAGAATTGCTGCTCACCGGAAAGGTCTGGTTCAAACGGCTCCGGCCATCAGGAACCAAGCAACGAAAAACGAAAGTTTCCCGTTGACGCCAAAGCCGAGTGAGTTAAGCTCTCGCCTCCCGAAGGAGGCAATCGTCGAGGCAGCTTGCTCGATGATTGGTAACCAAAGTTTTTCAAAAACCTGGTTGACGAGAAGAGAAAGTAAGATAGTATTTGATCTCGCTCTTCTGAGCGGCCCGGTGAGCCGGGTGACTGAGACGCAGTTTAGCTGATGCGGATGTATCCGCAGACTGGAGTTGTTGTCTCTCGGATGTTCCTTTGATATTTTAATTCTGGGTGGTTTGGCTCTGCATATCATGCAGACGATCAGGCCTTTATCGTTAACCAGAACGTGGAGTAAGTAAAGATTGAATTGTGCGTTACCTGTCGGTTTTCTTTGATTTAACAAAACTTAATTGATCGAACCGAAAGTCCGTCTTTCAGCGATGGAGGGCGGCGTAAATTGG
>CAXTOP010000057.1:0-32363 GCA_964245965.1 uncultured Chthoniobacterales bacterium
CGAGCCTACCAAAGCCGCCCAGCCACCATCCACCATTAAATCAGCGGTTCCCTAGTGCCCGAAGACGAAAGCTACTACGTCCACACGGCCGAAGGTGGCGACGACACGACCTCGCACCTGCGCATGGTGCTCACCCGCAGCAGCGAGGTGGTCCCGGTGGTGAGTGGCCGTCTGGCACTGGGAACGTGGCAGGGCATCTACCTCTTCGAGCACCGCCGGGCCACCCACCGGCGGTCCCTCGTCGTGTCGGTGATCGGGCTTTGAATGGAAAGGCTGAGAGTGAGAGTAAAAACAACCGGGTGCTAATGACAAATTATTGACGGCTGTAGAGCGCCGTGACGATCCCTAGCGATTTGTCGTTGGGCATGACCCCGAGTTCCATTTGGTTCATGACGTAAGCGAAGGCGATGCCGTTTTCCGGGTCGGCGAAGGCGTGTCCCCCACCCGCCCCGGGTTGACCGAAGGCATGCCGGGAAGGCCCGAATGTTTCGCGTAGCTTGCGTCCATCGGGATCATCAAACGGGTCCTGCATGAAACCGGCGGAAAACGCCGTGGGCAGTTGCAAGGTTTGATCCAGGCCTATGGTTAGGGGAGTGCTCATCCAGCCGAGAGCGCGCGCGGAGAAGAAAGAGATGCCATCCATGCTGCCACCGTTGGCCAGCATGCCGTAGAATTTCCCCAGCGCCCGGGCAGAACCGATGCCGCCCAGCGACGGCAGCACAGCTCGCCGGGCGTCCGGCGTGTTCATGGAGGCCACGCTGTGCAATCCCTGCGGCGCGGCGAACACCCGGCGGGTCAGGGACGCTTCGTCGGCCAGGGCGTCGTAAAACGCCCCGAGCGGCCGGTTGCCGGGAGAACGCGCCGGGAACACGCTGGCGACCCGCCCAGCTTCCTCGTCGGGCAAACCAATCCACAGGTCCAGTCCCAGAGGTTCGCCGAACGCCTCGCGCCAATACATGCCGAGAGTGCTGCCGGGCCGCAGCCGCCGCAACACTTCATCCACCAAAAACCCGTAAGTGCGCGCATGATAACCGTGCCCCGTACCCGGCGGCCAGATTGGGGCCTGGCCAGCCAGCGCCGCAGCGACCCCATCATGGTCCACAATGGAAACATTTGTGTCCTCCAGTGCCGAAAGCCCCGCCTGGTGCGAGAGCATTTGCGCCAGGGTAATGCCAGCTTTGCCGTTCCGCCCGAAGTCTGGCCACAAGGCGGCAACCGGCGTATCCAGTGGGATGTCATCCTGGTCCAGCACGTGGAGCAGACAAGCGGAGGCGAGACCTTTGGTGATGGACCACATCAGAACCAGCGTGTCCTCTGTCCAGGCAACCGTCTGCTGGCGGTCGCGCCAACCGGCGGCCAACGAAAGCACCTCGCGGCCATCCTGCCAGACGGAAATACCGGCGCCGAGTTCACCGCGCGCCGCGAAATTTTCCTCGAACACCGCCCGGGCCGACGCCAGATTTTTCTGTGGGATCGCTGTCACCCCGGATGTTTACGGCATCGGGGCGAAAAAGCCAAACAACCGTGTCTTCCCTTACAACAGGTCTTGCACCGCTCCCAAATCGGGATCGGTCTTGGCTAGTTCGCGGAACTTCTTGTCGAGCTTGAAACTTGCCCGTAGGTACGCCTGGGCTTCTTCGATGTTGCCCAGGACGGCGTCGTAGCACGCCAGGTTGTAATAGTACGTCGCGTCCCGCAACAGGGCCGACGGACCGGAGAGCAGCAGCGCCTTGGCTTCGGCGGTCCGTCCCAGCTCGTGCAAACAGTAGGCGGAGTGGATGTAGCCGTGGATCGACTCCGGCTCCAGGCGGCAAAGGGTGCGGCTGGCCTCCAGGGCCAGTTTCCAGCAGTGATTGCGCATGAAGGCCCGCAGCCTGACCTGGAGCACGTCGTTGCGTTCCTGCCATTGCTGGGGCAGCGAATCCAGTTCGGCGAGGCTTTCCTCCACCATGCCCAGGTCGAGGTAACCTTCGGCGGCAAGCAGGATGCGGTCAGAGGGAAGGATCATCGGTGTGAGGGGTAATAAAGCAGAAAGCTTGCCGCCGGGAAATGGGAGCGCACTTGTCAGAACGATTCGGATACGTAGAATCCTATTCGTCCACGAAGAAAGAGGTGGCAGTATTGATCAGGCATATGGTGACCACAGCAACTGACATCGAGACCGGAGTCGATAAAAAAGCGCTCCAGATCAATCTGGATCCCTTGCGTTACGGGACCTTCGCGGAGATTGGCGCCGGCCAGGAAGTGGCGCGGCAGTTCTTCCGCGTCGGCGGCGCATCGGGCACCATTGCCAAGACGATCTCGGCCTACGACATGACGTTCTCGGACGCCATCTACGGTCCCTGCCCGCGGTACGTCAGCCGCCAGCGGCTCTACCAGATGCTCGAGTATGAGTACGGCCTGCTGATTGAACGTCTGGCCGACAAACGCGCCGGTCGGACGGCGTTCTTCGCGTTCGCCAACACGGTTGCCGCCAAGAGCTACACCGCGCCGAGCGAGAGCCACGGGTGGCTGGGCATCCGCTTCCAGGCCCACCAGCGCGCCGAGCCCAACCAGATCATCATCCACGTGCGCATGCTGGACAAGGACAACGTCCAGCAGCAGGAAGCCCTCGGCATCATCGGCGTCAATCTGATCCACAGTGCGTTTTACCTGTACCAGAACCCGGAACAGCTGATTGGTTCCTTGCTGGACGGTTTGTCCGTGTCGCGCATTCAAGTGGACATGATCAAGTTCGCCGGGCCGGACTTCCACTACATCGACAACCGCCTCATGTCGTTGCAGTTGATCGAGCAGGGGCTTTCCGACGTGGCGATGTTCACCGCGGACGGCGAGGTCGTTCGTCCCGACGAGATTTTGTATAAGAAAGCCGTGCTGGTGGAACGCGGCAGCTTCCGGCCCGTGACCTACACGACCAACGACATCCTGGATACCGCCCGCGAAACCTTTCTCAAAGACCCCAAAGTCGCCGGCGAGGACGTGGTGGTGCTCATGGAAATCACCATGCAAAACCTGATCGCCAGCGGCGCGATCGACCACAACGATTTCCTGGACCGCGTGGACGTGCTGGGCAAACTCGGCCACACGGTCCTCATCTCCAAATTCGGAGAGTATTTCCGGCTCGGCGCGTACCTCTCGCGTTCAACCCAAAAGATGATCGGCATCGCGATGGGCATCCCGTCGCTCATTGATTTGTTCCAGGAGAAGTATTACACCAACCTGGACGGCGGCATCCTGGAATCCCTGGGCCGGCTGTTCAAGAACGAACTCAAGCTGTACGTGTACCCGATGCTCGACGAGAAGAGCGGCGAGTTGATCAGCGTCACCAACCTCAAAGTCGCCCCGAACCTGCAAAACCTCTACGATCATCTGGTCGAGAACCGGTTCATCCAGGGTCTGGAAGGGTACAAACCGGAGTACCTGCACATCTTCTCGCGTGCCGTTTTGAAGTTGATCCAAAGCGGCGACTCGAAATGGGAGGAGATGGTGCCCCCCGCCGTGGCCGAGATGATCAAGAAAGGCCGTCTCTACGGCTACAAGCCGACCGTTGCTCCGAGCGCCGGCGTGTTGGCAGGTTCTCAGCGCGGCGACTGAAAACCAGTCGATGACCATGTCGAAATACCAAACGCTGGAAGAGCGAATTTCCACGGTCATTCGGACTGGGGACACCGCGGATGAGGAGCATTTCTGCGAACTGGCGCTCGACGTGTACCGGTTCCAGCGCCGTTCGAATGATCCTTACGACAAATACTGCCAGCAGTTGGGCACGGCGGATGCCATCACGGACTGGCGGTTGATCCCAGCCGCGCCCCAACAGGCCTTCAAGCGTTTCGGTTTGCGTGCTTTCCCCGAAGCCGAGACGGCGCGGACCTTTCGGACCAGCGGAACCACCGGCGAGGGTTACGGCAGCCATCACTTCCGTTCCCTGCGGCTGTACGAAGAATCCATCCTGGCGGGCTGGCGGTACTTCGGCCTGCCGACCGACTTGCCGCAACTGGTTCTTACCCTGACACCGGAACAAGCTCCCTACTCTTCCCTGAGCCACATGATGGGGACGTTGTCGGCCGTAGCCGCGCAGGAGTCGCAGACTTACTGTCTGAGGGAAGACGGCTCGCTGGATTTCAACCGCTTTGTCGTCACCGCGACCGGTTGCCAGCAAGCACAACAGCCCTTCCTCCTGCTGGGAACCGCCCTCGCCTTCCTCCACCTTTTTGAAGCGCTGGCAGAACGTCAGATGCAGTTCACTCTACCGGCGGGCAGTCAGGCCATGGAAACCGGCGGCTACAAGGGCAGCGTCCGTACGCTCGCCAAAGAGGAACTTTATGCGCTCTTCGAAGCGTGCCTGGGGCTGTCGGCACGGGCGGTGATCAACGAGTACGGCATGACCGAACTCAGTTCGCCATTTTACACCCGCGGCCTGGATCAACCGCACTGCGGCACGCCCTGGACCCGGGCGTTGATCATCGATCCCGAAACGGGCAACGAAGCCGCCCACGGCGAAGTGGGCGTGGTCCGTCTTTTCGATCTCGCCAACCTCGGCAGCGTCGTCGCCATTCAAACCCAGGATTTGGCCGTGGCGGCTGAGGACGGCGGTTTTGTGTTGCTGGGCCGCGATCCTGCCGCCTTGACCGAACGCGGCTGCTCGCGTTCCGCCGACGAAATGCTCCGCGGCGCCGCCCTCCAGCGGGCTCGCCGATGAGTCAATCCACCGCCGACCGCGCCCGTGCGCTCGCGGCTGCCGCTCGGAATTTCAATTCCTTGTTGGGTGAAATCACGCCGGAAGGATTGCTCGAACTGGTACGTTGTGAACTGGGCCACCCTGCCGCCTTGGATGATTTTCAGGTGCATGGCGGGAACTTTTCGCAGGCCCTTGCACCCGCGACTATTCTTCACGTCATCAGCGGCAACACCCCTCACGCCGGGCTGCAAAGCCTGCTCCGCGGGCTGCTGCTGGGATCGCACAACCTTTGCAAGCTGCCCGGTGCCGGGCTGCCGGAGCTGGAAGCCTTCCGCACGGCGCTGCCACCCGAACTGGCTGCCCGCGTGGAGTTGTCCCCTGCCTTGCCAGCCGGTTGGGTGGAGCGGGCCGACGCATTGATCGTCTTCGGTTCGGACGCCACCGTGGAGGAGTTCCGGCGGCAGGCGCGCGCCGACCAGATTTTCGTCGCTCACGGTCACCGCGTCAGCCTAGGGATCATCTTCGAGGATATCCAGGGCGAATCTTTGCCCCTGGCCGCCCGGTCTGTTTCCCTCTTCGATCAGCAAGGCTGCCTGTCTCCGCAGTTGGTTTACGTGCGGCAAACGCCGACAGCCACCCGCCTCTACGCGGAGAAGCTCGCCGGCGAAATGGCCCGGTGCGAGATTCAGCATCCCCGTGCCCGGATTTCAGTCGGGGAATCGGCCAGCATCCACGCTCTGCGGGAAGATTGGCGTTTTTGCGCCGGCACCGACCCGGAACGTCACGGCATCTGGCAAAGCGCCGGCTCCACCGCGTGGACGGTGCTTTACGATGGGGCGGACCCCGCGTTCACCGCCTCGCCGCTCAACCGAACCGTGTTCGTCAAACCTTTGCCCGCTGATCTGCGCGCGGCCTTGCGGCCGGTGAAGCCCTTTTTGTCAGCGTTGGGAATTTTCCCCGCTCATCCCGCGAACGCCCGCTGGCTGGCGGGACTCGATCTGGGTGTCTCCCGTATTTGTCCGCTCGACGCGATGCAGCTGCCGCCACTCACCTGGCACCAGGACGGGCAGCCGATCCTGTCCTCGCTCGTGCGTTGGGTGGATTTTGAGGCCAGCTCCGGCTGAGATTCCATCCAGTCTGCCGTTGGTGGCATCGTTCCAGCTACGTCAAGCGGCGTAGCCCAACACCGACGACCATGGCCAGGATCGACGCCTTCTTCAAATTGATGTCCGAGCAGAAAGCTTCGGACCTTCATCTCTCCACTTCCAATCCGCCGATGCTGCGCATCAACGGCGACCTGATCCGCGTCGATTACCCGCCGCTGACCAACGACGAACTTCAGTCGATGGTGTACGAGATCGCGCCGGAGATGAAGATCAAGGTCTTCGAGGAAACGGGCGACGTGGATTTCGGCTACGAGATCCCCGGCGTGGCCCGTTACCGCGCGAACTTTCTCAATCAGAAGTACGGCATCGCAGCCGTGTTCCGTCTGATCCCCAGCAAGATCATGACGTGCGACGAGCTGGCGCTCCCGCCCGTGCTCAAACGCTTTCCGCTCCTCAAGAAGGGGCTGGTCCTCGTCACCGGCCCGACCGGTTCGGGCAAGTCCACCACCCTGGCGGCGATGATCGACTACGCCAACCTGCACCGTCAGGATCATATCATCACGGTGGAAGACCCCATCGAGTTCGTGCACAAGAGCCAGCAGTGCCTGGTCAATCACCGTGAGGTGGGCGTCCACACGAAGTCCTTTTCCGCCGCCCTGCGCGGCGCGTTGCGCGAAGACCCGGACGTGATCCTGGTCGGCGAAATGCGCGACCTGGAGACCATCGAACTCGCGCTGACCGCTGCCGCCACCGGCCACCTGGTTTTCGGCACCCTGCACACCTCCAGCGCGGCCAAGACGGTGGACCGCGTCATCGACGTGTTTCCCGCCAGCCAGCAGAACCAGATCCGTGCGACCCTAGCGGAGTCGCTGCGCGGCGTGGTAGCGCAGAACCTTTTCCGCCGCATCGACAAACCCGGCCGGGTGGCAGCCCTGGAGATCCTGGTATTCGACAGTGCCATCGCCAACCTTGTGCGCGAAGGCAAGACGCACCAAATCCCGGGTATGATCCAGGTCGGCAAGAAGAAAGGCAACCAACCCCTGGACGATGCCATCATGGATCACCTTCGCTCGCTGCGCATCTCTCCCGAGGAAGCCTACGAGAAGGCGAACGACAAGAAGAAGTTTCGTCCCTTCCTTACACAACCGCCGGATGATTTCGAGGATTAAGCTGGACCAGAAAACACGGATGTTGACCATGAAAACGATCATTGATAATTTGCAACTTCTGGGATGCCACTACCACGACTTGGTCGTGATTAAATTATCCTTGATCGTATCGTACACCGCCGCCTTCGAATGTAAGAATTGGTCGGCGGATTGCATCGCAGTAATCCTCACGAGGATGAAGCGTCACCTCGGCTTCGAATGGACGAGAGTAATCAATGGCTACAGAGTAGCGCTAATTGTTCTATCGATGTCACTTGCTGCATTACACGGAGCATCACAGGCTTATCACTATTATCTGGCTGCGCCAGCTATCGCATGGCACCAGCGACTGCTTATCGAGCGGGCAGTTTGGGAACAGAAGGCCCACGATAATCCGCGCCTACCGCACGCGTGTGTGCAGAAGATACTTGCGAATTGTGATGACTCCCTCCGCATGTCGGCTAAGTGGATGAAAGAAGATGCGAACTATCAGACCTGTTTTTTCTGGCTAATTCAGGGGACTACAAAGCTTTTGAAGTGGTGCATCATTGCCTTGTTTTTCAGGGATTGATCGTAATTCCCACCGAACTCTACACAAATTCACTTCGGTTTTCTAGGCCTTTACCATGCGCTCCGTTGAACTTGACGCCATCCTCGCCGCCATGCTGCAAAGCTATGACGGCATCTCCGACCTGAACTTTTCCGTCGGCCGTCCCTTGCAGGTCGAAGCCTTCGGTCAGCTCAAGCCGATTGCGGTCGATCCGCCCATCGATGCGTTGACTCCTTACCAGACCGAGAGCATCGCCCTCAACCTCATGGGCAACAACCGGCGGCTGATCAAAGATTTGCTCCAGTTCGGTTCGTGCGACTGCGGTTATCAGCTTGGCACGGAGGCGCGTTTCCGGGTGAACATCTTTCGGCAGCAGGGCCGTTTCTCGGTGGTCATGCGCAAGCTCAACTCGGCCATCCCCACCCTGGACAGCCTCGGGCTGCCTCAGGTGTTCAAGGACATCTGCCGGGAGAAGACCGGGTTGGTGCTCGTCACCGGTGCGACCGGCTCGGGCAAGACGACCACCCTGGCCGCCGTGCTCAACGAAATCAACCGCACGCAGGCCTTCCACATGGTCACGCTGGAGGACCCGATCGAGTTCGTGCATCAACACCAACTGAGCACCTTCAACCAACGTGAACTCGGCGCGGATTTCGACACTTATCCCAACGGGCTGCGCGCGGCGTTGCGCCAGGCTCCCAAAGTCATCCTGGTGGGCGAAATGCGCGACCGCCAGACCGTGGAAATTGCCATGACGGCGGCGGAAACGGGCCACCTCGTGCTCAGCACCCTGCACACCATCGACGCTGGCCAATCCATCAACCGCATGCTCGGCCTGTTCGATCTCGCCGAGGAAAAATTGGTCCGCCAGCGGCTCGCCGACACGCTGCGCTATGTCGTCAGCCAACGTCTTGCGCCCCGGACCACCGGTGGCCGGCATCTGCTGATGGAGGTCATGGGCAACAGCCTGCGCACCAAGGAAACCATCGCGCTGGGCGAGGAGGAAGGCGGACGCAACTTCTACGACATCATTGAAGCCAGCGAGGCATCCGGTTGGTTCACCTTCGATCAATCGCTGCTGCGCGCGTACGAGGACGGCTTGATCGAGGAGGATACGGCCATGCTCTACGCCTCCAAGAAGGGCAAGATCAGCCGGGCGATCGACCTGCTCAAGAAGAGCCGCGGCCAGGAGAAAAACAAGGTCAGTGGTTTGCGCCTCGACACTCTGGCGGCCGGGCGTTACTGAGATCCCCGCTTTGAAGGCAAGTCTTTTTCGCAAAGAAATATTATCGCGCAAAACAACGATTTTACCCCGGAAGAAGTTACCTCTCGCCGGGTGGGCAGCCGGGTTGTACCCAAGTTATGAACATCGCCAGCACGCATCAGGAGTACGAAACACGCTTTGATATCTTCGAGCCGGGAGACCTGACGGCCCTGATCTGCGTGGACCAGCCCGAGTACCAGCAGCAGGCGATCGAGCACCTCACCAGCATGGATTACAAGATGCACGTGGGCCTTTTCCCGGAGGACATCTCGCTCAAGCTCAAGACCCACGTTTATGACGTGGTCGTCATTGACGAGCATTTCGGTGGCGGCCATTTCGGCAACAACCAGGTGCTGTACGAGGCCGTCAACCTGCCCGGCATGCAACGGCGCAATCAGTTCCTGCTCTTGATCGGCACCAGCGTCATGACCAACGACGAGATGATGGCTTTCATCTTCAGCGTCGATTTAGTTTTCAACGTGAACGATCTGGCCAACCTCAAGCCGGTGCTGCGCCGCGGAGTCGCCCGGCAGAAGGAGTTTTACCACGTCTTCGTGGAGCAGGTTCGCCTTGCCGGGTTGAGCTGACTCCTCTTTAGCAGCAGGAGTGATATCCTGTTCTCAGCCCCGGCGGAGACGTAAGTGCTGACAAATCAAAGTCTGGTACTGCTCGAGCCCGGCTGGCGATTTGCCAGGATCTGCGTGATCTGTGTGATTAACCGCTGGCGGTTATACGGCTTCGGCAGAAATCCTTTCAGCCCCCGCCCCAGCATGGCGTTGAGCTTGGGGGTCTGCGCTAACCCACCGCTGACCACGGCGGTAAGCTGTGGATTCACCGCGAGCATTTCTTCGAAGATGAGGTCACCGCTCATCCCGGGCATGTCGAAATCCAGGATCACCAAGTCAATCGCCGCCCACAGGCGATGATAGATCGAAATTGCCTCGAAGCTGCTCGGGATGCTCAGCACCCGGAAATCTTCTTCCGTCAGTATCTCCTCCACCTGGTTGAGTGTGTTTGCGTCTGCATCGACCACCAGCACCAATTCGCGCATGCCGGTCGGGTTCGCCATCGTGATGCGCTCGAGGTTCACGGGCGGGCGCACGACCACGGGTTCCGGTTCCGGTGCGACGGCCACGGGGCGGGCCGCTTCCTCCGCCTCACGCGCGAACCGCTGGCTTTCCTCGGCGGCTTCCTCAAGGGCCACCTCCACCTTTTCGGAGGCTTTGGCGCTGAGCAGGCGGGCATTCCGCACGGTATGGATGACGTGTTCAAGGTAACGCTCCAGCGGTGGGTCCTCGCGTTCGACGAGCCCCGGGTAACTGCGCAGATCAGTGAGGCTGCCGAGCATCAGATCAATCTCGCGCAGAGCGACGTGCAGCCATTCAAGTTCCTCTGGGTTGAGCATGAGCGGTGAGCAAAAGCAGGAATTCGGCCCGGAATGGATGTCCTTCAACCATCGAGCCGCAGACGACAAGAATCCCAAAGCGGCATGATCCCAAGATGCTTCTCCGCGGTACCCGCACAAAGAAAAACCGCGCTGGCACGGGTGCCAGCGCGGTGATGCAAAGGAGCGCGCGAATTACTTGCTCGGCGCAGTCGTGTAGGCGATTTGCGCCGTGGTGGAAACGCGGGTGTTGTCGGCCTTGTGGATGCCGGCACTCGCCGTGCAGCCAACGTTGAGCAGGGCGGCAGCGGCAACAAGAAGGGTCAAGGAAGCGATCTTTTTCATGTGGGTAATCTATTTGGTTATAGTGGATCGTAACTTGGGCAAAAACTGGCTGGTTGGAACAGGGTTCCGCCCGGCTGGTTTTTCGAGAATTGTTCGTTGCCCGGGTTCAATCTGGCCTTGTACAAGGCACGGAAAATTAACTTTTCACGTGCGCGCGCCCGGGCCGGCCGATGCTTTGATAGTGAAAGCCCATGTGTGCCATCGTGGACGGGTCAAGCAGGTTGCGTCCGTCAAAAACCATCGGTGAACTCATGGCTTCCTTGAGCTGGTGCAGATCCACCTTGGCAAACTCGTGCCACTCGGTGGCGATGATCAGTGCTTCGGCCCCCCGGGCGGCGTCCAGCGGCGAATCCGCCAGCTTGACCCCGGGGATCATCTTGAACTCCCGCAGATTTTCCATGCCCTTGGGATCGTAGGCGGTCACCTCGGCTCCCTCCTTGAGCAGGTCTTCGATGACTTCGATGGCCACCGAGGAACGCAGGTCGTCCGTGTCCGGCTTGAAGGTCAGACCCCAGACGGCGATCTTTTTGTCGCGCAGAATCCAGAGTGTATCGCGCAACGACTTGATGAAGCGCTCGCGCTGGCTGCTGTTGATGCGCTGCACTTCCTTGAGCAGGTTGAAGGGAACGCCGAGTTGCTCGCTGATGGCGATAAAGGCCGCCAGATCCTTCGGGAAGCACGAGCCGCCGTAGCCCAGGCCGGCGTTGAGGAAGTTGCGGCCGATGCGCTTGTCCATGCCGATGCCGTCGGCCACTTTTTCCACGTCCGCGCCGCTGGCCTCGCAGATGGCGCTGACGGCGTTGATGTAGGAAATTTTGAGCGCAAGGAACGAATTGGCCGCGTGCTTGATCAATTCCGCGCTGTTGATGTCGGTGACCAGGATGGGGGCCATGAACGGCTCGTAGAGCTTTTTCATGGTGGCGAGCGCCTGGTCGCTCTTGGAGCCGATGACGATGCGGTCGGGGTGCATCAGGTCATCGACCGCGCAGCCCTCGCGCAGGAACTCCGGATTGCTCACCACGTCGAACGTCGCCCCGGGCTTGCCGTAGCGTTTGATGGTGTCGTAAACCTTGTCGCCGGTTTTTACCGGGACGGTGCTCTTGTCAACGACGACCCGGTATTGGCCGGGCTTGAGCACGGCGGCGATCTCGCGGGCGACGCGCTCGATGTAACTCAGGTCCACGCTGCCGTCGGCCTGCGGGGGCGTCGGCACGGCGATGAACACGACCTGGGAATGATCCACCCCGTCCTCGATGCTGCTGGTGAAGCGCAGCCGCCCGGCCGCGACGTTGCGCTGGACCAGCTCTTCCAGCCCCGGCTCGTAGATGGGGATGTGCCCGGCCTGGAGCGAATCCACCTTCTTCTGGTTGTTGTCCACGCAGATCACGTTGTGACCGACCTCCGCGAAACAAGCACCGCTGACCAAGCCGACGTAACCGCTGCCGATGATAGATAGATCCATAGAAATAAGGTGGTGCCCACCCGTGCCGTTTTATCCCCGCACGGAAAGGCAATGATGTAGCGAAGATTATGGGTTCCGACAACTGCTAAAGCGGGTTATCTCCCGCGGGTGCTTTGACAAATCCGTTAACGATGGCTCAATGTGGAACGGGAATGCGGCAGAAAAGAGTCTCTCTCTTGCGCCGCGCCAGAGAAGCTGGTCCCGTCCGACCGATCGTTCGTCCATCTATGAAACCTGTCTTTCTCCTCACGGCCGCTTCCCTGTTGGTGGGCCTTGCAACTAGCAACCTTTGTGCCCAGGCGGTCGTTCCCAAGACCGACAAGGAGAAACTCTCCTATGCGATCGGCATGGACATCGGCCAGACGCTCAAAAAGCAGAACATCGACGTCGATCCGCAGTTCCTCTCCGGCGCTATTAAGGATTCGCTGACCAACGTCACCCCGCAGTTGACCGACGACCAGATGCGCGAAGTGCTCACGGCTTTCTCTACCCAGATGCGCGCCAAGCAGGCTGCGACGATGGCCAAGGCGCAGGATGCGGCCAAGGCCGCCGCTCCCGACAACAAGAAAAAAGGCGCTGATTTCCTTGCCGCCAACAAGAGCAAGCCCGGCGTGCAGACCCTGCCTGATGGCTTGCAGTACAAGGTGGTCAAAGAGGGCACCGGGGCCATGCCGACCGCCGTAGACAAAGTATCGGTGAACTACACCGGAACACTGATCGACGGCACTCAGTTCGACAGTTCCAAGGGGACGCCGGTGACCTTCGGTGTCGGCCAAGTCATCAAAGGCTGGACCGAAGCTTTGCAGAAAATGAAGGTGGGTTCCAAGTGGCAGGTCTTCATTCCTGCCGAGTTGGCCTACGGCGACGAGGGAACTCCGGGTGGACCCATCGCGCCGGGTTCAACGCTGATTTTCGACGTCGAGTTGCTCGGGATCAACAAGTAGTCGTCCCGTCTTCAGTTTCCGCGCCCGCCGGTCGGCCTGGTCGATCTGCGGGCGTGTTGCGTTTGCAGGACACGCCGCATGTTCAGGTTCCTGGAAAGTGAACCGCCTCTTTGGTGATGAAGGTAGCTTACCTCTTCTCGCGTTATCCCGTGCCCTCGCAGACTTTTTGCGACACGGAAATTCGTGCCTTGGAAGAAGCGGGAGTCGAGGTGGAAATATTTTCCATCAGCCCGCCGCCCACCAGCTTCCGGCACGGCGAAGCGAGCCGGCCCCTGCGGGCTCCGGTTCATTACCTGCCGCCCGCCCCCGTCCTGGAAGTATGGGGCAGCGCCGCCCGCCGGTTGGAGCAATGGCCGGCCGAGCTGATCGCCGAGCACACCCGCCGCTACGGCGCGGAACGGCGACCCGAAAGACACGCACTTCACGCCATCTATCTGGTGGAGGCGTTGCGCGCCCGGGGTGTCGAGCACCTGCATGTCCACTTCACCAACCACGCCGCGCAGGTCGCCGCTTTCGTGCGGGCGCTGGGCGGAGTGCCGTTTTCCTTCACGGCGCACGCGCAGGATTTCATGGTGGACCTGGGAAACGACGATTTGCTGCGCGAGATGTGCCAGCGGGCGTCGTTCGTGGTGGCAGTGAGCGATTTCAGCCGCCGTCTTCTGGGCGAGAAATGCCCGGAGGCCGCAGGAAAAATCCATCGCATCCACAATGGTCTGTTTCCGAGCCAGGCCGGCGTCCCACTGCGCGCTCCAGGTGAACCCACCGTCTTTCGCATCTTGAGCGTAGGAAGGCTCATCGAGTTCAAAGGGTTCGCGAATCTGATCGACGCCTGTACCGTGCTGCGGGATCGAGGGGTTGCCTTCCGTTGCGAGATCATCGGCGATGGACCGCTGCACGAGGCACTCGCCCGCCAGATCGCGGAAACCGGCCTGACCGGCCACGTGCGCCTGCTCGGACTGCGGACCCAGGAAGAGGTGCAGCACCGCATGTTCGCTTGCGACGTGTTCGCCCTCGCCTGCCGGGTGGACGATACCGGCGCCTGCGACGTGTTGCCCACCGTGATCCTGGAAGCAATGGCTGCGGCCCGTCCGGTGGTATCCACCTGGCTCGCCGGAGTACCCGAGATGGTGGAAGACGGACGCACCGGGCTCCTGGCTCCTCCGGATGATCCCGCCGCGTTCGCGGGTGCCCTCCTTGTCCTGGCCGTGGACCCCGCCCGGCGTGCGTTGCTGGGCAGGGCGGGCCGGGAAAAACTCCGTGCCGAGTTCACCGCCGCTGATGCCAGCCGCGAGCTCGCGGCTCTCTTCGCCAAATCACGGGAAGATTCTCCGTCCGCCACCCGCCTGCCGCGCCTGGCGAGCGACGGCGCGGGCGTCACCTGCCTGTTCGCGCAATGGTCGGTGAATGGCGTCGAACCGGAAAGCGGCTTCCCGAATTTTGCCCTGCTCCATCTGCACGCCCAGATGCGCGGGGCGCGCCTGCTCGCTTTACAGGCCAACGCCATCTCCCCGGCCGAGCGGGCGGCGCGGCCTCTGCACCCGATGACGGAAGTCGTCGCGCGGATGATCGAGTTCTTCCCGGACGCGATGGTGCTGGAAGCCGAGTGGCGTGAACAGGCCGCCGCGGCCCACCTGTTGGAATCCTGGCGCAAAGAACTGGGCAGCGGATTTCGGACGGAGGATTTTCTGATGGCCGCACGCCGCGCCGTGTATTTCAGCCGCCGTTTGACCGGTCCGACGGCGGTGGTGCGTCACCTGCACGCGGTAGGGGCCGGCGCTTTGCTGCCCGCCTGGCTGCTGTTGAAGCTGGGTGCGGTCCAGACCGCGAGTTTCCTCCTGCCCTCGCTCTCGCTTCCTGGTGGGGGCAACCTTGCGGAGTCGGCCCTGCGCCGCCTTGCCCCGCGGTTCATGCACGGCTGGATCGTGGGCAAGCGCAAGCTGGCCGGTTCCATCGCACCCCGTTTCCGGGGCGACGACCTCCCGCTGGGTGGTGAGGGCTGGCAGCTGTGGGCCAACACGCTGCGCACGTGGGCCGCCGAGACGGAAGGAGCGAACGCTTTCCCTTGAGCCCGAACGCGTTTTTGCCCATGATGCGGCCCACACAAGCCTGGCCCCGCCGTCTCCCCGATTGAAAAAGGTTGCTGTCGTCATCCCCCTGTACAACCACGAGCGCTACATCGGGGCGGCGTTCGCCTCGTTGCGCGCCCAGACGCGCCGGCCCGACCGCATCATCATCATCGACGATGGTTCGAGCGACCGCAGCCTCGCCGCCCTGCTCGCCACGCCCGGCGTGAGCGATGATCCGCCCGGGCTTGCGCCAATCGGCGATCTCGAATCTCCCGAGTCGATCCGGACACGCACCGAGGTCATCCTCCAGGAGAATGCCGGGGCGCACGCAACGCTCAACCGCGCCATCCAGATGGCGCAGGATTGCGATTACATTTCGATCCTCAACTCGGACGACCGGTATCATCCTCGCCGCCTCGAACGCTGCCTGAGCTACATGGAGTCGCACCCCGACATGCGGCTCCTGTGTACCCGGCTGCGCGTCATCGGCGAAGACGGCAACACCCTGCCGCCGGAAACACCGCAGGCCCGCTGGTTCAGCGCCGCCTGGAGCTTCTCGGCCAGTTCGGATGAGTCGAGCAAGCTGGACCTCGTGGAATGGCTCGGCCTGTCCAACTTTCCTGGCACCACCAGCAACTTCTTCGCACGGGCGGACTATCTCAAGGACCGGCCCTTCTCGTCGTACCGCTTCGCGCACGATTACTATCTGCTGATCGTGGCCGCGCTGGAGGGGCAACTGGCCGTGCTCGATGCGGAACTGCTCGACTACCGGGTCCACGGGTCGAACACCATCGCGACCTCGCCGGAAAATCTCATCCGCGAGATGCTGCTGCTCAACCTGGACCTCGCGCGCGCGGTCGCCCCGCGCTTGGTGGTCGAGCCGCACCTGCGCGCGGCCTATGCCCGCTACCAACGCGCGGCATGGAGCAACTTCAGTTCTTTCCGCGCGGACCTCTTCAACGTGCTGCTGACTGAAGCGCTCAACCTGCTGCCCGCGCCTGCGGTGGAGGCGTTGATCAACCTGTTTACTCCCGAACATTTTCCGGAAATGACGCAGTTCCCGAATCTATCAGCCGTCAGCGCGCACCATGCGTCAATTTCCTCGCTCGGGCCAGCCTCCAGCCTGGCGGACAAGTTTTATGCGCTCAAGGCGCAGCTATCCGCCTCGCGCAACGCGGCCCGTCCCTGGGCGGAGTACCGGCAGTTGCAGACCGCTTTGCTGGCCTCGCGCTGGTTCGCGCTCGGCCGGCTGCTCGGACTGACCACAAGGATCAACCGGTCCGGCGGGAAGACTCCGCAGGAAAAAGTGGCGATCTTGCGCGAGCGCCTGGCGGCTTCAGGCTGGTTGCTATGGGGCGAAAAGCTCGGGATCGGGTCAGCGCAACGTCTCCTGTCTGCCGCGCGTGGCGCGGGACCGGAGGCGCTGGGCGAAGAGTTTCAGCGGACTCCGAAAGAGGCAGCGTAACAGCTCGAATCGAGTTTGCGCGGCTGGGTCCCTCCGCTTGTAGGGCGGGCGCTCCGCCTTGCAACCGGAAGGTTAACACAACCAAGAGACACTTTATCGTTCAGCCAGCGTGCGGATTCTCGTGCAGATATCCGCCGTCACCTCGCGATTGCTCGCCATGAGCGGGTGCAGGGGACACCAGATCATCTTCCTGCTGCCCACCGGCCACAAGGAACTGGTCGCGGGCAGGATCATCAGGTCCAAAGGCGTCCAATAGGAAGTGACCGGAATCGTTCGCCACATCGAGGTATCCAGGTTGAGCGAAGCAAGAAATTCACTGCCAATCGAGAGCTGGCGCGACTTCACGTTCGGCGCGAAGCGGGCCCAGATCGTCCCGTGGTTTGGCGTAGAGATCAGGAACACGCCACGTACCCGTTGCCGGTCGGCCAGGTTTTGCACATAGTCGCGGGCGATCAGGCCGCCCATGCTGAAGCCGACGATAAAAAGCGGTGCGGAAGGTCCGAAACGCGCGTCAATCAAAGCAGAAAGCTTGGTGGTTAAATCACGGATGCCCGAGCTGCAATCGTTCGGACTCAGCGACGGGGAAAGACAATGACACCCGGCCGCTTCGAGCGTCTGGCGCATCGCCTCAAGCTTCGTTCCGGTATCGTGGTAGCCGTGGACCAAGACGACGTTCATCGGTGAGGGATCCCGGTCAGCCGCCAGCGCCTTGGTGCCGATCCACAGGCTCAATACCAAGAGCAGACACCGCAAACGGACGTTCGGGAAGTTCACGGTGATGATAGATCAGTACCCAACGCAAATCGAAGGATGAAGTCGGCGGTGGAGAGGAAGCGCGGACGGCACTAGAATGGCCGCCATGTTTGGATTGCGCTTCATCAAGGTTCAGCCGACCACGTACCTGCTACAGTATAAGAAGGGACGGCTCAAGCGCCAGGGACTCGGGCTGGCGTTCTATTATTACTCACCCACCACGAGTTTGGTCGCGGTGCCGGTCGCCAGCAACGACGCGCCGTTCATGTTTGCGGAAACCACGGCGGACTTCCAGGAGATCAGCCTGCAAGGCCAGGTGACGTACCGGGTCATCGATCCGGTCAAAGTGTCAACCCTGCTCAATTTCACCCTCGACCCGAGCGGGAACCGCCACGTCTCGGACGATCCGGAGAAGCTGCCCGAACGCGTGGTCAACCTGGTGCGGGTGCTTGCCCGCAAACAGATCGAGGCTTTGCCCATGCGCCAGGCGCTGCGGGCCTCCGACCGGATCGTGAACAACCTGCGCACGGACCTGGCCGCCTCGCCCGAGATTGCGGCCCTGGGACTGGAGATCATCGGGCTCTCCATCTTGTCGATCAAACCCACGCCCGAAAGCGCCCGAGCCCTGGAAGCAGGCGCGCGCGAATCCCTGCTCAAGGAAGCCGACGAAGCCCTGTACGCCCGGCGCAACGCTTCCATCGAGCAGGAGCGCGCGATCAAGGAAAACGAACTGGCCACCGAACTCGCCGTGGAACTCAAGAAGCGGCAGATTCGCGACGCCGAGATCGACACCGAGCGCAGCGTGCTTGAGAAACGCAACGCCCTCCGGGCCGCCGAACTGGAAGCGCGCATCACTCTGGAAGCGCGCAACACGGACCTCGTGGCCGTCAGCAACGAGAACCAGCGGGCTGAAGCGGAGACTCGCGCGTACGGTGTCGGCGCGATGATGAAGGCGTTCTCCGGCACGGACCAGGGTACCATCCAGGCGCTCGCCAGCATCGGCATGAAGCCGGATCAACTGATCGCCGTGGCCTTCCGCGAGATGGCCGAGCGGGCCGACAAGATCGGGCAGCTTAACCTCTCGCCGGACCTCCTGCGCGAGTTGCTGGCCAACGACGGCAGCGGAGTCAGAAAGCCGGAACCCAGGGGCAAGTAGAGGCTGAAATCCTCATGCAGCGGCTCACCGAGAAGAAGATCATCGTCGTCACGCGCGAGGTGCGTCTGGCCGGCTTGCGGCGTCGCTTCAACACGCAGCGGCAGGCGAAGTTCTACGTCGAGCACCTGGGCGGAGACTTCAGCGATTACACCACGGAGCAGGACACCTACCAAGCTGCCGTGGAGCAGACGGACGCGGTCCTGCGTCCGCTCGGCTTGGTGCAATTCATCGACCGGACGTTTTTACCCAACTTCCTCTTCGGCCCCGAGGACACCGTGGTCGTGCTTGGTCAGGATGGACTGGTGGCCAACACCCTCAAATACACCGGCGAGCGTCCGGTTGTCGGCGTCAACCCAGACCCAAAGCGTTTCGATGGTGTGCTGCTGCCTTTCCTCGTTGGGGATCTGGCCAAGTTGATGCCCGAAACGCTGGCCGGCCGCCGTCCGTGCAAGCAGGTGACGATGGCCAAGGCGGCGCTCAACGACGGCCGCACGCTTCACGCGGTGAACGACTTCTTTGTCGGTCCGCGTTCGCACGTCTCCGCCCGGTACGTCATCCGGCACGGCCGCCGGCAGGAAACGCACAGTTCCAGCGGGGTCATCGTTTCCACCGGCCTGGGTTCGACGGGCTGGCTCAAGAGTCTGCTCACGGGCGCCGATGCCATCTCGGCGGCCATCCACGGCGGGTCGATTGCGGCCACTTCCGCTTCTGTTCAATCTCCCCTCCCGCCGATGGGTTGGGACGCGGATTACCTGTACTTCACCGTGCGTGAACCCTTTCCCAGCCACACCACGGCAGCCACGGTGGTTTTTGGCACGGTGACCACTCGTGAACCGTTGCGCCTGACCTCGCAGATGGCGGAGTCCGGCGTGATCTTCAGCGACGGCATCGAGGCAGACTTCCTGGAGTTCAACTCCGGGGCTGAAGCGCAAATCACCGTCGCAGAGCGAAAGGGGCGGCTAGTGTTCTAAGGTTGACGTTCGGCGTATTGCCTGTTTTTCTCCGGTTTGCTTATGGAGTTACCATCACCCAGCCAGGTGCCAGCGAGCAAACCGCCCCTTCCCGTTCTGCCGAGTCCCAGGAAAATCCGGGCTCTGGGCTGGCTGTTGATCATCGTGGGTTTGATTCTCGCCTTGGGCACGTCTCGCATCGCTTACGGGCTCCACGAAGTGATCGCGCATCAGGCCGAAAAGGGGGCGACAACTTCGTGGAACGGCGATCCGGAGATGACCCGCCTCACATTTGAACTTTTCGGGGCGTTGGTCCTCTTCGGGTTGGTCTCAAGCGTTACCGGGATTTACCAGGTGGTGACAGGCTCCCGCCACCGGTTCCTGGCTGGTGTAATGCTGGTGGTACTTGTCGGCGTTGTTTATTTCGGGTATCAGATTATGACGATACACAAGCTGGCTGGGTGACCAGGCACATCTGCCTGGTGGCATCCGAGGGCCGATCGTCCCTCACCTACGGCAGGCGAAGCGCTCGCCCCACAACAGGAACACGGTTTAGTGGTGCCGCAGTGTTCTGTGCTTGATTGATTCCTCAGCCGGTACCTGACCCGGCGGCAGCAATTTGTGCCAGGCGTAGATACCCAAGAGCAGCAGACAAATCAGCGCAGCGGCCTTCGTCAGCCATCCGCCGCGGGAACGCCGCGTGCCAACGGGAGCCGCCCGGTGATACGCCTCCCTGCCGGTGCCGAGAGACTTGTAGTAGCGAAACGGACCGACTCCCCCGGTGATCCGGGGAGCACGGCCGCCGCCGACCCCCAGGTGTATCCCCTTGCCGCCGAGACTCGCGCCGATCCCGCGGCGGCTGAAGTTGAGCCGGATGCCCGGCAAGATTTTGACGCTTTCGCGAAATGACCAGCCCATGTTTGCAGTTTCTACTTTTTCTTTATCTCGGACCGGATGAAGCCAGCATCCGCCCGCCAGCGTACCGCTCTGTCCACAGGAATCCAGCACTGACGAAAAAGGCGGCAAACAACCAGGCCATGGGGACGGGGACAGTTTCTTTCTGTTGCTGGTCTGTCAGCTTCGCGTGGTCCTCCGGTGGGCGGGCCTGCGAAAACGCTGCGAACTGCACGGTGGCAGCACGGCGCTTTGCAACGCGCAACGTGTTCCATCCTCCTTCGTTGACGAAGAAATTCATCGTGGCTCCGGTCGCGGGCAGGACGACCTGATGCCAGCCCGCTTCTCGAGGCCAGAAGAATGCCGTCCAATCGAAACCGCCGCCGACGCTTTGCGCCAGAGCGAGTTCCGTCGCTGCTGGCTGATTTTCCCCGCCGCTCACGAGCGCCGGTTGCATGGGAATCGTCTTACCGGTCCAGGTGAGCTCGATGGGATCATCCACGAACACCGGTGCCGCGCCGCCAGGCAGGGACCATCGTCCGGCCTCCGTGGCCTCCTGGCTGCGGGCCATTTTCGTAAAAAGAAATGACCAGTAGCCGGCGAACGCGGCTTCATCGTTCTCCTGTGTCCATCGCCACGTGTCCCTCAACAGGGTAAGTCCGATCCGCCCTTGGCCGCGCCGGATGCTCGCGGCAACGGTGTGTCCCTGCCCATCCGTGATCAGGCGATCGGCCAGACGGTCGGTCAGTTCGATGTCAGCCGCTTCGGCGGGCACCCCTGCTTCCGACAGGCCGGGCTGGCCTTGCCACTGCGGACGTACCATCCGATTTGCCTCCTCTCCGCCTTCACCAGATGCTTCCAGGGGCACTACTCTCCCGGGTAAGAGGGCGGCGGCGACCGGTTCCTTCGGAAGGCCGGCCACCAAAACGCCCAAGCCGGTGTTCTCCACGCTTGCCATCAAAGCAGCACGCTCCCTATCGGTCAGGGACGCCAGCGCCGCCGGGTCGGCCAAAACCAGATCGTAGCCTGACAGCAGACTTTCATCCAGTGCCCCGAACTCTCCCTGCGCGCCGGGTGTGGCAACAAACCGATACCGCTCCGCGCCCACCGTGGTCCGGACGGTCATGATGCCACCGGAACGTCCCAGCCAACGCCGTAGGCCGGCGGTGTCCGGGTGGGGCGAGCTCTCCAGGACGAGAACACGCGGGAGAGTTGCTCCGACCACTTCCACGCCAAATACTTCCTCGGAGAATACTTTGCCTTGCGACCCTGGGACGGCGAGACGCAGCTTCCAGGCGAAACGGCCGATGGCGGCGACGGGAGGACATCTTGCTTCAAACACGAACTTTTTCCCGGCACCGTCCGGACGAATCATTGCATCGGTGATCGTACCATCCGGCGCGATCAAAGATAGCGCGGGTGGTGCTTCCTCCTTCACACCATCCAGTGAGCCCTGAACCCAAAGGGATGTTCCCAACGGGAGTTGGTTCGGATAACTCAGAAAGCTGACGGATGGAACAGGCAAATCCTCCGGCAAAGGTTGGTAGGTGACCGCGCATCCGCGCAAGGCTTCGAGTTCGCCGGGCAGCAGCCCCTGGCCCACCAGAGCGACGCGAGTCACGTCCGGAAAGTGGCGTCGCAGATAAGCGAGATCGGGAATCATCTCAACGTGCTGGTCCGGTGGCAAGTGGGCGGGAGCCAGCGCAAACCGGTACTTGGCCGTCGTTCCTTCGAAGGACCCGGCGGTTGATCGCCCTCCGGTCCACACGACGGCGGTGACCGATGCGGGATGTTTTCCACTGGCTGGGTGCAACCACGCCGGCCTAATACCCAAAGATATCAGAGAGAGGGTCGTCGCCGCCGTCGCCGCGATCCGCAGCCAGAGATTGCGGCCGTCCGTGCGCCGCCACTCCAGCCAGCAAAACGCCACAACCATGGCAAGACCAGTCCAACCGACGAGGCGGAACGCCAACGCCGATACCAGAAAAGTCACGGTGTCGCCTCCATCTCTCCGAGTGCCTGAAAATAGCGTGCGGACCCGCCAGACAGGTCCTCTTGCCGCCCGGGTTGCGCCGTTGCGGGCGGCAGCAAGCGCAAAAGGGCCTTTTCCAGTTCAGCGGCCTCTTGTTCACTCACGGATGGGTTTGGCCCGACGAGCCGGCGGACCGTTTGCAACGGAGCCAGGTAGAGGTCCGGCTGCCGCGTGGCCGCCGCGGTGAGAGCGGGTTCCGCCTCGTGCAAGGATTGTGTTTGCTGGGCGGCCAGACCATCGATCCGCGAGTGCCACGGAATCGCCTGCAAGAGACGGCGGACTGCCGTCAGCGCTGGGTCGGCTTGAGCCGGGACCGGCTGGCTGGAGACACGCTCGTTCACGTCGGACACATTTCCCTGCAAGCGCCGCAGATCGATCTTGAGCGGCGCAGGTTCGAAACCTACATGCTGCACGTAGGCGCGGGCGCTTTGCTGGATGTCCTTCAAGATCGCCAGGGCTTTGTTGGCGGGCGCGAGCGCTTCCGGCGGACGGTTGGTGCGCAGGAACTTTTCCGCGTCCCACATGGCGGCCAGCGCGTCGCGCATGGTGCTTTTCTTCTCGCGATCAAAGAAGGTCGCGGTGTCCTGCGCATCGTGTTCGTCCACGAACGGCGCGATGACCTCCGCAGCCGTCAATGGACCGCCGGTGTTGTCGGCAGGGGTAGGCGGATCGTGTTCGTCGGCGTGTCCGGCGGCCTGTTCGGTGTGTTGGAGTTGCAGGCGCAAAGCCGTCCGCGCCGCCGCTCGCGGGTCGGTGCCAGCAGCGCCGGCGGTCGTTCCCTCCGGTGCCGTGTCGTGCTCGTGCATCATGTCCCTGGGTACGCCCCGCTGGAGCGGGTTGAGGTTGACTTCGGTCTGGTCGCCGGAACCCTGCCCTTGTTCCAGTTCCTCGCCGAGAAATTGCCCGTAGCGCAGTCGCAGGAGTTGCTGGTCGATCCCGAGATCGTTCGAGCGCCGGTTGAACTCGTCGGCCCGGAGAGTCGGCCGCTCCGCGATCAGCTTTTCGGTGTCGATGATGATCTGCCGCTCGCTGCGGAAGTACTGCGGCACCAGATTGACTCCAGCCACCCCCTGGCCGGACGAAGGAGCTTTGCTCTCCGGCCCTTTGAGCACGACGAAGCGCGTTTCGGAACGGGCGCGGTTCGGAGTCGGCTGGCGGTTATCCGTGGCCTCAACGTAAAAGTAAAGTTCATCTCCCGGTTCCATTCCGATGGAATCCAGATCGAGCGTCTTTGACAATTGGCGAGTGTTCGCCGGGTAGGACGATTGGTCTTTGGATCCGTTGTCGTCGAAGGCGATGCTCTGTTCACGAAATTTGACCGCTTCGCCCGAGCCTTTGGCGACGGTGGCGACGATGTGCGCGGACGCGACCGCGTAGTCGTCGGTGGCAACGACTTCGATTGACACGATGCGTGAATCAATTTGCGTCCGTGCTTCCGCTGGTTGCAGGATCTTGATGATCGGCGGTACATCCTTGATCACTTTAAGCGCATAAACCTCTGGTGGGGTCCACGGCGTACCGTCGGACAGCGTGGCCGCCAGATGATACAACCCGGAGTCATGCGCGGTGCGCTGCGCCTGGTAGGCATCTTGTTCGTTGATCAGAGGCAGCGCATCGTCTTTTCCCTGTCCGAACACGAGGCGGGCCTCGCGTACCGGTTGATCCAATGCAACCCTCCAGAGAACGAGTGATCCTTCCTCGATCTCACCGTTGAAGCCGGTGATTCGGCGCACGGGTTTTCCCGTGTAGGCTGGCGGTGTCACCGTGAGTTCCGCGCTCTTGATGCGCGGCAGAACCCTTTCTCGTGTCTTTTCGCTTCCGGCGTGCTGGGTTGTGGTGTCGAGTACCGCCGCAGACCGGAACAGATGTCGGCGGGAACGATTGGCGTAGGAGAACAAACCGAACGCCATGATGAAACACAAGAACGCAATACAGGAGGAAAAGAGGGCAGCCCGCAGAGAACCCGGTGCTGGTTCACCTAAAGAAGCGCGTGGTTCAGACTCCAAGCGGCGTGTGTACACCGTGTCGATCCGCCGCCGTTGCAGACGTTCGAGCAGGCTCAGACTGTCCGGCTGGCGCAACCATAACGCACTGCTTTCTTCCAGCTCGGGGTGCGAGCGGTTGATCTGCCGGACCAGAGAATCGGCATCGAAGCGCCAGGGCCGGATGACTGCCAACCGGGCAATCAGAACGATTCCAAAAACTAGTATCGCTCCTCCCAAGACCCAGGAAGGCTGCGGCAAGAGCAATGCCACCGCGATCCAGCCGGCGGCAAAAGCGAACAGCAACTCGCGCTTGTAAATCATCCGCCTCCATCGGCCGGCGAGATGCGCCATTTTCCCGGGAGTCATGGCCGGGCGCCCTCCGTAACACCAATTCGCGAAGCGGTCGCAGGCAAGCTGCTCAGGAACCGCTCGAGGCAAAAACAGAGCACGGCGAATCCCCAGAACCATCCCGATAGATCAGTCCACGCGCCGGTAGCCGGAGTTGCGCCGACCGCATCAGCGGCGGGTTCTACAACCTTGGGTAACCCCTGATCCGTCCCGGCTGCCCGTAAATCCGGTGCTGCCGCAGTGTCCGGTCGATCCGGCGGTTCGTTGAGCAGCGATTCGAACACCGCCGCCAAGCTGCCGGTCCGTGGAAGATCGCTCCACGCGGGATGAAACCGGCTGAGGAAGGACCAGTGCTCACCCTGCCCCAGAATTGACCAAGTCAGGAGTGGTTGCCCGAATCCGTCCGTCCATACCGTGGTGGTATCGACAGGCGCATCCACACGGCGAGAAAGGTTGACGAGGACGAGCGAAGTTTGCGGAGTGATTATCCGACTTTCCACGCGCTGAGTGTCCGGCGCGGGCGCGTCCGTCAGTAACCTTCCGCCCGCTCCGGCCAGCCGGCTGATCGAGTCCGGCACCGTCTGGCTGCTCAGCCAGAAAACCCATTGTGGTTTTGGTTCTTCTGGCGTTGCCATCCGGTCGCTCTGTCTTCTTACCACCCTGATCTCCCGCTCCTTCTCCTGCGCGGCGGCGCGGATGGCCGCTTCGACGTACCGGGCGTCTTCGCTCCGTCCTGGCTCGTGCAAAATCCATGCAACGAGAGGGGCGACACTTTGTGCGGTCACCAGCCCGCCGATGGGTTGACCGGCGGCAGTCATGAGATGGGCAACAAATCCAGTGTCGCCGGCCTTGGACACCTCCACTTCCCACCGGTCGGGAGGATTGGTCATTTGTGTCCTTCCAGCGAGTGCGGGCAAGACTTGCGAGACAAAACGGGTGGACGCCGAGGACGTCATTCCGAAGCGGAGGTTCAACCGCTGTGTGTTCCCGCTGCCCACCGTCTCCAACGAGGAAATCCACGGCTGCACCTCCTCAGGATGCATCGCCGCTTTCACCCACTCGATTTGGCAATGATGCATCGCTGGTCGCGCACCACGCAACCCGGCCACCCGATCCGGCGTGAACACGGCGATCCTTGAATGTACAGGCAGAACGGCATCGGCCTCCCGCAGGAGCGACCAGACATCGGGCGAGGCCACCGCCGGGTCCCCGGGGACTGCACGCCCCCCGGCACCTGGAAATCCTGCCGCCAAAAGGTGGATTTCATACCCCTCGTTTTGCAAAGTGTCCAGGCGGTCCCGTGCGGCACCCTCGACGGCCGCATCCGGAGCCAAGAGTACCCAGCGCCTAGGCTGAGCCGGAGTGCGACGACTCCAACCGGGGCCCGCGAGAAGCCAAGTCAACATCCCCAGGAGGAGCAACCGTGTCCACAGGAGCAAAGTTTCACGCCAGCGCAGATTTCGCAGGTTTCGGCGCGGCAGCCCTTCCAGGAAACGCAGGCTGCCGAGCAACACTTTTCTCGCCGGTGGACGCCAGAGATGTAAGACCAGCGGCAAAGTCAGCGACAGCAGCGCCCACCAGCCAGATGGATGTGAAAACCACAACATGCCTCAGAAGCTCATCCTTCGAGCCAGGTATCCGCGCAAGGTGCGTTCCAGCGGTTCATCCAGTCGGGCCAGAATATAGTCAAAGCGCTTTCCCGGCCATGCGCGTTTCCAGGTCTCGATCCGCTGGTGCATACCCGCAAGCCACGCTGCGCGTGCAGTCGAGGCATCCGCTTCCACCATGCTGCCGCTTTCCCAGTCTTCAAAGCGCACCGTGCCCGTAAAGGGAAAGTCGGCTTCGTCGTGACCCAGGAGATGGAAAAGGATTAACTCGTTGCCAGCGGCGTGCAAGGGAGCCAGACTGGCGCGGACTTCCTCTGCCTGTTCGTGGAGATCGGTGATGACAATGATGATCGATCTTCCTTTGCTGGAATTACGGGCTCCGGCCCGACGAAAGATTTGTGGGTCCTGCGGCCACCGTCCTACGGGCTGCAGCCGCTCAAGCGCGTGAATGATCTGTTCGAAGGACTGACGCTGACCCTTGCCGCCCACGGAGACGACTTTCTCACCGGTCACCGCGTGCAATTCGACCGTGTCGCCTTGCGACCGGGCCAGGAACGCGAGCGCGGCGGCGGCGGTGCGCGCATAGCTGAACTTGCTCGCGCCCGCCGCTGGCCCCGTCGTGTCGACGTGCTGCATCGAAGCGGTCGCATCCAGAACGATGCGAACGCTGATGGCCGTCTCGATCTCGCTTTCACGCAGGAAGAAGCGGTCCGAGCGGGCGTAAAGTTTCCAATCGATGTGCCGGGGATCATCGCCCGGCTGGTAAGAACGGTATTGGCTGAACTCTCTCGCCAATCCCGGCTGACGGCTGACGTGCTCACCCGCTAGCAGACCCGTCGCGAGTTGCCGCGCCACAAGACGCAAACCGCGCAAGCTTACCCTACCCACGCCGTATTTCTCACCTGACATCGTTTTTGATGATCCGCAGGAGTTCTCGCGCGACGTCATCCGTCGTGATGTTCTCCGCTTCGGCTTCGAAGTTCAACAGCACGCGATGGCGCAGCACCGGTGCCGCGAGGGCTTGCAAATCGTCCATCGTTACCGCGAAACGTCCGGACAGCAAGGCCCGCGCTTTCGCGGAGAGCAGCAGAGCCTGACCCGCCCGTGGCCCAGCGCCGAAGCGCACCCATTTCTCGATGTACGGCAGCGAGCGGTCGCGCGTGGCCCGCACGAGGCGGCTGGCGTAGCGCAGCATATCCTCGCTGACCGCCACCTCGCGGGCCACTTGCTGGAACTGCCGCACATCCTCCGCGGTCATGACGGGTGCAACGTCCGACATCCGCTTGCCGGTGGTGCTGGCGAGCATCTGCATCTCCTCGGCTTCGTTCGGATAACCGATCTTGAGATAAAGCAGGAAACGGTCGAGTTGTGCCTCCGGCAATGGGTAGGTCCCAGCCTGCTCGATCGGGTTTTGGGTGGCCAGTACAAAGAAAGGTTGCGACAACACGTAGCTTTTGCCGCCGTAGGTCACCGAACCTTCCTGCATCGCCTCCAGGAGGGCGCTCTGCGTCTTAGGCGGCGTGCGGTTGATCTCATCGGCCAGAATGATCTGCCCGAAGATCGGTCCCTTGTTGAACTGAAAGAATCGCTTCCCGGTCGCGTGGTCCTCTTCCAAAACCTCGGTCCCGATGATGTCCGAGGGCATCAGGTCCGGAGTGAACTGGATGCGGCGGAATTCCAGGTCAACGGCTTGCGCCAGCGTGCGGATCAACAACGTCTTGCCGAGGCCCGGCAGCCCCTCCAGCAAGCAGTGCCCCCCGGCGACGAAGGCCGTCAGCAGTTCCTCGACCACCCCTTTCTGTCCGATGATGACCTTGGCGACCTCGGCCCGCAGCAGCGGAATCTTCGTCAGCAAACGTTCCAGTTCTTCCTCCGTAGCAATGCGTGGCGGTGCTTCAGTCATGTTAACGGTCCCTCCCTGCCCTGGCGATGACTTCGAACTCACGCGGTCAAGGCGTGCAGAATGATGTTGACGCCGAACTTGGTGTTGTCCTCGGCCAAAAATCGTTTGTTGCGAAAATCGTAGTCCCACTCGCAGCCGTAATCCTTGTTGCTGTATAAAACCGCGATGCGGCCATCGATCTCCACGGCCCGCAGGTAATCGTGGACCAGATCGTCGCCCCAGCCGTTGAGTTCGAAGGAAGTCGCCGGAGGCCCCTTGTCGAAACGGAAAAACGCGCTGTAAAGGGCATGATCGTTGGGAATCTTTCGCAAAGCTTCCGGGCCGAAGATGGCCGCCATCTGGGACTCGAAGGATTTTGCGAAGAGGCCGTCGATGTCGTGGTTGCAATCGTCAGCAAAAATGAACCCACCCCGCCGGATGTACGCCTCGAAATTAGCGCGCTCCCGGTCGGTGAATTGCACCAGTTTGTGCCCGCTCAGATAACAAAAGCGGGCGTCAAACAACTCCTTGCTCGCGAGCGGCACCACCGCCTCACGCGGATCGATGGAGACGGTGGTGTAAGCCACCAGGGAATCCAGCAGGTTCGAAGGCATGCGCTGGTCCACGATGTCCCAGTCGCCGGATTCGTACTGCAAGCGTGTGAAAGTGAAGTCCGCCAAAGAGGGATCTCCGCGCGGTGCTCACACCGCGTCCGATAAGCTGGAGAACGTAAAATCCCGCACGACCATCGGCGGTATCAGGCAGCCGTTCGCCCGTTCGGGACGACCGAGCGCCTCGACGTTGTTGAGCATGATCACCGGGCTCTCGTTGAAGCGGAAATTCTTGATGGCGTATTTGATCTCGCCGTCCTCGACGTAGAAGGTACCGTCCCGGGTCAGGCCAGTGTAGAGCAGCGTCTGGGGATCGATGGGGCGGATGTACCACATCCGGGTCACCAGGATGCCGCGCTTCACCCCTTTGACCAATTCGTCCAGGCTGTGGTCGCCGCCTTCCATGATCACGCCCTGCTCTCCCTCAAAGCCGCCGACCGACCGACGGTTGAAGCCCCGGCCGCTGCCGATTCCCGCTGGGGCTTTTTCCTCCGGGACGCCCTTCTTGTTTGCCCAAAAGCGGGAATAAGCCAGGTTGGTCACCACCCCGCCCTTGATCCAGTCAACGCGCCCACGGGCCCGGCCATCCGGGCTCCAGGGTGCCCCGGGCACCTCGGCGTTCATCGGGTCGGAGTAGATGTGGACGCGCTCGTCCACCAACTGTTCACCCAGCCGCGTGCCGCCGCCGGCTTTACTCAGGAACGAGCGGCCTTCTTCGGCGGTTCGCGCATCCATTTGTGAGACCATGTGGCCGAGCAGATCGACCGAAGCCGCCGGCTCCAGGATCACCGTGTATTTACCCGGCTCGATGGCCCGGGTTTCGCGGGAGCCCAACGCTTTCTGGATGGCCACCTGCGACACCTTGCCCGTGTCGAGCTTGGAGAAGTCGTTGACGTCCGCCACCCCATAGCCGGACCCTTTGCCGTCTTCCGTGCGGATCGTCACCGAGAAGTCCGCGCCCGTCTCACGATAGAATCCTGCCAACCCTTTGCCGTTGGCCCGCGCGGTGCCCGTGCTGTGATCTTGCAGGAACCCGGCCGCGACAAGCTTGGCCGCTTTGCAAAGCTCCAGGCTGGTCGCCGCGGCCTGAGCCCGCGCCAACGGATCGATGTGAGCGCTCGGTTCGAAGTAGCCGGCGGGCTGCTCGTACTTTTGCGGCCCGAGAGCCGGCTCAAATTCCGGATTTTCCGGGGCGAGGCGGGCAATGTCTTCGGCGCGGCGCACCACCTTTTCCAGGGAAGCGTCGTCGAGTTCGTTGCCGGTCGCGAGGCCGGTGCGTTTGCCGAAAGACGACTCGACCACCACGGAGATGTTCTCCGATCCTCCGCTGGTGGAAACGGCGTTGCGCGCGAAGCGCAGGTTGCCGCTGTGGTCACCGGTGATGGTGACCTCGCAGTCATCGGCTTTGGAAAAGCCGAGGATCTTTTTCAGGAGTGCCTGCGTGTCGGATTCATTGAGGTAAGCCATGGTGCGAAGGCGGAAGGTAAAAGGTGGATCGGGAAAGATGGAGAAGCCAGGTCAGATTTTCCGCGCCGTGTTGATGACGTTCACCTTGTTGAAACGCGCGGTCGCCGCGCCGTGAGAAACGGCGCTGATCTGGCCCGGCTGGCCCTTGCCGTCGAAGAACGAACCGCCGAGCGCGTAATCGTGCTCGTCGCACACCGCGACGCACGAGTTCCAAAATTCCTGCGTGTTGGATTGATAAGCCACGTCGCGCAGCATCCCGCCGATCTTGCCGTCCTTAATTTCGTAGAAGAGCTGGCCGCCGAACTGGAAGTTGTAGCGCTGCTGGTCGATGGAAAACGATCCATCGCCGATGATGTAGATGCCGCGCTCGACGTCCTTGATCATGTCATCCACCGCCAGCGGCGCTTTGCCGGGTTGCAGGGAAACGTTGGGCATGCGCTGGAACTGCACGTCGCTCCAGCTATCCGAGTAGGAGCAGCCATCGCTTTCTTTCTGACCGATGATGTGAGCTTGGTCGCGGGTCTTCTGGTAGTTGACCAGGATGCCGTCCTTGATGAGGTCCCATTTCTTGCACGGTACGCCTTCGTCGTCGTAGCCGACCGCACCCAGCGAACCGGGCTGGGTTTTGTCCCCGACGATGGTGACCTGCGGGCTGCCGTACTTGAAGTCGCCGGACTTCCATTTGTCGAGCGTCGCGAAGCTCGTCCCGGCGTAGTTGGCCTCGTAACCCAGGACGCGGTCCAACTCGGTCGCGTGACCCACGGACTCGTGGATGGTGAGCCACAAATGGGATGGGTCCAGGACGAGGTCGTACTGGCCGGCTTCCACGGATTTCGCCGTGACCTTGTCGCGGACCTGCCGGGCCGCTGCGGCGACGTCTTCGAGCATGTCGTACGAATCGGTGTAACGGGTGGTGACCCCGAGGCGTTTGCCTTCCGGCTTCGCGTCGAGGTACTCGTAGCCCCGGCCGCAGGGAGCGCTCAGAGCGCGCCGCGTCTGGAATTTGCCGCTCTTCGGGTCGATGCCCGTGACGACGAAGTTCGGCCAGATGCGGTGGATGTCCTGGTCGATGTACGAGCCGTCCGTGCTGGCGAAGTACTTCTGCTCGTTGACCTGGAACATTTGCGAGGCCACGAAATTTGCGCCGTTCTTGAGCGCGGCCTGGTTGACGGCCAGGAGCAGGTTCACCTTTTCGGCGGTCGGCACTTCGAAAGCATTTTTGACGATCGGCGTCCGCCAGGCCACCTCGCCGACGCCTTTTTGCGGGGCCAGGACCACCGGGCTCTCCTGCAGGCGGGCGTTGGCCTTGGCGATGGCAACCGCCTGCTCGGCCGCCTGAGCGATGGATTCGGGCGTCAGCGAATCGGTGGCGTAGAAGCCCCAGCAACCGTCGGCGATCACCCGCACGCCGGCCCCGTAGCTCTCGGTGTTGGCGATGTTCTCGACGTGATCTTCGCGCGTGATGATGAACTGGTTGAGGTAGCGTCCGATGCGGACGTCCGCGTAGGTCGCGCCCTTTTTCGTGGCAGCGTTGAGCGCGGCATCGGCCAGCTTTTTCTTTTCCGCGACGGGCGTGAGTGCGATTTCTCCGAAAGCGCTGACCGGGCGGCCCCAAACCGGGAGGAGGAGCGAGCCGGCGGTCAAGCCGGTAGCCTGTAGAAACTTGCGTCGGTTCATAGTTGCGAATCCCTTTTCTGCCGAACGTCGGGTCTTTGCACGTGACCCGCCCGAACTAAAGGCACTCCGCATTTCCTGTCCAACGATTCCTCAGAACTCGAAGAAATCGGTCGGGCAAATCGTCTGCTCAATGTCGGGCACCATGATGAAGCACAGGATCGGAACGCATTCGGCCGGAACATCACGCCTCCCTGCCGCCCCAGCGAGGAATTTGCGCTTGCAGCCCATAAAGACAGGATGAAAGATCCGGACTTGGCCCGTTTCGCCTGATGCCATGTCATCCACCGCATGTTATAAGTGGCTGATGTCCGGGCGACAAAGCGCAGGCCGATGTGGCGAAATGGCAGACGCAACAGACTTAAAATTGTGTCTTTAAGGGTTTTCAACGTTGCACGGCGCATCTTTTATAGATGCATTACGCTCAAAGAACACGACTTATGCGCGCAAGTGGCTGATCTACGAGGTATTCGAGCAAAGTGTCCGTTGTAGCACAAAGCGTAGCACACAGATTACGGCGTCCTCCCCGCACCCTAGGGAACCGCTGATTTAATCGTGGCCAGCAGCGGTGTCGTTTTGGTAGCCTCGCGGG